>DAIOGH010000033.1:0-44183 GCA_036745335.1 Paracoccaceae bacterium
TCGCGCCCAAACCGCCCACATATCCCTTCAATAAAACATCAATGTCAAAGAGCGTCGTCAGACAAAAAAGATGAGATCCGCCGGTTTCCCAGCGTATCCACGCTTGCCTTGTCTTCGGAGTTTCCGGTCGTTTCCGGCCGGTCCCTCAGCGTCTCCGCTTCGGTGAGGGGCTATCTAGGGGGCCTCGCCGGGGGCCGCAAGTGGAAAATGTGACGATGATCGAAAAATCTTTCGTTCGGTCAAAATTCCCTGGAAAACAGCTCCGCTTGCGCAATTCTCTGCCCGATCGTCGCCGGGGCGGGCAACTTTCTTGTCCGTCCCGGCGTGCCTTTGCGCTCAGATTCGCCGCCGGGCGGTCTGAAGTCCGGGAATCGGCACCCTCAGGGCCAGCAGACCCACCGCCAGCGCGGCATAGATCAGCAGTTCCACGGTCCAGACCCGACTGAGCAGGACGAAATGCACGACGGCCAGCGCAAGCGCGGGATAGGCCAACCGGTGCAGGCGGCGCCAGCGCGGCGCGCCCATCGCCCGGATCGCCGCATTGGACGAGGTCAGCGCCAGCGGCAGCAGGCAGAGGAACCCCGCCATGCCCAGCAGGATATAGGGACGCTTGATCAGATCAGCCGAGATCTGCGCCCAGCGCAGCCCCATGTCGGGCCAGACCCAGACCGTCAGATGCAACGCGGCATAGAAGAACGCCAGCAGACCCAGCGCCCGGCGGAACTTCAGCAGGTTCAGCCCCCATTGCCGCAAGGGCGTGATCGCCAGTGACGCCAGCAGGAACCGCAGGGCCCATTCGCCCAGGCTCCGCTCCATCACCTTGGCGGGGTCGGGGCCAAGCCCGCCCGACAGCACAAGCCAGACCAACCAGGCCACAGGCAGGACTCCGGCACCATAGACAACCCAGCTGGGCAGGCGGCGGGCCTGACGGCTGAGCCGGTCAAGAACCGGGCCCATCAGTAATCCACCGCCAGATCCTGACCGGCATACATCTGCGCGACATGCTCGCCATAACCGTTGAATTTCTGCGTATCGACGCGGGCGGCGAAGAACCCGGTGCCGATCCGCCGCTCAGAGGCCTGGCTCCAGCGCGGATGATCCACTTCGGGGTTCACATTGGCGTAAAACCCGTATTCCTGCGGTTGCAGCATGTTCCAGGTCGTCGGCGGCATCCGGTCCGTCAGCGTGATCCGCACGATCGACTTGATCGACTTGAACCCGTATTTCCACGGCACCACCAGCCGGATCGGCGCGCCGTTCGGATTGGGCAGCGCCTCGCCATAAAGCCCGGTCGCCAGAATCGTCAGCGGATTCATCGCCTCGTCCAGCCGCAGGCCTTCACGATAGGGCCAGTCGATGAAGCGGCTGCCCTGCCCCGGCATCTGTTCGGGCCGGACCACGGTTTCAAACGCCACATATTTCGCCCCCGCCTGCACGCCCACCCGGTCCAGCAGGCCCGAAAGCTGGAACCCGATCCAGGGGATCACCATGCTCCAGGCCTCGACACAGCGCAGGCGGTAGATTCGTTCCTCCAACGGCTGATCCTTCAGCACATCGGCCAGATCATAGCTGCCCGGCCGGTCGACCATGCCGTCGATGGTGATCGCCCAGGGATCTGCCACGAAATCCCCCGAATAGGCCGCCGGATCGCCCTTGCCGGTGCCGAATTCGTAGAAGTTGTTATAGCTGGTGATGTCTTCCAGCGTATTCGGGGTCTCATCGGTCGAATAGGCGCTGGCGGCGGCCTGAATCCGCGCCAGCGCCGGACCGGCCGCAAGCGCCGCCGCCCCTGTCAACAGCGCCCGGCGCGACAGGAAAAGATGTTTCGGGGTCACATCGGACCAGCGCAGATCGGGGGACCAGCGCAGATCGGGGCGGAAGGAACGGGTCATCATTGTCTCCTTTGCGGCAGATTACCCGCGATACGTTGCCGGTCTGGCAAAAGTTGCAGCCGTTCACGCAGCTGTGCGCGCGATTACGGGCCGGTTTGACGCATTCCTGACGGAAATGCCTTTGCCGTCCTGCCGCTGCGCGCGTAACATGGCGGGGATAGTCTTTTCAGTCTGCCTTTCCGGGTCTTTTCATGCTTCGCTTTCTTCTTGTCCTGCCTCTTGTGGCGTTGTCCTACCTGCCGCCCGCCCTGGCCGATACGATGGCCAGCGACAAGGTTGCGCTGGTCATCGGCATGTCGGGATACAGTTCGATCCCGCGGCTGAAGAATACCGTCAATGATGCGCAGGCGCTGGCCGACACGCTGGACGGCATGGGATTTGCCGTCGAGGTGCTGATCGACACCAACCGCGACCAGACCCTTCAGGCCCTGACCGATTTCGCCTTCAAGGCCGAAACGGCGGATCAGGCGCTTATCTACTATGCGGGGCACGGTGTCTCGGTGCAGGGCACCACCTTCCTGTTCCCGGTCGATGCGCAGGTGCGCGCCGCCAAGGACATCGTTTCCGCCGCCGTCACCATGGATCAGATGCTGGCAGCCCTGGACGGTGCCCGGCGCATGGGCATCCTGATTCTCGATTCCTGCCGCGACAACCCGTTCCCCGATGTGATCGACCTGCGCGACCCCGAGGTTGCCAAGGGCCTGACCACCGGCAAGGGCGGGCTTGCCGCCCCCTCGCCCGAACGGGGCACGCTGGTCGCCTTTGCCGCCCGCGACGGTGCCGTGGCGCTGGATGGAACGGGCGACAACAGCCCGTTCAACGTGGCCCTGCGCGACAATATGGTTCAGGACGGGCTGGAGATCGGCCTGATGTTCCGGCAGGTGCGCGACGATGTTCTGGCCGCGACCGGCAATGCCCAGGAACCGGCCACCTATGGTTCATTGCCGGGCGAGCCGTTCTTTCTGGCGGGCGGAAATGGCGGGGCCGATGGCCAGGGCGTCGAGGATCTGGCCGCCGCCTGGTCGCGCATCGTCGAGGCGGATGAGGGACGGCTGCAACAGCTGGCCGATGCGGGGGATACGCGCTCGATCGTCGGGCTGGCGCTGGCAAAGCTGGACCGCAAAAGCCAATCCTATGATCCGGTCAGCGGCGTGGCACTGCTGGACAAGGCAGTTGAAGCCGGAGATGCCGATGCGAAATACCGGCTGGCCAAGGTCTATGAACTGGGACTGGGGGTCGAGGCCGATCCAGACCGCGCGATCGTGTTGTATCAGGAGGCTGCGGCGGCAGGGATCCCCGGTGCCGTGAACGACATGGGCTATTTCTATTTCACCGGCGAAATGGGTATGCCGAAAGACCGCGACAAGGCGCTGGACCTGTTCCGGCAGGCTGCCGATCTGGGCCACACCGAAGCCATGTTCAATCTCGCCAGTTTCGCAGCCAACGGCAAGGCACCCGGTCTTGGCCCCAAGGATGCGGCGAACCTGCTTTATCGCGCGCTCCGTGGTGGCAGCGAAATCGCCCTGGACGGCCTGCTTGATCATGCCGACCGGTTCCCACGCGAGACCTGGGCCGAGCTTCAGGCGATCCTTGCCCAGAACAGGTTATATGACGGCGCGGTGGACGGGGCATACGGCCCCGGAACACGGCGTGCCGTTCTTGCAGCCTTTGGTATTTTTGAAGCGGAGAATTGAGATGAAGAAACTGTTCCTGCCTGCCGTCCTGCTGTCCTTTTCCCTGACGAACCCCGCCTCGGCACAGGTTTTGCTGCTGCCCACACCGGACATCTATCCCATGCTCGACGCCGGGGCCGACCCGATGACACAGCCGGATGCTTTGATCTGGTTGGCGCAAAGCACCGAAGAAGGTTACGAGGCCCCCGACAACGGGAAAAGAAGGGGCAGCAAGGGGTCCAGCCTCAACACCGGTGTCACCAAGGGGCTGGTGGCGATCCTGAACAAGGCCAATGGCACCTGCGGATCCACGAAAATGGAAGCGCGTTACCGCATCGACTGTCTGCGCATCTATTACGGCTGGGTCGCGGATGAACTGCCCGACACCGGCGATTATGCGCCGATCAAAAAGGCGATGCGGCGGGCCGAGGCCAAGCTGGACGCCATCGTTAAGGCCAACCTTGATACCAGTGAACCGGCGATCGAACCGCGCGAAGGCTACAAGTCCAACGCCAAACGGATGCCGCCCGTCCGCGCGGTGAAGAAATCCGCGACCAGAAAGGCGGCGGCTCAGGCGGCGGCCGTGGTGCAAGAGGCGGAACTGGTGATCGTGCGGTCGGGCGAAGATCCGTCGCGCCGCAAACCGCATTTCACCGAAGTCGCCGCCGCGGTCGAAGACAATCTGGTCATTCTGCGGTCGGCCTGACGCAACCGAACGGCACCGCGCCCGTGTCAACCGCGCCTGTCAACGGCGGCGGATCAGGCGTCCTTCGATCTGGGCGCCTGATTCGATTGCGATCCGCTCATGCGTCACATCGGCCTGAACCATCGCCGTGGCGGCAAGCGACACCGCGCTGGCAGCCGCCTTTCCCGTGATCGCCCCGATGACCGACAGGTCCAGCGAGGTGACGGTGCCATCCAGATTTCCGGTCGCCGTGACCACCACGGCAGGGGCGCGGACCGATCCCAGAACCTTGCCCTGAAGATCAATCGGGCCGCTGGAGGTGACATCCCCTTCGATCACCAGGTCTTCGGCCAGCACACTGCGCCGGGCCCCGGCGGCGGCCGGTTCCGGCCAATGGGGCTGCAATTCATTCTGCGCCATGCAAGATCAGCCTTTTCCTGAAACGTCCTGCCGGGACTGGATCAGAACCGGGCCAAGGGGGCAAGGCGCACCGCCGTGATCCATGGCCCATCGGCGGAACTTCGTTGATCGCGGCCCTACCCGGCGCAGCGGGACCGCCAGTCGCGCGCATAACCGGCCAGCCGGTCCGAAGGCAGGATGACGGTCTTGTCAGCTTCGGGCAGAGGGGTGGCCGTCTGAAACAGCCGCGCCGCGCCGACAGCAGTGCCGGTCCGGCCCGGCGAAGGGATCACCGGCCGTCCGGTCGCGCTGGCCAGCATCCGAAGAAACCAGGGATTCGCCGAGAACGGCCCTTCGATCAGGCTCGGCCCCTGCGCCCCGATCACCGCCAGACTCTCGGCCGTTACCAGCGCCAGATACCAGCCCAGCGCCACCGCGCGTTGCCCGTCGGTTTCCGCTGTGCCGATCCAGCGATGGGCTCTGCCCTGAAACGGCCCGCAATCGGAAACGACGGCAGGCAACAGCATCACCGCCCGCGCCAGAACCTGTGCGGCATCCGCATCAGACCCCGGATCGGCCGAACCCTGGCGGATCTGGTCATGTTCCCGCCCGCCCATGAACCGGGCCGAGGGCACCGGCTGGCCAAAGGCATTCACATTGACCAGCGTGTCGCGCGCCGGGTCCAGCGTGACCGGATCACCGCCGATGGCCATCGAGATCACCCAGGTTCCGGTTGAAACCACCGAAAACGGTGCGCTGCGCTGGCCCAGATGCGGCAAGAGCGAGGCGTTGGAATCATGGATGCCGACCAGCACCGGAACGGCCGCAAGGCCAAGATCCTTCTGCAAGGCGGGCGTCAGCAGGCCCAGAACCTCATCCGGCCTGCGGGCGGGTGCGATGCGCGACGCCAGTCCCAGCCGGGCAGGCAGGGCCGACCATGTGCCCGATCGCAGGTTCCAAAGATCGGTATGCGCGCCCAGCGAACAGACATCGCAGGCCAGCTCCCCCGTCAGCCGGAACCCCCAGTATTGCGGCCAAGTCACCACATGGGCAATGCGGTCGGCCAGCGCCGGATCCTGCCGCAGCATGTAATGCAATTGCGCGCCAAGGTTCAGGCCATGTGACAGCGCCGGGCTGCCGGTTTCGGCAAACGGCGGGCGGATCGCTTCATATTCTGCACGCAGGGCATCGGGTCCGTCATGTTCGTAATCCAGCACCGGCGCGACCAGTTCGCCGTCCGCCGCCAGCACCGCGGCACAGGCCCCATGGGTGGTGACGGCGATGCCGTCGACCCGGTGATCCCGCGCCATCCGGCGCAATGCATCGGTCAGGAAGGCCCATTGCGCCCGCGTGTCGAAATGCGGCCACGGCGGGCCGGGGCGCACCGTATTGGGCTGCGTCACAACGGCGATTTCCTCGCCGCGCAGCAGATCCACCAGAGCCAGCTTCACATTGGACTTGCCGATGTCGATGATGGCGACAGTCTGCATCGGTCAGGCCATATGGAACAGCGTGGCCAGCGGCACGGCAACCGGCTCATTGTCGGGATGAGTCTCCATGATGTCGGCCATGTGGACCCACCAGCGCTGCATCACCGGATGTTTGGGCAGATCGGCCATGCCGTGATCGTCCCGCCGCCACAGCACGCCGAACAGCAGGTTGGTTTCGCGGTCAAGGTGGATCGAATAATCCTGCACCCCGGCCTGTTTCAGAAGGCCCACCAGGTCCGGCCAGATTTCATCATGGCGGCGTTTGTATTCCGTCTCCATCCCCGGCAGCAGGCGCATGCGGAAGGCATATTTCTGCATCATCTCCTCCGCAACAGGCGCGGCAGGGCGATGACGGCGATCAGCAGGAAGCCAAGGAAGATCGACATCACGATGCCCGGCACGTTCAAAAGACCGAAGCCGAATGTGACCATGCCCATGATCACGGCGGCCAGCACCACGCCGGGGATGGACCCCGATCCGCCAAGGATGCTGACGCCGCCAAGGACGACCATGGTCACGACCTCCAGCTCCCACCCGGTTGCAATCGACGGCCGGGTCGATCCGAGGCGCGAGGTCAGGCAGACAGCGGCGATCCCGCTCATCACCCCGGTCAGCAGGAACAGGATGAAGCGGACGCGCTGCACGCGGATGCCCGAGAATTGCGCGGCGGTGGCGTTGTTGCCGATGGCATAGACCGCACGGCCAAAGGTGCTGCGATGAAGCAGCGCCCAGAAGGCCACGGCGAAACCGGCAAACAGCACCAGCTCGAACGAGATCACCCACCACACATAGCCCTGCCCGAAGAAGGCAAATTCCTTGGGGTATCCGGTGAACGCCTGATCCCCCAGCACGATATAGGCCACACCGCGAAACAGGCTCATCGTGCCGATGGTGACGACGATCGACGGCAGGCCCATGCGGGCGACCAGAAGCCCGTTGATGGCACCGCAGACCAGCCCGGTGCCGATGCCCGCCAGCACGATCACGGGAACACCCGCGCCGGAAGACATGACAAGGCCCATGACGGTGGAAGACAGCGCGATGATCGAGGCGACCGACAGATCAATTTCGCCCGCAATGATCAGCATCGCCATGGCAAAGGCGATCAGCGCCTTTTCGGTAAAGTTGAACGTGGCATCCGACAGGTTCCAGGCGTTCAGGAAATGCGGCGACAGCAGGCTGTTGGTAATGAAGACGCAGATCGCCACCACCACCAGAATTGTCTCCCAGCTGCGCAGGGCGCGGGTCAACGGCGAATGCATCCGGTCGGGAATCATCCGTGGCGTGGCGGTCATTGGGCGGCCTCCTTCAGGATGATGCGCCCCTTCGGCCGCGATTGCGCGGCGTTGAAGGCCACGGCCAGAACGATGGCGCTGCCCGAGATGGCCATCTGCCAGAAGGGCGAGATGCCGACGACCGGCAAGGCGTTCTTGATGACACCCAGGAACAGCGCGCCCAGCACGGCCCCCCAGATGCTGCCCGCGCCGCCCGCGATGGCGATGCCGCCGATCACGCAGGCGGCCACCACATCCAGTTCGAACCCGCCGGCGATGTCGACATAGGCCACGGCATAGCGGGCGACCCACAGGTATCCGGTCAGCCCCGCCAGCGCGCCCGAGATCACGAAGGCAATCGCCTGCGTCCGGCCCACGTCGATCCCGGCATAGACGGCGGCATGCGGATTGCCCCCCACGGCATAGAAGGCCCGGCCGATCGGGGTGCGGGTCAGCACGACCGCGAACAGCCCGATGGCGGCAATGGCGACCCAGCCCATCACCGGCAGGCCCAGAAAGACATGACGCGGCAGCGCCTTGAACGCATCCGACATCTGATGCGCATTCACCCATTTGCCTTCGGTGATCAGAAAGATCATGCCGCGATAGATCGTCATCGTGCCCAGCGTGACGACGATGGACGGGATGCCCGCCTGCCAGACCAGAAGTCCGTTCACAAGCCCCAGCACAGCCCCAAGCCCCACCACCGACAGCAGGATCAGCGGCAACGGCACGCCTGCACCGTTCATCAATGCCGCGATCATCCCGCTCAGCGCCAGATTGGCCGCCACCGACAGGTCAATGCACTTCGTCAGGATCACCACCATCTGCCCGATGGCCAGCAACATCAGCGGGGCCGTGTCGTTGAACACATTGGCCAGGCTGGCGGGCCGCACGAAGGCGGGGAACCGCGCGGCGATCACCGCCAGCGCCAGCAGGATGACCAGCGCCAGCAGCGCCTCGCGGTGTTTCAACAGGGTCATGCTGCCTCCGCCAGTCCGGCCGCCGCGCGGACAAGGGTTTCCGGGGTCATCTTCTCGCCCGCCACCTCATCGACGATCCGGCCTTCGCGCATCACGATCACCCGGTCCGACATGCCCAGCACCTCGGGGATTTCAGACGACACCATGATGATCGCCAGCCCCTGTGCCGCCAGTTCCGCCATGAAGGCATGAACGGCGGCCTTCGATCCGATGTCGATGCCCTTGGTCGGCTCGTCCAGGATGATCACGCGGGGCTTGGTTGCCAGCCATTTGGCGATGACCACCTTTTGCTGGTTGCCCCCCGACAGCTGGCCCAGATCCTGATCCAGCGCCGCCGCCCGCAAGTCCAGCCGTTGCGTATACTCCCGCGCCAGCGCGAATTCCTGTGCCATCCGCAGGAAACCGCCCCGGCTGACCGCGCCCAGCGATGGCAGGGTGACATTCTGAAAGATCGGCAGGCCCCGCACCGCACCCTGACGGCCGCGATCTTCGGGCACATAGACGATGCCCGCGCCCACCGCATCGGCGGTGGACCGGATCACCCGCACCTGGCCATCCATCCGGCAGGCCCCTTTCGACGGAGCAGTGATGCCGAACAGCGATTGCATCACCTCGGACCGCCCAGCCCCGACAAGGCCGTAAAAGCCCAGGATTTCGCCCTGATGCAGGGTAAAGCCGATATCGGCGAATTCCGTCGGATGGCTGTAGCCTGTCACCGTCAGCACCGGCGCGCCGATGTTGTGGGCGCGGGCCGGAAAGATCTGATCGACCGACCGGCCAACCATCATTTGCACCAGTTGGCCTTCTGTCACCTCGGCCATCGGGCCGGTGCCGACGAACTGGCCATCGCGGAACACGGTATAGCGGTCGGCAATGCGGAAGATCTCGTCGAACTTGTGGCTGATGAACAGGATCGCCTTGCCTTGCGCCTTCAGCGTCTCGATCAGATCATAAAGCTCGTGAATTTCCTTGTGGCTCAGCGCGGCGGTAGGTTCATCAAGCACCACAACCCGCGCCTCGACCGACAGCGCGCGCGCGATGGCAACCATGTGGCGCGAGGCGATGCCCAGATCGCCCAGCTTCTGCCTCGGGTCGATCTTCGCACCGATGCTGTCCAGAAGCCGCGCCGCGCCGTCGCGCATGGCCGCCAGGTCGATCAGGCCCCAACGGGTGCGCGGCGCATGGCCCAGCCAGATGTTCTCGGCCACCGACAATTCATCGAACAGCACGGTTTCCTGATGGATCGCCGTCACGCCCGCCTTGGCGGCAGCATCCGCGCTGGGAAAATGCATCTGGCGGCCGTCCATCTCGATCACGCCGGCATCGGGCTGATAGATCCCGGTCAGCACCTTGACGATAGTAGATTTGCCCGCGCCGTTCTCGCCGATCAGCGCCGTCACCTGACCGGGGTAAAGGTCAAGCTGCACCTCCGACAGCGCCTTGACGCCCGGAAATGACTTGGAAATGCCGCGCAGGCGCAGGACGGGTTGCATCATCATCTCTCGGGCAAAAGGGGCCTGCGGGCGGCACCGGGCCAGCCGCAGGCCGCAAACTCAGAAGATCGACTTGAATTCGGCGATGTTCGAGGCGTCATAGGTGAACGGGTCCGACATCGCGGCTTCGTTGTTGTCGTCCAGCTTGGCATTGCCCATCCGGCCCATGCCGATTTCGGCGCCCGGCTCGGCCTTGGCGTTGCCCTTGGCCAGGTTGTAGGAAATCATCGTCGCGGCATAGCCCAGGTCGATCGGGTTCCAGATCGCGAAGGATTTGGTCGCGCCCGATTCCACCGCGCCCGCCATTTCCGACGGCAGGCCAAGCCCGGTGACGTTGATTTCACCGATCTTGCCGGCATCGGTCACGGCCTGCGAAGCAGCCAGGATGCCCACGGTCGTCGGCGCGATGATCGCCTTCAGGTTCGGGTAGGTCGCCATCAGGCCCTGCGCCTCACGATAGGACTTGTCGGCCAGGTCGTCGCCATAGACCGTGGCGACCAGGTTGATGCCCGGATAGTTCGGCAGCACCTTCTTGGCCTCTTCGATCCAGACGTTCTGGTTGGTCGAGGTGGCCGTGGCCGACAGGATCGCCACATCGCCGCCTTCAGGCAGCTGATCGGCGGCCAGCTTGATGATCGTGTTGCCGATCAGCGCCGAAGACGACGGGTTCAGGTGCATCAGGCGGCCTTCCTTGGCCACGCCTGAATCCCAGGAAATCACCGTGATGCCGCGCTCCATCGCCTTTTGCAGCGCCGGGGCAACCGCGTCGGGGTCATTGGCCGAGATGGCGATGGCATCCACCCCCTGCGCGATCAGGCTGTTGATCACCTCGATCTGGCCTTCGGCGGTGGTGTCAGTCGGGCCGGTGTAGATGATCTCCACATCGCCCAGTTCCTTGGCGGCCTCTTCGGCCCCCTTGTGCGCAGCCTCGAAGAAGCCGATGCCCAGCGCCTTGACGACAAGGGCGATCTTCACGTTCTCGGCTACCGCCGCATTCGCCATCAGCGCGGTCGCAACCGCAGCGGTGGCAAGGGCCTTCTTCCAGATGCTCATGTGTTCCTCCCTCTGAGCCGTTCCTTCCGCATCAGGCCTCGCCCGCGCGGTCTTCCGTCCTGTCGGCAACGCCGGGGCGCGCCACGATCAGCCTGACCTCGGCCGCCTCCAGCATGGCGGCATCGCGATCGCTGATCCCTTCATCGGTGATCACGGTATGGATCTGCCGCAGCGGACACAGCAGCAGGCTTGACCGCGCCGCGAATTTGGTGCTGTCGGCCAGCACCACCAGTTCTTCGGCCTGCCCGATCAGCTTCTGTTCCGCCTGCACCAGCAGCGGATCGCCTTCCATCAGCCCCAGCGCCCCAAGACCCCGGCAGCCCATGAACATGCGGGTCGCGTAGAAATGGCGGCTGCCGTCCTCATCGAACGGCGACAGGATGATGTTCTGTTCGCGGTAGATCGCCCCTGCGGGCAACAGCACCGTATTGCGCGAATGTTTCAGCAGATGTTCGGCAATCGGAAAACTGTTGGTAAAGACCTGACAGCGTTTTGCCGTCAGCGGATGCACCATCTGAAAGGTGGTGGTGCCGCCGTTGATGATGATCGCCTCGCCGTCCTGCACCAGCTCCACCGCCGCGCGGGCGATGGCGCGTTTCTCGGCCAGACGGATGCCTTCGTTCACGCTGAACGGACGGGCATTGATGCCGACAAAGCCGGGGGGTGCGATGGATTCTGCGCCGCCGCGCACCCGGCGCAACTTTTTCTGGACATGCAGCGCGGCGATGTCGCGGCGGATCGTCGCCTCGGACGCGCCGGTCAGCGTGACCAGATCGGTCACTGTCACCACGGGCCGCCCCTCGACCGCAGACAGAATGATCCTGTGCCGTTCGCTTTCGTGCATGTCGTCCTCCCACCCCCGACGTTCCCATTCGAATCGCTCACTGTCAATCATTTTCGATCATTCATGTTCATTCTGCGGCGCAGCATGATTGATTTTGATTGTTAGTGATTGACTTTTGGCGGCAACGGCGCACATTCACCGCAACGGATCAGGGAGGATGCGATGAGCCAAACCGGCAACCGGCTGGAAAACCTGTGGGATGATGCCCGCGCCAATGGCATGAGCGAATCGCAGAAGCTGCTCTATCGGTCAAACCTGCTGGGGTCCGACAAGCGTGTTACCAATTACGGCGGCGGCAACACCAGCGCCAAGGTGATGGAACGCGATCCGCTGTCCGGCCAGATGGTCGAGGTGCTGTGGGTCAAGGGATCGGGCGGTGACATCGGGTCGATGAAGCTGGACGGGTTTTCGACCCTCTACATGGACAAGCTGCACGCGCTGAAGGGCCTCTATCGCGGCCTTGCGCATGAGGATGAGATGGTCGGCTATCTGCCGCACTGCACCTTCAACCTGAACGCCCGCGCCGCCAGCATCGACACCCCGCTGCACGCCTATGTGCCGAAGAAACACGTCGATCACGTCCATTCCGATGCAATCATCGCCATCGCCGCCTCGGTCAATTCAAAGCAACTGACGAAAGAAATCTTCGGCGACCAGATCGGCTGGCTACCGTGGAAGAAACCGGGCTACGAACTGGGCCTATGGTTGGAAAAACTGGCGACCGAAAACCCGCAGATGCGCGGGGCGGTGCTGGAAAGCCATGGCCTCTTCACCTGGGCGGACGACGCCAGGGATTGCTACCTGACCACGCTGGAGATCATCAACACCGCTGCGGATTGGCTGGCGGCGAAGTCGGAAGGCAAACCGGCCTTTGGCGGGGCCAAGGTGCCGACCCTGCCCGCCGATCAGCGCCGCGCCGTTGCGGCCAGGCTGATGCCGGTGATACGGGGGCTGATCTCGAAGGATCGTCACAAAATCGGCCATTTCGACGATTCGGCCACCGTGCTGGATTTCGTCGCCTCACGGCAATTCGCCGATCTGGCGCCCTTGGGCACCTCCTGCCCCGACCATTTCCTGCGCACCAAGATCCGCCCTCTGGTGGTTGATTTCGACCCGGCAAAGCCCGATCTGGATGCCACCCTCGCCGGGCTGGTCAAGGCCGCAGAAGACTATCGCGCGGATTACGCCGCCTACTACGATCGCTGCAAGCACACCGACAGCCCCGCCCTGCGCGATCCGAATGCCGTGGTCTGGCTGGTGCCGGGCGTCGGCATGATCACCTTTGCGCTGGACAAGGCCACCGCCCGGATTTCCGGCGAATTCTATGTGAACGCCATCAACGTGATGCGCGGCGCTTCGGCGGTGTCCACCTATCAGGGCCTGCCCGAACAGGAAGCCTTCGATATCGAATACTGGCTGCTCGAAGAGGCCAAGCTGCAACGGATGCCAAAGCCCAAGGCGCTGGCCGGGCGGGTGGCTTTGGTGACAGGCGGCGCGGGCGGAATCGGCTCTGCAACGGCGGAAAGGCTGCTTTCCGACGGGGCCTGCGTCCTGCTGGCCGACATCGACGGAACCGCGGCGGCGGATGTCGCGGCAGGCATGGCACGGGTGTTCGGCAAGGACGTGATCCGGTCGATGCAGATGAACGTCACCTCGGAAGAGGACGTGATCCGCGCCTATGCCGAGGCGGCGGTGGAATTCGGCGGCATCGACATTCTGGTCTCGAACGCCGGAATCGCCTCCTCCGCCCCGGTCGAAGACACCTCGCTGGCGCTGTGGAACAAGAACCTCGACATCCTGTCGACAGGCTATTTCCTGGTCAGCCGCGAGGCGTTCCGCCTGCTGCGCGCCCAGGGCATCGGCGGGTCGGTGGTCTTCGTCGCCTCGAAGAACGGCCTTGCCGCCAGCCCGAACGCCAGCGCCTATTGCACCGCCAAGGCCGCCGAAATCCATCTGGCGCGCTGTCTGGCGCTGGAAGGGGCCGAGGCCGGCATCCGCGTCAATGTGGTGAACCCCGATGCGGTGCTGCGCGGCAGCAAGATCTGGTCGGGCGAATGGCTGGACCAGCGCGCCAGCACCTACAAGACCGACAAGGAGGGGCTGGAGGAAATGTATCGCCAGCGATCCTTGCTGAAACGCGCGGTCCTGCCCGAAGATATTGCCGAGGGCGTGCATTTCTTTGCCAGCGACCTGTCGGCGAAATCGACGGGCAACATCCTGAATGTCGATGCCGGCAACAAGGAAGCCTTCACACGCTGACCAGAACCGGGGGAGGGTTCCGTGAGCAAGACCTATGATCTGGCCCGCGAGGGCTTTGCCGAATGGGACGTGGATACCGAAGCCGCCATGGCGGCGCTGTCCGGCATCGCCATCTCGGTGCATTGCTGGCAGGGCGATGATGTGGTGGGGTTCGAAAGGAAATCCGGCTCTTCCGGCGGCGGGATTCAGGCCACCGGCAACCATCCCGGCCGCGCCCGCAGCCCCGATGAACTGCGCGCTGATCTGGACTTTGCCTTCGCCCGCATCCCCGGCAAGCACCGGCTGAACCTGCATGCCTGCTATCTGGATACCGACGAATCTCCGGGCCGCGACAGTCTCGAATATCGCCATTTTTCCCCTTGGGTGGACTGGGCACGGGCCAAGGGGCTGGGGCTGGATTTCAACCCCACCTTCTTTGGCCATGCCAAGGCGGACGACAACCTGACCCTGTCGCACCCGGATGCGGGCGTCCGCGATTTCTGGGTGGAACACGGGCTGCGCAGCCGCGAGATCGCCGCCCGGATCGGGGCCGAACTGGGCGGCGAATGCGTCAACAACATCTGGGTGCCCGACGGATCCAAGGATATTCCGGTGGACCGCATGGCGGCACGGCAGCGGCTGTGGTCCTCGCTCGACCGGATGCTGACCCCGCATCACGATCGCGCGCACCTGCTGGACGCCGTGGAATCCAAGCTGTTCGGCATCGGGGTCGAGGCGATGACCGTCGGCAGCCACGAATTCTATCTGGGCTATGCGGCGCTGAAGAACATCGCGCTCTGTCTGGACATGGGCCATTTCCACCCCACCGAAAGCTTGGCGGACAAGCTGAGCGCGGTGGCCATGTCGGTGCAGGACCTGCTCTTGCACGTCAGCCGACCGATGCGCTGGGACAGCGACCATGTGATCCTGCTGAACGACGACATTCTGGCGATGGCGCAGGAACTGGTCTTCGCCAACCTGTTGCCACGCACGCGGATCGGGCTGGACTATTTCGACGCCACGATCAGCCGCACCGCCGCCTGGGTGATCGGGGTTCGCAACATGCAAAAGGCGCTGTTGCGCGCGCTGCTGTTGCCGCAGGCCCGGCTGAAGCAGGCCGAGGAACGGCTGGACTTTACCGCCCGGCTGATGCTGACCGAAGAGCTGAAGGATCTGCCCTTCGCCGCCGTCTGGGCGGAGTTCTGCGCGCGGGCGGGGGTGCCGACAGCCGCGGCGCTGATCGGCGATCTGGAACGTTATCAGGCTTCGGTTGCCGCAAGGGGTTGACCCGACCAGCACCGGATTTGGCCATGACAGAGACTGTTCTTTAGCGACGCCCCAGCCACACCCGCCTTTCCCGTTGCCACCGGGATTAGTGCAAATGCACTATGGACCAAAGCTGTCTTGCAGATGACCCTTTCCACAAAGGACAGGGAGGATGCGCGTGGCAACGGGATTCTATTTCGACGAACGCTGCCTGTGGCACACCACGGGAGAGCATGTGATCATCGCACCGGTCGGCGGCTATCTTCAGCCGCCCTCGGGCGCCGGCCATGCCGAAAGCCCGGAAACCAAGCGGCGGCTGAAAAACCTGGTCGAAGTTTCAGGTCTGGGAGAGCAGCTGGATTGGCGCAAGGCGCAGCCGGTCAGCCGGGCGGATATGGAGCGGATCCACACCCCCGACTATCTGGACAAGTTCAAGGCGCTGTCGGATGCGGGCGGTGGCAATGCCGGGTTCTATTCGCCCTTTGGCCCCGGCAGCTTTGAAATCGCGGCGCTGTCGGCCGGGCTGGTGAAGCAGGCGGTTTCGGACGTGTTCCATCGCCGGGTCGACAATGCCTATGTCATCTCGCGTCCGCCGGGGCACCATTGCCTGCCCGATGCCTCGATGGGGTTCTGCCTTCTGGCGAATATCCCGCTGGCGCTGGAGGCTTTGCGCGCCGAACATGGCCCGATCCGCGCCGCCGTGGTGGATTGGGACGTGCATCATGGCAACGGCACCGAAGCCTGTTTCATCGACCGCGACGACACGCTGACCATCAGCCTGCATCAGGAAAACTGCTTCCCACCCGATCAGGGCCGCGCCGAAACCCGCGGCACCGGCAAGGGCGAGGGCTTCAACCTGAATGTGCCGCTGCTGCCGGGCGGCGGGCATCAGGCCTATCTGGATGCCTTCGACCTGCTGGTGGCCCCGGCCCTGCGGGCGTTCAAGCCGCAGATCATAATCGTCGCTTCCGGCCTTGACGCCAATGCCTTCGATCCGCTGGCCCGGATGCTGGCCCATTCCGAAACGTTCCGCGCCATGGCTGGCCGGATCAAGGCGCTGGCGGATGAGTTGTGCGGCGGCCGCCTGCTGGCGGCGCATGAAGGCGGCTATGCCGAAGGCTATGTCCCCTTCTGCGGGCTGGCGGTGATCGAGACGTTCTCGGGCCATCGCACCCCGGTGCAGGACCCGTTCCTTGACATCCTGACCGCGCAGCAGCCGCCCGCCGATTTCATCGCCTGGCAGCGCAAGCGGCTGGAGGCTCAGGCGCAGGCCGCAGGTCTGGCCGGATAAGGCATGGTGCATTTGCATCATTTACAGCCGGGGCCGCGACTGGCCCCATGACAGGAAAGCCATCACCAAAGGGCACCGGGGCAAACCTGGGCCGCAGCCAACGGGAGAGACCCATGACCCTGACCCGCCGTCAGTTTCTGATGACATCCGCCGCCACGGTTGCCGTGGCCTCGATCTCGGCCCCCGCCTTTGCCAGTGACCCGATCCTGATCGGGGTGCCCACGGCGCAATCCGGCCCGGTGGGGGTGGCCGATCAGGCCGACTGGCTGAACGGCGTCACCATGGCGGTCGAAGAGATCAACGCCGCCGGGGGCGTGAACGGCCGCCCGCTGGAAACCCGCGTGGTGGACATCGACCTGCTGACCCCCGAAGGCACGGTTGCCGCGTTCCAGAGCCTTGTCGAAGGCGGTGTGCAGGCGCTGGCGCATTCTTTCGCCATCATCCCACAGCCCGCGATGGATGTGGCTGCCAGCACGGGCGTGCCCTATCTGCACGGCAACACCAGCCAGGCCAGCCTTGATCTGGTGAAGGCCAACAAGGAAAAATACCGCAACATCTTCCAGATCGACGTGGCCGAGACCTGGTATGGCGCCGGTTTTATCAAGTTCCTGTCGAACCTTAAGGCCGCGGGCTGGGTGCCGAAGAACAACCGTGTCCATATCGTGCAGGAGCAGATCGGCTATACGCAGGTGATCAGCCAGGCGACGCAGGCGGCGATTGCGGCATCGGGCGGCGAATGGGAGCAGGGGCCGATCACAGATATCCAGTTCCCGGTGCAGGACTGGACGCCGATCGTGCAGGCGCTGAAGGATGCCGATTGCGGCGTGATCATGATCGACCACTGGGTCGCGGCCGAACTGGCCAGCTTCGCGCAGGCCTATGTGCTAGATCCGACGCCGGGCAGCCTAGTCTATCTGCAATACGGCCCCTCGCAACCCGAATTCCTGGATCTGGCGGGGGATGCGGCCGAAGGTTTCATCTGGGGATCGGTCATCGGGGTCTATGCCGACGAAAAGGGCATGGCCTTCCGCGAGGCCTATCAGGCCAAATTCCCCGGCACCATGGGCATGGTCTATACCGGATCGGGCTATGACGCGATCCATATCCTTGCCTCGGTCTGGGCCACGGTCGATCCGGGCGACTTCGATGCCGTTGGCGCAGCGATCAAGGCGATCAGCCATCGCGGCGTCTGCGGCACCTATACATTCGCCAATGAAGAACAGACGCCGATCAGCTATCCCAACATGACCGACGATCCCGAATCCGGTCAGGCCCATCTGATCTTTCAGGTGCAGGACGGGGCGCATACGATCATCTCTCCGCCCACCCACAAGCAGGCCGATCTGCGGCCCGCGCCCTGGATGTAGCCCCGCCGATGGCGGAGGGTGCAGCCATCTTCGGCTGCCGGGGGATCGGTATTTCCTTCGGCAACCGCACCATCCTTCGGGATGTCTCTCTCTCCGTTTCCCCCGGAGAGGTTCTGGGTCTTGTCGGCCCCAATGGCGCCGGCAAGACCTCTTTGTTCGAAATCCTCTGCGGGCGGTATGTGGCCAGCGCGGGCACTGTCACCCTGAAGGGACAGGACATCACCCGGATGGCGGTGCATGACCGGGCGCGGGCCGGGCTGGCGCGCACCTATCAAAGCCCGGTGGTGCCGTCTTCGCTGACCATCGCCGAAACCTTCCGGGCCGCCCGTTATGCCTACCGGCCCTACAAGACCCGGATGGATGCGGAATGGGCCTGCCACATGGCCAATTTCCGCCAGCCCTGGGACCGGGTGGCAGGGTCCCTGGACACGTTCGACCGCCGCAAGCTGCTGCTCGCCTGTCTACTGATGCGCGGGCCGTCGGTCCTCTTGCTGGACGAACCTGCCTCGGGCCTGATCAATTCGGAAATCGACGAGCTGGATCTGATCATCCGCCACCTGATCGACGAACATAACATTGCCGCCATCCTGATCGAACATCGGCTGGAGCTGCTGTCCGCCATCGCTGACCGCGCCGTCGTGCTGGACATGGGCGAAGTCATCGTCACCGGCACCCCGCGCGAGGTGTTCGACAATCCCCGCGTTCTGGAAGCCTATTTCGAGGCGCCTGCTCATGGATAGATCCGGGGCTGACCTGCTGGAAATCGAAGGACTGACGGCGGGTTACGGCCCGCTGCGGGTGCTGCACGACATTTCCTTCCGCGTGGCGGAAGGAGAACGCGTTGGCCTGGTCGGCCTGAACGGCCATGGCAAAACCACGCTGTTCCGGGCGATTTCCTCGCTGGTCGGCTGGCAATCCGGGTCGATCCGGCTGATGGGGGCCGAGATCGGCGGAACGCGGTCCACCGGGCCGGGAAGGAAGACTCCGGGCATCGTGCGGGCCGGGCTGGCGATGGCACCGCAGGGGGATGCGATCTTTCCGGGCCTGTCGGTGGCACAGCATCTGGATTGCGGGGCCTATACGCCGCTGGCGTGGAAGGAACGCAGAAAGCGCCGCGAGATGGTCTTCGACATCTTCCCGCCGCTGCGCAAGCTGGAACATGCGCTGGTCGGACGCCTGTCCGGCGGCGAACGTCGGATGGTCAGCGTCGGCCGGGCGCTGATGGTGGATGCCAGGCTATACCTGATCGACGAGCCCAGCCTCGGCCTTGCGCCCAAGATTTCCGCAAGCGTGATCGAGGCACTGTTTTCCCTGCCCAAGGATGGCCGCGCCATGGTGATTGCCGAACAGAATGTCGCCCTGCTGTCGGGCCGGGTCGACCGGATGGTCGGCATGCACGCCGGTCGCCTGCGCGGCGATGTCGGCCATGTGAGCCTGCACTGATGGATATCCCTGTCACCCTTGTCCACGGGCTGTCGCTGGCCGCGATCTACGGGCTGATGGCGATCGGGATCAGCCTCCTGTGGTCTTCCATCGGCATGATCAACATGGCGCATGGTGCCAGTTTCGCCGTGGCGGGCTATGCCGCCTGGGCGATGTCCGAGGCGGCAAAGCCGGTCTTTCTGGCCGCCTTCGGCAAGGGCATTGCCGGCACCGCCGCCATGGCCGGGCTGACGCTGTCCACCGGCGCTGCGGCAGGGGCGGCGATGGGGGCGCTGATCTACCTGCTGGCCTTCCTGCCGATCCATGACAAGCCCAACTTCCCGGTCCGCAGCCTGATCGTGACGCTGGCGCTGAATCTGGCCTCCGTGCAGATCCTGCTGTGGTGGTTCGGTCCGCGGCAGAAGAACCTGCCAAAGATCTTCGGCACCGGCAAGGTTGAGTTCCTTGGCATCTCGGCCCGCTATGACCAGATCGGCACTATTCTTGCCACTTTTGCCATTCTCGGGCTGGTGCTGCTGTGGCTTCGGATCAGCCGCAAGGGGCTGGAGATCCGGGCGATGATGCAGAATCCCGAAGGGGCGGTGCTGTCGGGGATCTCGGTACGCTGGACCGCGCTGCCGGTCACGATGCTGACCGGGGCGCTGGCCGGGCTGGCGGCGATCCTGCTCAGCCAGACCATCTTCGTCTCGCCCACCTCCGGCGCAATGCCTCTGATCAAGGGGCTGACGATTGCGCTTCTGGGCGGGCTTGGCTCGGTCCCAGGCGCGGTCATCGGCGCCATCATCATCGGCTTCCTTGAGGCGATCATCGGCGCCATACCCTTCCTTGGCCAACGATATGTGCTGTTCGGCACCTTCCTGTTCATCATCATCGTGCTGATCATCCGCCCGCGCGGCCTTGGCGGCCTGCTGGACAAGGCCCGGAAATGACGGAGAAACGCTTCTTCCAGATTGGCCAGCGACCCGGAGAGCTGATGTTGCCGGTAGCCGGCGACACGCCGCTGAACCGCCGTCGCCTGCCCTTCACCCGGCGGCACCTGCTGAAATGGCGGTCGCGGCTGAACCCGAAGACGCTGCAACAGGAACGGTTCCTGGCCGACAAGAAGCCGCTGTGGTGGACGATTGCACTGGTGCTGCTGGTGGTCTCGGCCCCGTTCCTGTCGAATTCGGCGCTGACAGTGGTGTCGATCTTCTGCATCTTCACCGCGATCAACGTGCTGTGGACGCTGATCATCGGCACCGCCGGCATCTTCAGCCTTGCCACGCTGGCGGTGGTGGGGATCGGGGCCTATGCCAGCGCGGCGCTGAACGTCTATCTGGGCCTTCCATGGCCGCTGATGTTCGTCGCAGGTGGAGTGGCGGGGCTGATCGTCGGCGGCTTTCTTGCCCTGCCCTCGACCCGGCTGGATGGTCTCTATTATGCTCTTTTGACCATGGGTTTCGCCGAAATCTGCCGGGTTTTCGTCCAGCAACTGAAACCGCTGACCCCGATGAACGGCAGCATCAACAATGTCGGGTCCTTCATCCCGAAGGACTGGTTCCTGCAACGGCCCGGCCTGCTGCTGGGCTTTGCCGGGGCTTTCCTGCTGATGCTACTGGCGCTTCTGGTCTTTCGCGTCGTCAATTCGGAACGTCTCGGGATGCTTCTCCAGACCGCGCGCGAGGATGAGGCCTTTGCCGAAGCCACCGGCATCGACTACCGCCGCGCGCGGCTGCATGTCTTCCTGATCTCCTCGGCCGGGCTGGGGGTGATCGGTGCCTTCTACGCACAGTTCTACGGGTCGATCTCGCCTGCCGTGTTCAGTCTGGACCAGCTGATGCTGCTGTTTGCGATGATCGTCATCGGCGGGCTGGGCCGGGCCGAAGGGGCGGCCATCGGCACCGCCATCGTCGTCTTGATCGACAAGGGCCTGTTGGACCTTGGCCCGCTGCGCATCCTTCTGGTGGCCGCGATCATGCTGGCGGTCACGCTGTTCACCCACAACGGTATTGCCGGGACGCGCGACCAGTTCCGCGCCTG
This sequence comes from Paracoccaceae bacterium, assembly GCA_036745335.1. GTDB lineage: Bacteria > Pseudomonadota > Alphaproteobacteria > Rhodobacterales > Rhodobacteraceae > Pseudogemmobacter. The sequence goes on from DAIOGH010000033.1 coordinate 21,411, forward strand.
GCGTCATCGCAAGCAATCCGAGGCGCGCGCGCGCCGCACCGAAAAGGGGGGCGAGGTCATGCCCGAGGAAGCCATCGAAATCGCCGACAAGCAGGCGATCTATTACCGCCGCTTTGAAAAACGCCTGCGCGACCGGCTGAAGGCGCTGATCACGCCCGATCTGATCGAGGAACATCGCCGCAGCCCCCTTGGCCAGCACTCGGACGGGCTGTCCCGCGTGCTGAACCATTTCCGCCGCGGCGAGGTGGCCGACAAATACGCCATCCTGCGCCAGTCGGGCCAGTTCCACGCCTACAAGATCGTGGCCTTTTCCGGGGTGCGGGGTGCGCCGCCCCGGCTGGTCGACGACCGGGTCTATACCGACATCAACGAGGCCTATCACGCCGTCTTCCTGTTGCGCGTGAACGACCTGATGGAAAGCTGACATGACGAATACCCGCATCTTCGGCTATGCCGATCCCTTGTGCGCCCGCGCGGGCGGGACGGTGGATTTCATGATCTCGGTCGAGGGGCGCGATGTGGTGACGCCGCGTCTGGTGCGGGTCATGCACGGCGATGAAAACCCCGAAGGGCCGGGCTATGTCGAACGGGCGGTGGACCTGCCCCTGCCAACCGAAATTGCGGTGAAACGGCAGTTCACCCAGGTCGGCAGCTTTGCCCGCGCCGACGACCCCGAGGGGCACCTGGACGGGCTGTCCAGCTTTACCCTGTTCGCGCATGTCTGGCCCCACCGCGCCCAAGGCCGAACGCCAGCAGATCATGGGCCGCTGGGCCATCGACCAGTCCAGGGGCTTTGGCCTTGGCATCGACCCCGATGGCCATGTGGCGCTGTGGATCGGCGACGGCACCCATGTCGACGAAATCCGCACCGAGATCACGCTTGTGCCGCGCTGCTGGTATTTCGTCGCGGCCAGTTTCGACGGGGCGACAGGCAAGGCTGAATTGCACCTGATCAACTGCGTCAACGCCTGGAACAGCCGCTTCTCCACCGTCGTCCCCTTCCAGCCCGACGCCTGGATCAAGGAAACCCTGCGCCACCGCCCCGCCGCCACCGGCACGGACGCCAGCTTCAAACTGGCCGCAGCCACGGCGGAAAATCCGGTGCGCGGGCATCACGGCGGGTTTCTCTACAACGGCAAGATCGACCGGGCCGGGGTTTACGCGCGCCCGCTGGAAAGAGCCGAAATAGAGACGCTTTCGCGCGGCGAAACGCCGGTCCAGGATTGTCTTGTCGCCTATTGGGATCCGTCCAAGAACCTTGGCCCCAAAGGTGTGGACGACACGATCCCCGACATCGGGCCGCATGGCATTTCCATGCTGGGGGTGAACCGCCCGGTGCGCGGTATGACCGGCTTCAACTGGCGGGGCGAAGACAGCTATCGGCTGGCCCCCGAAACCTTTGGCGCGGTGCATTACCACGACGACGCCATGACCGATTGCCAGTGGGACAAGACCTTCAGCCTGACCCTGCCGGATGACCTGCCCTCGGGCGTCTATTGCCTGCGGATCGACGGCGGCGGATCGGGCGATTCCATCCCCTTCATCGTGCGGCCGAAGGTGCCCAAGGCAAAGCTGGCGCTTTTGCTGCCGACCTTCACCTATCTGGCCTATGCCAACGAACACCTGTCCTATGAGGCCCCCATCGCACAAGCGATCACCGCGCATACGCCGGTGCTGAACGAAGAGGACCTGGAATACAAGAAGCTCGAAGAATTCGGGCTTTCCACCTATGATCACCATTCCGACGGCGCGGGCTGCTGCTATTCCAGTTGGCGGCGCCCGATCATCACCCTGCGCCCGCGCTACCGCCTGCCCGCGATGAACTTTCCCTGGGCGCTGCCCGCCGATCTGTCGCTGATCTGGTGGCTGGATCATGCCGGATACGAGGTGGACCTGATCACCGACCACGATCTACATGCCGAAGGGCTGGCCTGCCTTGCCCCCTACAAGGCAGTGATGAACGGCACCCACCCGGAATATTACTCCGAAGAGATGATGGACGCGACCGAAGCCTATCTGCGGCAGGGCGGGCGCGTGATGTATCTGGGCGGCAACGGATACTATTGGGTCACGGGCACCCGTGAGGACGAGCCGCATTGCATTGAAGTGCGCAAGCTGGACACCGGCAGCCGCGCCTGGCAGGCCGAACCCGGCGAAGGCTATCTCACCTCCACCGGGCAGAAATCCGGGCTGTGGCGGTCGCGCGGCCGCGCCCCGCAAAAGATCGTCGGACTTGGCTTCACCGCCGAAGGCATGGACGAAAGCCAGCCGTTCGAACGGATGCCGGATTCGTTCCACAAGCGCGCGGCCTGGATCTTCGACGGCATCGGCGATGAAGAACTGATCGGCGACTTCGGCCTCGCCGCAGGCGGTGCCGGGGGAATCGAGCTGGATCGCTATGAACTCGGCCTTGGCACCCCGCCGCATACGTTGCTGGTCGCCTCGACCTCGAACCATTCCGACAATTATCCGCTGGTCAGCGAGGAAGTGACCTATGCCTTCCCCGGCCGCGGCGGCACCCAGGATGCACAGGTGCGCGGCGACATGATCTGGTTCACCACGCCGCAGCACGGGGCCTGTTTCGCCGTCGGCTCGATCGCCTGGTCGCAGGCGCTGCCCTGCAAGGGGGGCGAAAACAACGTGGCCCGAATCATGCGGAACGTGTTGAATGCTTTTCTTACGGACGGCCCGCTGCCAGGGCACCAATACACCGGCGACGAAAAGCTCTGGCGCTAGCGTGGTCTGCAGGAGGGGGATGCGGCCAGACATCGCCAGTTTCTCTCGGTTCGTGACCGAGATGCAGCACCGCAGCCTGGATGAGGATGCGGAAAGCCTTGCGCGTTGGGCGGTGGACGAGTTGTCGCGCACCGTGGGTTTCGATGCGGCCTGGTATGGCTGGGCGACGCTGCGACCCGAAGGGGTAGAGGTCTATGCCAATGCCACGGTGAACCTGCCCGACGGTTTCCATGACTACTGGAAGACCATGTCGGAACAGGATCTGCTGGCCCGCTACATGATCGAAAACCCCGGCGAAACCGCGATCTACGACCGCGCCCAGCGCCGCCAGAACGACGGCATGACCAGCCTGGCCGACCGCTATGGCCTGCGCCGGATCACCACCGCGATGAACGGCCATTACGGCGATTACGCCAGCTTCTACATCTCCTCCTATCGGGTCGGCGCAAGGGCGACGCAGTGGACCGATGCCGAGCGCGATTTCCTGCAATGCGCCGTGGACCAGCTGTCCGCCGCGATGAAGCTGTCGGCCTGCGAGCCGGGCCGGACCACCGCCCCAGGATCGGTGTCGATCCTCGCCTCGGAAACCGGGATCGGCCTTCTGGGCCTGCCCGCCCTGCGCGAACGCTTCGGCGACATCTGGCCACGCTGGACCGGCGATCACCTGCCCGAACAGCTGGTCCGGCTGATCGGGACCCCAGGCACCCATATCCTGCCCGACCGCGATCTTGTGGTGACGGTCGAAGCTGCCCCGCGCTTTCAGGGCATGGGTCTTCGCCGGATCACCCTGCGCCGGTTGCGGCGGTTCGATCTGCTGACCAACCGCGAACGCGAAGTGGCGCGCGAACTGGCGGTCGGGAAAAGCGCCAAGGAGGTGGCCCGCCACCTTGGCCTTGCCCCGGCCACGGTCAGGAACCAGACCCAGTCGATCTATCAAAAGCTGCAGGTCGACAACCGCGCCGCCCTTGCGGCCATGGTCAACGGGTTGGGATAAGCCCCGGAACAGCCGAAATCCGCTGGCACAGAGCCGGAATGGCCAGCGGATGCGCCAGATAGTCCGCCACCTGCATCATCCCCCAACGCTGCCCTTCCTCACCGAACCGTATCGCGGCAATCTCGGCTTCGGTCAGGGTTCCGGCAAAGAAAACACCCGGCAGCGCGCCACCCGCCATCGCGGGCCAGATCCGGCGATAGGTCAGCCTCTCGGCGGTCAAGTGCAGGCCGAACTCTTCCGCAAGCTCGCGCAGCAGGCACTGTTCCGGCGTTTCGCCGCCCTCGCGGCCGCCGCCCGGCAGGTCCCACAGTTCCGCCCAGCGCAAACCGGGCCGATCATCGCGCTGATATGTCAAAAGGCGGCCACTGCACAGCAGGGCCGCCTTTGCACCGGTGAATTCAAGGCCCCGTTCAGGGCCCGTCATTGATGTCGCGATTCCAGATCTTCACCTGATTGTCCCGCACCCCCATCACCCGGCGCAGCACCAGCCATGCCACAACCGAGGCAACGGCGAAGACCAGCAGCAGCAAAGGCAGCGACACCGTCAGCCCCAGCCCGGCCACGACCCCCGTCAGAACAGCGCCGATCGCAAAGCCCAGGAAGATATAGCCCGGTGCCAGCACCTCAAGAATGCCCAGAAGGAAGCCCAGAACCACCCAGGCCCACCAGACTGTCCAGATCTGCTCCGGCATTTACACCCGTCCTTTCAACATCTTGAATGCATCGCCAAACGCTTCCAGCATGTTGGCCGGAACAAGGATGGTCTGCTTGCCCTGTCCGACGGCGATGGCCTGCATGGCCTCCACCTGCTTCAGCGCCACCTGATACTGTGCCGCCTCCAGCCCGCTTTCCTTGATCGTCTCGGCGATCACCCCGGTGGCATAGGCCTCGGCATCCGCCGTCACCCGCTTGGCCTTGGCCTGCTGTTCGGCGGCATACAACTCGGCATCTGCCGCCAGTTCGACCGACCGCTTCTTGCCCTCGGCCTCCATCACCTGCGCCCGCCGCGCCCGTTCGGCGTTCAGCTGCTGCAACATGGCGGCGCGGGTCGCCTCGTCCAGGTTCACATCCAGAATCTCGGCCCGCGTCACCTCGACGCCCCAGTCATCGACCATCGCCGTCACCTGTTCGCGCACCCGCTCGATCAGCTGCGCCCGGTTCGACTGCACCTGATCCAGTTCCAGCTTGCCGATTTCGGACCGGACGATCCCGGCAACCGTTGTCGCAATCGCACCGTCCACGTCCCGGATGCGGTAGACGGTCTTTTCCGGCTCTGTGACACGGTAAAAGACACTTGTTTCCACCTTCACCAGCACGTTGTCGGCCGTGATCGCGTCCTGGCTGGCGGTCGGCAGCTGGCGCTCCAGCACCGAAACCTTGTGCGCAATCCGGTCCAGGAACGGCACCACGAAGTTGATCCCCGGCCCCAGGACAGAACGCAGCCGTCCGAACCGCTCCACCACATGCTTTTCGCTTTGCGGCACGATACGGACGCCCAGAAAGATGCAAAGAATGACAAATGCGGCAATGGCCAGGGCGACTGCATTGCCGCCGATCAGGTCCTGAAAATCCATCCCTAAACTCCCCTTACATGGCCCGTCGGGGGCCTTGGCTCAATTGCGCAACAGTCTGACCCTTGCGGCCTGCATTCGCAAGTCCCGTTGCCCTGACCCGCGCGGCATGATCCATTGCGCAAAGGAGACCGCATGACAGCCCGGCAGATCGACCTGAATGCAGACCTTGGCGAAGGCATCGGCGACGATGCCGCGATGCTGGCACTGGTCACATCGGCGAATGTCGCCTGCGGTGGCCATGCCTCGGACCCCGATCTGATGCTTGCAACATTGCGGCAGGCGCAGGCCAACGGCACCGTGATCGGGGCGCATCCCGGATACCCGGACCGCGCGAATTTCGGCCGCATCGTGGTGCCGATGACACCTGCTGCGATCACGGCCATGGTGGCGGCGCAGATCGGGGCCCTGCAAGGCGTGGCCTCGCTGTGCGGGACGCGCGTGGCCTATGTGAAGGCGCATGGCGCGCTGGCCAATCTTGCCGCCGACCGGCGGGACGTGGCCGATGCCATTGCGACCGCCACGGCCGCCGCCGGGCTGGCACTTCTGGCCATATCCGGCACAGAACTTCAGGCGGCAGGAGAAGCGGCGGGCATCCCGACCTGTGCCGAGATCTTTGCCGACCGGGCCTATCTGGCCAGCGGCCGTCTTGTTCCCCGCAACCACCCGCAGGCGATGATCCATGAGCCGGATCAGGCTCTGCAAAGGCTGGTTTCCTTCCTTGAGACCGGCCTGATGCCGGTGATCGACGGCGACCCGATCGCCCTGCAGGCGCAGTCGGTCTGCGTTCATGGCGACAGCCCGCAGGCCGTTGCCATGGCCGCCACGCTACGCCGTGGCCTGACCGACCGCGGCCTGCGGATCGCAGCCTTTCTGCCATGACACCGCATTTCCATCCCGTAGCCGACCGGGCCGTTCTGGTGGAATTCGCCACAGCACTGGACCCGGCCGCCCATCGCACCGTTCTTGGCCTTGATGCTGCCCTTGCGGCGCAGCCCTTTCCCGGATTTGTCGAATCCGTCCCGGCCTTTGTCACCCTTCTGGTCGCCTTCGACCCGCTGATCAGCGATCACGATGCCGTTGAGCAACACCTGACAATGCTGCTTTCCGCAATAACAGAGACGGATTTCACGCCCAGAACCCACGATATTCCGGTGATCTACGACGGGGCCGATCTGGATCAGGTGGCCGATCTCACGGGGCTGACACCGCAGCAGGTGGCCGTGCAGCATCAGGCTGGCCGCTATCAGGTTGCCATGTATGGCTTTGCCCCCGGCTATGCCTATCTCTCGGGCCTGCCGCAGGCGCTGCATCTGGATCGCAAGCCTGCCCCCGTCCGCAATGTGCCCGCAGGCACCGTCATCATCGCCGGCGGCATGTGCCTGATCACCACGCTGACCATGCCGACCGGATGGTGGAGAATCGGCTCTACACAGGCGAAAATCCTGACCAGAGACCCGGCGCAGCCCTTTGCATTTGCCGTCGGCGACCATCTTCGCTTCCGGGCCTCCCCATGACTGCCCGGCTGGAGATTCTGCAGGCCGGGCCGCATGTCACCTTTCAGGACGCAGGCCGCCCCCGGCTGATGCGCTTCGGCGTTCCGGCCTCCGGTCCCATGGACCGCAAGGCCCTGGCCATCGCCAATGCCGCACTTGGCAATCCGCCCGGACAGACCGGGGTCGAGGTCTCTCCCGGCGGGGTGACGGTGCTTTGCCGTGCTGGTCCGGTGTCCCTGGCCATCGCGGGCGGCGGCTTCGTCGTGGCCCGCAATGGCCGGCCGCTGGCATCGTGGCTGACCCTTACACTGCACAAAGACGACAGGCTGACCCTGCGTCCCGGCCCTTGGGGAAGCTGGTGCTGCATCGCGATTTCCGGGCATATTCAGTGCCGAACATGGCTGAAATCAGCCTCTACCCATGGCAGCAGCGGCCTGGGTGGCGGTGCCCTGACCTCAGGGCAGATCATAGAGATCGTCACACCCCGGATCGTGCCCGAAGCCCCGATCCCCTGCCCGGTCTGGGCGCGGCCCCGGCATCGGCTGCATGTTACCCTTGGCCCGCAGGACAGCCTTTTCGCGCCCGAAACGATGCACTCCCTGTTGTCCGCACCCTTTCGCATGACCGCCGCCTTCGACCGCATGGGCCTGCGCCTGTCCGGCCCCTCGCTTGCACCGCAGGCGGCGTTGGGTATCCCCTCTCAGGCCATCACCCGTGGCGCGATCCAGGTGGCGGGCGACGGCGTTCCGACGATCCTGATGGCCGATCACCAGACCACCGGGGGCTATCCCAAGATTGCCACCGTGCTGGATGATGACACCGACGGCCTTGCGCAGTTGCGGCCGGGTGACGGAATGATCTTTACCGCCATTGCGCCCGCCCAAGCCGTCATCCTGGCCCGCCAGCGTCACGCCGCCTTGCAGCGATTCCTTCACCATCTTGCCATGCGCCGCAGCCAAGGCAGTCTCTGACAAGGCGGAAGTCCCGCCGCAACGCAGCACCTTTCGTCCCGCCCCTCTTCGGGATAGTTTGCGTCAGACCGGAACCACCCGAGGCCAAAATGACCCAACGCCTGCATCTTGTCTTTGGCGGAGAGCTTGTCGATCCGCAGAAGAACGTCTTCCGCGACGTGTCGCAGATCCATCTGGTCGGGATGTTCCCCGACTATGACACCGCCTATCGCGCCTGGAAGGCCGAGGCGCAGCGCACCGTGGACAATGCCCACATGCGCTATTTCATCGCCCATATCCACCGGCTGCGCGACGAGGCCAGGCCCGGCTCTCCGACCGAAGAACTGGGCTGAGAACCGGGCCGGACGCATGGCGCTGAAACTCGGCCTCACGCTCTACGGCCTGGGCCATCGGCGCGAGGCCGGCAAGGATGTGCCGCGCCCGCCGCGCTCGTCCGGCCCGCTGGTCTGGCTGCACGCGCCTGATGCGGCTTCGGCGCGGGGCCTGCGTGAGCTTGCGCACCGGCTTTGGGCCGAAGACGCGGTGAACAGCCTGATCACCTGCCCTGACCCGCTGCCCGACCAGCCGGGCGCACTGATCCAGCCGCCTCCGCCCGATTCCGCTGCCGAAGCCCGCGCCTTTCTGGACCATTGGCGCCCCGATCTTGGCCTGTTTGCCGGGGGCGAGTTGCGCCCCGCCCTGATCCGCGAGGCCGATGCCCGCCACCTGCCGCTGCTGATGGCCGATGCCCGCGCGCCCCGCCTGCCAAGGGATCGGGACGGCTGGTTTCCGGGCGTGATCCGGGGGGCACTGGCCCCCTTCCGCTGGATCGGCACGATGGACGAATCCGCGGCCCGCGCCTTTCGCCGGGCCGGGGCGGCACCTGCGGCGGTGGCCGTCACCGGCCGGCTGGAAGAACCGTCCAGCGCCCTGGGCTGCATCGAGGCCGAACGCTCGGCGCTGGCGGCCATCTTCGCCACCCGCCCGGTCTGGTTTGCCGTCTCACTTCACGCGGCCGAGGAAGAGGCGGTCTTCACCGCCCATCGCGCGGCCCTGCGGCAGGCGCATCGGCTGCTGCTGATCCTGTTGCCCGAAACGCCCGACCGGGCCGAACCCCTTGCCGCCCGCGCCGAGTCCGAAGGCTGGGCCGTGGCGCATCGGGCCCGCGAGGAAGAGCCCGAAGCCCAGACCGAACTGTTCCTGGTCGACAATATTGCCGAACTCGGCCTCTGGTATCGGCTGGCCCCGATCACCTTTCTCGGCGGCAGTCTCTCTGGCCCCGGCACCCTGCGCGATCCGATGGAGGCGGCGGCGCTGGGTTCGGCCATCCTGCATGGCCCGCGCGCCGGGGCGCATGGCGCGGCCTTTGGCAGGCTGGGTGCCGCCAGGGCTGCGCGCGCCGTTGCCTCGGCGCAGGATCTGGCCGAATCTCTGGGCGATCTTCTGGCCCCCGACCGGACCGCACGCCTGGCCCAGGCCGCCTGGACCGTGGCCACTGACGGGGCCGAGGCGACCGAGGCGCTGATGGCCCGTCTGCGCGGCATTCTGGATGGAGAAGCCTGATGCGCGCGCCCGGTTTCTGGTTCTCCCCGCCCGACCGCCCCGCCTTGATGGCCCGCCTGCTGGCCCCGCTGGGCCGCCTTTACGCCGCCGCCACGGCGCGCAGGCTTGCGCGCGGGCCGGGTTATCGCGCCCGCATTCCCGTGATCTGCATCGGCAATCTGAATTCGGGCGGCACCGGCAAGACCCCCACCGCCATTGCCCTCGCGCAGCGGCTTCAGGCACGCGGGAAAGCCGTTCACATCGTCAGCCGGGGCCATGGCGGCACCCTGCCCGGCCCGCTGCGGGTGGATCCGGCCCGGCACAGCGCCGCACAGACCGGGGATGAGCCGCTGCTGCTGTCGGCCTTCGCCCCGACCTGGATTTCCCGTGACCGGGCGGCCGGGGTGCGTGCCGCCGAAGCGGCGGGGGCAGAGGTCATCCTGCTGGACGACGGGTTTCAGAACCCCTCGGTCCACAAGGATATGTCTCTGGTGGTGGTCGATGCCGAACGGGGTTTCGGCAATGGCCGCTGCCTGCCCGCGGGTCCGCTGCGCGAACCCGTCGCCACCGGCCTGGCCCGCGCCAGCGCCTTGCTGTCGATCGGAAATCCGCAGGCACAGAGCCTGTTTTCCGCCACCTGGGACCATGCCATCCGCATTCCGCATCTGACCGGGCAGCTTCGACCGCTGCAAATGGGGATGGACTGGCAGGGAGAGCGCGTCATTGCCTTTGCCGGCATCGGCCACCCGGAAAAGTTCTTTGCCACCCTGAAAGGCGAAGGTGCCGTCCTGGTCCGCACCCTGGCCCTGTCGGATCACGAGCCCTTTGCCGATGCCCTGCTGCGGCGGCTGGAGCATGAGGCGCAGACCAGCGGTGCCCAACTGGTGACAACCGAAAAGGACGCCGCCCGCCTGCCCGCCTGGTTTCGGCCGAAAGTGCTGGTTCTGGTGGTGCGGCTGGAGGTCGACGATTGGTCGGCGCTTGACCGGCTGCTGCCGTAGCACAAAAATCTTCAAAGATTTTTGCCAAATTCCTTCCTCAAGGAATTTGTCTCAGGCCCGCCGTCCCACCATCGAAACGCCCAGCACCTCCAGCACCTTGGCCTCGATCTGCGCGGCATCCATTCCGGCGACGCGATACATCGCCTCGGGGCTGGCCTGGTCGATGAAGATGTCGGGCAGCACCATGCTGCGGAACCTCAGGCCGCGGTCGAACACGCCCTCATCCGCCAGCAATTGCGCGACATGGCTGCCAAAGCCGCCTACGGCCCCTTCCTCGATCGTGATCAGCACCCGATGATCCCGCGCCAGCCGCAGGATCAGATCGCGGTCCAGCGGCTTGGCAAAGCGGGCATCGGCCACGGTCGGCGCCATGCCCCGCGCAGCCAGCGCCTCGGCGGCCTTCAACACCTCGGCCAGACGGGTGCCAAAAGACAAAAGCGCCACGTCAGAGCCTTCTTTCATCACCCGGCCCTTGCCGATCTCCAGCGGCACGCCGCGCGCGGGCATCTCGACTCCACAGCCTTCGCCGCGCGGATAGCGGAACGCGATGGGGCCATCCGCATGCGCCGCCGCCGTGGCCACCATATGCCGCAACTCGGCCTCATCTGCCGCCGCCATCACCACCATGCCCGGCAGATTGGCCAGGAATCCGATGTCGAACGATCCGGCATGCGTTGCCCCGTCCGCCCCGACCAGCCCGGCGCGGTCGATGGCGAACCGTACGGCCAAGCGCTGGATCGCCACGTCATGCACGACCTGATCGTAACCGCGTTGCAGGAAGGTGGAATAGATGGCGCAGAACGGCTTCATCCCGCCGGCCGCAAGCGCCGCCGAAAAGGTGACGGCATGCTGCTCGGCAATGCCCACATCGAACATCCGCCGGGGAAACCGCGCGCCGAACAGGTCCAGCCCGGTGCCGTCCGGCATCGCCGCCGTCACCCCGACGATCCTGTCATCGCGCTCGGCCTCCTGGATCAGGCTCTCGGCAAAGACCTTGGTATAGCTGGGCGCATTCGACGGCGTCTTCTTCTGCTCGCCCGTCACCACATCGAACTTGGCCCGCGCATGGCCTCGGTCGGCCGAATTCTCGGCCGGGGCATAGCCCTTGCCCTTCGTCGTCAGCACATGGATCAGCGTCGGCCCGGTGGCCCGCGCCTTCACCGTGCGCAGAACCGGCAGCAACTGGTCCAGATCATGCCCGTCGATCGGGCCGACATAGCTGAACCCCAGCGCCTCGAACAAGGTGCCGCCGATCGCCATGCCCTTCAGCATTTCCTTGGCCCGCCGCGCGCCTTCCTGGAAGGGTTCCGGCAACAGGCCGACGAATCCCTTGGCCACCTGCTTCAGATCCTGCATCGGCGCCTCGGCATAAAGCCGCGACAGATAGCTGGACAGCGCCCCCACCGGCGGCGCGATCGACATTTCATTGTCGTTCAGGATCACGAACATCCGCTGCTTCAGATGCCCGGCATTGTTCATCGCCTCGAAGGCCATGCCCGCCGACATCGACCCGTCGCCGATCACCGCAATCGCATCGCCCGGATCGCCGCCCAGGTCCGCCGCCACCGCAAAGCCCAGCGCCGCGGAAATCGACGTGCTGGAATGCGCCGCGCCGAACGGATCATAGGGCGACTCGCTGCGCCTGGTGAAACCCGACAGGCCGCCTTCGCTGCGCAGGGTGCGGATACGGTCCCGCCGCCCGGTCAATATCTTGTGCGGATAGCACTGGTGGCCCACGTCCCAGACCAGCTTGTCGCGCGGCGTGTCGAAAACCGCATGCAGCGCCACGGTCAGTTCGACCACGCCCAGGCCCGCACCCAGATGCCCCCCCGTCACCGAAACGGCGGAAATCGTCTCGGCCCGCAATTCATCGGCCAGCTGCCGCAACTCGCGGTCGCTCAGCGCCTTCAGGTCGGACGGCAGCCGCACACGATCAAGCATCGGTGTCAGCGGCCGGGTCGGTGGCTGGTCGGGCATCGTGCCCTCCTGTCTAACTGTCGCGCGAAATAGAGAAACGCGCCGCCGCGATCAAGTTCCGTGCAGAATCTCCATAGGGATGCAGCGCTGCCTCAGCCTGATACACCAGCGCCGCCGCCCGTTCGCGCGCGCCTTGCAGGCCCAGAAGTGACACGAACGTCGCCTTTCCCGCCTTCTGATCCTTGCCCACCCGCTTGCCCGCTGTCGCCGCATCGCCCGTCACATCCAGAATGTCATCGGCGATCTGGAACGCCAGCCCCAGCGCCGCGGCATAGGCGCGCAACGGGGCCGGGTCCGCCCCGGCCAGCACCGCCCCCGCCGTGGCTGAAAATCCGATCAGCGCCCCGGTCTTTCCCACCTGCAAATCGGTGATCTCGGCCAGGGTCAGCGGCCGCCCCGCGGTCTCCGCCGCAATGTCCAGCGCCTGCCCCAGCACCATGCCCTCGGCCCCGCTGGCCTTTGCCAGCCCCGCCACCAGCGCCAGCCGCACCTCGGCCCCGCCGATGGCCGGATCGGTCAACAGCCCGAAGGCCAGCGTTTGCAGGGCATCCCCGGCCAGGATCGCCGTCGCCTCGTCCCATTTCACATGGCAGGTCGGCTGGCCGCGCCGCAGATCGTCGTCATCCATCGCGGGCAGGTCGTCATGCACCAGGCTATAGGCATGCAGCGCCTCGACCGCCGCCGCCACCGGCAGCGCGCGGGCCTCGGCCACACCCAGCATCCGCGCCGATTCCAGCACCAGAAAGGCGCGCAGCCTTTTGCCGCCCTGCACCGCATAGCGCATCGCATGCACCACCGGCTGATCGGCCAGTCCCGCCAGCGCCTGATCCAGCCGCGCCTGCACCAGCGCGGCATCCGCCTTCAGCCGGTCGGGAAAGCTCACAGCCCGCTCACCGGCTCCGTGCCCGCGACGCGGCCTTCGGCAAGGCGGATCTTTTCCACCTTTTCATGCGCATCGGCCAGCAGCACCTCGCAGCGTGCCTTCAGCGCGGCCCCGCGTTCGTAAAGCGCGATGGATTCCTCCAGCTTGACCTCGCCGCGTTCCAGCTGGCTGACCACGGCCTCCAGCGCCGCCATCGCCTCTTCGAACGCCATTTCCGCCGGGGGTTTGCCAGTCATGCCGAAAGCCTCGCCATCTCTTCCACATAGGCCCGGACGCTTTCGGTCAGGGCAGCCAGATCATAGCCGCCTTCCAGACTGGATACCACCCGCCCGCCCGACACCTCCCACAACCGCGCCGCAAGCCAGCGGTAATCCTCCGCCTCCCACTCCAGCCCGGCCAACGGATCGGCGCGATGGGCATCGAACCCGGCACTGACCAGCAGCAGATCGGGTTTCCAGTCGGCCACCGCAGGCAGGATCAGCCGTTCATAGGCCGCCCGCATCGCCGCGCCATCGGTGTCGCTGCGCAGGGGCACATTCAGCACCTGCCCATGCGCGCCTTTCTCCTCGGGCCGCCCGCTGCCCGGAAACAGCGGCATCTGCTGGCTGCTGGCGAACAGGCAGCGCGCCTCGTCCCACAGCAGATCCTGCGTGCCATTGCCGTGATGCACGTCGAAATCCACCACCGCCACCCGGCCCAGCCCATGCAGATCCAGCGCCCGCTTCGCCCCGATCGCCACCGTTCCGAACAGGCAGAACCCCATCGGCCGCGCGGTCTCGGCATGATGCCCCGGCGGCCGCCCGGCGACAAAGGCAGCACCACCATCGGCAACGACCGCATCCACCGCCGCCCCGATCCCGCCCACCGCGCGCATCGCCGCCCGATAGGACCCCGGCGCCAGAAAGGTATCGCCGTCGAGCTGCACCCAGCCCTCTGTCGGCACCGCCGCCAGCACCTGATCGTGATACCCGGCAGGATGGCAGCGCAGCACATCCTCGCGCAGGCCAATCGGGCAATCGCGCCGCTCGACCGCCAGTCCCGTCAGCCCGGCCTCGACCGCCTGCAACCGCGCCACCCGCTCGGGGTGGCCCTGCGGCGTGACATGGCCGGCGCTGTCAGCATGGGAAAAGACGATCATCCGCTTTCATCTGTCCTCAAATATCCTCGGGGGGTCCGGGGGGCAAAGCGCCCCGGCCGGCGGCCCTCAGTCCGGGGCCAGCATATAGCCCTCGCCCCGCACGGTCTGCAGATAGCGCGGGCTTTTCGGGTCCTCCTCGATCTTGCGCCGCAGCCGGGTGATCTGCACGTCCACCGCACGTTCCTGCGCCACATCCTCGCGCCCCAGATCGCCAACCAGCCGCTCGCGGCTGATCGCCTCCCCCGGAGCCCCGGCAAACAGCCGCATCAGCGCCGCTTCGGTCGCGGTCAGTCGTACCAGCGCATCGCCGCGCCACAGCTCGCCCCGGTCCATGTCATAGCGCACCGCCCCCATATGCAGCACCTTCGGCACCGCATCCGCGGGCCGCACCTGTGGAACCCGGCGCAGGATGGCGTTGATCCTGAGCAGCAGTTCCTTCGGCTCGAACGGTTTCACCAGATAGTCATCCGCCCCGGCCTCCAGCCCCTCGATCCGGTTCGCGGCCTCGCCCTTGGCGGTCAACAGCAGGATCGGCACCTGCATCCTGGTCCGCAGGTCGCGGGTCAGGCTGATGCCGTCCTCGCCCGGCATCATCACGTCCAGCACGATCAGATCGAACTCCAGCCCGGCCAGCAAGCGCCGCGCCTGCGCGGCATCCCGCGCCACGGTAACAAGAAAGTCATTGCGGATCAGGAATTTCTGCAACAGGCCGCGGATGCGTTCGTCATCATCCACCACCAACAGATGCGCCATCGTATCGGTCATGTCCCACCTTCCTTCAGGCGGTTGTAGGCATTGCGCATCTCGGGGTCCATCATCGCCTCCAGCACCTGCCGAAAGCCGGCCACCGCCTGCGGCCCCGCCGCGCGATAGGCCGCCCGCATCCGCGCCCGCTGCGCATCCGACAGCGCGCGCTCCAGCTCCTGCCCCTTGGCCGTCAGATGCAGATGCCGCTCGCGCCCGTCGACCCGGCCCTTCTCGCTGCGCACCAGCCCGTCGTCGATCAGCGTGCGCAGCACCCGGTTCAGGCTCTGCTTCGTCACCCCCAGGATCAGCAGCAGGTTCGATACCGTGGTTCCCGGACTGCGATGGATGAAATGCACCGCCCGGTGATGCGCGCGGCCATAGTCCATCCCCGACAAGATGCGGTCCGGGTCCGCCGTGAACCCGCGATAGGCGAAGAACATCGCCTCGATTCCCTTGCGCAACTGCTCGTCCGTCAGGAAAAGCAGGTTCTCGCCACCCGCACGCTCGGCCATTCCACCCTCCGTCTTCAAGCCGAATTTACGTCAGCCTTGTTGACATTCCAAGTCACAACCCGTAACACACCGACGATTTCGCGCAAGAATCTGTCCACTTCGGACCTTTCGGGCGCAACATTCGGAAATGGAGGGCCGAAGATGGCTGGATATGACGATCGCGACGGGTTCATCTGGATGGATGGCAAACTGGTGGACTGGCGCTCAGCCAATGTCCACATCCTGACCCACGCCCTGCATTACGCTTCGTCGGTATTCGAAGGCGAACGCTGCTACAACGGCAAGATCTTCAAGAGCCACGAACATTCGCTGCGCCTGCTGGAATCCGGCCGCCTGCTGGACATGCCGATCCCCTACACCGCCGAAGAGATCGACGCCGCCAAGGAAGCCGTGCTGAAGGCCAACGGCCTGACCGACGCCTATGTCCGCGCCGTCGCCTTCCGCGGTGCGGGGGACGAAATGGGGGTTGCCTCCATCGGCAATCCGGTGCGTCTGGCGGTGGCCTGCTGGTCCTGGGGCGCCTATTACGGCGATGCCAAGATGAAGGGCGCGAAACTCGACATCGCCAAGTGGAAACGCCCCTCGCCCGAAACCATCCCCACCGCCGCCAAGGCCGCCGGTCTCTACATGATCTGCACCATGTCGAAACATGCCGCCATGGCCAAGGGCTGTTCGGACGCGCTGTTCTTCGACTACCGCGGCTATGTGGCCGAGGCGACGGGGGCCAACATCTTCTTCGTCAAGGATGGCGAAGTGCATACACCAAATCCCGACTGCATCCTGAACGGCATCACCCGGCAGACCGTGATCGGCATGCTGAAAGACATGCAGATCAAGGTCCACGAACGCCATATCATGCCCGAGGAACTGGCGGATTTCGAACAATGCTGGCTGACCGGCACCGCCGCCGAAGTCACGCCCGTCGGCCAGATCGGCGACTATACGTTCGAAGTGGGCGATCTGACCCGGCGCGTAGCGACGGAATACGAAAAGCTGGTCCGGGCCTAAGGGACCAACGGGCGCAAGAAATCAACGGCTGGGCCCGGATGCGTCATCCCGACGCTTCTGGGCCTCGACAAAAGCCCTCAGCACCGCGTTGATCCGGGTCTGATAGCCCTTTCCGGTTGCCTTGAAGTAAGTCAACAGATCATCGTCGATCCGAAGCGACACTGCATGTTTCCCAGGTCGCCGAAGCACTTCAGCCCGCGCCCAGTCAAAGTCATCCTCCTCAACGGGATCGACCTCCGCACGCGCTTCCCGTTTAAGCCGTCCCCAATCGGTTTCACTGCGGGTCTTCAAGGCCTCTGCCAGAGAGATGCGTGTCATATGTCCTGCGCTCATTCCGTCTTGCTCTCCGCACTGAAATGATCCGCACCCTCTGCATGCGCATCGTGTAGATCACAGCCAGGAAAATGCCTCTCACCTGACCAATCGCAACAAACCGCGCTTCGCCTTGATGATCCGAAGACAACACCAGCGGATCGCCGACAAAAACCTGCGCTGCATCAAGAAAGTCGATGCCGTGCTTGTCCAGATTCTTCCGCCGTTTGTCCTCGTCCCATTCGAACACGATATCTTCGGACATGATGCCCCCAAAATCATTGGTTTGCGTGGCGACACGTCCTATGTCTATATACAAATGTATATACACTGCCAGCGCAAGTCAATGGCTGTGTCCTACACCCCGTCCCTTCTCAACGGCGTCGTCGAACAATGCAGGCCCCCACCGTTCTTGTGGACCGCCGCATAGGGCAGCGTTACCCAACTCACCCCCGCCGCCGCCAGACGGTCCAGCGTCCGGTTCGTGGCACCTTCCGGCATCAGCACCTTGCCCGGCGCTATCGCCAGCGAATTCACGATCCACGGATCATCGCCCGGATCGGTCTCGATATAGCGGATTCCGCGGCGGCCCAGTTCCTCAAGAAACGAATAGGGCAGGCCCATCGGGTTCAGGATCGCCAGATCGCGGTCCACCATCAGGAAGCTGACATCCAAATGGATGTCATAGCCGGTCAGTTCCACCACCAGCAGCTCCACCCCCTGCCGGGCCAGCACTTCGCCCACCTGCGCCGCGCCTTCGCGGTTCACCCGCACGCCGACGCCGATGGCGCAGGTCGTCTCGTTCAGCCAGCCGAAACTGCCGCCTTCCATGATCCCGGTGCCGTTCACCGTGCGCAGGATCGGTATCCCCAATCCCGCCAGCGTCCGCGTCACCGCCAGTTCCTCGCCCCGCCGGATGCGCGCGCCCATCCGGCAGACGATGGCGCCGCCCTTCACCATGATCAGCGGATCGCGGGTATAGACCTGCTTCAGCCGATTCCCCGCCTCGCCTTGCATGAAATGCACGTTGATCCCCTCGGCCCGCAGCGCCGCGACGAATCCGTCATGCTGGGCCTGCATCAACGGCACATCCGGCGGCGTATCCGACTGGAAATACCAGCCCACCGCCGGATCGCCGAAGGACCCGATCTCGGCCAGCCGCTTGGCCGGGTCGACCACACCCATTTCCGGCCCCGGTCGGTGCATCAGGACATCGCGGATGCGGCCCACGTCATTGTCGACGCCCCAGACCCGGCCCCAGCTGGCCTCCAGCTCTGCGGGATCCTCAAAGGCGGGTTCCGCCCCTGCCGCAAAGGTCTTGATCGTCTGGGTATAAATCCAATGCGGGTTGGTCATGAGGCCTCCGGTGCGCTGGCCGCAGCCTAGTCGCGCCGAAGGCCCCGTATCAAGTCATGCCAGTTCGGTCACAACCTCGATATTCCCCTTGGTCGCGTTGGAATAGGGGCAGATGAAATGGCCGCGTTCGACGATCTTTTCCGCCACGGCCCGGTCAAGACCCGGCAGGCTGACCACCAGCTTGACCTTCAGCCCGAATCCGCCATCGCTGCGCGGCCCGATGCCGACATGCGCATTCACCGTGGCACTGTCGGGCACCGTGCCCAGCTTTTCCGACCCGGCGGCAAAGCGCATGGCCCCCAGATAGCAGGCGGCATAGCCGGTGGCGAACAGCTCTTCTGGGTTGTGCCCCAGACCCGAGCCACCCAGTTCCTTGGGGCTGGTCATCGTTACCGTCAGCTGACCGTTCACCAGCCCGGCAATGCCGTTGCGGCCGCCGCCGGTGGCCTTGGCTTCCGTCCAGTATTTTGCATCCACAGTCATTTGCACCTCCATCGCTCAAGATTATATCGCGCACGATATATCAACGACTCACCCGACAGTCAATCGCTTGCGCATCAATCGTGCGCGATATATCTTTGCCGCATGACCCTTGCCCCACCCGACATGCTGTGTTTCGCGCTGCATTCCGCCGCCCATGCCATGCATGCCGCCTATGCGCCCCTGCTCGACCCGCTGGGCCTGACCTATCCCCAGTATCTTGTCCTCAGCGCATTGACCGCCAACGGCAACCAGAGCGTCGGCACCCTGGGGCGCGACCTGCGGCTGGAATCCAACACGCTGACCCCGCTCTTGAAACGCATGGAATCGGCCGGCTGGGTCACGCGCAGCCGCAGCCAGCAGGATGAACGTCAGGTCCTGATCGCGCTGACACCCGCCGGGCAGGCGCTGGCCGTCAAAGCCGCCGACATCCCGCGTGCCTTTACGGCAAAGACCGGGCTGGACCTGGCCGAGATCACCGATCTGCGCGACATCCTCGCCGCCCTGCGCGACCGGCTGAAACCGGCCCGGCCGCCGGGCTGACGATCCTCAGACCTCGCGCCCGCGCTCGATCCGCAGGAATTGCAGCAGCCGCGACTTGCCGGCCTGCCCGCGCGGGCGGTGCCAGGTCTCGCGCGCGGTCTTGGCCAGCCGCAGGAAATGCTTCACCCGCCCCCCGGTCGAGGGCTTGCGCTGATCTGCCAGATGTTTGGTCATGGTCCGCTCCTCCCAAGGTGGATGCCCACCCTAGCACGGATTCGCCGCCGTCCCTACCCCGTCATCCTGCATCTGCGAAAACCGGCCGCGCGCCCGCAACCGCACTCAGAAATCCAGGTTGGAATAATGCCGGGGCGGCGGAAATCCCGGCACCTGATCGGCCAGCAGGGACCGGAACGACGGCCGAGACTTGATCTTGGCATACCAGTCCTTGACCACCGCATGCCGGTTCCAGTCGACATCGCTGATGTAATCCAGCGCCGAAAGATGCGCCGCAGCGGTGAAATCGGCCAGCGTCATGTCATTTCCGGCCAGCCAGCGCCGTTGATCCAGCAGCCAGGCCATATAGTCCAGATGATACTTGATCCGGGTCGCCCCGGTCTTGACGTTCTTCGAATCCGGATAGCCCTGGCCGCTGATCTTCTTGTTCACCCGCTCATACAGCAGCTTCGATGTCACCTCGTCATGAAACTTGTCATCGAACCAGGCGCAGATCCGCCGCACCTCATAGCGCCCCTCGGCATCGCGCGGCATCAGCGCCGGGGCGGGCACGATCTCGTCCAGATATTCGCAGATCGCCTGGCTTTCGCTGAAGGTCCGCGTTTCCATCCGCAGGACCGGCACCTTGCCGGCCGGATTGCGGCGCAGGAAATCGGGGCTCGGCTCCCAGTATCGCTCCTCGACCAGTTCGACCTCGATCTTCTTTTCGGCCAGCGTCAGGCGGACCTTGCGGCAAAAAGGCGAAAGCGGAACGTGATACAGACGGTTCATCGGTGGCATCCTTGGTCTGCCCCTTCCTAGCCTCTGCGCTTGCCCCCGCGCAATCCCCGGCCCCCGGTCAGCCCTCGAAACAGGCGGATCTGCCGTCGGCCCGGATCGTCTCGGCCCCCGACAGCGCCTGTCGCGCCATCCTGCGCACAAAGTCCGAAGGCTTGGCCGGGTTGCGCCCCTTCGGATCGGGCAGCACCGCAGCCAGCCGGGCAGCCTGCACATCCGTCAGATCCTTCGCATCGACGCCAAAATAATGTTGCGCCGCCGCCTGCACACCGAAGACGCCTTCGCCGAATTCGGCGACATTCAGATAGACCTCCAGGATGCGACGCTTGGTCCAGACCAGCTCCACAGCCGGGGTCAGCCCGGCCTCCATCGCCTTGCGCAGCCAGCTGCGGCCCTGCCACAGGAACACGTTTTTCGTCACCTGCTGCGATAGGGTCGAGGCCCCGCGATTGCTGCCCTCGGCAATGGCAGACCGGATCGCCGCCATGTCGAACCCCCAGTGGTTGCAGAAATTCGCATCCTCGGCCGCCACCACGGCACGGGGCATCACCGGGGCGATGTCCTCGATCGCCACCCATTGCTTTTCGATCCCGCCCAGCCGGATGGATTCGGACAGCTGATACAGGTTGATCGGCGGCGGCAGAAAGCTGAACAACAGGATCAGGGCCGCATAGAACGCCGCGATGCCGCCCAGAATGCGACCCGCCCACCGCAGAATCCGCCGCTTCAGCGACGGGCGCGGCGGCGGCACCTTTGCCTTGCGGGTGCGCGGCTTCTTTTCCGGGGTCTCGGCCATGGCGCGCAATTGGCCTGAAGCCGTGGCCCCGGTCAACCACAGAAGAAGGCCCCCGCAGGGGCCCTTTGCTCATTCCGCCGGCACGCGGGCCGGTTCGTCCGACAGGGGATGCGCCAGATGCGGCACCATTTCCTTCGGGCAGATCTGCAGGAAATTCGCCCGCTCCGCCGTCCAGTCCGACAGGATGCGCGCCGCGATGCGCGATCCGGTTTCCGCCGCGTGGCGTTCGATCAGCCCCTTCAGCTGCGCTTCCCAATGCGGATGGCCGACGCCACAGGTCAGCAACGATTCGAGGTTCACGAAATCCTCGGCCATGCCATCGGGATCATAGACATAGGCCATGCCGCCCGTCATCCCGGCGCCGAAATTGGCGCCGATCCGGCCAAGGATCACCGCCACGCCGCCGGTCATGTATTCGCAGCCGTTCGACCCGCAGCCTTCGATCACCACCCTGGCCCCCGAATTCCGCACCGCGAACCGCTCTCCCGCCTTGCCGCTGGCAAACAGGAATCCGTCGGTCGCCCCATACAGCACCGTATTGCCGATGATGGTGTTGTCTTCCGCCTTCAACGGGCTGGCCATCTGCGGCCGCACCACGATGGTGCCGCCCGACAGGCCCTTGCCGACATAATCATTGGCATCGCCCATCACCTCGATCTTCAGCCCGTTGACAGCAAAGGCCCCCAGGGATTGTCCGCAGCTTCCGGTCAACTTCACTGTCAGATGATCGGGCTGTAACCCGTTCCGCATCCCGAATTTCTTGACGATATGGCTGCTGGCGCGCGTCCCGATGGTGCGAAGGGTGTTCCGCACCGCATAGGAAAGCTGCATCTTCTCGCCATCCTCGAAGAACCGGCTGCCGTCGCGGATGATTTCTGCGTCCAGCGTGTCGGGCACCGCATTGCGCGGTTTCGACCGGTCATAGGTGATCGACTTCGACCCATCGACGCTGATCAGAAGCGGGTTCAGGTCAAGGTCATCCAGATCGGCATGACCCCGGCTGACCTGCGTCAGCAGATCCGCCCGCCCGATGATCTCGTCCAGCGACCGCGCCCCGATCTGCGCCAGGATCTCGCGCACCTCCTGGGCATAGAAGGTGATCAGGTTCACCACCTTGTCCGCCGTGCCGGTGAACTTGGCCCGCAGCGCCGGGTCCTGCGTGCAGACGCCCACCGGGCAGGTGTTCGACTGGCACTGCCGCACCATGATGCAGCCCATGGCGATCAGCGCGGCGGTGCCGATACCGTATTCCTCGGCCCCCATCATCGCCGCCATGACGATGTCGCGGCCCGTGCGCAACCCGCCATCGGTGCGCAACGTCACCCGCTCGCGCAGGTTGTTCATCGCCAGCACCTGATGCGCCTCGGTCAGACCCATCTCCCACGGCAGGCCTGCATATTTGATGGACGTGCCGGGACTGGCCCCCGTCCCGCCATTGTGGCCGCTGACAAGGATCACATCCGCCTTGGCCTTGGCCACACCCGCCGCAATGGTGCCGACGCCGGACGAGGATACCAGCTTCACCGTGACCTTGGCGCGCGGGTTGATCTGCTTCAGGTCATAGATCAGCTGGGCAAGGTCTTCGATGGAATAGATGTCATGGTGCGGCGGCGGGCTGATCAGCGTCACGCCCTTGGTCGAATGCCGCAGCCGGGCGATCAGTTCCGTCACCTTCATGCCGGGCAATTGCCCGCCCTCGCCGGGTTTCGCCCCTTGCGCGACCTTGATCTCCAGCTCCTCGCAGGCGTTCAGATATTCCGCCGTCACGCCGAACCGGCCG
>DAIOGH010000034.1:0-41709 GCA_036745335.1 Paracoccaceae bacterium
TTCTCGGCGTAGAACGGGTCGATATAGACCGAGGCCGCATCGGGCATCAGCTTCATGTCGGACTGGTCGATCGACTTCCAGCCCGCGATCGACGAGCCGTCGAACATGAAGCCTTCCTCGAAGAAATCCTCATCCACCAGGTCGGAGACCAGCGTGACATGCTGGAGCTTGCCCTTGGGGTCGGTGAAGCGGACGTCGACATATTCGATCTCTTCGTCCTTGATCAGTTTCAGAGCTTTCGCAACTGCGCTCATCATGCTGCCTTTCGGTTTGGGTTTCGTTTCGGGCCCTGCGGTCCGGTGTCTTGCGGGGGAACCTGATTTTCGACGAAAATCAGGGGCCAGAAGGTCAGACGGCGTCGTCGCCGGTTTCGCCTGTGCGGATGCGGATGGCCTGTTCGACGGGGGTGACGAAAATCTTGCCGTCGCCGATCTTGTCGGTG
Organism: Paracoccaceae bacterium; assembly: GCA_036745335.1. Classification (GTDB taxonomy): domain Bacteria; phylum Pseudomonadota; class Alphaproteobacteria; order Rhodobacterales; family Rhodobacteraceae; genus Pseudogemmobacter. Next base: position 443 of record DAIOGH010000034.1, read on the forward strand.
CGGGCGGCGCCGACGATGGCCTCGACCGCCTGGTCGACCATGTCATCGGTCAGCACGACCTCGATCTTCACCTTGGGCAGGAAGTCGACGACATATTCGGCGCCGCGATACAGTTCGGTGTGGCCCTTCTGGCGGCCGAAGCCCTTGATCTCGGTCACGGTCAGGCCCTGGATGCCGGCCTCTTGCAGGGCCTCTTTCACCTCATCCAGCTTGAAAGGCTTGATGATCGCCTCGATCTTCTTCATGGGCCGACTCCCCCGTTCCTCGTCTTTGCCCCTCTGACCACTTCCCCGAAGGGCCGACAATGTGACAGGGTTGCAGGGGCGGGTTTCGCGCCGGGAATCCGGGCGTGTCGCCTAAAATTTGTGCAATGCGCCTGATGTGTGGGCGATTTGTGAAAAGGCGTGCCGGCGCATGACCGAACTTCTGACCGCCACGCAGATGCGGGCCATTGAACAGGCGGCAATTGCCAGTGGTCAGGTCACGGGCCTGGAGCTGATGGAGCGCGCCGGGCGCGGCGTGGTCGAGGCGGTGTTCGAGGAATGGCCGGAGTTGAAGGCGACCTCGCACCGGGCGGTGGTCCTGTGCGGGCCGGGCAACAATGGCGGTGACGGGTTCGTCGTCGCGCGGCTGCTGAAGGAATGGGGCTGGCTGGTTCGCGTCACGTTTTTCGGTCAGCCTGACCGACAGCCGGCAGACGCGGCACGGATGCGCGACCTCTGGCTTGCGGCCGAAGGCGAAATGGCCACGGTTTCCTTGCCAATCGAAAGAGACTGGTATCAGCCCGCAATGTGGAGTGACGAGCTTCACGGCGGTCATGCCCTTGTGATCGACGCGCTCTTCGGCACCGGCCTGACCCGGCCGCTTGACGACATGCTGTGTCGCCTCTGGGACAGGCCCTTTGCCGATCTCGAGCTGGAAGAACACGTCACCGTTCATTGCGTTTCGATCGACGTTCCGTCCGGGCTTTGTGCCGACAGCGGCCGAGTGATCTCGACGCGAGGGCGCGCCAATCATCGCGTCGTGTTCCATGCCGACCTGACAGTCGCCTGCGGCTTTCTGAAATGCGGCCATATGCTTGGCGAAGGGCCATGGTATTGCGAAAAGGTGGTGCGGGCCGATCTGGGCTGGCTTGGCCCGATGGGAATTGGACGGCAGGACTATCGTAATCCTGCCATGGGCGCGGTGCGGCTGGCGGGCGGTTTGAATCTGGAAAAGGGGCTCGTCTCCTTACCGAATGGAGACGTTCGTCCGCTTGCCAAGGGCGACAGGAAAAGACGCCCCGAGCATAAATACTCCTACGGTCATGCCCTTGTCCTTTCTGGCCCCTCAGGTCGGGGCGGAGCGGCGCGGCTTTCGGCGCGGGGGGCGTTGCGGATCGGGGCGGGGGTGGTGACGGTGGGGTGTCCTTTGGACGCGATACCCGAAAACGCCGCTCGCCTGGATGCGGTGATGCTGCGGGGGGTGGCGGATGCCGAGGTGCTGGCCGAGGTGTTGGAGGATCAGCGGATCAACGCGCTGTGTCTGGGGCCTGGGATGGGGACCGGCGCGCGCGAGACGGCGTTGATTGGGGTGGCGCTGGCGGGCGCGCGGCCGACGGTTCTGGATGCCGATGCCTTGTGGGCAGGATTCTTTGACGAGGCGGATGCGCTGTTCGGCAAGCTGCATGGGGCTTGCGTCCTCACCCCCCATGCCGGGGAATTCGCGCGGATCTTCCCCGACATCGCGGCAAAGCTGGCCGCACCGGCCACCAAAGGCCCCGCCTTTTCCAAGGTCGATGCCTGCCGCGAGGCCGCCGCCCGCGCCGGCTGCGTGGTGCTGTTCAAGGGGCCGGATACGGTGATTGCCGCGCCGGACGGGCGCTGCGCCATCAATTCGGCGGCCTATGACCGCGCCGCGCCCTGGCTGGCGACGGCAGGCAGTGGCGATGTGCTGGCGGGGTTCATCACCGGGCTGATGGCGCGCGGGTTTTCGCCGTTTGACGCCGCCTGCACCGGGGCCTGGCTGCATGTCGAATGCGCGCTGTCCTTCGGCCCCGGCCTGATCGCCGAGGATCTGCCGGAGGAATTGCCCAAGGTGTTCCGCGCGCTGGGGCTGTGAGAAAAGTTAAGGGGCCGTTCCGAAGAACGACCCCTTGATCCATCAGGTTCTGCCAGGAGCCTTGAAGGAAACTTGGTTCAGGCTGTCACCGTGACCGTCGGGCAGGCCAGTTCCAGCCCGCCTGCATAGATCACTTCGTCCCGCTCGAATGTCAGGGTGAAAAGACGCAGTTCGGTGACGGTCTCGTGCCGGATGTAATCGCCGTCGACCAAACGCTGCGCCTCGACCATTGCCACTTCGCGGCCGAAGACCGCCTTGGCGCGCCAGTCGCGGACCAGAATGGCCTGACCGGGGGCGACGAAGACGTCATCTTCGGGACGGTCATGCCCCAAGGCCGAGGCCGTGACCCGCACCATGGGCACATCGCGCAGCACCGCGACCTGGATATCCTTCAGCACTTTGGAACCCGAGCGGGTGATGACACGGTCGCCCACGGCCAGGTATTGCACCGGCAGTTCGCCGTCCAGCGTCAACACCCTGGTGCCCGCAGTGATCCCGGTGGCCAATACCGCAGCATTTGCGGCTTCGCTGGTCTGGTGGGCGGATGTCAGGATGCTCATCGGGGCCTCGGGACAAATTCACTGTCCCAAGTCTTCACAGCCGACTGTGGCAAGAATTGGCCCGATTGAGGCAATCATCATGACCGCATAGGTTGTGACGTTGGGTCACTATGGCCGGAATGTGGCAAGATTTTCCTCTCGCATCCGCCTTTGGCCTTTGTTAGAAGGGCGCGGAATTTCCGGGCGGACGGGGGCCAACCCTTCTTTGAAGGGCGCGGTCCCCTTGTTCGTATCGGAGGACGAGATGACGGACAGGCACATGCGGGTGTGGCGGAATTGGCAGACGCACCGGATTTAGGTTCCGGCGCCGCAAGGCGTGGGGGTTCAAGTCCCTTCACCCGCACCAGACAAGACAGAAGGACGGAAACATGCAGGTCACCGAGACCCTGAACGAAGGCCTCAAGCGCGGCTATACCATCACCGTGACGGCGGCCGAGCTGGACGCCAAGGTGCAGGAAAAGCTGCTTGAGGCGCAGCCCGAGGTAGAAATCAAGGGCTTTCGCAAAGGGAAGGTGCCGCTGGCGATCCTGAAAAAGCAGTTCGGCCCGCGGATCCTGGGCGATGCCATGCAGGATGCCATCGACGGCGCGATGAAGGACCATTTCGAAAAGACCGGCGACCGGCCTGCGCTGCAACCCGATGTCAAGATGGTGGGTGGCGAAGAGTGGAAAGAGGGCAGCGACGTCGTGGTCGAGATGACCTACGAGAACCTGCCGCCGATCCCGGCCTTCGATGCCGCCAAGATCAAGCTGGAAAAGCTGGTTGTGAAGGCCGATGACAAGGCGGTGGACGAGGCGCTGAAGAACCTGGCCGATGGCGTGAAGTCCTATGACGACCGCAAGAAGGGGGCCAAGGCCAAGGATGGCGATCAGGTGACGATCGACTTCAAGGGCTCGGTCGATGGTGAGCTGTTCGAGGGCGGCACGGCGGATGATTATCCGCTGGTGCTGGGATCGGGGTCTTTCATCCCCGGCTTTGAAGAGCAGCTGGTCGGTGCCAAGGTGGGCGATGAGGTTTCGGTGAACGTCTCGTTCCCGGAAAACTATGGTGCCAAGCACCTGGCGGGCAAGGCTGCGGTCTTTGCCTGCACCGTGAAGGCGGTGAAAGAGGCGAAGGCGGCCGAGGTCGATGACGAACTGGCCAAGAAATACGGCGCCGAGGATCTGGCCGGGCTGAAGACCCAGGTCACGTCGCGGCTTGAGGCGGAATATGCCGGTGCTGCCCGTGCGGTGCTGAAGCGCGCGCTGCTAGACCAGCTGGACGATCTGGTCAAGTTCGACCTGCCGGCCAAGCTGGTCGAGGCGGAAGCCGGGCAGATTGCCCACCAACTCTATCATGAAGAGCATCCCGATGATCACGGCCATAATCACGGGGCGATCGAGCCGACCGACGAACACAAGAAGCTGGCCGAACGCCGGGTGCGTCTGGGCCTGCTTCTGGCCGAGGTCGGCAAGATCGCCGAAGTCACCGTGACGGATGCCGAGATGACCCAGGCTGTTCTGGCCGCCGCACGGCAGTATCCGGGGCAGGAGCGGCAGTTCTTCGAATTCGTGCAGAAGAATCCCCAGATGCAGCAGCAGCTGCGCGCGCCGGTCTTTGAAGACAAGGTGATCGACCATATCGTCGGTCAGGCCAAGGTGACGGAGAAGGAAGTTTCGAAAGAGAAACTGGAAAAGGCCGTCGAGGCGCTGGACGAAATGTAAGACACTGATTTTCGACGAAAATCAGGGGGCCGCGTCCATATGGGCGCGGTCCTTGTCTTTTCCGGCCCTGTCAGCGAAAGGTTTCCGCCGGATCGGCGGGGGCTGTCGGCTCGGGCTGGCGGATGACGTAAAGGCCGGCGGCGATGATCACCGCGATGCCGACCCAGCCCATCGCATCGGGCAGGTCGCGCCAGAACATCCACCCCCACAACAGGCCCCAGAACATGAAGCTGTATTCAAAGGGGGCGACGGCCGATGAGGGGGCCATCTTGTAGGCCTGCGTCAGCAGCGTCAGGCCGATGGCGGCGATAAGACCGCAGGCCCCCATCAGCAGCAGGTCGCCGGGCGGTGGCGAGACCCAGCCGCGCGTCAGGAAGGCCATGGCGGGGTGGCTGTCTGCGGCGAACCGGCCCGAACCATAGATCGCCGCCAGCACCAGGGCGCAAAGCAGAAAACAGATATTGCCCCAGAACGCCATTGCAGCGGCCGTTTCGGTGCGGCCCATCGGTCGGGCAACCACCATCGACACCGCATAACCGAAGGCCCCGAGAATCGGCAGCAGGGCGGCGGGCTGAAAGCCCGAGGCCCCCGGCTGGACGATCAGCAGGACACCGGCAAAGCCCATGCAGACCGCAACGGCAGCCGCGGGCGAGACCGTCTCGCGAAGGATCAGCGCGGCGGCGAGGGTGATGAACAGCGGTGCCATGAAGAACAGCGCCACCGTCTCGGCCATCGGCAGCACGGCCAGACCCAGATAATAGGCGGTATAAGCCAGAAAATTCAGCGCGCCGCGCGCCAGCATCTTCCACCAGCCCGGCGTGGTGATGGTGGTGAGGCGGCCGTCGAACCAGCGCGTGATCAGCAGCAGGCAGGGCAGGGCGACCAGGCTGCGGATCACCATGGCCTGATGCAGCGGGTAATCGCCCGACAAGAGCTTCAGGATCAGGTCCTGAACGGAAAAGATGGCGATGCCTGTCACAAGGCAGAGGATACCGATCCGGGTCTGGGAAAGCGCGGGCATGATGCCGCGATGGTGGCCAAGGCGGCGACGGTTGCGCCGCTGATTGCGACGCGGCCCGGTCGCAATCGGGCCGCCGCGGCGCAATGAAAAACCGCGCCGGGTTGCCCCGGCGCGGCCTGTTTCCCAAGACGGGAACGATCACTCGTCGGCGGTTGCGGCCCCGATGTCGTCGAACAGCTCACTGATTTCGAATTCGGCGGCGGCTTCGGCTTCGGCGGCCAGTTCCTGAATCGACTTGCCCGAAGCCTGGAGTTCGGCCTCTTCGGTCGACCGGGCGACGTTCAGCTTGATCGTGGCGGTCACTTCGGGGTGCAGCACCACCGAAACTTCATGAATGCCCAGATCCTTGATCGGCTTGACCAGCACGACCTGGCCACGCGCCACGGTGAACCCGGCTTCGGTCGCGGCTTCGGACGCATCGCGCGCCGTGACCGAGCCATAAAGCGCACCGGCATCCGAGGCAGAACGAATCACCACGAAGGTCTGACCGTTCAGCTTCTCAGCGACGGCTTCGGCTTCCTTCCTGGTTTCCAGGTTCTCGGCAACGAGTTGCGCCTTGCGGCCTTCGAAGCTCTTGACGTTGGCTTCCGACGCACGCAGCGCCTTGCCTTGCGGCAGAAGGAAGTTGCGGGCGTAGCCGTCCTTGACGTTCACGACTTCGCCCATCTGGCCAAGCTTGGCCACACGTTCCAGAAGGATGACTTGCATGTCTGTCGCTCCTTATTTCACGGCATAGGGCAGCAGGGCGAGGAAGCGGGCGCGCTTGATGGCGGTCGCCAGTTCACGCTGCTTCTTGGCCGAGACGGCGGTGATGCGCGAGGGCACGATCTTGCCGCGCTCGGAGATGTAGCGCTGCAGAAGACGGGTGTCCTTGTAGTCGATCGCCGGAGCGTTGTCGCCCGAGAAGGGGCAAACCTTGCGGCGGCGGAAAAACGGTTTGTTCGCCATGGTTTATGAACCTTTCCTGACGTTGATCAACGACGCTCGCGACGGTCGAAACCGCCACGGTCGCCACCCCGGTCGCCCCGATCCCCCCGGTCGCCGCGGTCTTCGCGGTCGCCACGGCCTTCACGCTCATCGCGCTTCTGCATCTGGATCGAGGGGCCTTCGGCGTGCTTGTCGACCTTGATGGTCAGCACGCGCATGACATCGTCATGCAAGCGCATCAGGCGTTCCATCTCCTGCACCGCCGCCGCCGGGGCGTCGGATTTCAGCAGGGAATAGTGGCCCTTGCGGTTCTTGTTGATCTTGTAGGCCATGGTCTTCACGCCCCAGTATTCGGATTCGACGACCTTGCCGCCGTTGTCCGAAAGGACCGTGGAGAAATGTTCGACAAGGCCTTCGGCCTGCGCGTTGGACAGATCCTGACGCGCGATGAAGACATGCTCATACAGCGGCATGTGCGTTCCTTCGTCTCGGGGCGGCTTCAACGGACGGGCAGGACTTTCCGCGGCCCGTCCACGAGAGGCATCGCCGGTTCATGGGTCAATGCGGAAAGATGCGGCCTTATACGGGTTTTGCTGCCCGGTGCAACCCCCGGCCTGCCGCTATCGCGCCGACAGCGGCAGGCCGAAGATGCGGTCGAAGGCCCAGGTGAAGGCAAGGGTATAGATGGCGAAGAAGGCGATCAGCCCGGCGTCGTACAGAAACGCCTCGATCAGCCCGATGCCCATCCAGAACGCCAGCCAGGGCACCAGCAGCAGCATCAGCCCGCCTTCGAACAGGGCGCCATGCAGCAGGCGGCGCTTCAGGTCGCGGCCGCGTTTGGGCTGGCGCTTTTCCCAGCGCTCGAACAGCCAGTTGAAACCATAGTTGTAGGCCAGTGCCACGATCATCGCCCCGGCCGAAGCTCCGCCTGCCGTGCCGACATCGCTGCCGGAAAACAGCATCAGCCCGGCCGTGCTGAGCAGAAGGCCGATGCCTTCGAACAGCAGGGCGAACAGGATGCGGCGGCGGGCCGGGGACAGGTCTTGCATCATGCGCGCAAGATAGGGCGAGGGCTGCATCATGCAATGGCGTGCTGCCGTTCCCGAGGAAACTGCGCGATCACGCACCTGCGCGGCAATGTGATGTTCGCAGGCGCGCAGGCGCTGTTCGTCAGCGCCGGATTGTGCAGATGCAGCATCGCCCGCACCTTGCCGCCCGAGTTTCAACCCACTGAAAGGACTGACCGAATGATCCGTGCCTCTGCCTTCGCCCTTGCCCTGCTGGCCGCCACACCGGCCCTGGCCGAACCCGAGACATATACCCTGGACGCCAGCCACAGCCAGATCGTGTTCAGCTACAACCATCTTGGGTTTTCCACGTCCTACGGCATGTTCTCGGGCTTCAACGGCGAGATCGTCTTCGATCAGGCCGATCCGGCGAAATCCTCGGTGACGGTGTCCTTTCCGGTCAGGACCATGCTGACCGGCTGGCAGGAGCGGTTCGATCACCTGATGTCGCCCGATTTCTTTGGCGCGGCCGAGGATGAGATGGTGACGTTCAAATCCACCGCGATCGAGGTGACGGGGGAAAAGACCGCGCGGATCACCGGCGATCTGACACTGAACGAAGTGACCAAACCGGTGGTGCTGGAGGCCACGCTGAACCAGATCGGCGATCATCCGATGATGAACCAGCCCTGGGCCGGGTTCTCGGCCACGACGACGCTGATCCGGTCCGAGTTCAACCTTGGCCTTTATGCGCCGTTCATCGCCGACGAGGTGCAGGTGCAGATCTCGGTCGAGGCGGCCAAGGTCCAGTGACCTGAACGGACCGCCAGACAGGAAGGGGCCGCCGGTTTGACCGGCGGCCCTTTTTCGTTGGCGTGGTCAGCCCGCGCGTTTCGCCAGCAGGGTGACGTCGACATCGACGGTAAAGCCCACCGTCTTGTCATCCTTGTAGCTGGGGCCCATGCCGAAATCGCGCCGGTCCAGCCTGATCCTGGCCGCCATCCGGGCCGTGTCGCCGTCGATGGCAAGGGTGAAGGGCAGGGTGACGGGCACCTCGGTGCCGCGCAGGGTCAGGGTGCCTTTCGCCTCGAAACCATCGCCGGCTGGGGCAATATCGCCTGTGAACGCCGCACCGGGATGGGCGGCGACGTCAAAGAACTCGGGGCCTTTGGCCTGATCCGTCACCGAACCCAGGGTCACTTTGGTGGTGTCGATCTGGACCGCCACCCGGCCGGTGCCGCTGGCTTCGTCAAAGTCGATCACCGCCGTCCAGGTGGGCAGGCTGCCCTGCACCTCTTGACCCATCTGCTGCACGGCAAGGGCAATCGTCCCCTCCTGCACCTGCCAGTTGCCGCCGGTTGTCCCGACTGAGGCATCGGGTGCCGGGGCTTCGGCCACCGGAGAGTCCGTTGAGCGGCTTGCCAGCGCCCAGGCCCCGGCTCCGCCCGCGACAAAGACCGCCAGTGCCACCAGCGCCGGGGCAAGGCTGATGTGCGCCGTCCCCGGCTTGCCCGCTTCGGTGCCGACCGCCATCCGCGCCAGGGTCAGGTCGCGGTCGATCAGCGCATGTTTCAGCGCCCCCAGCACATGCAGGGCGACAGAGACCAGCAGGACCTTGGTGAACAGCCAATGCGCCGCACCGGCGGCCCCGGCCACGGTTTCCGAGGTGGGGACGAAGGGCAGGCCCTGACCCAGCGGCCACAGGATCGGGGCAAAGCCGGTCGTCGCGGCGTGATGCACCCAACCGGAGAGCGGGACCACCACCAGCGAAAGGTAAAGCGCCCAATGCACGGCCTCGGCCACGAAGGTCTCGGCCCGTCGCTGCGGATGCAGGGGCACGGGTTTCGGACCGGACAGCGCCCAGAGGATGCGGATCAGCGCCACGAAAAACACCGCCACGCCCAATGTCTTGTGAACCGAGAAGACCTGTGCCTTGAAGGCCAGCGCCTCGGATGTGTCGAAGGGCAGGCCGTCGGCGATCATCCCCAGCGGGAAGGCGGCGAAGATCAGCAGGGCGGTCAGCCAGTGCAGGCCGCGTGCGACGCTGCCATAGCGGATGGGGGAATTGCTTGCGGGCATGGGGAATCCTGTGTGGCTTTGTCGGCACCATAACAGCGGTTGTGCGGAGCGGAATGTTCCCGGTGGCACAGGGCCTGTGCGGCCAGCCGAAAGCCCCGGCGCGGGGGCGAAGGCTCTGCCGTTGCCCTTTTCGCCCCCGTTCGCTATGCCAAGTCAAACGATCAGGAGAGGACGGGCATGAGCCGCGCATTCGTGTTTCCGGGGCAGGGTGCCCAGACCATCGGCATGGGCAAGGCGTTGGCCGAAGCCTATCCGGCGGCAAAAGCCGTGTTCGACGAAGTGGATGCGGCGCTGGGGGAAAAGCTGTCCGCGCTGATCTGGGACGGCGAGATTGCCGAACTGACGCTGACGCAGAACGCCCAGCCGGCGTTGATGGCAACCTCTCTGGCGGCCATTGCGGCGCTGAAATCCGAAGGCATCACGGTGGAAAGCCATGCCGCCTTTGTCGCGGGCCACAGCCTTGGGGAATATTCGGCGCTTTGTGCGGCCGGGGCGCTGAGCCTGTCGGACACCGCCCGCTTGTTGCGGCTGCGCGGGCAGGCGATGCAGGAGGCGGTGCCGGTGGGCGTGGGGGCGATGGCGGCGCTGCTGGGGCTGGATTTCGAGACGGCGAAGGCCGTTGCCGAAGAGGCGGCGCAGGGCGAGGTCTGTCAGGCGGCGAATGACAACGATCCCGCGCAGGTGGTCGTTTCGGGTCACAAGGCTGCGGTGGAACGGGCGGTCGAGATCGCCAAGGCAAGGGGGGCAAAACGCGCATTGTTGCTGCCGGTGTCTGCCCCCTTCCACTGTGCCCTGATGCAGCCCGCCGCACACAAGATGGCCGAGGCTCTGTCGGCGGTGGTGATCTCGAAACCGGCCGTGCCCGTCGTGGTGAACGTGCGGGCCGAGGCGGTGACGGAACCCGACCGGATCTTCGATCTTCTGGTGGCGCAGGTGACGGGATCGGTGCGCTGGCGGGAATCGGTGCTGTGGATGGAAACCGCCGGTGTGCGCGATTTCTGGGAAATCGGTGCGGGCAAGGCGCTGTCGGGAATGATCAGGCGGATCGTCTCGGGCGATGTGGCCTTGCGCGCGGTCGGCTCGCCCGAGGATGTTGCAGCCGCCAGGGGCTGAGACGATTTTTTCGACGAAAAATCGAAACCGGCGACAGGAATGACAAGGAGTGACCTCATGTTCGATCTGACGGGGAAGACGGCGCTGGTGACGGGCGCTTCGGGCGGGATCGGGGCCGATATCGCCCGTGTGCTGCATGGGGCGGGGGCGGTTGTCGGGCTGTCGGGCACGCGGGTCGGGCCGCTGGAGGATCTGGCGGCCGAACTGGGCGGGCGTGCCCATGTGCTGCCCTGCAACCTGTCGGACCCGGCCGAGGTGGAAGGCCTGGTCAAGCGTGCGGTCGAGGCGATGGGAGCGGTGGACATTCTGGTCAACAATGCCGGGATCACCCGTGACGGACTTGTGATGCGGATGTCGGATGATGACTGGCAATCGGTGATCGACGTGAACCTGACCGCCACCTTCCGGCTGTGCCGCGCCGCCATCCGCGGCATGATGAAGGCGCGCTGGGGGCGGATCGTGAATATCTCGTCCGTGGTCGGCACCACCGGCAACGGCGGACAGGTGAACTATGCCGCGTCGAAGGCCGGGATGGTGGGGCTGTCGAAGTCGCTGGCGGCCGAAGTGGCCAGCCGGGGCATAACGGTGAACTGCGTGGCACCTGGCTTCATCGAGACCGCGATGACCGACAAGCTGAACGAGGCGCAGCGCGCGGGGATTCTGGAGGCGGTGCCCGCGGGACGGATGGGCACACCGGCCGAGATTGCGGCGGCTGTGCTGTATCTGGCTTCGGTCGAGGCGGGCTATGTCACCGGTGCCACCTTGCATGTGAATGGCGGAATGGCCATGATCTGAGCGGGGCAGGGCTTCTCCCATGGCCTTGGGGAAAGCGTTTGCGTAACATCGCGCCTGTTGCTATAGGCGCGCAGAATTCGCCGGGGTGACTCGGGTCGAGTGGCCGGACGAGCGGCCGAAACGCCCGCTGGGGCAGGACCAATCAGACCGGTGCGCAAAGCCCGGACAACAAGAGGAAGTGACATGAGCGACATCGCCGATCGCGTGAAGAAGATCGTCGTCGAGCATCTGGGCGTCGAAGAGGACAAGGTGACCGAGACTGCCTCGTTCATCGACGATCTGGGCGCGGATTCGCTGGACACCGTGGAACTGGTCATGGCTTTCGAGGAAGAATTCGGCATCGAGATCCCGGATGACGCCGCCGAGACCATCCAGACCTTCGGCGATGCGGTGAAGTTCATCTCCTCGGCCGCCTGAGGTTTCGTTTCCCTTTCGGGGAAGGCAGGGCACCCTTCGGGGTGCCCTTTGCATTCGGGGCGGGCCTTTGCCGGTGCCGACCGGGCTGACTTGCCATGGGGCCATCTGTCCCTGCATCCTTTGGATGCGGACACAGGCGGAGGGCAGGGCATGGCGGGCAATCAGGCGCTTGGCACGATGTTCGGGGCGGCGGCGGTCGATACCTTCATGGGCATCCCGCGCTGCCGCGACCTGTCGCGCCTGCCTGCAAGGATCGCGCTGATCGGCGCGGATGGCTGCACGCCTTATCCGGCGGTCGGGTTCTATTGCGCCGGGGGGCCTGCGGCGATCCGGGCGGCGGGGGCGGCCTATGCGGCCAATCTGGCGCATGTGGATTTCGATCTGGGCGGGCCGGTGTTCCCGGCGGTTGTGGATGCCGTCGATGCGGGCGATCTGCCGCAGGACCCGGAGGATGCGGCGGGAAACCGGGCGCGGATCTTCGGGGCGGTTTCTCAGGTGCTGGACCGGGGCGCGGTGCCGGTCCTGATCGGTGGGGATGACAGCCTGCCGATCCCGATGCTGGAGGCTTTCGGGGCCAGGGGAAAGACCTATACGATCCTTCAGATCGACGCCCATATCGACTGGCGCGACGAGGTGGGCGGAGAGCGGCTGGGCCTGTCGTCGACCATGCGGCGCGCGTCCGAGATGGGGCATGTCGAGCGGATCGTGCAACTGGGCGCGCGGGGGATCGGATCGGCGCGCGCGGTGGACTTGCAGGATGCTCTGGACTGGGGGGTGGAGTTCGTTCCGGCAGGAGAGGTGGCCCGGAACGGCGTGTGGCGCGCGGTGGATCTGATTCCCGACGGGGCCGAGGTGATCATCTGTCTGGATGTGGATGCGCTTGACCCTTCGGTGATGCCGGCAGTGATCGGCCGGACGGCGGGGGGACTGTCCTACTGGCAGGTGCTGGAGCTGGTGGGGGCGGTGGCCGAAAAGGCGCGGATTGCCGGCTTCGACATGGTGGAATTCATGCCCGAGCGCGATATCGACGGGCTGGGGGCGATGGTGGCGGCGCAATTGCTGGCGGGCGTGATGGGCATCGTGGCGCGTCAGGGCTAGGATCGGGGGTGGTGGAGGCCGGGCGCGGGCGGTAGGTTGCGACATGACCGAAAACCTGCCGCCATGCCCCGAATGTTCCTCTGCCTATGTCTATCAGGTGGATGCCCTTCTGACCTGCCCCGAATGCGGCCATGAATGGCAGCCTGGGGCCGGGGTGGAGGCCGTGGCCGAGGTGCGCGACGCCGTCGGCAACATCCTGCGCGACGGGGATAGCGTGACGGTGATCAAGGATCTGAAGGTGAAGGGATCATCGCAGGTTGTGAAGGTCGGCACCAAGGTGCGCGGCATCCGTCTGGTCGAGGGTGATCATGACATCGATTGCAGGATTCCCGGCATCGGCGAGATGGGGTTGAAGTCGCAATTCGTGAAGAAGGTTCAGGACTAGGGTCATCGAGGTGATCCGGGTCGCCGGTAGCTGCGCGGCCTGCCGCCACAGTGCGGCCCCGTGGTTGCGTGGGCTTTGGCCCGCGTGTATCACCCGCTGAATGCCTTTGATTGCCTTGAGGAGAGCGGAATGCGTCGTGTCGTCGTCACGGGTCTGGGAATGGTCACGCCGCTGGCCTCGGGCGTCGAAGAGACATGGAGCCGCCTCCTGGCCGGACAATCCGGGGCCGGGCCGATCACCCGGTTCGATCCGGCGAATGTGGTGACGCAATATGCCTGCGAGATCCCGTTCGGCGATGGCACGGACGGCACCTTCAATCCCGATGACTGGATGGAGCCGAAGGACCGCCGCAAGGTGGATGATTTCATCCTGTACGGCATCGCGGCGGCCACGCAGGCGGTGAAGGATTCAGGCTGGGAGCCGCAGACCGAGGACGACCGGGAACGCACCGGGGTGATGATCGGATCGGGGATCGGCGGGCTGACCTCGATCGCGGAAACCGCGGTGCTGATCAAGGAAAAAGGGCCGAAGCGGGTGTCGCCCTTCTTCATTCCGGGGGCGCTGATCAATCTGGTGTCAGGACAGGTGTCGATCAAGTTCGGCTTCAAGGGGCCGAACCATGCGGTTGTCACCGCCTGTTCGACCGGGGCCCATGCGATTGGCGATGCGGCGCGGCTGATCATGATCGGCGATGCCGATGTGATGGTGGCGGGTGGGGCGGAAAGCCCGATTTCCGAGATCGGCATCGCCGGATTCAACGCCTGCAAGGCGCTGTCCACAAAGCGGGCCGACGCGCCGCAGAAGGCCAGCCGCCCCTATGACGCCGACCGCGACGGATTCGTCATGGGCGAGGGCGCGGGCTGCGTGGTGCTGGAGGAATACGAACATGCCAAAGCCCGCGGCGCGAAGATCTATGCCGAGGTTCTGGGCTATGGCCTGTCGGGCGATGCCTATCACATCACCGCGCCTTCCGAGGACGGCGACGGCGGCTATCGCAGCATGAAGGCGGCGCTGAACCGGGCCGGGCTGACGCCTGCGGATGTGGATTACATCAACGCCCATGGCACCAGCACCATGGCCGATACCATCGAACTGGGCGCGGTAGAGCGGCTGTTGGGCGATGCGGCGGGCAAGGCCACGATGTCATCGACCAAGTCGAGCATCGGGCATCTGTTGGGGGCGGCCGGCGCGGTGGAGGCGATCTTCTGCGTGCTGGCCATCCGCGACCAGGTGGCGCCGCCGACGATCAACCTGGACAATCCCGCCGTCACGCCGAAGCTGGACCTGGCCCCGAACACGGCGGTGAAGCGCCGGATCGACGTGGCCCTGTCGAACAGCTTCGGCTTTGGCGGCACCAATGCCAGCCTGGTGCTGGGACGGGTGAAATAAGGCATGTGGAGAAGCATCGCCTCGAACGCGCTGACGCTGTTCATCGTGATCCTGATCGCGGCGGCGGGGGCGGTGGCCTGGGGCCGGAATGAGTTTGTGAAGCCCGGACCGCTGGCGGAATCGATCTGTCTGCGGGTGGAGGGCGGTGCGTCGCTGGGCGGGGTCAGCCGCAATCTTGAGGATCGCGGCGCGATTTCGGATGCGCGGATCTTTCGCATCGGCGCGGATTATGCAGGCAAGTCAAGCGAGCTGAAGCGCGGTTCCTACCTGATCAAGCCCGGCACCTCGATGGCGGATGTGCTGGCGGCCATCACCACGGCGGGGGCGTCGACCTGCGGGCAGGAGGTGAATTTCGTCATCGGGGTGGCCAGCATCAACGTGGTCTTGCGCGAGCTGGACCCGGCGACGCAAAGCTTTGTCGAAGTGGCGAAATTCGATCCGGCCGGGGAGATTCCGGCAGAATATACCGAAGCGGTGGCGGAACCGGACCTGCGCTATCAGATCACCGTGGTTGAAGGTGTGACCAGCTGGCAGGTGGTGGACGGCCTGCGCAAGGCGGATTTCCTTGACGGAGAGATCGCCGAGGTTCCGGCCGAAGGCTCGCTTGCCCCCAAGGCCTATGAGGTGCTGAAGGGCGGCGCGCGGCAGGATCTGATCGACAAGATGGCGACGGATCAGGCAGCCACGCTGGCGCGGCTGTGGGAGGAGCGGTCGGATGATCTGCCCTATGACACGCCCGAGAAGGCGATGGTCATGGCCAGCATCGTGGAAAAGGAAACCGGGATCGCGGATGAGCGTGCGCTGGTGGCCTCGGTCTTCGTGAACAGGTTGCGGCAGGGGATGCGGCTGCAGACCGACCCGACGGTGATCTATGGCATCACCAAGGGCGAGGGTGTGCTGGGCCGCGGGCTGCGGCAGAGCGAATTGCGGCGCGAGACGCCCTACAACACCTATGTGATCGACGGTCTGCCGCCGGGTCCGATTGCCAACCCCGGTGCCGAGGCGATCCGGGCGGCCCTGAACCCGGCCGAGACGGATTACCTGTTCTTCGTGGCCAAGACGCTGAACCCGGCGGATGGGCATGTGTTCGCGGCCACGCTGGACGAACATAACCGCAATGTCGAAGCGTTTCGCGCGCAGGAAGCGGCGGCGGGCGAGGCGGTTGCGGGGGATGGCGGTTAACAGGTGATTAACACGTCGTTCGCATAACGTATTGTCATTGCTGGATTTTTATCTTGACCCTGCGCCCGGCCTGATGTAGAACCTGTGACATGCTAGAAGAAGTGTCGAGAGCGGCCGGGGGGCGACCCAGGGCCGCTTTTGCATTTCTCTCGTGCGGAAGATGGCATGAGAGGCGGGCGGGCAGAATGACCATCAGGTTTACTGAGGGTGACGATATACCCACGGATGTCGCGGCGTTCACGGAAGAACTGTTCCTGCTGGCGATTGCGGATGTCAGGGCCGCGATGGCGGCGATCACGGCCGATCAGACCGCCGATCAGAAGGGCAGCGTTCCGAAGAGCAGGGATGCCATCCGTGATCTGGCCAAGGTTGGCCTTATGCTGATCGAGGAAAGGGCGAAGTTTGAGAAACTCAGCAAGCAGATTGCCGGGTCTGTCGGAGCCGGATGCGACCTTGATCTCGGGGCCGCGCGCGATGAAATCGGGCGCCGCATGGCTTGCCTCCGCGCTGCCCGAGGAGATTGACGATTTCATCGGATCGTTGAGCGAGGGCGCGCTTCTGGCGCTGCCCTGGGTGTTCGAATTCTGGGCGTTGCCGCATCAGGTGGCCCCTGAAGGGGCCTGGAAGACCTGGGTCATCATGGGTGGGCGCGGCGCGGGCAAGACGCGCGCCGGTGCCGAATGGGTGCGGGCGCAGGTGGAAGGGGCGCGGCCCGGCGATCCGGGGCGGGCCCGGCGCGTCGCGCTGGTGGCCGAGACTCTGGATCAGGCGCGCGAGGTGATGGTGCTGGGCGAAAGCGGCATCCTGGCCTGTTCGCCCCCCGACCGGCGGCCGAAGTGGATTTCCAGCCGCAATGTACTGGAATGGCCGAACGGGGCCGAGGCGCGGCTGTTTTCGGCGCATGACCCCGAAAGCCTGCGGGGGCCGCAGTTCGACGCCGCCTGGGTGGATGAACTGGCGAAATGGCCGAAGGCGCAGGCCACATGGGACCAGTTGCAGTTCGCGCTGCGGCTGGGGTCCAATCCGCAACAGGTGGTGACGACGACGCCGCGCAATGTGGAGGTTCTGAAGGCGATCCTGCAAAACCCGTCAACCGTGATCACCCATGCGCCAACCGAGGCGAACCGTGCCTATCTGGCTGACAGCTATCTGAGCGAGGTGAAGGCGCGGTTCCAGGGCACGGCCTTCGGGCGGCAGGAACTGCTGGGCGAACTGGTCGAGGATGTGCCGGATGCGCTGTGGACCTTGCCCATGATCACGGCGGCACGGACGGCACCGGCGGCAGAGCCGCAGCGCGTGGTGGTGGCGGTGGATCCGCCGGTAACGGCGACCAAGGTTTCCGATGAATGCGGGATCGTGGTGGTCGCAGCCGACACGCGGGGTGGGCCGGGTGAATGGCGCGCGGTGGTGCTGGCGGACCGATCGGTCAAGGGGGCATCGCCAGAGGGCTGGGCACGGGCGGCGCTGGCCGCGATGGAAGAGTTCGGGGCCGAGCGGCTGGTGGCCGAGGTCAACCAGGGCGGCGATATGGTGCGGGACGTGATCCGGCAGATCGACCCTCTGGTGCCGTTCCGGGCGGTGCGGGCCATGCGGTCCAAGATGCTGCGGGCCGAGCCGGTTTCGGCATTGTACGAACAGGGCCGGGTGGCGCATCGCGGCGATCTGGGGGCGCTGGAAGCACAGATGATGCAGATGGCCCGCACGGGCTGGCGGGGACAGGGCAGTCCTGACCGGCTGGATGCCCTGGTCTGGGCGCTGACCGATCTGATCGTGGAGCCGGCGGGCAAGCTGGCACGCCCCGGATTGCGGACGCTGTAACCCACAAGAAATGTTGAACATTCGTCCCGCGTCACGGCGCGGGTGCGGGCGGGCCTTGCCCGTTGGCAAGAAAAAGGAGCGGCAGAGGTGTTCGATTTTCTGAAGCGTGCCGATCGGGCGGGAAGCCCGATGTCGGTGGAGAAGAAGGCCAGCGCCACGGGGCGGGTGATGGCCTGGGGAACGACAGGACGGGTGGCCTGGAGCCCGCGCGATGCGGTTTCGCTGGCAAGGAGCGGCTTTCAGGGCAACCCGGTGGGGTTCCGTGCGGTCCGGCTGATTGCCGAGGCGGCCGCGGCGCTGCCGGTGATCTGCCAGGATGCCGAACGCCGCCATGAGCAGCACGCGCTGCTGGCGCTGCTGGCACGGCCCAATGCGGGGCAGGGGCGGGCCGAACTGCTGGAGGCGATCTACGGCTTTTTGTTGCTGAGTGGCAATGCCTATGTCGAGGCGGTGCCGGGTGAGCGCGGCCCGGCGGAGTTGCATGTGCTGCGGTCGGACCGGATGTCGCTGGTGCCGGGGGCGGATGGCTGGCCGGTGGCCTATGACTATGCGGTAGGCGGCCGGGTGCATCGGTTCCCGGTGACGGAAGGCCAGAGCCCGATCTGCCATATCCGGTCGTTCCACCCGACGGACGACCATTACGGCCTGTCGCCCCTGCAGGCGGCAGCGGTGGCGATCGACGTGCATAATTCTGCGTCAAGCTGGTCGAAGGCGCTTCTGGACAATGCGGCGCGGCCTTCGGGGGCCATCGTCTACAAGGGCGCGGACGGACAGTCGAACCTGTCGCCCGATCAGTATGACCGGCTGGTCAGCGAGATCGAGACCCATCATCAGGGCGCGCGCAATGCCGGGCGGCCAATGCTGCTGGAAGGGGGCCTCGACTGGAAGCCGATGGGATTCTCGCCTTCGGACATGGAGTTCCATGAGACCAAACTGTCGGCCGCGCGGGAAATCGCGGTGGCCTTCGGGGTGCCGCCGATGCTGATGGGCATCCCCGGCGACGCCACCTATGCCAACTATCAGGAGGCCAACCGGGCCTTCTACCGGCTGACGGTGCTGCCCTTGGCGGCGCGGGTGCTGGCCAGCCTGTCGCATTGGTTGCAGCAGTTCACCGGCGAGGCGGTGGAGCTGCGGCCCGATCTGGACCAGATCCCCGCACTGTCGGCCGAGCGCGACCAGCAATGGGCGCGGGTGGGGGCGGCCGATTTCCTGACCACGGCCGAGAAGCGGCTGATCCTGGGTCTGCCGAGGGTTCAGGAGGAGGAATGACCACGCGGAAGGACGGGGCCGGGTCGCGGTTCCTGTTCGACAGTTTCGATGCGGCCCATGCCCGGATCGAGGCGAACGAACGGGTCATGCAGGAACGCTGGGCGGCGCTGGAGTTCCGGCTTGGCCAGATCGATGCGGCGCTGGAGCGGCTGGAGCGGAGGATCTGGCTGGGGGTTTACGGGGTCGCGGCTTTCCTGCTGGCGCAGGGGGCGGAGGCCCTGATCACGGCGGCAATGAGGTGAACTATGGAAAGCTGTGGAGCGCCGGAGCGGAAATATCACCGCCCCGAGGCCGGTCTGGTGGTGACGGAAGGCCGGGTGGTGGCGGGCTATGCGTCGCTGTTCGGGGTGAAGGATCAGGGCGGAGATGTGGTCGAGAAGGGGGCCTATGCGGCCTCGCTGGCGCGGCTGGGGGCCAGGGGAGGGCGGGTCAAGATGCTGTGGCAACATGATCCGGGCCTGCCGATCGGCGTCTGGGACGAGGTGCGCGAGGATGGGCAGGGCCTGTGGGTCAAGGGTCGCATCCTGACCGAGGTGGACAAGGGCCGCGAGGCGGCGGCCCTGCTGACGGCGGGGGCGATCGACGGGCTGTCGATCGGCTATCGCACCGTCAAGGCGGAACGCGACGGCAAGGGGCGGCGTCTCTTGCAGGAGCTGGAGCTGTGGGAGGTGTCGCTGGTGACATTCCCCATGCTTCCCGAAGCGCGGGTGGCGGCGAAATCGGATGCGGTTTCGGATGCCCTGCGCGATCTGGCCGGTGTCTTCGAGGATGCCCGCCGGACCCTGGCCGAGCGCTGAGGCGCCCGAGCCTTTTTTCGTGACCGGAGAGGATCGAGAGATGACCGAGAGAGAGGCTCGGGCCGGGGAAGGTTTGCCCCAGGCCGTGACGCCGGTGGCGGAAGTTACATCCGCGATGACCGGTTTCCTGAGAGAGTTCAAAAGCTTTCAGGGCGAAGTGAAACAAGCGTTGCAACATCAGGAAGAGCGACTGACCATGCTGGATCGGAAAACCATGACCTACGGCCGCCCGGCCCTTTCGGCTGCGGTGGAGATGGATGCCCCGCACAAGAAGGCGTTCAACGCCTATCTTCGGTCGGGCGATGACGACGGGCTGCGGGGGCTTGTGCTGGAGGGCAAGGCCATGTCCACCGCAGTGGCGGCGGACGGCGGCTATCTGGTCGACCCGCAGACGGCTGACAGCATCCGGTCGATGCTGTTGTCGACGGCCTCGCTGCGGGCGGTGGCCAATGTGGTGCAGGTCGATGCGGTCAGTTTCGATGTGCTGATCGACCGCACCGAGGTGGGGTCGGGCTGGGCGACCGAGGTGGCGGCGCAGGCCGAGACGACGACCCCGACCATCGAGCGGATTTCGATCAAGCTGCATGAGTTGTCGGCGATGCCGAAGGCAAGCCAGCGCCTGCTGGACGACAGTGCCTTTGACGTCGAGGGCTGGCTGGCCGGCAAGATTGCCACCCGCTTCATCCGCGCGGAATCGGCGGCCTTCATCAACGGCGACGGAATCGACAAGCCCAAGGGCATCCTGCTGCCCGCCAAGGTGGCGAATGCCAGCTGGACCTGGGGCAGCCTTGGCTATGTGCCGACGGGGGCCGCAGCCGATTTCGCGGCTGCGAACTCAAGCGACTGCATCGTGAACCTGGTCTATGCGCTGGGGGCCGACTACCGCGCCAACGGCACGTTCATCATGAATTCGAAAACCGCCGGAGCGGTGCGCAAGATGAAGGATGCCGACGGCCGCTTCATGTGGGGCGACAGCCTGCAATCGGGCCAGCCGCCGCAGCTGATGGGATATCCGGTGCTGATCTGCGAGGACATGCCGGATGTGGGGGCGAACACCTATCCGATCGCCTTCGGGGATTTCGCCTCGGGCTATACCGTGGCCGAGCGTCCCGACCTGCGCATCCTGCGCGATCCGTTCTCGGCCAAGCCGCATGTGCTGTTCTATGCCTCCAAGCGCGTTGGCGGCGACATCACCGATTTTGCGGCGATCAAGCTTCTGAAAGTGGCCGTCTCGTAACAGGCCGAGCCGATCCCGGTCTGCCGGATGGCGGGCCGGGACAAGGGCGCGTGCCGGACACCGTTCCGTCTAGCTGCTCCCCCATTCCGTCCGAGCGGAGCGGGAGAAGGGCACGCGCCCACCCCAACAATCGCGGCATCGGAGACAAGGATGATGTTGACCGAGGTAACGGCGGTGCCGGGAGCGGCGTTGCCGGTCGAGGCGCTGAAGGGCCATCTGCGGATGGGGTCGGGATTTGCCCTGCCTGCGGGGCAGGAGGATCTGCTGGCAGGCTATCTGCGGGCGGCGATGGCCGCCATCGAGGGCAGGATAGCCAAGGCGCTGATCGAACGGCGGTTCCGCTGGGAGCTGGAGGCCTGGCGCGATCCGGCCGAGGTGGCGCTGCCGCTGGCACCCGTGGGCGGAATCGTCAGTGTGACGTTGGTGGATGCCGCAGATGGTATGGTGGTACTGCCGGGCGCGGCTTGGCGGCTGGTCCGCGACCTGCATCGACCAAGGCTGTCGGGTGCGGCCGGGGCGCTGCCGATGGTGCCGACAGGTGGCAAGGCCGTTGTGGAATTCGATGCCGGTTTCGGCCCGGTCTGGGCGGATGTTCCGGCTGACCTGCAACAGGCGGTGCTGCTGCTGGCCGCAGAATTCTACGAGCATCGCCATGATGACGGAACGTCCGGCGCGGGCCTGCCCTTCGGTGTGGTGACGCTGATCGAACGATGGCGGCAGGTGCGGGTTCTGGGGGGGAGGGGCCGCAGATGAAGGCACCTCATCTCAACCGCGCGCTGGTGCTTGAGGCGGCAACGCGCGTCCCGGACGGGGCGGGCGGGTTCAGCACGGTCTGGGCCGCGCTTGGCACGCTTTGGGCCGAAGTGACGCCTGGATCGGGGCGCGATCCGGCGGGGGAGGAAGTGATCCTGACCTCGGTTCCCTATCGGATCACGGTGCGGGCGGCCCCGGTGGGGGCAAGCCATCGGCCCCTGCCCGAACAACGGTTGCGTGAGGGGGCGCGGCTTTTCGCCATTCTGGCCGTGACCGAACGGGATCCCGACGGACGCTACCTGACCTGTTTCTGCCGGGAGGAGGCCCCGCGATGAGCTATGGCGCAGCGGCGGCCTTGCAGGCCGCAGTCTATCAGCATCTTGCCGGTGCTGCGCCACTGGCGGGCGTAGCAATCTATGATGCCGTGCCGCCCGGCCCGGCGGGAACCTTTGTCCTGATCGGGCCGGAGGAGGCGCGAGACGCATCCGACAAATCGGGGGCGGGGGCCGAGCATCTGCTGTCGGTCAGCGTGATTTCGGATGGTTCCGGCTTTCTGTCGGCCAAGGGAATTGCGGCGGCGATTTCGGATGCCTTGACCGGGGCCAGCCTGGCGCTGGCGCGGGGGCGGTTGGTCAGTCTGATCTTTCAGCGTGCCACGGCCCGGCGGATCGACGAGGGCGAGACACGGCGGATTGACCTGATCTTTCGCGCCCGGATCGAGTTGTAGGGCCTCAAACGGCCAAAAGGAAACCATTCCAAGGAGATGAGCCATGGCAGTTCAGGCCGGCAAGGACTTGCTTCTGAAGATCGACCAGACCGGAGACGGCCAGTTCGAGACCATCGCGGGCCTGCGCGCCACGCGGATCAGCTTCAACGCGGAAACCGTGGATGTGACCAGCCTGGAATCCACCGGCGGCTGGCGTGAGCTGCTGGCGGGGGCGGGGGTTAAATCGGCGTCGATCACCGGGTCTGGCGTGTTCCGGGACGCGGGCACGGACGAGAGGGCGCGACAGATCTTCTTCGACGGCGAGATCCCGGATTTCCAGGTGGTGATCCCCGATTTCGGCACGGTCGAAGGGGCGTTCCAGATCTCGGCGCTGGAATATGCGGGCAGCCACAATGGCGAGGCGACCTATGAGGTGACGCTGGCCTCGGCTGGCGTGCTGACCTTCACGGCGCATTGAGGCCGGGCGTATGGCAAATCCATGGGCCGGAGAGGTGGCGCTGGTCCTGGACGGACAGCGCCATGTGGCGAAGCTGACGCTGGGTGCGCTGGCAGAGCTGGAAGCAGTGCTGGAGACCGGGTCGCTGCTGGATCTGGTGGACCGTTTCGAAGGGGCGCGCTTTTCAAGCCGGGACGTGCTGGCCCTGATCGTGGCGGGCCTGCGCGGCGGCGGCTGGCAGGGCACGGCGGCCGATCTGCTGCGGGTGGAAATTTCAGGCGGCCCGGTGGAGGCGGCGCGGGCGGCGGCCGAGCTTCTTGCGCGTGCCTTCGCGTTGCCGGGCGAAGGATGAGATCCGCAATCGACTGGCGCGGGCTGATGCGGGCGGGGTTGCATCAGCTGGGGCTGGAACCGGCGGTGTTCTGGCAGCTGACGCCGGTGGAACTGCGGATGATGCTGGGGGCGGAGCAGGTGGCTCCGCCCCTGACACGGGCACGGCTGGCCGAACTGGCGGCGGCGTTCCCGGACATCAGGGACAAGGGAAAGAGCGATGGAGAACACCGAGGTCCTGCTGGATCAACTGGCGGCACTTGAAGAACGGTTGGGAGCCACTGCCACCATGGTGGCTGCATTCGATGGAGAAATGGCCCGGATGCGGGAGACGATGGTCTTTACCGGCCGCGAGATGAACACGCTGTCGAATGGGATCGGCGGCGGATTGCGGCGGGCTTTTGACGGGCTGGTCTTCGACGGGATGAAACTGTCGGACGCGCTGAAGGGCGTGGGCAAGGCGATTGCGGATACGGTCTACAACATCGCGATGCGGCCGGTGACGAATGCCATGGGCGGCGCGCTGGCGCAGGGGATCGCGGGCATGATGGGGGCGTTCATGCCTTTTGCCAATGGCGGGGCGTTTGCCCAGGGCCGCGTGATGCCCTTTGCCAGTGGCGGCGTGGTGTCATCGCCGGTGATGTTTCCCATGCGGGGCGGGCGCGGTCTGATGGGCGAGGCGGGACCCGAGGCCATCATGCCGCTGGCGCGTGGTGCCGACGGGCGGCTGGGCGTGCAAGCGGCAGGGGGCGGACGCGCGGTCAACGTGGTGATGAACATCAGCACGCCGGATGTGCAGGGCTTTCAGCGCAGCCAGAGCCAGATCGCGGCACAGGTCAGCCGCGCCCTGGCGCGCGGCCAGCGCAACAGGTGAGGGTGAGGGCAGATGGCATTTCACGAGATCAGGTTTCCGGCGAACGTCAGCTTCGGTTCGGTCGGCGGGCCGCAGCGGCGGACCGAAGTGGTGACGCTGCAGAACGGGCATGAGGAACGCAATACCCCCTGGGCGCATTCCCGCCGCCGCTATGACGCGGGGGTGGGGCTGCGGTCGCTGGAGGACGTGGAGGCCCTGATTGCCTTTTTCGAGGCGCGGCAGGGCATGCTACACGGATTTCGCTGGAAAGATTGGGCGGATTACAAATCCGGCCCGGCTTCGCGTGCGGTGTCGGAACTGGACCAGATCATCGGCACCGGTGACGGCCAGTGCAGGGTGTTCCAGTTGCAGAAGACCTACAGGTCGGGCGAGGAAAGCTATGTCCGGCCCATCGTGAAGCCGGTTCTGGGCACGGTTCTTGTGGCGGTCGCACAGGACCCCAAGGTCGAGGAGCTGGAGTTCACCGTTGATCCGGCAAGCGGGTTGATCGCGTTCGAGACAGCTCCGGCGCTGGGAACGGCGATCAGCGCCGGGTTCGAATTCGATGTGCCGGTACGGTTCGACACCGACCATATCCAGACCTCGGTCGCCTCGTTCCAGGCGGGTGACGTGCCAAGTGTGCCGATCGTGGAGGTGCGCGCATGATCCCGGCCGGATTGCAGGAACATCTGGACAGCGGCAGCACGACTTTGTGCCGGGCCTGGAGGCTGGTGCGGCGTGACGGGGCCGAATTCGGCTTTACCGACCATGACTGCGATTTGCTGTTCGATGGCGTGGTTCACAAGGCCGGGTCGGGATTGTCGGCGCGGGCGTTGCAACACAGCACCGGCCTGTCGGTGGACAATACCGAAGCGGCGGGTGCGCTGACGGATACGGCGATCGGCGAGGCCGATCTGATTGCGGGGCGATGGGATGCGGCCGAGGTCCGAATCTGGTTGGTGAACTGGGCGGATGTGGAGCAGAGGCAGGAGTTGTTTCGCGGATCTCTTGGCGAAGTGACACGGACGGGTAACGAATTCCGGGCGGAGTTGCGCAGCCTTGCCGAAGCGCTGAACCTGCCGGTGGGGCAGGCCTATACGCGCGGGTGTTCGGCCGTGCTGGGAGACGGCCATTGCAGGTTCGATCTGGGCCAGCCCGGTTTTCTGCTCGAGGCGGCGGTCGATGAGGTCGACACCGAGGCCAGATCGCTCCGGTTCTCAGGCATGGGTGGTTTTGAAGACCGGTGGTTCGACTTCGGGCGGATGGACGTGCTGAGCGGCGCTGCGGCAGGGTTGACCGGATTGGTGAAATCAGACCGGATCGACATGCAGGGGCGCCGGGTGGAGCTTTGGCAGGGTCTGCGCGCCACGGTCGTGCCGGGGGACACGGTCCGCATCGCCGCAGGCTGCGACAAGCGGGCCGAGACCTGCCGTCGGAAGTTTGCCAATTTGGTGAACTTTCGCGGGTTTCCCCACATTCCGGGAGAGGATTGGCTGACAGCCTATCCCACCGCATCCGGGCAGAACATGGGAGGCGGGTCCTTGTTCCTGCGCTCTTCATCATGAGGGAGCCGGGTGGCAGAGCCGTTGCCGAGGCGCGGTTGTGGCTGGGCACGCCCTATGTGCATCAGGCCAGCTGCCTTGGTGCCGGAACCGATTGTCTTGGGCTGCTTCGGGGCATCTGGCGGGCGCTTTACGGTGTCGAGCCGGAGGCCGTGCCCGCCTATACGCCGGATTGGGCGGAACCGATGAGGGACGAGGTTCTGCTGAAGGCCGGCAGGCGGCTATTGCTGCCCAAGGCCATGACGGATGAGGCCGTGGGAGATGTGATCCTGTTCCGAATGCGGGAAGGCCGCGTGGCCAAACATCTGGGCCTGCAGTCCGAAACCCGCCCTGAGGCGCGTTTCATTCATGCCTACAGCGGTCAGGGCGTGACTGAAAGCGCGCTGACCGGTCCCTGGCGTCGTCGCATTGCGGCACGTTTTACTTTTCCTGACGGAGCCTTCTGATCATGGCGACACTGCTTCTCTCCGCCGCGGGCGCGGCAATCGGAGCCGGTTTTGGCGGCACCGTTCTGGGCCTGTCGGGCGCTGTGATCGGCCGGGCCATCGGGGCCACGATTGGCCGCAGCATTGACCAGAGAGTGCTTGTCGGCGGGTCCGAAGCGGTCGATGTCGGGCGGATTGACCGGATGCGCTTGACCGGTGCGTCGGAAGGTGCGCCTGTCGGCCAGGTCTGGGGCAGGATGCGGCTGGCCGGACAGGTGATCTGGGCAACCCAGTTCCAGGAGAATGTAAGTCGCCGCGGAGGAGGCAAGGGACCGCCGCAGCCGAAGGTGAACGAATACAGCTATTCAACCAGTCTTGCGATTGCTTTGTGCCAGGGCGAGATCCTCAAACTGGGCCGGATCTGGGCTGACGGCAACGAGATTTCCCCGGATGGGTTGAACCTGCGGATCTATCCGGGAAGCGAAACGCAACTGGCCGATCCCCGGATCGAGGCCGTGGAAGGGACGGGCAAGGCCCCCGCCTATCGCGGGATCGCCTATGTCGTGATCGAAGATCTGGACCTGACACCTTATGGCAACCGTGTGCCGCAATTCTCGTTCGAAGTCGTGCGGGCAGTGCCGGCCGGAACCGGGCAGGTTCCGGGATTGCATCAGGCGGTGCGGGCGGTCGCCATGATCCCCGGCACGGGAGAATATGCGCTGGCGACGTCCCCAGTGCATCTGAATGACGGACCGGGGCGCAGTGTTTCGACCAATGTGCATACGGCTTCCGGGCGCACGGACTTTGCAAGCTCTCTTGAACATCTGGTGACGGAGCTGCCGGATTGCGGATCAGTCTCGCTGGTGGTGTCCTGGTTCGGCGATGACCTGCGCTGTGGAAGTTGCAGTTTGCGCCCGAAGGTCGAACAGAAGGACCGCGATGGCGTCGGGATGCCATGGCGGGCGGGCGGCATCGCCCGCGCAATGGCCGGGACCGTCCCGTTGCTGGAAGGAAGGTCGATTTACGGCGGAACGCCCGCGGATGCATCAGTAATCGAAGCGATCCAGGCCATCCGGGCCGAGGGGCGCGAGGTGATGTTCTATCCGTTCATCCTGATGGAGCAACTGGCGGGCAACACACTGCCCGATCCCTGGAGTGGGGCGACCGGCCAGCCTGTAATGCCCTGGCGCGGGCGGATCACGACTTCGGTTGCCCCGGCGCGTGCAGGAACGCCGGACCGCACGTCTGCGGCCGGGATGGAGGTTGCAGCGTTTTTCGGTGCGGCGGCCCCCGCAGATTTCACTGTTTCCGGGGGAGGTATTCACTACTCCGGGCCGCCTGAATGGGGGTTCCGGCGCTTCATACTGCACTACGCCCATCTTTGTGCGGCGGCTGGTGGGGTGGATGCGTTCTGCATCGGTTCCGAGATGAGATCGCTGGTGCAGATCCGGGGTGCAGGGGACAGCTTTCCTGCGGTTTCGGCTTTGGTTCAGCTGGCGGCGGATGTGCGGTCGATTCTGGGACCGACCTGCAAGATCAGCTATGCCGCCGACTGGTCTGAATATGCGGCGTATCAGGCTGACGGAAATCTGTATTTCCCGCTGGACCCTTTGTGGGCCAGCCCGGTTATCGACTTCATCGGCATCGACAATTACATGCCGCTGTCGGACTGGCGTGATGGTGAAGACCATGCGGATTCTGCCTGGGGCAGCATTCATGATCTTGACTATCTGCGCGCCAACATTGCGGGGGGCGAGTATTTCGACTGGTATTATGACTCTTCCGAGGCCGAGCGCTTCCAGCGCCGGGAGCCGATTTCCGACGGCGCACATGATGAACCATGGGTTTTCCGGGCCAAGGATCTGATAGGTTGGTGGTCGAATAGCCATCATGAAAGAGCGGGCAGCGCCCGAAACCCGCTGTCGACCGGGTGGATGCCAATGTCGAAACCGATCCGGTTTACCGAATATGGCTGTGCTGCAATCGACAAGGGGGCGAACCAGCCCAACCGCTTTTTGGATGCCTTTTCGTCTGAATCCGGCCTGCCGCGTGCCTCGGATGGTCGACGCGATGACATGATGCAGATGCAGTATCTGCGGGCTTTCGCGGTACATTGGAACGACCCGGCGAACAACCCGACCTCGCCGGTCTATTCGGCCCCGATGGTGGATATGGCAAGAGCCCATGTCTGGGCCTGGGATGCCAGGCCGTTTCCCGCCTTTCCTGCCCGCTCTGACCTGTGGTCAGATACGGCCTCATATACCCGAGGGCATTGGCTGAACGGTCGTGCAACCAATCAGCCGCTGGATCTGGTGGTGCGGGAAATCTGCGGGCAAAGCGGGGTCGTGGCGCTGGATACCCGAGATCTGCATGGTGTGGTGCGGGGGTATGCCATTGATCAGGTTCAATCCGGGCGTTCTTCTTTGCAGCCCCTGTTGCTGGGATATGCCGCGGATGTGGCCGAGCGTGAGGGTGTGCTGCGGTTCGCGCAGCGGGATGGTCTTGCGGACCATGTTGTTGCGCCGGAAGAGTTGGCTTTGGGCGGCGACACCACGGGTTATGCCGAGATGTCGAGAGCCAGCGCGCCGGAGATCAGCAGCACGATCCGGTTGGGCTACGTCGATGTTCAGGGTGACTATGCGGTGCGCATGGCCGAAGCGCGATTTGCCGATGACAGTTTCAGATCTGTTGCCACGTCGGAGCTTGCCCTTGGTTTGACGGCGGCGGAAGCCAATGGCCTGACATATCGCTGGTTGGCCGAAGAGAGGATCGGCCGTGATGGTCTGCGGTTGGCCTTGCCGCCATCACGACTGTCCGTCGGGGCGGGGGATACGATCTCGTTTCTGGGTGCATCCTGGCGGGTTGACCGGCTCGAACGGGGCGACGTGGCCATGATCGACGCGGTTCGGGTCGAGCGCTACACATATCAACCTGCCGACATGGACGAGGAAATTCTGGCCTCGCGGGACTTTGTGGCGCCAGTGCCGACATATCCGGTCTTCCTGGATCTTCCTCTCATGACCGGCAATGAAAGCCCGTATGCTCCGCATGTTGCGGTGACGGCAGAACCATGGCCGGGCGTGGTGGGGATCTGGTCTTCGCCTGATCAGGCCGGCTTTGAATTGAAACATGTGATCTCTGCACCGGCGGTGATGGGGACGACGGAAACGGCGCTTGAGGCAGCTCGGCCTGGGATGTGGGATCGTGGTGCGCCTTTGCGGGTGAAGGTGGTGGGCGGCATCCTGAGTTCGGCCGAAACCCTGTCCGTGTTGAATGGAGCCAATGCCATCGCGATCGGAGATGGTTTGGGTGGCCCCTGGGAGGTGTTCCAGTTCGCCGAAGCGGTTCTGGTGGCACCGCATACCTATGATCTGTCGATGCGGCTTCGCGGGCAGTTGGGCACTGATGGCATCATGCCCGCGGTATGGCCCGAGGGAAGCACTGTCGTCCTGCTGGACCGGGCGGTTCAGCAGATCGAGTTGGCGGCTTCGGCCAGGGGGCTGGCCCGGCACTACCGGGTCGGGGTGCTGGCACGCGGCTATGATGATCCGGCGGTGGTCAGCCGGACCGAGGCCTTCGACGGTATCGGGTTGCGACCCTATCCGGTAGCGCATCTGCAGGCATCGGGGTCGGCAGGCACCGATGTGCAGGTGAAGTGGACACGGCGGACACGGATCGACGGCGACAGCTGGCAACAGCCCGAAGTGCCCTTGGGCGAGGAAGTCGAATCCTATGTGATCCGCATCAAGAGTGGTGAGATCATCCTGTCTGAATATCAGGAAACTTCACCCGGTTTCAGCTATCCGGCAGCGGCGCAGGCCGCGGATGGGGTGAGCGGGCAGTTCGAAATTGCCGTGGCACAGCTTTCCCTGCGGTTCGGGCATGGACCGTTCCGCGCAGTGGCGGTCGGGGTCTGACGTGTTGCGGCCCTTGCCGGGCGACCTGATCCTGCTGGCGCGGGTGATCGCAGTTGAGCCAGCCCGGAAAAGGCAAGCAAAGGCGCGACAACTGCTGGAAGAGACGGCGCAAGCCGACGGGTTCCGGCGAACCAGCGGGACCCTGCATCCCGAGTTCGGCGACGGTTCCCTGATCGCGCGGCTGATGCGAGAGGTGCTTCCGCCGCTGACCCATGGCGACGACCCGGATTTGTTGGATGCAATCCAGGTTGTCGCCCGCGCCGTCTTGCAACATACTGCGCCCTGAGCCACATAAACCTTTTGCCGCATTCGGCATGGGGCTAGCACGGGACGAAGATCATGGCCGACCTCCTTCACAAGGTTGCAACCGTTGACCCGGTCTGGCGCCGTGTCTGCCAGGAAGCCGAAGAGGCGGTCCGTGCCGAGCCCTTGCTGGGGGCCTTGATCCATTCCGGCCTTTTGCACCATCCGACGATGGAACGGGCATTGGCCTATCGCTTTTCGCTCAAGCTTGCCTCGGGCGAGATGAGTGAACAGATCCTGCGCGAAATCGCCGATGAAGCCTATCTTGCCGATCCCGATCTGGGGGCCGCCGCGCGGGCCGACCTGATGGCGGTCTATGAACGCGACCCGGCCTGCCACCAGTTCATCCAGCCGATCCTGTTCTTCAAGGGCTATCAGGCCGTGCAGGCCTATCGCGTCGGCAACTGGCTCTGGCGTATGGGGCGCAAGGATCTGGCCTATTTCGTGCAGATGCGGGTGTCAGAGGTCTTCGGCGTCGACATCCATCCGGCTGCCCGCGTCGGCCGGGGCATCATGATCGACCACGCCCATTCCATCGTCATCGGGGAAACCGCCGTTGTGGGCGACAATGTCTCGATGCTGCATTCCGTTACCCTTGGCGGCACCGGCAAGGAAGATGGCGACCGGCATCCCAAGATCGGCGATGGCGTGCTGATCGGGGCAGGGGCCAAGGTGCTGGGCAATATCCATGTCGGCCATTGCTCGCGCATCGCGGCGGGGTCTGTCGTGCTGGAGGATGTTCCCCACAACACCACCGTCGCCGGCGTTCCCGCCCGCGTGGTCGGCAAGGCTGGCTGTGCGCAGCCCGCGCTGACCATGGACCAGATCCTGAAACCGGAATGACATGCAGGGGGTGAAGGCCGCGCTTCGTTCCGCCGCCGCCCTTGCCACCGGCAAGGCCATCACCCTGTTCGCCCGCTTCGTGACGGCCCCCCGCGCCCTCTGGCAGGGGATCGAGCCGTCCTATGCCCAGCGGATCTACTTCGCCAACCACAGCTCGAACGGCGATTTCGTGCTGATCTGGACCGTGCTTCCGGCCGCACTTCGCAACCGCACGCGGCCCGTTGCCGCGCTGGATTACTGGCTGAAATCCCCGCTCCGCAGCTTCATCGGGCGCGAGGTGTTCAACGCCGTCCTGATCGACCGCCGCCCCGAGGCGCGGACCGAAGACCCCGTCACCCAGATGG
This sequence comes from Paracoccaceae bacterium, assembly GCA_036745335.1. Classification (GTDB taxonomy): domain Bacteria; phylum Pseudomonadota; class Alphaproteobacteria; order Rhodobacterales; family Rhodobacteraceae; genus Pseudogemmobacter. The sequence continues at coordinate 31,833 of DAIOGH010000034.1, forward strand.
CGCAGGCGCTGGACGAAGGATCATCGCTGATCCTGTTTCCCGAAGGTGGCCGCAATTCCGGCGACAGCCCGCTTCTGCCGTTCAAATCCGGCCTTTATCATCTGGCCCGTCAGCGCCCGAATGTCGATCTGGTGCCGGTCTGGATCTCCAACCTCAATCATGTCATGCCCAAGGGCAAGGTCATCCCGGTGCCGCTGATCTGCACCCTGACCTTCGGCGCGCCTTTGCAGTTGGATGCGAACGAGACGAAAGAGGCTTTCCTCGCCCGCTCCTCCGCCGCCCTTCTGGCACTTGCCCCGCAGGAGGCTGCATGACCGGCGCTCCGCATATCGTGCTTTTGCTGGGTGGTGTCGCCGCGATCCTGATCCTCGCCACCCTGATCGGCCAGATACTGCGCGCACGCCTTGACCCCGGCGGCACAAATCCGGTGATCGAGAACCTGAATGCCCGCATCGCCGCCTGGTGGGGGATGGTCGCGCTGCTGGCCATCGCCTTCCTGGCCGGCCGCACCGGGGTGATCCTGCTCTTCGCGCTTCTCTCCTTTGCGGCATTGCGCGAATTTCTCTCGCTCACCGTGAAACAGGCCGCCGATCACTGGTCGCTTGCCGCCAGCTTCTTCGTCATCCTGCCGGTGCAATACTGGCTGATCTGGACCGACTGGTACGGCTTTTATTCCATCTTCATTCCGGTCTACGCCTTCCTTCTGCTGCCCGTCGTCTCGGCCCTGCATGGCAGCACCCGGAATTTTCTTGTCCGCATCGCCGAAACCCAATGGGCGCTGATGATCTGCGTCTTCTGCATCAGCCATGTGCCCGCCCTGCTGACCCTGCAGATCCCCGGCTTCGAAGGCCGCAATGTCATGCTGATCGCCTGGCTGATCTTTGTTGTGCAGCTGTCGGACGTGTTGCAATATGTCTGGGGCAAGCTCTTGGGCCGCCGCAAGGTGGCCCCCAACCTCTCGCCGTCAAAGACGTGGGAGGGGCTGATCGGCGGCACGCTCTCCGCCACGCTGATCGGGGCCTCGCTCTGGTGGATGACGCCGTTTTCGTTGACGGCGGCGGCCGGCATGTGCCTTGTCATCACGCTGATGGGCTTCTTCGGCGGCCTCGTCATGTCGGCGATCAAGCGTGACAAGGGGGTCAAGGACTGGGGCCATCTGATCGCCGGTCATGGTGGCTTCATCGACCGGCTGGATTCGGTGATCTTCGCCGCGCCGATCTTCTTCCATCTCACCCGTTACTGGTATTCCGCCGTATGAGTGATACGAACCGCCGCCCGCTGAATTCCCGCGACAGCGCCTGGGCCAAGCGACTTGCGACCCGACTGGTCGAAAGCCGTATCACTCCGAACCAGATATCCCAGGCCTCCGTCGGCTTCGCGGGCCTGGGTTTTCTTCTCTTCTGGGCGGCCTCCTGCACCGGCGGTGTCGTGCAATTCCTCGGCCTGATCCTTGCCGCAGCCACCATCCAGGCGCGGCTGATCTGCAACCTTCTTGATGGCATGGTCGCCATCGAGGGTGGCAAATCCGCCAAAACCGGCCCGTTCTGGAACGAGGCTCCGGACCGCGCCGCAGACATCCTGTTCCTTGCCGGTGCCGGCCTTGCCGCCCATACCTCCGCGCTCGGCCTTGCCGCCGCCGCCCTTGCCATTGCCACCGCCTATATCCGCGAACTCGGCCGGGCCGAAGGCTTCCCGCCCGATTTTTCAGGCCCGATGGCCAAACCGCACCGCATGGCCGCACTGACCGTCGGCAGCCTGATCGCCGCCGTCTACGCCCCGCATTGGGTGCTGACGGTCACGCTCTGGATCATCGCAATCGGCACGGCCGCCACGATCCTGCGCCGCAGCCATCGCCTGCTGACCGCTCTGAACGCCCGATAGCAAAGGGGGCCGAAGCCTCCCGTTTCATCTGTCCATAAATATCCCACGGGGTAGTCCGGCGGTTTCGCCATCGGTTCGAGAAACCGATGGGCTGGGGGGTGTGAAACCCCCGCCGCTGTCTCAGGCCAGCATGGAAATCGGGTTCTCCAGGCTCTCGACCACCACCTTCAGGAAGGCGGCCCCCAAAGCGCCGTCGATGACCCGGTGATCGACCGACAGCGTCATCGACATTACCGTCGCCACGCCGACCGATCTATCCGCCAGAACCACCGGCTTCTTCACCCCCGCACCCACGGCCAGAATGGCGCCATGCGGCGGGTTGATCACGGCGTCGAAATTCTCGATCCCCATCATTCCCAGATTGGAAATCGCGAAAGAGCCGCCCTGATATTCGTGCGGGGCCAGCTTCTTCGTCTTGGCGCGGTTGGCCAGATCCTTCATCTCGGCCGACAGCACCGACAGGGTCTTCTTGTCGGCATCGCGCAGGACGGGGGTAAACAACCCACCCTCCACCGCGACGGCGACCGCCACATCGGACGGTTTCAGCTTCAGGATGCGGTCGCCGGCCCAGACCGCATTGGCATCCGGCACCGCCTGCAAGGCCACGGCGCAGGCCTTGATGATGAAATCGTTCACGCTCAGCTTCACGCCGCGGCTTTCCAGCCCTTTGTTCAGCTGTTCGCGGAAGGCCATCAGCGCATCGAGCTTCACATCACGCCGCAGATAGAAATGCGGGATGGTCTGCTTGGCCTCGGTCAGCCGGGCCGCGATGGTGCGGCGCATGCCGTCCAGCGCAACTTCGGTGAAGTCGCGGTCGGCGTACATCTTCAGCACCGTCTCCGGTGCCATGCCCGCCGCTACCGCAGCCTTGGCCGGGGCAGGGGCCGCTGCAGGGGCCGCCGCTGCCGCGACAGGCGCGGCACCGGGTTTGGCCGTCTCGACATCGGCGCGCACGATCCGGCCATGCGGGCCCGATCCTTTCACCGCAGCCAGATCAAGGCCCTTCTCTTTTGCGATCCGCCGCGCCAGCGGCGAGGCGAAGACCCGCGCGCCGGATACCACCGGGGCCGGGATCGGTGCCGGGGCGACAACCGCCTGCACCGGCTCATCCTTCGGCTTCGCCTCGGTCTTCGCGGCCGACGACCCGCCGGAGGCGGCGGAGGAGGTCAGTGCCGAGGCATCCTCGCCCTCGTCCAGCAGCACCGCGATGGGCGTGTTGACCTTCACCCCCGCCGAGCCTTCGGCGATCAGGATCCGGCCCACGGTCCCTTCATCGACCGCCTCGAATTCCATCGTGGCCTTGTCGGTCTCGATCTCGGCGATGATCTGGCCCGACTTGACCGCATCGCCCTCTTTCACCAGCCATTTCGCCAGCGTGCCTTCCTCCATCGTCGGAGACAGCGCAGGCATCAGGATTTCGGTTGCCATGGTCTTGCCCCCTTACCGATAGGTCACGGATTTCACCGCCGAGACGATCTCGGCCGGGGTGATCAGCGCCAGTTTCTCAAGGTTCGCCGCATAGGGCATCGGCACGTCCTTGCCGGTGCAGGTCACGACCGGCGCGTCCAGATGGTCGAACGCCCTCTGCATGATCGTGCTGGCGATATGGTCGCCGATCGACCCGACCGGGAATCCCTCTTCCACCGTCACGCAGCGGTTGGTCTTCTGCACCGATGCCAGCACCGTATCATAGTCGATCGGGCGCAGCGTGCGCAGGTTGATCACCTCGGCGCTGATTCCTTCCTTCGCCAGCTCTTCCGCCGCAGCCAGCGCATGCGCGCAGCCGATGCCAAAGGACACCAGCGTCACATCCGTGCCGTCGCGCAGGATGCTGGCCTTGCCGAAGGGGATGGTGAAATCGCCCTCGGCCGGCACCTCGAAGGACCGCCCGTACAGGATTTCATTCTCCAGGAACACCACCGGATTCGGATCGCGGATCGCGGACTTCAGCAGGCCCTTCGCATCCGCCGCCGTATAGGGCATGCAGACCCGCAGGCCCGGAATGGCGGCATACCAGGCCGCATAGTCCTGCGAATGCTGCGCGCCCACCCGCGCCGCCGCCCCGTTCGGGCCGCGGAACACCATCGGGCTGCCCATCTGTCCGCCCGACATGTACAGCGTCTTGGCGGCCGAGTTCAGGATGTGGTCGATCGCCTGCATGGCGAAGTTGAAGGTCATGAATTCGACGATCGGCTTCAGCCCGCCCCAGCTGGCCCCGGTGGCGATCCCGGCAAAGCCCATCTCGGTGATCGGCGTGTCGACGACCCGCTTCGCCCCGAATTCATCCAGCAAGCCCTGGCTGATCTTGTAGGCGCCCTGATATTCGCCGACCTCTTCGCCCATCAGGAAGACCGTCGGATCGGCCCGCATCTCTTCGGACATCGCCTCGCGCAGCGCCTCGCGCACGGTCATGGTCTTCGTCGGCACCCCTTCGGGCAGGTCCGAATGCGGCCAGCCTTGCGCGGCCTGAACCGGAGCCGGGGCAGGGGCCGCAGCCACCGCCGCGACCGGAGCCGCCGCGGGCGCAGCTGGAGCCGCCGCTACCGGGGCAGGAGCCGCATCCGAGACGCTTTCGCCTTCCTCGACCAGCACCGCAATCGGCGTGTTCACCTTCACGCCCGCCGTGCCTTCGGCCACCAGCAGCTTGCCGACCACACCCTCATCGACCGCCTCGAATTCCATCGTGGCCTTGTCGGTCTCGATCTCGGCGATGATCTGGCCCGATTTGACCGCATCGCCTTCCTTCACCAGCCATTTCGCCAGCGTGCCTTCCTCCATGGTCGGAGAAAGCGCGGGCATCAGGATTTGCACTGCCATGGTTTCCCCTCCCTCAGGCGTAGATATCGGTCCAAAGCTCGCTCAGCGGCGGCTCCGGGCTTTCTTTCGAGAACTCGGCCGCCTCGTTGACGGTGGTCTTGATCTCCTTGTCGATGGCCTTCAGCTCCTCGTCCGAGGCAAGGCCGCCCTGGGTCAGCAGATCGCGGACATGCTCGATGCAGTCCTTTTCGGTCTTGATCTTCTCGACCTCTTCACGCGTGCGGTACTTCGCGGGGTCGGACATCGAATGCCCGCGATAGCGATAGGTCATCATTTCCAGGATATACGGCCCCTTGCCGGCCCGGCAATGCGCCACGGCCTTCTGCCCGGCAGCCTTCACCGCCAGCACATCCATGCCGTCGACCTGTTCGCCCGGAATGCCATAGGCGACGCCGCGCCCGTACAGCGTTTCCGATTTGGTCGCCCGCTTCATGCTGGTGCCCATGGCATACTGGTTGTTCTCGATCACGAAAACCACCGGCAACTCCCACAGCTCGGCCATGTTGTAGGTCTCGTAGACCTGGCCCTGGTTCGCCGCGCCATCGCCGAAATAGGTGAAGGTCACGTTGTCATTGCCCAGATACTTGTCGGCAAAGGCCAGCCCCGCCCCCAGCGGCACCTGCGCGCCGACGATGCCATGCCCGCCGTAGAAATGCTTTTCCTTCGAGAACATGTGCATGCTCCCGCCCTTGCCCTTGGAGTATCCCCCGATGCGCCCGGTCAGTTCCGCCATCACGCCCTTGGCATCCATTCCGCAGGCCAGCATGTGCCCGTGGTCGCGGTAGCTGGTGATCCGCTTGTCGCCCTCTTTCGACGCCGCTTCCAGCCCGACGACCACCGCTTCCTGCCCGATGTAAAGATGACAGAACCCGCCGATCAGCCCCATGCCGTAAAGCTGCCCCGCCTTTTCCTCGAAGCGGCGGATCAGCAGCATGTCGCGGTAATATTGCAGCAACTCGTCCTTCGAGACATTGGGTCTCGACTCGGGCTTCTTTGCCATAGGCTTCTCCTCCCCGGAAAAGAAATGGTTCAACATTAAACTATCCATACACTAACGGAAAAGCTTGAGTCAAAGCAAGACTGCGGTGAAGCCTTGCGTCCCACGCAGGGGGATTTGCGCTGAAGTCAAAGCTGGAAACGGGCGCCTTCCGGCCCCGTGACCAACCTATGTGCGCAAGCCATACGTCAGCCATACATCAGCCATACGTTGAACATACGCGGGCCATACCTGGATTATCCGGCATTTTCAGCGGGGTAGGGGCGCAGATGCCTCAGCGGATGACGATCTCGTCCATCCGCATGTAGCCCAGCACTTCGCGGGCCTGCTCGTCCAGCAGGTCAAGGTCCAGATAGGCATCCGACAGCCGCAGCGTCAGATTCTGCACCTCGGCCAGTTCGGCCGCCAGCCGGTCGCGTTCCGTCCGCAGCGCATCGGCTTCGGCGGCGATCTCGACCCGGCGGAAGACGCCGTAATCGCCCTGCACGGCGGCAAAGGTGAAATAGGCCCCCAGCGTGAAGGCGAGGACGAAAAAGATGAACCCGCCCAGGGTGCGTCGTGCCGTCTTGTGGGTCATGCCTGCTCGCCTTGTCGCCCCTCTTGACCGGGGGCATGACGGCAGATTGCCACATCCCGCCGGGGATGTGAATCCCCGATCTGTGGATAAGATAAAAATTTCTTCCCGATTCAGCAGCTTGCGGCAGGGTCAGGGTGTGATGGGCAATTCGCTGTCCATCTGCATGTCGGTGTCGAACCGCAGCACCAGATCGCGGCAGCCTTGTCCCGGCCAGTCCACCGGGCAGACCCGTGCCTCGATACGGCCGGTGACGCGGCGCGAATAGCTGTCCTCGACCTTGGGGCCGATGCTGTCGATCCAGAACCGCGACCTGCGCCCTTCGGACGACAGTCGCGGCCCGTCCAGATCCTGTCCCTGCACGATCAGCACCACCGCCCCCTGCGCCCGCCCGGTGCGCAGCGCCTTGCCGAAATCGCCCTCGACAAACAGACGGTCGGTCATCTCGTCGGGCTTGCCGGGTTCATAGCCCATCAGATGCGCCATGACCTGCCTGGTTTCCCAATCCCGGTCCGCCCAAGCCGAGGCATCGAAAGCCCCGACCGAGAAATCAAACGTCTCCCAGGCCACCGGCTTGCCACCGAAAGTACCTGAAATCTCGCCCATTTTCGGCGGATACCCGTCGGGCAGCCCTTCCTGCGCGACAGCACCCTGCGCCCAGACCGCCAGAACCAGGGCTGCGGCCGTGACCGCCCGCATCAGCCCGCTACCGAGGCCGCGTGAATCGAATCGACCGCACCTTTCAGCACGCTGTCGAATTCGGCATCGCTTTGCCCGGCGCTCAGCCCCTCGCTCAGCGCGCGGCTGAAGCTGGCGATAACCCCCCGGTTCCGCGCCAGAATTTTGTTCGCTTCGGCCCGCGAATGGCCGCCCGACAGGGCCACCACCTTCAGCACCTTCGGGTGATCGACCAGCGGCGCATAGAAATTGTCCACCGTCGGCAGCGACAGTTTCAGCATCACCTGCTCGCCCGCCGGCAGGGCATCCAGCCCCTTCAGCAGGGCGTCGCGCAGCATCGCCTCCGCCTCGGCCTTGTCGGCAATGGAAATCGTCACTTCCGGCTCAAGGATCGGCATCAGCCCATGCGCCGCCACCTGCGCGCCCACGGCGAACTGCTGGTCCACAACCGCCTGAATCCCCCTGGCATTCGCCGCCGAGATGACCGAGCGTTCCTTGGTGCCGTAGATCCCCGCCTTGACCGCCCGCGCCAGCAGCGCATCCAGCCCCGGCATCGGCTTCATCAACTGGCAGCCGTCAACTTCAGCCTCCAACCCCTTGTCGATCTTCAGGAAAGGCACCACGCGGCGCTTGTCCCAAAGGTAGGCCGCGGTCGGAATGCCGTCGATTGTCCGGTCCATCGTCTGTTCGAACAGGATCGCCCCCACCACTTTCGATCCGTCGAAGGCGGGGGATTTGATGATGCGGGCGCGCATCGCATGGATCAGGTCGAACATCCCGGCCTCATCCGACCAGGCGCTTTCCGAAACCCCGTATTGTTTCAGCGCCTTCGGCGTCGACCCGCCCGACTGGTCCAGCGCGGCGATGAAGCCGTTCCCCGTGGCGATCTGTTTCGTCATCTCGGCATTGGCCATGGCGCACCTGTTGGCAAAGGAAATTTCACCCCGGAATAGCGGGCAAGCCGGTTCCGGGCAATCCGGCTTGCGCTAACAGGCTGCGAAAGCCGCTACAGCATCAGCGCCTTCACGCCGGGCAGGTCCTTGCCCTCCATCCATTCCAGGAACGCCCCCCCGGCGGTTGAGATGAAGGTGAAATCCGCCGCAGCGCCCGCACCGTTCAGCGCCGCCACCGTGTCGCCGCCCCCCGCGACCGAGACCAGTTGCCCCGCACGGGTCAGCCGCGCGGCCTCGGCGGCGGCGGCATTGGTCGCCATGTCGAAGGGCGGGATCTCGAACGCCCCCAGCGGTCCGTTCCAGATCAGTGTCGCCGATTGGCCCATCACCGCCTTCAGCCGCGCCACGGTTTCCGGGCCGGCATCCAGGATCATCGCATCGGCCGGGCAGGCGCTGGCGACCACAACCTGAAACGCCGCCCCCTCCTTGAATTCGCGCGCCACCACCACATCGACCGGCAGATGGATATGGCAGCCCGAGGCCTTGGCCTTTTCCAGAATCTCCGCCGCCGTCCCGGCCATGTCGCGCTCGGCCAGCGATGTGCCGACCTCGATCCCCTGCGCCACCAGGAAGGTGTTCGCCATGCCGCCGCCGATGGCAAGGTGATCGACCTTCGTCACCAGATTGCCCAGAAGCTCCAGCTTGGTCGATACCTTGGCCCCGCCGACGACCGCAATCACCGGGCGCTTCGGCGTGCCAAGCGCCGCCTCCAGCGCCTTCAGTTCGGCCTCCATCAGCCGGCCGGCGGCCTTGGGCAACAGCCGGGCCAACCCCTCGGTCGAGGCATGGGCGCGATGCGCGGCGGAAAAGGCATCGTTGACATAGATGTCACCCAGCGCCGCCATCTGGGTGGCCAGCGCTGGATCGTTCTTCTCCTCGCCGGGGTGAAAGCGGGTGTTTTCCAAGAGGACAACCTCGCCCGGCGCGGCCCTGGCAATCGCCGCCGCCGCCGCATCGCCCACGCAATCGGTGCCGAACACCACCTTGCGGCCAAGGCTGGCCTCCACCGCCGGGGCCACGCGCGACAGGCTCATCTCGGGCACGACCTTGCCCTTCGGCCGGTCGAAATGCGCCAGCAGCACCGGCTTGCCGCCGCGCGCGACGATATCCTCGACCGTCGGTCTGATCTTGTCGATCCGCGTGGTGTCGGTGACGGCATCGCCTTCCATCGGAACATTGATGTCCACCCGCACCAGCACGGTCTTTCCGGCAATGGCGATATCGTCCAGCGTGTTCCAGCCCATGCGCGTCTCTCTCCTGATGCAGTTGCGGCAAAGGTTTGGCCGGTCCTTGCCCACCCGTCAACCGTTCACGCCCTTTTGCCCTTCCCCTTGCGGCATCGCGCCGCTACCTTCGCGCCCGACCTGAAACACCGGAGAACCCCGATGGCCGAGATCAAGGACCCCGAAAACACCATCATCCTGACGCTGAAGGACGGCGAAGTGGTGATCCAGCTGCTGCCCGATGTGGCCCCGAAACATGTCGAGCGGATGAAGCAGCTTGCCCGCGACAAGGCCTATGACGGCGTTGCCTTCCACCGGGTGATCGACGGTTTCATGGCGCAGACCGGCGATGTCGAGAATGCGAACATGGACAGCCCGAATTACAACCCGCGCCGCGCGGGCACCGGCGGGTCGCAATATCCCGATCTTCCGGCCGAGTTTTCCAAGGTGCCGCATGCGCGCGGGTCCCTGGGCGCGGCGCGGTCGCAGAACCCGAATTCGGCCAACAGCCAGTTCTTCATCAACTTCGGCGACAACAATTTCCTGAACGGGCAATATACCGTCTATGGGCAGGTGATCTCGGGCATGCAGCACGTCGACAAGATCACGCGGGGCGAGCCGCCGGCCTCGCCCGACAAGATGATCACCGTCCGGGTGGCCGCCGATGTTGCGTAAGATCCTTCTCGCCACCGTCCTTATCATACATTCCCCAAGTGGCATGCCGTCTGACGTGAGTTTCGCCTGAATCCGACCG
>DAIOGH010000035.1:0-40999 GCA_036745335.1 Paracoccaceae bacterium
CAAAGATGCCCAAGAAAGCCCGCGAACGCATGGATGCCGAAATCGCGCAGGTGCAATAGGCCCGGTCCGGGTCGCCATGAAAAAGGGGGGCGTCCTGCGCCCCCCTTTCCCGTATCTGCCGGATCTCAGAAGAAGCCCAGCTTGTTGGGGTTGTAGCTGACCAGCATGTTCTTGGTCTGCTGATAGTGATCCAGCATCATCTTGTGGGTCTCGCGCCCGATGCCGGATTGCTTGTAGCCGCCAAAGGCCGCATGGGCCGGATAGGCGTGATAGTTGTTGACCCAGACCCGGCCGGCCTCGATCGCGCGGCCGAAGCGGTAGGCGCGGGTGCCGTCGCGGGTCCAGACCCCGGCGCCAAGGCCATACATCGTGTCATTGGCGATGGACAGGGCTTCCGCCTCGTCCTTGAAGGTGGTCACGCTGACGACGGGGCCGAAGATTTCCTCCTGGAAGACCCGCATCTTGTTGTGGCCCTTCAGGATCGTCGGCTGGATGTAATAGCCCTGCGCGATGTCGCCGTTGAAGCGCGCCGCATCGCCGCCGACCAGAACCTGCGCGCCTTCGTCGCGGCCGATCTGCAAATAGGACAGGATCTTGTCGTGCTGCTGCTTCGATGCCTGCGCCCCCACCATCGTATCGGCCTCGCGCGGATCGCCCTGCTTGATCGCCTTCACGCGGGCGATGCAGCGGGCGATGAATTCTTCGTAGATGTCCTCCTGGATCAGCGCGCGGCTGGGGCAGGTGCAGACCTCGCCCTGATTGAAGGCAAAGAGGACAAAGCCTTCGACGGCCTTGTCAAGGAAGGCGTCGTCCTGCGCCATCACGTCGGAAAAGAAGATGTTCGGCGATTTACCGCCCAGTTCCAGTGTGACCGGGATCAGATTGACGGTCGCCGCCTCCATGATCTTGCGGCCCGTCGCGGTCGATCCGGTAAAGGCGATCTTGGCGATGCGGTTCGACCGGGCCAGCGCATTCCCCGCCTCGGCGCCCAGGCCGTTGACGATGTTCAGCACGCCAGGCGGCAGCAGGTCGGCGATCAGTTCCATCAGCACCAGAATCGCCGCCGGGGTCTGTTCGGCCGGCTTCAGCACGATGCAATTGCCCGCCGCCAGCGCGGGCGCCAGCTTCCATGCCGCCATCAGGATCGAGAAGTTCCACGGGATGATCTGGCCGACAACGCCCAGCGGCTCGTGAAAATGATAGGCAACGGTGTCGTTGTCGATCTCGGACATCGTGCCTTCCTGGCTGCGCAAGACACCGGCGAAATAGCGGAAATGATCGACCGACAGCGGAATGTCGGCATTCACCGTCTCGCGGATCGGCTTGCCGTTGTCCCAGGTTTCGGCGGTGGCGATCAGTTCCAGGTTCGCCTCGATCCGGTCGGCGATCTTCAGCAGGATGTTCGACCGATGCGCGGCGCTGGTCTTGCCCCAGGCCTCTTTGGCGGCATGGGCGGCATCCAGCGCCAGTTCCACATCCGCCGCATCCGAACGGGCGACTTCGCAGACCTTGGCACCGGTGATCGGCGTGATGTTGTCCATGTAGCGCCCCGCGACAGGGGGCACGAATGTGCCGCCGATGAAGTTGTCATAACGGGTCTTGAAGGGCGAGCCGTTGAGACCAGCCTTCTGGGTCATGTCGTTCATGGGATCCTCCTCCGGGCAGCCGCCTCCTCGCGGCCATAACCGAAGGCTGCGGCTTTTCCCCGAGTCGTTCACCGGGGGCCGCACCGATGCCGCGCCGGATGTGTCGCAGATCTGAGACAGTCCGGGCGCGCTATGTGCGGTCCAGCTTGCGGTGCAGCGTGGCGCGCGACAGGCCAAGCGCCCGCGCCGCGGCCGAGACATTGCCACCCGACCGCGCCAGCGCACGGGTCAGAACGGCGCGTTCGGCCCCCAGAAGGCTGTCATCGGCCTCCAGCCCCAGAAGATCGGCCACCGGGCGCGGCGCGGCGGCCAGATCCCCGCTCAGGTTCAGGTGGCTGCGCGCGGCACGGGTGGCCCCGATCACCAGATCATCGGCATCCACCGCCAGAACGGCGCCAAGACCCCGGTCCAGCCCCGGCACCAGCATCATGCGCGCCTTGGGGAAATGCTGGTGGAACAGGTCCGCCTCGACCTTGCGGGCCACTTCGGCCACCGTGGTGCCGATCAGCCCGGCCACCGCATCGGCAACATCCGTCCGCGCCGTCGACACGTCGATCACCGCCATCAGATCGCCGTCCGGCCCGTGGACCGGCGCGGAAGAACAGCTCAGCCCGATATTGCGGGCCAGGAAATGCTGGTCGCGGTGGATGGTGACGGCCCGCCCCTCGGCCAGACAGGTGCCGATGCCGTTGGTGCCCGCCTCGGCCTCGGACCAGGCCGCGCCGGTCCACAGGCCCGCCGCCATGAAATCCCCGTCATCCCCGGCATTGCCGCGCCGGTCCAGCGCCACACCTTCGGCATCCGCCAGCACGATGCAGGCCCCAAGGCCTCTCACCACCTGAAACAGCCGGTCCAGATGCGGGGCCGCCGTCGGCAACAGCGCGCCCAGCCGGTCGCGCGCCTGGGCCAGATCCGCAGCGCTCAGCCGGTCGGCCACGCGCCGCGCCGCCGGGTCCAGCCGGTAGAGCGCGACCGACCGCGCCCATGAGGCCGCGACCGATGACCGCGCGGCCATGCCCGACTGGATGGCGCTTTCGATCCGCGTCACATGCAGGCTGGTTGCCGTCTGCATTCCGACCCTCCGCTGACTGCCCCGGCCCCTGCGGGCGGTGCCTTGATCGTTTCTATGTCGCATCGCCGATCTGCGACAATGTGGACTTAAGGGTTGGTCTTGCCCCCATGTCCGCACCGCCGACCGGCCTGGACTCCGCGCTTCCGGCTTGAAGCGGCACAGGGATATGTTTCATAGTATATATCGATTGCCAGAGGAATGACAGCATGGACATCCGCTTCATCAGCTCCGATCAGGATCAGCAGACCAACCGCATTCTTGGCGATGTGGCCGACCGGGCCGCCGCCCTGGGCATCCGGCTGGCCGGCACGCTGCAACGGGCAGCGTCGGGGCAGAAATGCGATATCGTGCTGCGCCTTCTGCCGGGGGGCCCGGATATCAATGTCAGCATGAACCTTGGCCCCGGTGCCACCGGCTGCCGTCTGGACGCGAACCTTCTGGAAGAGGCGGCGATGCAGGTGCAGGCCCGGCTGCCCGGCGCGCAGGCGCTGATCGCCAACAAGTTCGGCAAGCAGGAAGCCGCGAGTCACGGGCTGGTTCAGGTGATCGGTCAGGCCTGCACGGCGGGCTTGCCGGTTCTGGTCGGGGTATCGGCAGACTGGCGCGCGGCCTTTCTGGCCTTTGCGGGCGATGCGGCCCTGCCCCTGAAAGACGCCGATCAGGCGCTGGACTGGCTGCGGACCGCCTGCGCCCGGCAAACCGCCTGACAACCGTCCTAGCACAGCAGGCATTGCTGGCGGCCGTCTGGAGGCGCAAACCGAAGAGCAAGGTTGCTCATTCAGACCAGGGATCGCAGTTCACCAGCCGCGACTGGCAGCACTTCCTCAGCCAGCAGAAACTGAACGAGGCAGGTGTCCAGGAAACCAGGGACACCTGCCGTGTTCTCAGCTCAGCGCCTGGAATTCCACCCGGCGGTTTTCGGCACCGCGCGGGTCGCTCGGATCGAACAGGAACCGCTTGCCCAGACCCATCGCCTCCAGCCGGTTCGGGTCGATGCCGCAATCGCTGACCAGCTGGCGCTTCACCTCTTCGGCGCGCAGCAGCGACAGCCGTTCGTTATAGGCATCCGATCCGGCGGCATCGGTATGGCCCATGATGCGGAACAGCTTGATGTCAGACAGCTGCATCACCCGGCACATCTGGTCGATGATCGGTTTCTGATCCGCCTTCAGCACCGCCGAATCGTAATCGAAGCTGATCCGCACGTTGACCTGAAGTTCCTCGGGCAGCACGCCGACCTGATTGGGGTCGATGCTGGGCGGGGCATCGTTCTCGGCCACGACGACCAGCCCGCCGGAACTGTCGCCGCCGGGCACCGTGTCATCCCCGCCCGAAGCGACAGGCGCGGTATCCCCGCCATCCGGCGCGGTCTGTTCGGGGCCACCATCGGCCACCACCGCCCCGCCATCGGCAGGAGAGGTTTCCAGATCGTCGACGGTCACGATGCTCAACCCGCGGGTCGAACCGGTTCCGGTGCGCGCGGCGGTGTATGCCTCGCGCTGGATCAGGAAACGTTCAAGGATTTCCTCGTCCGTCAGGCCCTGGGCGGTGACGGCGGAAGTTGAAATGGCCAGCGCAAAGGCAGCCAGCAGAAGGCCCCGGCAATGCATGAATTCACCCTAAAATTCCAGTTAAACGCCCGCACATCCTATGCTAGCCTGAAGCTGTTTTCAATCGCAGCCATTCCCGTGGGCCGTTCACAATGTATTGGGATTTTTCGAAGGGCCGCAGCCTTGCGGCGCGGGGATGGGCCAGATGAATCAGCCCACGACCGTGGTGCCAAAGCCGTGGAATTCCGTCATGCCGGTTCCCAAAGGCCATGCGCTGACCCATCGCGGCATGGTCCGCCCCGCCAATGAGGATGCGATCCTGGCCGATCCGGCGGGAATCCTCTGGGCCGTCGCCGATGGCATGGGCGGGCATGAAGGCGGGGCGATGGCCGCCGATCTTGTGGTGGACAGCCTGGCCGCCATCCGTGACGACGCCCCGCCCGCCGAGGCGCTGGAAGAGGCGATCGAAACCGCCAACACCCGCGTGCGCATCGCCGCGCGCGAACGCGGGGCCCGCACCATGGGCGCGACGGTGGTGGCGCTGTTCATCCAGGGCGGCATTGCCCATGTGGCCTGGGCCGGGGACAGCCGGGCCTATCTGATGCGCGGCCGCCGCCTGCGGATGCTGACCCACGATCATACCCTTGTGCAGGACATGGTGGACCGGGGAGAACTGGCCCGCGATGCCGCCGAAGGCCACCCCGAAGCGCATATCATCACCCGCGCCGTCGGGGCCGCGGAAGAAATCGAGGTGGATCATTCCGCCGTGCCGCTGCTGACCGGCGACCGGCTGCTTCTGTGTTCGGACGGGCTGCCGCGCTGCGTCTATGAATCGGTGATCGCCCAGATCGCGGCCGAACCGGCCGACGCCCGCGCCACGGCCGAGGCGCTGGTGCGGCGCGCGCTGGACGATGGTGCGCCGGACAATGTTTCGGTCATCGTGGTCGATCTGGTGGCGGGCTGAGCGCGATGGCCAAGGGCGGGGCACAGCAGGCGCGCGGCACCCTGATCGGCCCGATCATCGTTGCCATCGGCGTGGTGGTCGCCGCCATGGCCTTTGCCGTGGTGACGGTGCTGATCGACACGGCCGATGGCGGCACCGACCTGCGGTTGCAACGGCTTGAGGAAACCGTGGCCCGGCTGGAGGCGGCGGCCATCGACGACCGCGCCCGGATCGAGAGCCTGACCACCGACCTGACCCGGCTGCGCGAAGAGATGAGCCTGCTGGCCAACCGTGCGCCCGTGCAGCCCACGCCGCAGCCCGCCGGCTCGGACTCCGAAATCCTGCCCGACCCCGCAGATGCCACCGCCCTGCTGCCCGACGAGGATTTCGAAAGCGCACCCACGGAAGACCTGACCGAACAGATGATCCTGGCCAAGACGCGGTTCAACAAGGGCGTGACCCAGCCGCGCAACAAGACCATGCTGGAGGTTCTGGGCAATCCGCGCGAAAGCTATTCGCAGGACTGTCAGGGCATCACCAACCCAAGGCTGAAAGAGCTGGTCGAGACCCGGCAGATCGGCCCGATCAAGGTGACGATGCTGAAACCTGCGCTGGACAGTCTGGAACGGGTGATGAACCGGCTGAAGGAAACCGATCCCGACATCTATGAAAAGGTCGGCACCGCCGGGGCGCTGTGCGTGCGGTTCATCCGGGGGTCCTCCACCTCGATTTCCAACCACTCCTGGGCCACCGCCATCGACCTGACGCTGGAAGGTCAGCTTGACGGCTTTGCCGATGGCGGCACGCAATTCGGCCTGCTGATCCTGGCCGAATATTTCAATGATGAGGGCTGGTTCTGGGGCGCGGCCTATCGGCGTGAGGATTCGATGCATTTCGAGGTGGGCGAGGAAACCCTGCGGGCCTGGCAGGCCGAAGGAAAGCTGTAGCCCGATGGACGGCACCGGCATCATCGACCGCGCGGCGGAACCCGTGCTGTCCTTTGCCGACAGGCTGGCCGGGGTGCAGGGGGAAAAGCAGGCCGACCTTTTGAAACATTCCGCCGTGCTGCTGGACCGGTTCACCGTCACCCTGCAACGGGCGGGCATCCCCGGACCCGCCGTGCCCCCGGCCCGCGCCGCGCTGGCCCTGATCCTGGACCAGAAGGCGCGCGAGAACCGCGAGGTGGATGTCACCCGCTGGGGGCCCGAAGCGCGGCGCCTGCTGTTCGAAGGGCGCGAAGTGTCTTCGGCCGACCTGACGGAATATCTGCGCCGGGCCGAAGGGGCGGCCGATCATGACCAGAGCCGCGCCTTCGTGGCACAGTGCCTGACACGGCTGGACAGCGGGCGGCGGGCCTTCGACAGTTCGCCCGTTGCGGCGAACTGGACCGGCATCGTCGTCGTTCTGGCGGTGGCCTATGCGCTGGCGGTGGCGGGTTGGGCCGCCTGGGTGGAATGGCGCTTTCACCGCGATCTGGCCGCCGCCTTCGATGCCAGCGTGCTGGAGATCGGGCTGGACCGCGACGGTCCGTTCCCCGACCTTGCCGCCCGGCTGGACCGGCTGGCGGCCGAGACGCGCAACGCCCTTCTGACCCGCGACAAGGCCCCGGTGAACCTGTTCGCCGGGCTGATGGACCACGATGCCGGCGCGCGGGCGCAAACGGTCTATCAGGACGCGCTGCAACGCCATCTGCCGCCGGTCCTGTCCGCCGCCATCGACAGGGCGCTGGCATCCGAAGGGGAACCGGCTGCCGCCTATGACACCTTGCGCGCCTGGGCGGTGCTGTCCGGGCAGACAGACTGGCAGCCCGACTGGCTGGCGGGCTGGGCGGAGGATCGTGCTGCGGGCGACCCGGCGCTGGCCGGGCTTGCGCCGCATCTGGCGGCCCTTCAGCCCCCCCGCAGCCTCCCCGCCGCCCCGGATGCGGAATTGCTGGATCAGGCCCGCAGCATCGCCGCCGAAGCCGCGGAGCCCGACCGCGCCTATCTGGAATTGCGCCGATCGGCCGCGGTTGCGGCGCTGCCGGGCTGGTATGCCGATGCCGCCGTGCCCGGCCTGTCGGTGATCCTGCGCCGCAAATCCGGCCTGCCCATGGAACAGCCGATGCCCGGTCTTTATACCCAAGGCGGCTGGGCCCATGCGCGCGACTTCGGCGCGGGCCTGGCCGTTCAGGCCGCCCGCGATCAGGCCGCCCGGCTGTTCCCGGCCCCGCTGCCGCCGCAGAACGACACGCCCGATCTGCTGATGGACCGCCTGCAGGACGACACGCTTGCCCGCTGGGCCGACTATCTGGCCGATCTGCGGGTGCGCGAATTCAACAGCCCCGATGCCTCGGTCCGCATCTCGGGGGAACTGGCGCGCCGGTCCTCGCCGCTCGAATCGCTCTTGCGTGAGGTATGGGTTCAGGCCGGCGGCACCGACCGGGCGCGCAGCCATCCGCAGCAACTGGCCGTGGCTGCCGAATTCGGCCCGATGATCCAGTATGTCGACACCGGGCGGATGCAGGAAATCGCCACCCTGTTCGCCGGGCTGAACGTGGCGCTGGGGGCGCAGGACCTGAACGACGAAAAGGGCCAGCAGCGGCTGATGTCGGTGCAGGACCGCGCCTCTTCGGTGGCCACGCTGGGCGTGGCGCCAACGGTGGTCGTGCAACTGGTCGAGGATACGCTGGCCCAGACCGGGGCCGCCCATGCCGATCTGCTGTCGAACAACCTCACCCGGTTCTGGCAGACCGAAGTGCTGGAAAGCTGCCTTGCCGTCACCAACGGGCGCTTTCCCTTTGCCGAAGGGGCCGATGCCGACCCCGATCAGGTGGCACGGCTGCTGGGTCCGGGTGGCATGGTCGAGCGTTTCGTGAACGGCCGCGCCGCCGAGATGCTGGACCGCAGCGACACGCCTTGGCGCTGGAAGCCCGAGGCGCGGTTCGAGGGGCTGAACCCCGACTCGGCCATCTTCCTGCAACGCGCGACCGAAATCGGCGCGGGCCTGTTCCCGAACGGCAAGGCGGGGGCCACGCTGACGCTGTCGGCGCTGGCCGAACGCGGGCGGGCCTTTGTCAATCTGGGCGGCGCGGGCGGCCCGGTCGAGGCGGCGACCGAAAGCCTGGTGCTGGCCTGGCCCGGTGTCCAGCCACAGGCCGGGATCGAGGTGATCTTCAACACCGGCGCGGGTGAGGCACGGTTGGCGCAGCCCGGCTATTGGGGACTTCTGCGGCTGCTTGGCCCGCTGCGCCTGCGCGACCGTGACAACGGCACCCGGTTTCTGGTGGATCTGAAGGCCGAACAATCGCGGCTGTTCGTGGAAATTCTGGTCGACCGGCCACAGAATCCGATCGCTATGCGCAAGCTGATGCAGGGGCTGACATGCCCGCCGCTGTTGTGAAGACCGGTTCTCCTCGATGGTCTTCGACCCCGCGTCGAAGGCCCACCGCCCCGACGATGAGCGGCCGGAGGCCGACGAAGAGGCCACCGCAAGCCCGACCCGGACGGCGGAATTTCCTACGCGCCAAGCCCGGCGAAAGCCGCTATACTGCCCGCCATTGCACGCCCCCTTTTTTTCGACTGACCGCTTCAGACAGGGATGACCACCTTGGCAGACCGTGACATCACCGTTTCCGTTCCCGCGATTTCCTCTGAAATCTTCTTCGCCCGGATGGAGGGTCGGGACGAAATCTCGACCCCCTTCGCCTACAGCCTCCTGATCTCCACCAAGGATATGGAGGTGGCCCCGCTGGATGTGCTGGGCACGCCTGCGGTGATCACCGTCAACGGCGACACGCCGCGGCATTTTCATGGCCATGTCGCCGATTTCGCGCTGGAAGACATCCGCGACGACCTGACCTTCTACCGCATGACCCTGCGGCCCTGGCTCTGGTTCCTGTCGCTGGACAGCGACAACCGTATCTTTCAGGAAAAATCCGTCCCCGACATCATCGAGGAAGTCTTCGGCGCCTGGCCCGAGGCCAAGTTCAAGCTGAACCTGCGCGGTAAGTACGAACCTCGTGAATATTGCGTGCAATATGGCGAAAGCGATCTGAACTTTGTCCAGCGGCTGATGGAAGACGAAGGCATCTTCTATTATTTCGACCATGCCGAAGACGGCCACACCCTGATGATCATCGACACCAACGAGGCCATCGAACCGGCGGTGGACAGCGAAAAGCTGCCCTATGAGCCGGACAGCCGGGTTTCATTCCGCGACGGCGATTTCATCACCCAATGGGTGCCCAAGGCGCAGGCCCGGTCCGGCAAATATGCCCAGACCGACTATGATTTCGAAAAGCCGTCCTTCGACCTGATGACCGTGACCTCGGCCCCCATCGGGCACAAGCAGGACAAGGGCGAAATCTATCACTACCCCGGCCGCTATCTGGAACTGTCGCCCGGTGACAAGATTGCCGAACGGCGGTTGCAGGAATTGCAGGCCGACCAGCACCGCATCACGGCCAAGGGCACGGCGCGGCAGCTGTGGGCCGGGCGCAGCTTTACGCTGGAGCTGTTCCCGCGCGAGGTGGAGAACGACAAATACATCGTCATCCGCACCGATTATGTGATGTGGGACGAAGAAACCCGCGCCGGACAGGGGCGCGACGGATCGGGCTATGAGGTGTCGCTGCACCTGTCGCCTGCGAAAGTGTCGTTCCGCCCGCCGCGCCGCACGCAGAAACCGCGGATGCAGGGGCCGCAGACGGCGGTTGTCGTGGGCCCTGCGGGGGCCGAGATCTTCTGCGACGAATACAGCCGGGTGAAGGTGCATTTTCACTGGGACCGGCTGGACGGCAAGGACGAGAATTCCAGTTGTTTCGTCCGTGTCTCGGCGGCCTGGGCGGGGGCGGGCTGGGGTTTCATCCAGATTCCCCGCATCGGGCATGAGGTGATCGTCGATTTCCTTGAAGGCGACCCGGATCAGCCGATCATCACCGGCCGCGTCTACAATGCGCAGAACACCGTGCCCTATGGCCTGCCCGACAATGCCAGCCAGTCGGGCTGGAAAAGCTGGTCCACGCCGTCGTCAGGCGGGTTCAACGAATTGCGGTTCGAGGACAAGGCCGGATCGGAAGAGGTCTATTTCCAGGCCGAAAAGGACCACACCGAACTGGTGAAGAACAACGAGACCCGCACCATCGGCAACGACTGGGTCGAGGATGTCGGCCACGATGCCACGCAAAGCATCGGCCATGATCGCACCGAAAGCGTGGCCAACAACAAGGATGTCAGCGTCGGCAACAACCGCACCGTCAGCATCGGCGTCAACGACGATGAAACCGTCGGCTCGAACCGCAGCCTGACCGTGGGCGCGAACGAGACCATCAACATCGGATCGAACTCGACCGAGACCATCGGATCGAACCACACCCAGACCGTCGCCATCGCCCAGACCATCACCGTGGGCGCCTTGCGCACCGATACCGTGGGCGCGGCCGAAGTGCGGACCGTGGGGGCCGATCAGGTCAACACCATTGCAGGCAGTCGGCAGATGTCGGTCGGCAGCAACGAAACCCACATGATCGGTGGCGATGACGGCTGGACGGTCGGCGGCAATCAGTCCGTCACCATCGGCAAGGATCAGGGCTTTACCATCGGCGGCCTGATGAAGGTCAAGGTCGCCAAGGATCAGGCGACCGAGGTCGGGGGTCAGCAGACCACCCAGGTCGCCAAGAAGACGCTGCACCAGAGCGGCGAGGACATGGCGCTGAGTTCGGGCAAGAACATCACCATCGAGGCCAAGGATTCGATCACGCTGAAGACCGGCTCGGCCTCGATCATCATGAAAAAGGACGGCACGATCACCATCGAGGGCAAGGACATCAACCTTAAGGGATCGGGCAAGATCAACGTCAAGGCCAGCGGCAATGTGACGGTCAAGGGCTCGAAGATCATGAACAACTGAACAGGCGGTCCAGAACCTGTTCGGGGGCCGACGGGTCGCAGGATTCGGCCGCGATGTCGGCAGACCAAAGCTGCATCGCATGCGCCCTGCCCTCTCCCTCAGGCGGATCGACGGCCAGCAGAAGATCGTCCAGCGCATCGGGGGACAGCCCCCCGTGCTGCGCCTGGCGCAGGGCGGCAAGGGCGGCCTCGCACCAGGGATCCAGCAGCGGCGGGTCGGGTAAAAGGGGCGCAATCACGAAAGCCGCCAGCGGAAAGCGCCGTCCCACCCGGTCGGCCCCCGGAACCGCCACCCCCGCCGCCACCCTGCCCCCCGAGACCAGCCGCAGCCGCAGTCCGCCTTGGGGCCAGCCCTCCCTCCGCGCCAGATGACGGGTCGCCCAGCCGTCCCAGAAGGCGGCAAACCCCGACGGCAGCCCGCGGGTCAGGAAATCACCCGCCACCGGCAGCTTGCCATGGAAGCCGGTCAGAACCCCGTCCATCCGCCCTCTCTCGCGCCAAATTTCCTGAACAGGAAATTTACAAATTCCTTCCTGAAGGAATTTGCGCCGCCTAGAATCCCTGCGGGCATTTGAAGTTTCCGAACATGCTCAGGTCGAACGGGTTTTCCACCGAAGCCGCCCGCAATTCGAACCGCGCCGAAAAGCCGCCTGCGGACAGGTTCAGGTTGAACAACTCGGGCAGGCTGGTCTTCTGCAGCTTGCCGCTTATCACACGCAGCCAGGCCCAGGAGCCGGTTTCCGATGTCAGCACCTCGCCGGTGCCATCCACCGGAGAGAACGACAGCGAGATCAGGTTGGTACCATCCTTGCCGGGCCATGTCATCGCCTGCGGGCGGGTGGCCGAGTTGAAATAGACCAGTTGCTGCCCGTCGACGTTCAGCGTCACCCTTGCGGCATTGGCCGACAGGTCCTTCGGCTCCAGCGTGAAGGCCATGATCGGCCCCGCCCCGCCGGGAAACAGCGAATCGCGGATCGACCGCGCCTGTTCAAAGGGTTGCAGGCTGGCCGAGGGCAGCCCGAAATCCGCCCGCCAGACCCAGGGCCGCACCGTGGTATCGACATATTGCAGAAGATGCGTGTTGGTGAAGGCGTCGATCAGCCCGCCCGGCCCGAACAGCCGCTGGAAATCGGCGGTGTTCACGTCGATCGCCGATCCCCGTTCGAACGGATAGCGCCCGGCGGTCGCGCTGGTGCAGAAGGGCAGCACATCCGCCTTCCAGCGCGCGTTCAGCTGCGCCACCACGGCATCGCGGGTCACGCTGATCGTGTCGCCGGCAAGGCCGGTCAGCCAGTCGTCCACCGGATCGGGCAGGATGGTCGCCACATTGGCCAGTTGCCCGGTCAGTTGCGGCAGGCCGCCCCGCGCCAGCAACGCCGCTTCGGGGTCGGGGCTGGCGGCCACGGTCTGCAATTCATTGGCCAGCGCCCCCAGTGCGGTTTCGGCATCGGTGATCAGCGGCGGAACGCCGTCCACCTCGTTGATGGTGGCTTTCAGGGGGGCGAAATGGTCGGCAACCACCTTGCCCGGCGGTTCGGCGGGCGGGCCGCCGCTGTCCTTGCCCACGCCGATCTTGTCCGCCGCCTTGTCGGCCTTGGAAATCAGCGACCCCAGCTTGCCCAGACGTTTCGTCGCCGCCTTGACGATGCCGTCGGTGGCATCCGCGCCCTCTTCGGGCTCGGGCGGGACGGCCATCAGATCGGTTTCGGCCACAACCGCGCGCAACAGCCGCTTCAGCGTGGAATCGGCACTGGCAAGGTCTTTCAGATTGGCCGTCGCCACCTGCAGATCGGTGATCGGCGCCAGCCGGACATCGCGCAGGAAACCGTCCCATTGTGCAATGAAATCATCGGAGTAAAGCTTGAGGATATCCTGCTCCAGCGCCTCGACGGTGGTGCCGCTGCTTTCGGCACAGCCGCCGGTAAAGACCTCGCGGTCCAGAAAGGCCTGCGCCGCCACCTCGGGGATCAGCGGCAGGATCACGTTGTGGAAACCCGCATAGGTATAGGCCCCCGGCAGGCCGATGCGCAGCGTCTTGCCCGACAGCCGGGTCAGCACCTTGGCGGCATTCGGCCCCGCCGTTTCGGCCGGAATCCACTCCGGCAGGCCGGTCACGTTCGGATCCTGCATCAGGCTGTTGTAGGCCCGCACCGACAGGGGCACGGTGCAGATCGCCTCCAGCGCCTTCGCCACCAGCAGATCATCCGGGGCGATGCGTTGCGCAGCCTCGTCGCCCCCTGCCCGGTCGATGGCGGCCAGCTGATGCGCCAGCGCGGCCTCGGTCGGGAAGGGTGGGATGGGCGCGTGTTCTGGCAGGACCTCGGTCCACCAGAAGGTCAGGAAGTCGCGGTCATAGGGGGCCTTGCCGGTCAGCATCAGATAGGATTTCAGCGCCCCCAGCAGGAATTCGGGGTTGCGCACCTCGCGCCACATCGTCGCCTCCAGCAGGGCAACCATCCGCGGTTCAAGGATCGTCTTCAGCCCGTGGTCATAGGCAATCTTCTGCGCCCGATCCAGATCGGTGCGCGCCGAAGGTCCGGCAATGGTCAGGACCGATGCCTCGGCCGGGCTGCGCGCCGCCTCGATCTCGGCCATGGCGGCCAGAGCCACGTCCAGATCCAAGGGATCGGTCGGTGCCTGCCGCGAGGCGACATTGGCCAGCCGTTGCGACAGATCCGCCGTCAGCCGGGCCTGATCGGCCACCACGCCGGACTGGTTGAGGTAGGAATACAGGAACGCCAGCCCCGCCACGGTGACGGCCAGCGCCGCCGCCGCGACCGATCCGCGCCAGATCCAGACCTTGCGTTCCTCGGCGGCGCGATCGAACTGGCCCAGGCCCGCTTCGGGGAAGATCACATCGGCCAGCAGGTCATGCAGGAAATAGCTGCGCTGTTCGCCCATAGCGCGGCGTGGCGGCGGTTCCGCCCGCAGGCCATAGGAACCAGCCATATCCATCAGCATCCGGTCGATCGGGCTGCCTTCCTGCGCGGCCGAGGTGAAATAGAATCCGCGCAGCCAGGGCGCCTCTTCATAGCGGCTTTCGCCGAAGACGGTTTCGACCAGAACCTTCAGCGGCGCTTCCAGCGTTTCCACCTGTGCGGGGAAGCGGAACACCTCGGCCCGCCAGCCCAGGGCCGCATCCTCGGCCATCCGTTGCGACAGCCGGGTTTCCAGACGGCTGAGCAGGCCGCGCAATTCCCGCGCGATCACCGTGCCTTCGGCGCGGGCATCGGTGGGCAGGGTGGCACCCCAGACCTGTTCGCGGTCTCGGCTGGTCAGATCGGCGAAGAAGTTTTCAAAGCCGGGCACAAGGTCGGCCTTGGTGATCATCAGATAGACCGGCAGCTGGATTTCCAGCTTTTCGCGCAACTCGGCCAACCGCTTGCGGATGGTCTTGCCATGCGCCCGCAGGGCGTTCTCGTCGCCCAGCAGTTCCTGCAACGACAGGGTGACGATCACCCCGTTCAGCGCCCGCTTGCCGCGGTGTTTTTTCAGCAGATCCAGGAAGCCGCCCCATTCGGCGGCGTCGATTTCGGGATTGCTGGCCTGTTCGACATAGCGCCCGGCGGTATCGACCAGAACGGCGGTATCGGTGAAGAACCAGTCGCAGTTGCGGGTGCCGCCCACGCCCTTGATGTCGTCCGAAAGGTCGATCGGAAAATGCAGCCCCGATTGTTTCAGCGCCGTCGTCTTGCCGGTGCCTGGCGGGCCGATGATCATATACCACGGCATCTCGCGCAGGAATTTCTTGGCCCCCAGCTTCGACTTTTTCATCTGGCCAAGGATGTCGGCGAATTTGGTGTTGATCGCGGCAAGGTTCGCCTCTCCGGGCCGGGCGGCGGCCTGCGGCGGGGCGGCCAGTTCGGTGACGAACAGCCGGTTCTTCCGCGCCGCCCGCAACTGTCCCAGCAGGATCGAGAACAGCCACAAGAGAACCACCACACCCATCGCGATCAGGCGGTTCAACTCGTCCCCAAGCGGCTGCATCTCGCCCAGGGCCAAGAGCGGGCCGAATTGCCAGATCAGCGCGCAAAGCACGATCACGCCGATGAAGACCCACAGCTTGCGCGAGATCAGGAAACGCAGGATCGACTTGATCAGCCGGAACATGGGGTCAAAGCCTCTTCTCGATCTTGATCTCGATCCGCCGGTTCTGGGCGCGGCCTTCCCTGGTGGCATTGTCGCCCACAGGTTCGGTATCGGCCCGGCCCTCGGAGACCACCTGATCGGCGGGCACCCCCGCCGCGATCAAGAGCTTGGCAATCGTTGCCGCCCGCGCCTCGGACAGGCCCTGGTTGGACTGGAACGGATTGCTGGATTGCACCGGGACGGAATCGGTATGGCCCAGCACGGTGATGCGGCCGATCACCTCGGCATTCTCAAGGATCACCTTGGCGATGGTGGCGATCAGCGGGGCATATTCCTCGCGGATATCGGCCTTGGCGCTGCGGAACAGTTCGGGGTCGGTGCCCTGCACCACCAGAACGGCGATCGACACATCCTCGCGCCCTTTCAGCGCGGCGGCGGTTTCGGCCGGGGCCGCCGCCTGGAACAGCGGCAACAGCTCGAACGTCACCACGGCTTCGACCGGCGTTACCGGCACAGGCGGGGCATCGGTATCGCGGATCGGGCGGAAGATGCCCGCGCGTTCGGCAGGCGGCAAGGCGGCGGCACTGACGAACAGCTGCTCGGCCTTGTTGCCAAGTTGCAGCGACAGGCCGGTGTAGATGGCGGCGATCAGCGCCACGGCGACCAGCCAGACCGTCCACAGGGGCACGGCAAAACGGCGCGGCTCATCCGGCACCTTCACGCCGTCGGCATGGGGCGAAAGGGGGGCAGCCAGCGTATCCACATTGCGCAGCGCGCGCGCGATCTGGCCGCGCAGGGCGGTGATCGCCGCCTCTCCGGTCGGCCCTTGCGGGCGATACTGGCCCCGGAACCCTAGCCCAAGGCAAAGATAGGCCAGTTCCAGCAGGTCCGGGTCGCGGTTGGGGTGGGCGATCAGATCCTCAAGATGGCGGAAGAACCGCGTGCCCGCATCCACCTCGCCCGAAAGCGCCGTGACGATGGGCTGGCGCGGCCAGTCGCTGTGCCCGCCCCAGGGTGTGTTCAGCGCGATGTCGTCGATCAGCGCCGCGACGAACCAGGCCCCCTGATTGGCGCGGGTCAAGGGCTGACCCAGCGCCACGGCGGCATCGCGGGCGTCGATCAGGCTGCCCTGCACCCGTTGGCGCAAAAGCTCGGGCTGCGCGGGCGGATGCGCGCGTTCCAGTTCGGGTGCCAGTTCCAGCAAGGGGGAAAAGGCCGCAACCAGCGGGTTGGCATGGGGCCGTTGCCCGCGCGGCCGTGCCGGGCCGGGGGCGGCGCCAAAGGACGGCCCGCCACCAAAGGCCCCGAAGGCCGGTTGCTGCGGCGGCGTGGGCGACGGCCCGCCCCAGGTCTGCCCCTGACCGCCGCCCTGGCCTGTGCCCATCGGCGGCAAGGGCCGCGCCCCGGCAACCGGCCGGATGCGGGTGCGCCCCGCATCGGAAGACAGGCCAAAGGGATCGTCCTTGTCACTCATCGGCGTCACTCATCGGCGTCATTCATCGGCGTCATTCATGCCCTTATCGGCTGACAGCATAGCAGTCGATCTGCGGTTCGGATTCCAGTTGCCCGGAAATGCCGATCACAAATCCCGGAGCATTCATCAACTGCGCCCAGTGTTCGGATTTCTGGTTCAGTTCCAGACACAGCCTTTCCCCATCATAGGGGATCTCGCGCGGCTGCGAATGCAGCGGTTTCAGCGCGATGCCCGGCAACCGCGATTTCCACAGCATCTCGAAGGCATCGGCCGCCCCCACCGTCGCCTGATCGACGAACAGCTTGCGCAGCATGTCTTCCGACAGGTTCGACCCGACCCGCAGCACGATCCGGCTGGTCTTGAGGATTTCGGGATTGTCGATCCGCACCTTCCAGATGTTCTGGCTGTGCTTGGCCACCGGCAAGGCGCGGCTTTTCGGTTCGACATGGCGTAAGGACAGCATCAGCGACCGCAGCGTATCGGCCAGGGCCTGAAAACCGGGGGCGGGGTCGGCGTGATCATAGACCGGCATTTCCGTCAGCCTGCGCGACGACGACCCATAGGTTGCCATCCGCCCCGCCAGCCCCGACAGTTCTTCATACAGCGAACAGGGATGCGACAGGTTCTGCGCCAGAAGATGCGCCATCCGCGGTCGCGCGGCATTGGCCAGTTCCAGGATCAGCAGGTTCTCGATCGACCGCCCGGTGCCGCCCAGAACCATCTGGCCATGCGCCTCGGCAATCCGGTCAAGGCCCGTGACCACCTCTTGCAGCAGGCCCGCATACCAGGCGGCGGCCGCGATGGTCATTGCGGGCGGCAGGTCGCCTTCGCGGATCGCCACCGACCCATCGGCGCGCAAGCCTTCGACCTGCGCCATCGGCACGGTGACAAAGCCTGCCACCGCCTCGCCCGGCGCCAGAATGCGCAGGTTCAGCCGGGCCACCTCCACCTCGGCCGGGTCCGAACCGTTGCGCACCGTGTCCCGCACCTGCGCGATTTCGCCGCGATAGCGCGCGCCCGACGCTTCGGCATGGCTGGCATCCATCGTCGCCACGCCGGGCTGTTCGACCGGGATGGCCAGATGCGCCACCCCCGCCGCCCCGGCCGTCACCGGAACTGGCGGCGGCGGGGCGGCGGTGTCGGGCACATGAAAGGGCGTGCCATCCGGGAACAGGCCGGATGCGGTGCGGATGGCAAGCTGCCCCGCATCCAGCGCCGCGCGGTCGAATTCCAGCCGCGTAAACCCCCAGGGCTGCCAGGACGCAGCCTGAAGCCCCGCCCGCATCAGCGCCTCGGCATGGCGGTCCTGCTGCTGGAAGTGCTGGGTCCGCAGGTAAAGCCCTTCCGACCACAGAACTCGGTTCGATCCGCTCATTCCCGTCTCCAATCCCGCCCCGCGGCTTTCCGGTGTCAGCCGGCGCGCAGGGTCACGCCGCTTTTTGTCACCGTGACCGCGAAGGTAACACTTTCCGTCGCCGAAACGGCAGCCTTGGCGCGGAAATTCTTTCCGCCCGGATCGCGGAAGCCTGCGATGACGCCGATCACCGTCGTGCCCGCGTCCAGCCCGATGGCCAGCGTCTTGGCCGCGCCCGCCGTCAGCGCGATCTGGTCGGCCTTGATGAATTCGCCGCCCAGCGCCGCCTGCGGGTTCTGAAGCGCGAAGAAATCGGCCCCGTCAAAGGCCCCGGCGCTGCGCATCTGCACGATCTGCAACGTCAGCGGGCGGTCGGCCCCGTCCGGCCCCGGATTCATCCCGGCCGACCCCTGGGCCACCACCGTCACCACCCCCGGCCCCGAGGGCGCGCAGGCCGAAAGGCCGGTCAGGCCCAGAACCACCGACCCGAAAAGAAATTCACGCCGTTCCATCGTCCGTCCTCCTGCTGGTTTCACTTTCATAGGCATCGCGGAAATCCGCCCCGACTTCGCCCAGGAAGCGGTCTTCGGCGGATTTCGCAATCTCGCGATAGCGGTCGGCATAAAGCTGCCACAGCCGGGCCGGGCGGCTGCCCGCGACCAGCGCCTTCAGCATGCCGACATCCTCGACCTCGGCCTCGAACAGCGCCGGATCGAAGCGGTCGACCATGCGCCGCAGCGAGGATTGCAGCCCCGACCAACTGCGCTTGTGGTGATCCATCAGATCGGACAGCGCGGCGGCAATTGCGGCATCCGGGTCCAGATAGCCCGGTCCTTTCGCGGCCACCAGCGCGGCCACCGCCTCATCGGTGCCGACAAGGAATTTCAGCGGGTTGACATTCGCCGCCCCGATCACCGTCTGCGCGACGCGCGCCGCACCCTTTTCCTGCGCGCGCATCCGGAGCAGCGTGACCAGCCCTTCAGCCATGGCGCGATAGCGGCGGCCAAGCGCCTCCATCTCTTCGGGCGTGCCCCTGAAGCCGGGCGGCGGGGCGATGCCCATGCCCTTCATCAGGGCCGCCAGTGCCGCAGCGTCCGGCGCGGCGGGCCGGGCCGCAGGCGCAGCAGGCGGGGCGGGCGGGGTTTCGGCAACGGGGGCTGGCGCGGCAGGAGGCACCGCCACCGGCGCGGGCATCTCTTCGGCCGCCGAAAACGGATCGGCCTCCAGCATGAACGGAGGCGCGGGTGGCTGAGGCGGGGCCTCAACCGGCGCAGCCTCGCGGATCACCACCCTTGGGGCCGCGGGGGGGGGCGGAGCCGCTGGCGGCGGGGTCGCTGGCGGGGGGGCCGAAAGATCGGCAGGCAGGCCGAAATCGCCGAAATCAAAGGCCCCGGCAGGGGCGGCCGGGGGAACCGGGTCCGGCGCGGGTGTCACGGCGCGGGGACCGTGATCCATGGTGAAGGGATCGTCGAAGAACGCCGGCGGCGCGGGTCGGGCGGGTTCGGGTGCGGGCGTTGCCGCCCCTGCCCCGCGCTGCGCCTCGAACGGATCGGGCAGACCGGCCGGGCGCGGTGGGGCTGGCGCTTCGGGGCGCGGCGTGAAGAAATCATCGCCGAACATCGCCGGTTTCGGTGCGGGCTCGGGCATGGCTGCGGCCGGGGTGTCGACCTCGACCCGGATCACGAAATCTCCCAGCTTCATCCGCATTCCGGGGGCCAGAACCGCCGTCACCCCCTGCCCCAGCGGCGCGGGGGCCGCATCCAGAAACAGCCCGCCGCTGCTTTCGTCGGTGACGCGATACTGGCCGCCCTGCCCCGTCACCACGCAATGCCGGCGCGAGACGAACATCTGCGGATCTTCCAGCTGCCAGCCGCAATCCTCGCCCCGCCCGATGCTGACCTGCCCATCGGCCAGCCGGAATTCGGTCCGCTTCTGCGGATGCGAGAAACTTTCCAGAACCAGCCGCAGGGTCATGCCGCCCCTCCTTCACGACCGGACCCGTCACGGGCCGAAAAGCCGCGCATGCACCAGTCGTCCGGGTCCTGTCCGGGCCGCCCGCCCAGCCAGCCGGTGCGCCCCAGCGCGCATTGGCCCAGCCGGGGTTCGGGCACCTCGTCGCGGGCCAGCACCAGCCGCAGGTCATATTCCACATCCGCCCCGGCCACGAAGCGGATCGCCCGGCGCAGCCCGGCCAGAAGGCGGCTGTCGCGGATCAGCGCCAGATAGCGGTCAAGGGTCAGCGGGCCCAACCGCAATTCGGCCCGATCCTGGCGCTGGAACACACGCGCGCCGACCATCGCCCCCCGGCCCAGACCGCAATGCGCCTGCCCCAGCCGGGTCTGCAACGTCGGCGGAATCTCCATCCAGTGCCCGACGAATTCGCGCAGCCGCACCGGCACCTGCAACAGATCGCCCAGATAGCCGGTCAGCCGTTCGACGCCGTTGACCTGATGGCCCAGAGAGGTCGCCTGACGCAGCGCCAGATCGGGGTCCGCCGTGCGCCGGTTGGCCGCCCGCAGACCGGGCAGACCCACCCCGGCCAGCGTTTCGACCATCGCCGCCACCCGGCCGCCGCCCTGATGCTCGATCCCCACTTCGGGATGCTGGTCGCCCCAGGCCCGCCAGTAGAAGGCCAGCTGCCGGTGTTGCAGCATGTTGCCGAAATCCAGAAAGGTGGTGTCCGCCGTCACCCCGGCGCTTTCCGATCCGAACCAGCGTTCGGACTGCCGCGCCATGATCCAGCGCGTCATGTGCAGGGGCATCGCGCCTTCGGGGCCGAAGAGACCCAGCACCTCGACCTCGACCTTGGCCGCTGTCTTTTCGCCCGGCCCGGTGAAGCCCGCCACATCGCGGGTGGCCATCGCCAGCCGCGCCCGCTGCCCCAGCCGCGCCGGTTCCTTTTCCGGCCCCCCCGCGCGGCCAAAGCGCAGGCCCTCGCGCTCCAGCCGCCGAAGCAGTTCGAAAAAACCGATCTCTTCGGGATCGGGATTCCTGAAGCCTAGATCAGGTCTCGGTTGCCCAGGCACATCGGCCATGACACCTCCTCCTGTTTCTGTTGCAGACGGGTCTTCGTGCGGACAAAGGAATTGATGCTGGCATGGCGCGCGAACAACCGCGACAACAGCGCCGACAACAGCAGGACCGACCCACCCGACAGCGGCGCCTCGTCCACATGCAGCGTCAGTTCCACCCCCTTGCCCAGACACAGCGGCCCCGGCAGATCCAGTCGTTCGATGATCTGGCGGCTTGTCACCCGCGTCAGCGACCGCACATGCCGCGCCAGCGCCGGATCGCCCCGGTCGGCGTAAAGCTCCAGCATCGCGCGCAGCGGTTCGGCCCCCAGGCTTTCTTCGGCCAGAGACAGGTGATTCAGCGACAATTGCCCGACCAGCCGCCAGGTCAGATCGTCATAGGCCGCCTCGCCGTCGCGTCCGACCTGTGGCAGCCCCGCCATCAGCGAGGCGCGCGGACGCCGCAGCGCGGCCAGCAGTTCCACCCGTGCCACCGGATCGCCGGTGTCGACCGCCAGCCGGGGCTGATCGTCGAAGATCGGCAGGTCGCGGTTGGACACCAGCGCGCGGATGTCCAGCCGCCGCAAGGGTTTGGTCAACTGCACCCCGGACGGCCGGGCGACCGAGATGAACACATCGTCCCCGGTATAGGAGGTGCGGGTCTGCCCCCGGCGCAATTCGTCCGCGCCGGGTCGGCGGGGGCGGCGTTCGGCGGTGTAGACCAGCCCCGATCCGGCGGTGGCGGCCGGGGTATAAAGCGGATGCAGTTCCGCCTGCGGGCCATCGGCTTCGGCATCGGCCACCCGCAACAGGCGATGGATCTCGAAATCCAGGGGGCGGGTGCGGTCGGCATGGACCACATGCGCCGTGGCCCGCGCGTCCATCTCGACCACGTTGCATTCGCGTTCGAAGAGATTGACGATCGGCGTGGCGAACAGCCGGAAATCCTTGGCGCTGACTTCGGAAATCGCCGGTGCCGCCCGGCCCATCGGCAGGATCACCTCCAGCTTGGCCGCCGAAGCCCGGACCGCCGGGGCCAGCCCCGACAGCCGCAGGGCATGGAAGCGTTCCGGCATCAGGAAATATTCCCGCATCAGCCGATAGCCCTCGAACGACGGGCGCAGGCGCGGCAGCAGCGCCTCGTCATCACGGATGCCCACCAGATCGGGCGGCGGCGCGGGATGGAAGGCGGCGGCCTGTTCGGCCCGGCGGGCGATGACCGGCAGCGGGGCGGCAAAGACCGCATCGAAGATCGCCCCCGACCGCGCCCCGCCGGAAAACTCCAGATCCAGCCGGTCCAGCGACAGATCGGACAATGGCCCCGCCCCCACCTTGCGGAAGGTGAAGCGCAGCCCCGCCTCGGCCCCTTGCATCCGGGCATCTGGCACACCGGCGGCCGACAGCGCGCCCCGGTCCTGCAGGTAATCCACCGCCTCGATCGCCACCGGCCACAGCGTCACATCCTGCGCGGTGGTAAAGGTCGCGCGGGTCGACACGCCTTCGCGTAGGCCCGCCACCAGCCTTGTGCCCCGCTTCACCAGATGGCCATCGGCCATGGTCTGCACCTGCGGGCCGGGATGCAGCACCACCGTCGACATCGCGGGGGCCGGACCTGCCAGATCGGGATAAAGCGCGTCCAGGATGCCGCGCACATGGCGCTGTCCTTCGGCATCCAGCTTCAGCCGGGTCCGCGCCGCCAGATAGGCCACGCCTTCCAGCAGCCGTTCGACGTAAGGGTCGGGACAGGGCACCGAATCCAAAGACAGATTGCGCGCCACCGTCGGATGTAGGGCAGCGAATTCCCGGCTCAACTCGCGCACATGGGCAAGTTCGGCCTCGTAATAGCTCAGAAAGGCCCGATCCATGCTCAGGCCTCCTCGATCCGCGTCGCTGCCCGGCCATTGTCCAGATCAATCGTCGTCGACAGCCGCAGCCGCTCGGGCACCGGGGACAGCATCAGCACGCCCTCGATCTTCACCTTCAGCCCCTCGCGTCCGCTGGTATCCACGATCACGCGGATGGTGTCGCGCTTCAGCCGCGGCTCGAAGGTGGCGACCACCTCCTTCAATTCGCGGCTCAGCACCTCGGGATCGAAATCCTTGGCCCGACGGCCCGAGAAACTGGGCACGCCATAGTTCAGCACCGACCGGCAGACATGCGGATAATCGGCCAGCACATCCTGCGGGTCCTCGATATTGCCGCGCTCGCCGTCGGTCCAGAGAAACCGCGCCTGCAGCCGTTCCATCCCGAACAGCTCTTCCAGATCGCGGCGCACCGCCTCGCGCAGCACGTCCGCGGTGACGACGATGCCGCGTTCTTCCAGAAACGACCGCCGCGCCAGCGCGCCCAGAAACTGCACGATCTCGCGCCGCTTGTCTTCGGGCAGGTCCTGCGCCTGTTCGACCGCACGCACACCGCCCGCGATCATCCCGTCCAGCCGTTCCAGCCCGATGTCGGCGCCGATTTCCCGGCGCCGAACATCCGTTTCGCTGGTCAGGCCCGGCAGATCGTCGACAAGCCGGTCCCAGAGGCTGGGTTGAACCGCCTCGCGCCGTGCCGTCTGCGTCGCCGGACCCTGTGCCAAGCCAGCCTCCTGTCAGGCTTACTTGGCGGCCACCAGATCGTATTCGACCTCGTGTTCGTCGCCCTTCGAGTGATCGTCGGCCTGGACGGTATATTTGATCGTCAGTTTCTCGTAGCTGATGGCGATGGTCTCCGAGATCAGCTCGTTCGAGCTTTCCTCGGGCGCGTTCTGCGTCATCTGGTAGCTGGAGATGATGCAGTTCTTCAACGTGATGATCAGATAGTCCAGATGCGCATCGCCCGAATCCTTGCGGACGGTAAAAACGATCTCCTCAAAGCTTTTGCCCTTGGCGCAGGCCAGCGCCAGATAGGGCGAAGCGGCGTCATACCATTTGTTGAAGGTGAAATCCGACAGGGTGGCGCGGCCACGGGTGCGGCCCGAGCCGACCGACGAGGACGACATCTGCTGGGCCGAGAAGCTGACGCCGAAGCAGTCGATCTCGCCTTCATGATCCGCACGTTTGGATTCGCCGTCGATGCCTTCAATCTTCAGATATCCGGTAAAAGCCATGGTCTTGTCCTTTCAAATGCTGGGTTGGTCTGGAAAACTCCCCCCGCCTGCGGGCGGAGGGCCTTGAATGCAACGCCTGCGGCCCCGCCTCTCGGGGCCGCATGGCCGGGGATGCCGGTCAGGCACCCTTCACCGAAGGCAACTCCGACACAAGCCGCAGGCTCGCGTTGATGCCTTCAAGCTGGTAGTGCGGCCGCAGGTAGAACCGGGCATTGTAATAGCCCGGACGGCCCTCGACGCTGTCCACCTGCACCTCGGCCATGGCCAGCGGGCGTTTCGCCTTGGCCTTGTCATCGGCCATGGTGGTATTGGCCAGAACGTAGCGGTTGATCCATTCGGACAACCAGATCTGCATGTCGCCGCGTTCCTTGAACGTGCCGATCTTGTCGCGCGCGATCGCCTTCAGATAATGCGCGAACCGGCAGACCGGGAACAGATAGGGCAGGTTCGCCGACAGCCGTTCATTCGCCTGGGCATCCGGGTCGACCAGCCGGCCGGCCCGCGCCTCATCGTCTTGCAGCGAATGCGCGCCGATGAAGGCCGCCACATCGGTGTTCTTGCGGTGCAGGATCGGCATCATCCCCAGTTTGGCCAGTTCGGCCTCGCGCCGGTCGTCGATGGCGATTTCAGTCGGGCATTTCATCGCAATGCTGCCATCGTCGGTCGGGAAGCTGTGGACCGGCAGGTTGGTGACGGTGCCGCCCGATTCCACGCCGCGGATCTGGGTGCCCCAGCCCGAAATTTTGTGGCTGCGGTTGATGTTGACGCCCATCGCAAAGGCCGCGTTCATCCAGACGTAATGGTCGTGCTTGCCGTCGATCTCTTCCTCGAAGGCAAAGCCCTTCACCGGCACGGTATTGGCACCATAGGGCAGACGGGCCAGCACGCGCGGCATCGCCAGACCGATATAGCGGGCGTCTTCCGACTCGCGCAAGGACTGCCACGACGCATAATCGGGCGACGAGGTGATCTGCTTCAGGTCCTGCGGGTTCGGCAGTTCCTGCCAGCTTTCCATGCGGAACAGCTGCGGGGCCGCCGCCGCGATGAACGGCGCATGGGCCGAAGCCGCGATGCCCGAGATGTTGCGCAGAAGGCCCACGTCGCGCGGGTGATGGCTGAACTCATAGGCGCCGATGATGGCGCCGTAGGGTTCGCCGCCGAACATCGAATATTCTTCCGAGTACATCTTCTTGAAGGCCGGGGACTGGTCCCACATCTGGCCTTCGAAATCCTCCAGCTGGTCGGCCAGCTGATCCTTGGTGATGTTCATCACCCGGATCTTCAGCTTGCTGTCGGTCTCGGTGTTGTTGACCAGATAGTGCAAGCCCCGCCAGGTGCCCTCCATCTGCCGCACTTCAGGGGCGTGCAGCACTTCGTTCATCTGGGTCGTCAGCACCTGGTCGATGCCTGCGATCAGCGACTTGATCGACTTCACCGCATTGCCTGAAATCGTGGCCGTGCCCGCCTTTTCCCGCGCCGCAAGCGCCAGGGTCTGCACCAGTTGCTTCAGCTTGGCCGATCCGTCGTCCTTGACGCGAAAGTCCTTTTCCAGAAGGTCCGAGAATTCGCCCAGATCAATCGCCTGGGCCTCGGCGGCGCCGGCGGCGCCTGCTTTTTCGGTTTCGGCCATTATTCGGTGCCTCCCTGGTTCTTCATCGCATCCTCGGCCACCTGGGCCAGCAGGGGTTCGTTCTGCAACAGCTGGGCGATGCGCTTCTCGGCATTCACCTTGCCGTCCATGTAGGACAACAGTTCCTCAAGCTGCTTGCGCATCGCCAAGAGTTCGGCCAGCGCGGGCACCTGTTCGGCGATCTTGTCGGGGGTGAAATCCGACATCGACTTGAACGAGAGATCGACGAACATCTCTTCGTCCTTCTCCTCGCCCTCCTTGCCGGGCAGCTTGTTCTTCACCCGCGCCTTCACCCGTGGCGAAAGCGCCTCCATGAACTTGTTGAACCGGCCCGCGTCCACCTCGACAAAACTGCGGTCGGCCGGGGCTTTCTGCGCCTCGCGGGTTTCGGACGATCCGGCAAGATCGGCCATGACTCCCATCACGAAGGGAAGCTCGATCGTGGTCGGGCTGCCGTAATGTTCCACGTCATAGGCAATCTGGACCCGTGGCGCGCGGTTTCTTTCGATGACTTTCGCCTTGCTCTCGCTCATGGCTCATTCTCTCCCGGATTTGTTCTTGTCGTCAAAAACCCCGGCGGTGTTCTTGAATTCTTTCAGTCCGCTGGGGGCGATCTCTTCCATCAACTGCATGAAATTCATCGGCACCATCTTGCGCATCCGCCGCGCCAGATGGGGGATCGGAGACGAAGGTTCGGTGCGTTCGTAAAAGTCGATCACCAGATCCAGCACCTTTTCCACATCGCGGCGGCTGTTGATCTGGCCGGGGATGGCAGCCGCGGCCGGGGCGGCCATGGGGGCCGCCGCGGCGGCAACGGGGGCAGACATCGCTTGGCCCTCCTGTGCAGGGGCGGGGGAAGCCGCGGCGACCGGGGCCGCCACGCCGGCAAGCGTCTGCTCGATCCGCGCCAGGAACTTGCCCAGTGCATCGAAGCGCACCGCCACATCGTTTTCCGTCACATGCGGGGCCAGCGCTGTTTCCAGCGCAACAAGTCCCGCCCGCGCCGCCGACAGCGCCTCTTGCAGCGCGGCCATATCCTCGGGGCGCTCGGCCGCCGTGGCCCGGCAGGCCGCCGTCACCCGGTTCAGCCGGGCCTCGTGCCTGCCCACCAGATCGGCCAGTTCCTTCTCGCCCAGGCCCTTCGGGGCCTCGGCCAGAAAGGCCGACCGGTTCAGCGCAGCGGCCGCCAGATCACCGCCGGTGATCGGCCCTATTCCGCGCGGGCTGAGCAGGGTGACGAATTCCAGATCCCCCAGCACCCCGCCGTCATTGTTGTCCAGCTGGTAAAGCGCATTGATCCGCCGCAGCGCCGCCTCGCGCTTCGATGCCGACTCGCGCAGCGCGGGATGCAGGGTATCCCAATGCTGCGCAACCGTCTGGGTCAGCAGGTTCAACCCCTCGGCCACCCCCGCCATGCCGTTTTCGTTGGTCCAGAGCCGGGCGACGATCATCAGAAGCCGCAGATCGCGCCCCGAGGCCGCCAGCGTCTCGGCCTCGGCCGCGATTTCCGACCAGTCCAGTTCCACCGCGCCGGTGCCGCCCTGTTCCACCAGCCGCAACCGCGCGGGCCGCGAGGCGGCCTGAAGGCGGTTCTCGATGGCATGGAACCGCGCGTCGTTCCGCAGGTCCGACCCCGACGGAGACGAAGGGTCAAGCGAGGCAAGGAAAGGAGCAATTTCCATTCAACAAGGCCGATATAAAAGTAACGAAATCAGGCAAAGACTGGCAGAGCTATACGATTCTTACAACCTACACCTGCCCCCCCGCCCGTCAAGGTCGGGATTCCAGAATCCGCGAGGCGAAGCCCACGATATTGCCCGGCCGCTCTGCCTGGGTCTGGACCAGCGCGTCGACGAAGGACCCCACGGATTCATCCTTGGGGCGACGGGTGTCGAACAGATCGCCCTTGGTCAGGAAGGCGATGATCTCGCTTTTGCCAAAGTCGGTGTCGTTCACCACCATAGCCAGCAGCCGGTTGTCCACCTTCTTCTCGTCCCGGCTGTAGATCACCCGGACCCGCCGCGTCCCCGCCTCGACCGCCCCCAGATTTGCGATCCGGGTCTCTTCGAAATTCGCATTCGGCAACAGGTTGAACACGCTGCCGCCGCTGTCCACCGCCATCACCCACAGCTGGCCATCGGTCAGGCTGGCCGGAATCAGCACATCCACAATCGGATTGTCGCCGGTCTTGTAGACCCCGGTCAGGTTGACCTCGCCGGTCGCCCCCTGCCCCATCCAGATCGAGATCGCATTGGTCGGCAAGGGCGGCAGTTCGCCCCGCACGGCGCACAGATGCTGGTTCA
The DNA here is from genome assembly GCA_036745335.1 of Paracoccaceae bacterium. Lineage (GTDB taxonomy): Bacteria > Pseudomonadota > Alphaproteobacteria > Rhodobacterales > Rhodobacteraceae > Pseudogemmobacter. Next base: position 28,055 of record DAIOGH010000035.1, read on the forward strand.
GCACGTTCAGCTGCACCTGAACGCTGCGGTCGCCGATCACCCCGGTCAGCGCCCCGGTGATCGCATCGTCCAGATCGGGCTCCAGCGCGTCGCCCGTCACCGTGATCGTGGCCCCCAGCGCATAGCCGCCGGGCGGCGGGTCCAGCTGTTGCAGCGGCCCGCAGCTGGCCAGCCCGTCCAATACGTCCTGCACCACCCGCGTCTCCAGCACCAGGGGGCCGTTGCGGATGTCGGATTTCAGGGTGAAGCCGTGGGTTTCGGCCCAGCCTTGCAATCTGGCGCGGATCGCCTGGCCTTCATCGGCACTGGGGGCGATGCCGCTGATCCCGGCCGCCATGTCGGTCAGCTCGATCCGCCAGCCCTCCAGCCCCTGCGCGGCGGCAAAGACCTCGGCCGCGCCCCCGGCCCAGCCCGGCGCGGGCATTCCCTGCGCCAGCGTGACCGCATCCGAAGCCGCCTCTTTCCCCGCCAGCGCGGCAAAGCCGCTGCGGATCGCCGTCCCCGCCGCCTCGTCCGGGGCATGGGCGCTCAGCCTGGCAATCGCCAGCCCGCCGCCTGCGGTGGCCGACAGCGTGTAGGGCGCGGCGACCGGAAGAGGCTCTTCAAAAAAGGCCATGACCCGCGCCTGCGCCCCGTCCAGCAGACCCATGTACCAGGCCCCGCCGCCGCCACCCGCCAGCATAAGAAGCACCAGCGCCAGCACCCAGCCGCCCCGGCGCCTTTTCGGTTCCGCCGGGCCGCGCATCGTGGTGCGCATGTCCGACCGCGTCGGCGTGCGCGTCGGCGGCACGCTGCGGCTGTTTCGGTCGGGGGCCGGGCCCTTCAGCACCTTGCCCACCTGTTCGACCACGGCCACCGCCGAAGGCGCGCGATGCTGCAACGCCGGTTCGGTCAGCCAGTCGATCAGCGCCTTCAACGGCTCCGGCACCCCGGCCGTATCCAGCTTTTCCAGCTTCCGGCGGATCATCTCGCCCGGCGTCATCCCCGCAAAGGGCACCTGCCCTTTCCAGGCCGCCAGCAGCATCGCCCCCAGCGCATAAAGATCCGATCGCGCTTCGGCCTTGCCCTCCATCTGCTCGGGCGCCGCATATTCGTATTTCCCGGCAAAATCGTTGCCGACGATGGTCCGCGCGCCCGCCCCGGTGTCCTTGGCAATGCCGAAGTCGATGATCGTCGCCCGTTCCGGGCTGCCGTCGCGCAGGATCACATTGTCGGGCGACAGATCGCGGTGGACGATGCCCTGCTTGTGCGCCGCCACCAGCCCCTCGGCCACACGATGCGCGATGATCATCAACTCGCGCGGCTCCAGCCGCCGGCGCAGCATCTCGTCGGCGATGGACGGCCCGGCGATGTAATCCATCACCAGGAAGACATGCCCCTGGTCCGACCGCGAACATTCGGTATAGCGCACCACCGCATCATCGCGGATGTCGCGCATCTGCTCTTCGCGGCGCATCAGCTCGATATAGCCTTCCTGCCCGGAAAACTGCGCGTTCAGCGCCTTGATCGCCACCACCCGGCCCGAGATCAGGTTCTTCGCGCGATAGACCTCTCCGGTGCCTCCCCGGCCCAGAACACCCTCGATCTCATAGGTGTTGTTCAGGATCTGGCCCCGGTGGAAGATGTCGCCGGGAAGTGCGTCAATCATCGTCTTCAACCTCTCGGGGCAGGGAAAACCGGATGCCCCCTTCAAAACAGTCGCAAAATGCCTGGAAGCAGACTAGACTGAGTCTCGGCGGATTTCCTGCCTTTTTTTCGCACCTTCGTTGAACACCAGATTTTTGAAAGGGCGCCCGATGGCCCAGCGCGGATCACCCGAAACCGTCAAACGCAAGGAATTGGTCGGCAAGCTGAATCCGACCTGTCTCAAGGCGTTCTCCGAAGCTGCGGGCATGGCCAAGTCGCGCGGCAATCCTTACGTCGAACTGGCGCATTTCATCGACGCCCTGTCGCGCAGCGAACGCACCGATTTCGACATCCTCTGCCAGTCGGCCGGGGTGGACGGGGCCCGGCTGGAAGGCGACATCCAGCGCAGTCTGGACAAGCTGCCCCATGGCGCCAGCGCCGTCGAGGAATTTTCCGACCATATCTTCCTGGCCATCCGCGAAGCCTGGACCTATGGCAAGATGGAACGCGAGGACGATCAGGTCCGCTCGGCATGGGTGCTGCTGGCGGCGATGAAGACGCCGATCCTCGAAGGGCTGATGCTGAAGATCAGCCTGGAATTCGAAAAGATCGACCCGGCCTCGCTGGAACCGCAACTTGCGGGCCTGCTTGAGGCATCAAGCGAATCCCCGGTGTCCGCCGCAGCCGCCACAGCCCCCGAGGCGGGCGCGAAACCGCAGGGCGGCAAATCGGCGCTGGCGCTTTACGCCACCAACCTGACCGAGCGCGCCCGCGCGGGCAAGATCGACCCGGTGATCGGCCGCGACATGGAGATCCGCCAGATCATCGACATCCTGATGCGTCGCCGCCAGAACAACCCGATCCTGACCGGCGAGGCGGGCGTGGGCAAGACGGCGGTGGTCGAAGGCTTTGCCCTGCGGCTGGCGCGCGGCGACGTGCCGCCGCAGTTGCAGAATGTCGATCTGCACATGCTGGACATCGGGCTGATGCAGGCCGGGGCATCGGTGAAGGGCGAATTCGAGAAACGCCTGAAGGCCGTGATCGACGAGGTTCAGGGCAGCCCCAAACCCATCATCCTGTTCATCGACGAAGCCCACACCCTGATCGGGGCGGGCGGGGCCGCAGGCACCGGCGATGCGGCGAACCTTCTGAAACCGGCGCTGGCGCGCGGCGAGTTGCGCACCGTCGCCGCGACGACCTGGGCCGAATACAAGGAGCATATCGAGAAAGACCCCGCCCTGACCCGCCGCTTCCAGGTGGTCAAGGTCGAGGAACCGTCCGAAGATGCCGCCATCCGCATGGTGCGCGGCGTGGCCGCCGTGCTGGAAAAGCACCACAAGGTCGAAATCCTGGACGAGGCGATTCAAAGCGCCGTCCGCCTGTCGCACCGCTACATCCCCGCCCGGCAATTGCCCGACAAGGCGATTTCCCTGCTCGATACCGTCTGCGCCCGCGTCGCCGTCAGCCAGCACGCCACCCCGGCCGAGATCGAGGACATCGAACGCCGCCTGCAGGCGCTGGAGGTCGAGGCGGCGATCATCGCGCGCGAGGCGCAGGTCGGCATGGACACCGGCGACCGCGGCCCGGAGGTCGAGGCGCAACTGACCACCGCGCGCGGCGAACTCGACGCCGCAAAGGCCCGCTGGGAGGGCGAGAAACTGCTGGTCGACGAGGTGCTGGACCTGCGGGCCAAACTGCGCGCCGAAGGCTTGCCGGTGGATGACACTGCGGATGACACCGCCGATCCGGTCGAAATGCCCGAGGAGGGCGAAGCCGCAGGCGACGCAACCGACGAGGGCACCGCCCCCGCCCATATGACCGCCGAAGAGCGCGCCGCCACGCTGGAAACGCTGAAGTCCAAACAGGCCGAACTGGGCGCCTTGCAAGGCGAACGCCCGCTGATCCTGCCCTCGGTCGACCGCATCGCGGTGGGATCGGTGGTGCAGGACTGGACCGGCATTCCCGCCGGGCGGATGCTGGCAAGCCAGGCCGAACAGGCGCTGTCGCTCGCCTCCATCCTCGCGCAGCGCGTCGTCGGGCAGGATCATGCGATGCAGATGATTTCCAGCCGCATCCAGACCAGCCTTGCCGGGCTTGGTGCGCCGGAAAAGCCGGTGGGCGTCTTCATGCTGGCCGGGCCATCCGGCGTCGGCAAGACCGAAACCGCGCTGGCCCTGGCCGAAACCCTGTTCGGCGGCGAGCAGAACCTGATTTCCATCAACATGAGCGAATTCCAGGAGGCGCATACCGTCTCCACCCTGAAAGGCGCTCCGCCCGGCTATGTCGGCTATGGCAAGGGCGGCATCCTGACCGAAGCCGTCCGCCGCCGCCCCTATTCCGTGGTCCTCTTGGACGAGGTGGAAAAGGCGCACCCCGATGTGCATGAAATCTTCTTTCAGGTCTTCGACAAGGGGATGATGGACGACAGCGAAGGCCGCCGGATCGACTTCAAGAACTGCCTGATCCTGCTGACCACCAATGTCGGCAGCGAAGAGATCATGGCGATGACCGACGACGGCCGCCACGGGGCCGATCTGGACGAACTGACCGCCGCCCTGCGCGCGCCGATGCTGAAAACCTTCCCCGCCGCCCTTCTGGGCCGCATCGTCTCGATCCCCTATTATCCCCTGTCGGATACGATGATCGAGGCGATCGCCGGCCACAAGCTGCGCGGCATCGCGCGGCGGCTTGAGAAAGGCCATGAGGCAGAGCTGGTGATCGGCGAGGGCGTGATGGACCAGATCAAGGCCCGCTGCACAGAACTGGAATCGGGCGGCCGGATGATCGACGCCATCCTGACCAACACGCTTCTGCCCGAACTCAGCCGCCAGGTGCTGAACCGCAAGCTGGAAGGCACCCCGCTGAGCAAGGTCACTGTCACCGGAACCCCCGACGGCTTCGCCTACAGTTTCGAGTAAGGGGGCGCAGCGCCATGCTGATCCGCACCTCAACCCGCTATCTGTCGCAGTTCACCATGGCGATGGACAAAAAGGGGGCCGAGCATCTTCTGCTGGTGGTCAAGGGCACCTTCGACTTTCCCGCGCAGGGAGAGGTGGCCCCGCGTGCAAGGGTGCAGCGCCCGCTGATCATGGCGGATCAATACACCGGCGCGCCGGGGTATTCCGCCCCGCTCTGGGAAACCGATTTTTCGTTCCGCAAGGCGAAATGCGATGTGGTCGCGCAAGGGGCCGCCTATGCCCCGAACGGCCAGCCGGCCGAGCGGGTGCGCGTCGGGCTGCGGGTCGGCAGTTGGGTGAAACAGTTCGATGTGGTCGGCCCGCGCCAGTGGCGCACGCTGGGCCCCGCCGTGACAGCAACGAAACCCTATCCCTTCACCCGGCTGGAATTCGGCTATGACAGCGCCTTCGGCGGCCCCGACCGCAGTCTTGTCGGGGCAGGCCAACCCCCGGTCTTTGCCGACAATCCGGTCGGCCTTGGCTATGCCACCGCCCGATCGGGCAGCCGCCTTGACGGGCTGGACCTGCCGCTGACCGAAGACCCCGCCGATCCCGTCACCTCGCCCTTCGGGGCGCATCGGCCGGTGGCGCTGGGGCCGGTCGCCCGGTCCTGGCCGCAGCGGGCGCGGCTGGCGGGCACCTATGATCAGGACTGGATCGACAACACCTTTCCCTTCCTGCCCGATGATTTCGACGAACGGCATTTCCAATGCGCGCCCGAAGACCAGCAGATCCCCTACCCCGCGCCCTTCACGCCGGTTGTGATCGTCGGCCTGACCCCGCAGGGCCGCGAGGAATTCCGCCTTCCCGACACCGCCCTGCCGGTCCGCATCTTCCGCGGCCGCGAAGTGGCGCTGGACAAGGTGATTCTGCCCGACACCCTTTGCCTTGACACCGAAGCCCGGCAACTGACCCTGACCTGGCGGGCCGAGGCCCCGATCCTGCGCCACCTGACCGAATATTCCGAAGCCTGGATCGGCCCGCCGTCGCGCGGACTGGCCCGCGCCCGTGCCCGCGGCAAGGTCTATCACGTCCTCGATCCCGTCGCCCGGCCACAGGAAGACGCCGCATGAGCAGCCTGTACATCCAGGCCGCCGGAATGGTGACATGCGTCGGGCTGGACGCCGCCTCTTCCTGTGCCGCCATGCGCGGGCGGCTGGACGGCTTTGCCGAAAGCCGCTTCATGGGGCCGGATGGCGAATGGCTGAAGGGGGCCGCCGTTCCCCTGCCCCGCAACTGGATCGGGCTGAAACGCATGGCGCATCTTGCGGCGGGGGCGCTGGCCGATCTGCGCCGCCAGCATCATGCCGCGCTGGACGGCGCACCGATCCTCTTGTGCCTGGCCGAGGAAACCCGCCCCGGCCGTCCGATTGCCGATCCCACCGCGCTGGCCGGTCTTCTGGCCGATATCCTCGGGCTGACCACGCCGCCCCGGTTGCAGATCATCGCCCATGGCCGCCCGTCGGGCTTTGTCGCGCTGGACCGCGCCCGCCGTCTGATCGCAGCAGGGGAAGACCCGGTCGTCATCCTCGGGCTCGACAGCTATCTGACCGCGCAGAGCATCGCCCATTACCTTGGCCAGAACCGCCTTCTGCACCCGGCCAATGCCAATGGATTCATCCCCGGAGAGGCCGCCGCCGCCATCCTCTGCACCGCCGCCCCCGGCCCTCTGCGGGTGGCGGGCCTCGGCCTCGCGCGCGAACCGGCCCATATCTACAACACCGAGGGCGAGAACGGCCAGCCGCTGCCGATGCGCGCCGAAGGCATGACAAGGGCGCATGAGATGGCGCTGGCTCAGGCCGGATGCCGCCATTCGGATCTTGTGCTGAAGATGGGCGATCTGATCGGCGAGGCCTATTGGTTCAAGCAGATGGCGCTGGCGATGCTGCGGCTGCAACGCGAACGATCGCCCGTGCAGCCGATCTGGTCGCTGGCCGCCAGCCTTGGCAATATCGGGGCCGCTGCCGGGCCTGTCCTGCTGGCCTGGGCGATGACGGCCGCGGTGCGCGGCTATGTCCCGCCCGGCCCGATCATATTGGAAGCCTCGGGCGATGATGGGGCCTGCGGCGCAGCGGTGGTGCATCGGACATGACAGTCTTTGCCAACGGAATGGAAATCTCGGCCAAAAATCAGGGCTGCAAGGTCATCGCCGCCTTTCCCGATGTCTGCATGACCCCGCCGCAGACCCCGGCCACCCCGCCCGGCGTGCCGATCCCTTATCCGAATTTCGGCCTGGACGGCGATCTGACCGATGGCAGTACCACGGTGAAGATCGGCGGCAAGCCGATCAGCCTGGAAAACAAGAGCCATTACAGCAAATGTTCCGGCGACGAGGCCGGCTGTGCCCCGAAGAAAGGGGTCGTCACCTCAAAGAACACCGGCAAGGTCTATGCCCAGGCCTGGTCTTCGGATGTCAAGGTTGAAGGCAAGGGCGTGGCGCGCTTTGGCGACATGGCGACGTCGAACCACGGATCGAATACCGGCGACACGCCGCCGATGGTGATCGCGGGCACCCCCAGCCCGCCCGACATGTTCAAGACCGACACCTGCCTTGTCGGTTCCTACAAGGACACAAGGGGCGAATGTGCCGAACGCGGCGGCCAGGCCCACCATATCATTCCCGATGAATACCTGCGCAACGGCAGCCGCGACGAGGCCACCGCCGCCGCAGCAGCAGCCGCAGCCAGCGGCAAGCCCGACACCTCGCGGCTGGATCCGTCGCTGCCCGGCATCGAAGACGGCTGCTGCATCTGCGTCGGCGGCAATGCCAACGGGTCGGCGGCCTGCGAGGCCAATCCGCAAACCGACATCGGCAAGGCCAACAAGGCCGCCATCGAGGCGAAGGGCCTCGCCCATTCCGCCAAAAGCGGCAAGAACCTGGCCACCCTGCGCGGCCATGGCTTCCTGCACCAGTTCGACGACAAGTTCCGCAAGCTGAAGCCGCCTTCCGTCGAGAATGCGCAGAAGACGGTCAACAAGTTGCTAGATGAGGTCGTCACTTACGAACATGGCGGCGTTGACGACGAATGCGCCAAGAAGGCCAAGGAATGCGTCGAAAAACAGATGGCCCCGGCCAAGGCCAAGGGCGTCAATCTGGCGCAGAAAACACCAAGAACCGACGAATCCATCGCAAAACGGCTGGATCGGCTGAAACTGTCCGCCTGACACAACCCAGCCCTGAGGGGGTCTCATGTACAGCCTGCCCATCTCTGAATCCGAAGCGATTGCCATCGACGATGCCGACGAGGATGCCTGGATGGTCCATGTCGTCGATTTCGCAAGCCGGTCGATCGACAGCTTTGCGGTCGAAGGCATCGGTCACATCGAATCGCTGCATTACGATGTGGCGCGCGGGTTGATCTGGGTCATCGTCGACGGCACGATCTTTGCCATCCAGCGCTCCGAACAGCAGATATTCGAAGTTCCCCCGCCGCCCAGCCCGTTCTACGTCTATGCGATGACCGGCGAAGGCCCCCATGTCTATGTCGGCGGAGAATATTCGAACCTCTGGCGCATCGCCCTTCCGGCGCTGGAATGGGAGGCGCTTCAGACTCCCGCCCCGCCGCCGCCCGAAACCGATGACGAAGCCGAACAATCCCGCCGCAACAAGGCCTATGCCCGCGCCTATCCGCCCTATTACCACGGCTTCCCGGTTGGCGACGCCTATGTGTTCTGCGGTGCCCTTGGCGCGCTGGCCAGGGTGCGCGGCCGCACCATCGAACGGCAGAGCATCGAGACCGAACCCAGGCTGATGACCGGGCGGACCGAAGGCGCACAGCTTTCCCTGTCATCCGACAGCCCGATGGGGGAAATCTATCTTGGCGATTTCGATCAGGGATTCGAGGTGATCTTTGCCGACACTCTGCGCGCGCTGCACCGCACCGCCCTGCATGGCGGTCGGCGCTATATCGGCGTTGCGGAATATCCGTCTTCCAGCGTCGAAAACCTTTATCTGCGCGATGGCGACCTGCTTGATCCGGTCGATACCGGCTGCCCGCGCAACCCTTACACGCTGATCTCGCTCTCGACCGTCGGGCGGGCGCTCTGGGCGATCGACGCCGGCGGCATCTTCCGCCTGGCAGAGGGGGATGGCGGCTGGAAACTGGTCGACATCGACGATGTGCGGCGCGGCATCTGGCCAGAGGGGGCCTGACCCGGCCTCAGCCCGGCGGAAGGTTCGCGTCCAGATAGGCGCGGACCCGGTCCAGATCCAGCCCCGCCACCGCGATCACCGATCCGGCCGACAGCATCCGCACCACGAACAATTCCCCCGCCTCGGGATATTCCGCGAACAGCGCTTCGGCCACCTTCATCCCCTCGGCCCCGGCGATGCGCAACCCGTCAAGATGCGCCTCCAGCCGTTCCACCAGATCGGCAAGGTCGATGTCGGGGTCGTCCTCGGGATGCAGCAGCGCCTTGTCATAGACCGTCCACAGAAAGGCCGCCTGTTCGGCATGGGCGCGCAGGATATGGGGCAGGACGGGGGCCATGTTGCCGGATACCAGCACGGGATCAGTTCAGGTTGACCGAACCGCCCCGGATGCGGTTGGACCGCGAGGCATGGCTGACCAGATCGGTGCCGCGGATGGTGATGCGGCCGTCCGCCTCCAGGATGACCGAGGCCTTGCCCACCCGCAGCTCGATCCGCTCTTTCGCGGTCAGCCGCACCATCTCGCCATCGGCCACAACGCGCGGGGCGGCATCGTCGCGCGCCGGTTCCACCAGCTTGCCCATGATCAGCGGCCGGGCGCGGTCGCCATCCTCGAACAACAGCGCCACTTCAGAACCCACATCCCCCGCCTCCAGCCGCGTCAGGCTGCGGGCGGGAATGGCCGCATCCTGCGGGTTGCCGGGAAAAACCACCAGGGGCGCCGCATCCCGGAACCCCAGGATCATCCCGATCACCACCCCATCCACGGTCTTCTGCTGTGCAATCATGGCATCAAATCCTGAATCAATGCCGCCATCCTACACCGAAACGCCACGCGGAGCGATGGTTTTGCTGCGGGCCCCGGAAATCCCCACCCGCTGCGGCAAAGGCTTGAACTCGCCCGATCCCGCTCTATTCTGGCGGCAGCTTCCGTTTCAAGGTGTCCAAAGTGCTGCGCAAACTCCTCCTCTCCGGCCTCTTCCTGTCATTGTCGCTGCCCGCCTTGGCGGCCCCCTGTTCCGACACCGGCGGGCAATACGAGGCCTGGAAGCCGGTGATGGCCGAAGAGGCCCGCGCCGCCGGTGTGGGCAAGCGCGGCATCGACGCGCTGATGGCCACCTCCTATTCCAAGGCCACCATCAGCGCCGACCGCAACCAGAAAAGTTTCAAGTACAGTCTCGAGAAATTCCTCTCCGTCCGCGGGGCCGATACCATCGTCTCGCAGGGCCGGTCGCGGCTGAAGAAGAACAAGGCGTTCTATGACAGCCTTGAGGCGGCCTACGGGGTTCCTGCGGGCGTGATCATCGCCATTCACGGCATGGAAACATCCTTCGGCGGTTTCATGGGCGACACCAATGTCGTCTCGGCCATCGCCACCCTGACCTATGATTGCCGCAGGTCCGATTTCTTCAAGCCGCACCTGCTTGGCGCGCTGAAACTGGTGGACCAAGGTTCGATTTCGTCAAAGACGATCGGTGCCAAACATGGTGAGCTGGGCCATACCCAGTTCCTGCCGGGCAATGCGCTGAAATATGGCGTCGACGGCAATGGTGACGGCAAGGTGGATTTCACCAATCAGGCCGATGCGCTGGCCTCGACCGCCAACTTCCTGCGGCAGAAGGGCTGGAAGCCCGGCAAGGGCTATCAGGAAGGCGAGCCGAACTTTGCCGTGATCAAGGAATGGAACGCGGCCAAGGTCTATCAGCAGGCCATCGCCATCATGGGCAAGCGGATCGGCGGCTGAGCGGACCCCGATTTCCGGCCGGAAATCGGGGCGGGGCCTGCCCAGGCCCGGCCCGGAATTTTCAGAAAATTCCGGGATGCCTTCCGCCTTGGGGCTTGACCCGCCCCCCGCCCCGCCCCAGCCTCGCCCCCATGCGGACCCCCGATCTGATCATCTTCGACTGCGATGGCGTGCTGATCGATTCCGAGATCATCTCGGCCCGGATGCTGATCGCCGCCCTGTCCGATCTGGGCGTTCATATCGACCTGGCCTACGTCTCCCGCCATTTTCTTGGCCGCAGCTATCCCGTCGTCATGCAGACCATCCGGCAGGATTTCGGGCTGAACCTGCCGGCGGGCTTTGAAGAAGAGTATCGGGAGCGGTTGCTGGACGGGTTCCGGGTCGGCCTGACCATCATCCCGCATGTGCGCGGGGTGCTGGAACGGCTTGCCCCGCGCTGGTGCGTCGCCACCTCGTCCTCGCCCCGGCGGGTGGAGATGTCGCTGTCGCTGGTCGGTCTCTGGCCGATGGTGCAGGGCCGCGTCTTCACCGCCTCCGAAGTGGCGCGCGGCAAGCCTGCCCCCGATCTTTTCCTGCATGCCGCCGCCCGGATGGGTGCCGCCCCCGCCGCAACGCTGGTGATCGAGGACAGCCTGACCGGCCTTCAGGCCGCCCGCGCCGCCGGGATGGCGGCCTGGCGCTTTACCGGCGGCAGCCACATGCCCGCCGATCTGCCCCCCGAACCGCCCGAAGCGATGCCGCAGCAAAGATTTGCATCCTTCGCCGAGTTCTTCCAGATTGCGCCCGAATGGCAGAGACCCGCATGATCCGCGACACCGACCCCACGCCACAGGACGAAGCCGCCCGCGCGGGCTGGCTGTCCTATGTCGGCGGGCTGACGCAGGACCAGATCGCCGCCGAACTGGGCATCAGCCGCCAGCGGGCGCAGCGGCTGGTGTCGCGGGCGATGGCCGAAGGGCTGATCCATGTCCGGCTGCATCACCGGATCAGCGCCTGCCTTGATCTGGAAACCGCGCTGAAGCATCGCTTTTCCCTGCAACGCGCCAGGGTGATGCCCTCTCTGGGCCCCGGTGCCGATCCGGTCCGCGCCATCGCCCCCGCCGCCGCCGAGGAGCTGGAGCGATTTCTCGGCATGGGCCAGCCGCTGACCATCGCCCTTGGCACCGGCCGGGCGCTGCGCGGCATGGTCGATGCCATGGACACGCTGGACGCGCCGCGGCACCGGCTGGTCAGCCTGATCGGCAATATCGCCCCCGATGGTTCGGCCAGTTTCTTCGATGTCGTGATGCGGCTGGCCGACAAGGTGCAGGCCCCGCATTTCCCGATGCCGGTCCCGGTGATCAGCCCCACGCCCGAAGAGCGCGCCGCCTTTCACGCCCTGCCCCCCGTCGCCCGTGTCGCCGATCTGGCGCGCAATGCCGATGTGGTCTTTGTCGGTGTCGGCCAGATGTCGGATGACGCGCCGCTGTTGAAGGACGGCTTCGTCACCCGCGCCGAACTGGACGAGATGCAGGCCGCCGGGGCCACTGGCGAAGTGGCGGGCTGGGTCTTCGATTCGCAGGGCAATTACCTTGATGTCGGCACCAACCGCCGCACCGGCGGGGTGCGCGTCGCCCCCGGCCTTGATCGCCCCTCGATCGGCATTGCTGCGGGCGCATCCAAGGTCTCCGCCATACATGGCGCGCTGAAATCCCGCATCATCAACGGCTTGGTGACGGACGAGCCCACCGCTTCCGCCCTGCTCTCGCGCCCCTGAATGCTGCATCTGCAGCGGAAGAGGGGGCTTGACGACTCACATCCCCTTGTGAGCATTTACTCACATAGCGATGATTTGCTCATTCGCTCTGAGGGAGGAACATCAATGACCTTTTCGCTTCGCGCGCTTTTGGGCGCGACGGCCATCTGTGCCTTTGGCACCGCCGCCATGGCCGAAACCACCATCACCGTCGCCACCGTGAACAATGGCGACATGGTCCGCATGCAGGGCCTGATGGACGACTTTTATGCCAAGCACCCCGACATCAAGGTCGAATGGGTCACGCTGGAAGAGAACGTCCTGCGCCAGAACGTCACCACCGACATCGCCACCGGCGGCGGGCAGTATGACGTGATGACCATCGGCACCTATGAAGTTCCGATCTGGGGCAAGCAGGGCTGGCTGGTCAGCCTGAACGACCTGCCCGCCGATTTCGACGCCGACGACATCCTGCCCGCCATCCGCGGCGGTCTGACCGTCGACGGCAACCTCCTGGCCTCGCCCTTCTATGGCGAAAGCTCGATGGTGATGTATCGCACCGACCTGATGGAAAAGGCCGGGCTGACCATGCCCGAAGCCCCGACCTGGGCCGATATCGAAACCGCCGCCGCCGCGATGACCGACTCTGCCGCCGGGATCTACGGCGTCTGCCTGCGTGGCAAGGCCGGCTGGGGCGAGAACATGGCCTTCCTGACCGCCATGTCCAACAGCT
>DAIOGH010000036.1:0-40475 GCA_036745335.1 Paracoccaceae bacterium
CGACCAGCTGATCCGCCCCCGCGCCGCCGGTCAGGAAGTCGTCGCCCTCGCCGCCCTCAAGGGTATCGTTGCCGGCAGCCCCCCATAGGGTGTCGTTGCCACCCAGGCCGCTGATGGAATCACTGCCGCCGAGGCCGTTGATCGTGTCGGGTCCGGCCGTTCCGGTCAGCGTGTCGTTGCCCGGCGTCGGGGTATTGGAGTTCATCAGCGCCAGCACCTGCGCCAGCGTCAATGTGCCATTGGTGAACTGGAAGAACTGGATGCCGTTATAGTGATCGACGCCCATCGCGCTGGTGATCACCAGGTTGATGGCATTGCCGGTCACGGTGATGGTGGATGAATCCACCCCCATCACGGCGGTGTTGGTGCCTTGGCCGCCATGGATCGTGTCATTGCCGAGACCGCCTTCGATCAGGTCATTGCCGTCCACGCCTTGGAGGAAGTTTCCAACCTCGTTGCCGATGATCGTGTCATTGCCCGAGCCGCCAATGGCATTCTCGATCACCGTGCCGCGCGCGATCCCCAGGTTGTCGCGCCCGCCCAGCACAGAAGAGAGCGATTCCTGGACCAGCGACAGGACCTGGTTCGCGCCGGTGATGCCGAAGTCCAGCGTGTCGATGCCGCCGGTGTCATAGATGGTCAGCGCCATCAGCGCGCCCGAATTCACCGCCTGGTCAAAGGCTGCGACCCCCGTGTTGCCGTTGAAGCCCCAGGTCGTATTGCCGGTGAAGGCCGCAGCCGTGCCATAGAGATACTGGATCGCGATCAGGTCGGCGATCATCGGGCTGAACATGTAGCGGAAGGCGGCGTCGACATAGGTGTTCCAGTCATACGGCCCGCCGAAATCGAATTCGTCGTTGTCGGCATTCATGTAGGACATGAGCGACCAGGCGACGGAATCGTTCAGATAGAAGTTGTCGGTGCCATAATCGGCGCTGCCGTTGTAATTGCCGCCATGGGCCAGCCCCAGCGCGTGTCCGATCTCGTGCAGGTAAGTCTCGAAGGAATAGCTGTCCAGCGTGGTGCCGAATTCCGTCAGCCAGCCGGTCGTGATGATGACAGTGGAATTGGTGATGACGCCGGACGCATTGGTGACGGGAATGGCATAGGCGGTAACAGGATCGCCGCCGGAATCGACATCGTCAAAGGTGATCTCTGCCGCGCCTGCGGTTTCCTGAAAGGTGATGCCGGTATAGGCCGACCAGACCGCCAGTGCCTGCCGGGCCAGATACTGACCCTGTGCTGTAAGCGCCGTCAGATTCACGGTCAGTATGTTGTCCACGCCCACGTTGAAGGCCGCCGCCTCGGGCGCGCCGAAAAAGGCATTGCCGTTGTTGATCAGCTGCCAGGCGATCTCGTCCACGGTAAAGACCATGCCGTTCGGATCGTGTTCGGTCGCGGTGATCAGATAGCGGCCGGTCTCGGTGCCGAAATTGTCGGCGACCAGATAATAGGTGCCGGTCGTCGTTGCGGTGAAGATCAGCCGGGAATCATAGGCATGCGGATCGTCGGGAGAGGACGGGACGGCAGAGGTGAAGCCATCGTCGTTCATTCCGACTTCGTTGCCCGCGGAATCCAGCAGCCTGATGCGCGGGTCGGTCAGAAAGTTCGTGCCGAAGCCCAGCAGCCGGAAGTCATAGGTTTCCCCCGCGACAAGCTGCACGGCATAGGCGTCCTGATCGGTGCCGAGCGTCAGCGTGCCTGTGCCCGACTGCCCGATCAGCAGGGAATATGTGGTGGCCGTTCCCGCGGCGGCGTCGCCGGTCTCTGTCACCAGTCCCAAACCACGCCAGATCGGGTCATCGGGATTGGCCGCGCTGGGGATGTTGTTCGACGCCTGATGCAGGTTCAGGCCGGCGAGGGGATCGGACGAGCCGTTGAGCTGGCAGATGAAGCACATGGCGGAAAACCTTTGTCGAGAAGATGAGGGGGAATGTCGGGATCAGAAAGGAAGCGGGTTGTGGCGAAGGAAGGTGTCGTAGAATCTTCGTCGCATCGAAGGGGAGGATGACTTGTCGAAGAAGGTGGTTGAAAGCTCTTTCCCCGTGGTGCGGCTGGCATCGGCCGCGATCCAGGTGACGGCAAGTCCCAGGCCGCGGTCATTGGCCCGGACCACCGTCAGCGCGATGGCAGGTGGGGTGTCACCGGCGACGAAGCGGTGCTGCGGATAGGTTTCCGCCAGCATGTCACGAAATTCACGGCAGATCTCTTCGGCCGCCTCGGGGCTGGCCATCGGTCCGGGGGTGCAGGACAGGGCGACGTCAGTGGCCATGGCGGGTGCCCCTGTGGCGGCAATGGCAAGGACAGCCATGGCAAGTCCTGCCCGGCTGCGGCAAAGGTTGGATTGGCTGATCATCACACCACACGCACTTGCCCGACCCACCAGCGGGATTGCAGTCAATTCGGGCAAATTTAGGACGGAACCCACGGCCCGGCAACTCTGTCTTTGCCTACCTTGTTGCCGTGCCGGGAACGATCTGTTGCATCGGTGATCGACAAGGACTCGGGGCTGGTTTATCGCGGGGGGACGGTGTTTGAGGGGGTGGGAATGGGTGACAGGGTTCTGGTCACGGGCGGGGCGGGCTATATCGGCAGTCATGCCTGCAAGGCACTGGCGCGGGCCGGCTTTACCCCCGTCGCCTTTGACAACCTGTCGACCGGTTGGGCCGAGGCGGTGAAATACGGCCCCCTTGTCCGGGGCGACCTGATGGACCGGGCGGCGGTCGATGCCGCGATGGCCGAACACCAGCCCGTTGCCGTGATGCATTTCGCGGCGCTGTCGCTGGTGGGCGAGTCGATGAAGGACCCCGGTCATTACTGGCGCGTCAATGTCGGCGGCGCGCTGAACCTGATCGAAGCCTGTGCGGCGGCAGGGGTCGGGAATTTCGTCTTCTCGTCGACCTGCGCGACTTATGGCGATCAGGATGGCGTGGTGCTGGATGAAGATACGGTGCAGCGGCCGATCAATGCCTATGGCGGGTCGAAACGCGCGATCGAGGACATGCTGAAGGACTTTGGCAACAGCCATGGCCTGAAGGCGGTGATCTTCCGCTATTTCAACGTGGCCGGGGCCGATCCCGAGGGCGAGCTGGGCGAACAGCACCGGCCCGAGACGCATCTGATCCCGTTGATGCTGGATGCGGTTGCGGGCCGCCGTCCGGCGCTGACCGTGTTCGGCGACGATTACGCCACGCGCGACGGCACCTGCGTGCGCGATTACGTTCATGTCACCGATCTGGCCGCAGCCCATGTGCTTGGTCTGCGCTGGCTGCTGGAGGGCAAGGGCGACCGGGTGTTCTGCCTTGGGTCGGGCACCGGCTTTACCGTGCGCGAGGTGATCGAGGCATCGCGCGCCGTCACCAACCGCGAAGTGCCCATCCTTCAGGGTGCGCGGCGGGCAGGGGATGCGGCGGCGCTGGTCTCGGGGTCGCGTCGGGCGATGCAGGAACTGGGCTGGGAACCTCAGCATTCCACCCTGCGCCAGATGATCGGCGACGCCTGGGCCTGGGCGCAGAAGCCGGGGTATCAGGGCTGATCCTTTGGATGGCCTTGCCGGGCAAGCTACCAATCCGGGTCAATGATCCTGCTGGCTGGCATCTTCTGCCCGGCCTCGGCGATGCCTGCCGTCTGCCCCAGCCACAGCCAGCCGCCCCGGAACGGCAGCCTGCGTTCCGCGCCCCAGTCGCCGGTCACGGTCAGGATGTCGTCCTCCAGCATCACCCCGGCCACCGCCTGACCCGAAGGCCAGCGGATCGCGCCGATCACATGCCGCACCTCGACCGTGCCTTCGGGGTCCAGCGTCACCCAGCCCGGCTGCCCGGCTGCCGCCAGCGGATCGGGCGCTTCCGCCGCCGAAAGCCCCAGAACGGGCAGGGCGGCCCCTTCCTCCAGCCCCAGACAGCCGCGATGTCGGCCGTTCCAGGGCGCGTAATCCCGCCCGCCGTTGGAATGCCACAGCATCGTCATCGGCAAGGCCGCAGGGTTCTTCAGCGACAGGACCAGATCGCCCGTGTCAGGCCGCACAACCGCAGACCAGCCCAGGGCCGAAGCGGGATCTTCCACCGCCGCCACGAAATCCTCGTGCGCCTCGCCCCAGGGGTAGCGCAGCAGGTTCACCTCGGCCCCGTCGCCGCCTGGAAATTCGGTGGGGTCTTCATGCCGCCGCGGATAGGCCAGCGCCGAGCGCCCGCGCGTGGGATCGGGTTCCAGCGGATCGGCCAGAGTCTCGAACCAGCGTTTGCGGGAAAATGACAGCTTTGCCCCGTTCGGCACCGAGATCATCGCATGGTTCGACACCGGCAACCGCCCGCTGCCACCGATGAAAAGATGCCGCTGGTAAAGAAAGGGATGCCCGTCCGAAACCGACAGCTCCTTCAGCAGCGTCGCCCCCTGCACCTGCCCCTGCAACAGCGCGCGCAGCGTGCCGGGGGCCGAGGGCAGGGGCATCCAGGTGCCGTTGGCCGCCAGGCCATGCAGGCCATCCGGCCCCGCCCCCATGGGGGCGGCCAGAAAATCGCCCCGCAGCCAGCGCTGATGCGGTGGCGCGTCTGCGGGAACCTCGGCCGCCACCCAGGGGGCGGCATGCAGAGGCGACACCTCGGCCCCGTCATCGGTGACGGTCAGGGGATAGAGCGTGCCGCCTTCGGGGGTGAAGCCGGCGGTGATGCCGGTGGCAGAGAGGGTCAGGGTCATCCGGGGCGCAGCCTTGAACGGGAACGGGGCAGGTGCCGGGGATACTGGCATGTCAGTTTGCGCCGCGCTAGGCTTGCGCGACCAAGGGCAGGAGGGAGACAGCGATGGCGCGGTTGCAGGGCAAGGTCTGCGTGGTGACGGGTGCGGGGCAGGGGATCGGTCGGGCTTCGGCCCTTGCAATGCAGGCCGAAGGCGCGCGGGTGATCGCCACCGACATCAATTCGCGCACCCTGGCCGAACTTGCGGCGCTGGGGATCGAGACCCGGCTTCTGAACGTGCGCGACGCGGCGGCGGTGGCGCAGATCGCGGCGGACCTGCCGGAAACCGATGTGCTGTTCAACTGCGCCGGATTCGTGGCGAATGGAACGATTCTGGAGTGTTCCGAAGAGGATTGGGCCTTTTCCATCGACCTGAACGTCACCGCGATGTTCCGCATGTGCAAATCTTTCCTGCCCGGCATGGTGGCAAAGGGCGGTGGCAGCATCGTCAACATGGCCTCGGCGGTCGGCTCGATCATCGCGGCCCCCAACCGCTTTGTCTATGGCGTCACCAAGGCCGGCGTGATCGGGCTGACCAAGGCGGTGGCGGCGGATTTCGTCACCAGGGGCATCCGCTGCAACGCGATCTGCCCCGGCACGGTGGAAAGCCCGTCGCTGGATGACCGGCTGCGGGCCACCGGCGATTACGAGGCGGCGCGCAAGGCGTTCACCGCGCGGCAGCCGATGGGACGGATGGCCAGCGCCGAAGAGATTGCGCATCTGGTGGTCTATCTGGCCTCGGACGAGTCGGCCTTTACCACCGGACATGCGCATGTGATCGACGGCGGCTGGTCCAACGTCTGAAACCGGCACCTCGTCGGGGTCTGTGACCCTCCTCGGGGCACCCCGATGACAGCGTGCAGCACAGGGAGAAGCGGCCATGCGGGTCGGCATCATCGGCGGGACCGGCTGGCTGGGCGGGGCACTGGGGCGCGGGCTGGTCGACCGGGCCCTGGCAGAAGTGGTGGTGCTGAACCGCTCGGGCCCGCAGGACTATGGTGGCCGCGCGGTGCGCTGGGCGCGCGATCCGGCCGATCTGGTGGCCTTGTCCGATATCGTGGTGGTCTCGGTCCGGCCTGGCGACTGGCCGGGGCTGGCCTTGCGGGCGCCGGGGCGGCTGGTGGTGTCCTTCATGGCCGGGGTCGGGCTGACGGCGCTTGCCACCTGTGGCGGGCGCATCGTGCGGGCGATGCCGAATGCGGCGGCCGAGATCGGTGCCAGCTATGCGCCCTGGGTCGCCGGGCCGGGGGTGACGGCCATCGACCGGACGGCGGTGACGCAGGTTCTGGGGGCCATCGGCACCGAGGAGGAACTGCCCGAGGAGAGCCAGCTGGAGGTGATGACGGCCCTGTCGGGATCGGGCCCCGCCTATCCGGCCCTGATGGCGCAGGCGATGCTGGGCTTCATGACCGCACGCGGCATCGCGCCGGATGTGGCGGCGCGGGCGGTCGAATCCGTGGTCTGCACCGCGGCCCGGCTGTTGCAGGGCAGGGTGGAGGATGCGCCCGCCATGGTGCGGGCCTTTCTGGACTATCGCGGCACCACCTGCGCCGGGATCGAGGCTGCGGAGGCGGCAGGCTTTTCGCAGGCGGTAACGGCCGCGCTGGAGGCGGCGACGGAGAAAGCTGCCCGGATGCGGCTTGCGGCCGATGAGACCTGACAGACGGGTGTGAAGGTGCAGGACCGGCGCGGGGGCCAATCAATGCAGAGGCTTGCCCTGAGTGCCGGAATGCGCGGATTTAAGTGGTGCCCGGAGCCGGAATCGAACCAGCGACACGCGGATTTTCAATCCGCTGCTCTACCAACTGAGCTATCCGGGCACGCTTTGGTGGGCGGGTGATAGCGAAGGCGGTTGGGGCTGTCCAGAGGGAAAACGCCCGGCTTGCCGCCTCTAGTGTGGCCGCCTGCCGGGGGCAGCCGGGCCATCGTCCGAAAGCCCGTCGGGCAAAGCATCCGAAGAAAGATCGTCCTCGCCCGACGCCGCATCGGGGATGCGGTAGCTTTCGTTCAGCCAGCGCGCCAGATCGACATCGGCGCAGCGGCGCGAGCAGAACGGGCGGTATTTCGCATCCGCCGCCTTGCCGCAGACCGGGCAGGTCACAGCAGATCCCTCAGTGCGAGACGGTCGCGGCGGCGCGTCAGTTCATAAAGGCCAAGCGTTGTCCAGCCCGCCAGATGCGCCTCGCCGTCGCCCTTGAAGGCGGCCTTGATCACCTGATCGAGGATATGCCGCTCACGCTTGGGCATCGGGGCGAAGTCGATCACCACCTGTCCGCCCAAGCCCCGCAGCCGCAACTGGCGCGGCAATTCGCGCGCGGCGGCCACGTTCACCTTCAGCGCGGCGGCGGGAGAGGTATCGGCCCCGGTGTTCACATCCACCGCCAGCAGGGCACGGGTCGGCTCCAGCATCATGTGCCCTTCGCCAAGATCGACACGAGGGCTGAGCAGCGCCTGCACGGCATCGGTGACGCCATGATCGGCAAAGCTGCCCTCATGCGCCACGTCATCGGGGGCGGGATCCAGCCAGTCGCGCCAGGCCAGATCATGCGCCGAGGGACCGTCGACGAGCAGTTCCGGCCCGCCGTCGAGATCGGCCAGAACCGTTTCGGCCAGCCCGCGCATCGCGGCGATGTCTTCGGCCACGGCATCCTCTTCGGCCTCGGCACAGGCCGAGCGCAGGATCAGGCCCAGATCGGGGGCAGCCCCGGCCATGCCCTCGGCCGCCATCGCCTCCAGCCCGTCGCGCAGGTCCTGATCCTTGATCCGGCGGCTGATGTTCAGCCCCGGCGCGCCGGGGGTGACGATGGCAAAGCGCGACTTGAACAAGAGGCGCGTCGTGACGGGGATGGCCTTGCCCGTCTCGGCCGGGCCCGACACCTGCACCAGCACCCGCTGACCGGGCGCGAGGCCGGACACCTGCCGCAGAAAGCCGCTGTTGCCGGGCAGTTTCACGAACATGCCGCCCATGCCCTTGACCGGCCGGTCCGCAACGGCGCGATAGATGGCACCGGGCAGGGGCTCATCACCCGCGGGGTCGATCGCCAGATCCTCCAGCCGCCCGTCCAGCATCAGCGCCGCCGCCGGGCGGCCGGCGATCTGGTCAAGACACAGCACACGGCCCTTCATTCCTGCCTCCACATCGGCCAGCCCGCCGCAGCCAGCAGGGTGGCGGTCTCAGCCACCGGCAGGCCCATGATCCCGGTGAACGAGCCGGAAATCCATGGGATGAACGCCCCGGCAAGGCCCTGGATGCCGTACCCGCCCGCCTTGCCCTGCCAGTCGCCGCTGGCCAGATAGGCGTTCAGCTCAAGATCCGACAGCCGTTTCATCTTCACCTCGGACACGCTTTCCCGTGCCCAGAGCCGGTCGCCCCGCCGCACCGCGACGGCGGTGATCACCCGGTGCCGCCGCCCGCCCAGCAGCGTCAGGAAGGCTGCGGCCTCGCCCGCATCGGCGGGCTTGCCCAGGATGCGGCGGCCAAGGGCCACCGTGGTATCGGCGCACAGCACCACATCCTCGGGCGCAGCCTGCACCGCCATGGCCTTTTCCCGCGCCAGCCGCGCGGCATAGGGATGCGGCAACTCGCCCTTGCGGGGGGCCTCGTCGATGTCGGGGGGCAGGATGGCGTCGGGTGTGATGCCCATCTGCGCCAGCAGGTCCTTGCGGCGCGGAGAGCCGGAACCGAGGATCAGCCGCAAGACGGATTACTTGAAGCGATAGTTGATGCGGCCCTTCGACAGGTCGTAGGGGGTCATTTCCACCTGCACCTTGTCGCCTGCCAGCACCCGGATGCGGTTCTTGCGCATCTTGCCTGCCATCACCGCGATCAATTCATGGCCATTGTCGAGTTCGACCCTGAATGTCGCATTGGGCAGGAGTTCCTTGACGACACCGGGGAATTCGAGAATGTCTTCCTTGGCCATGGTCACTCCGAAAGGGGGTTGGCCCGCGGCAACCGCAGGCTCTGCGCCGGGCATATGCGCCCGAAAAGCCCGGTTTTCAAGCGGAATCTGCCTTTGCGGCCGGGCAAGGGGGCGCTGCCCCCTCGGTCTTCGGCCTCACCCCCGGGATATTTTCAGAAGGGAAAGCCGCAGGGATCGCGGCCCGATCCCTTTCCCTTCTGCAAATATCCCCGCCGGAGGCATCCGGGGCCGGGGATCAGAGCTGCCGCATCCAGAATTGCAGCGGTTTGGCCGTTTCGGCGCTGTCGCCCAGATCCTTCCAGCTGAATTCGGCAAAGACGCCGTCCAGCGGCCGATAGCCGCGGCCCAGCCAGAACGCATCATTGGTGCGGAAATGGCCGGGCCGCATCGGATGGATCTCGGGCCGTTTGACCGAGCAGAAGGCGACATGGGTCCGCCCCAGCGCGCGGGCATGGGCTTCGCGCATGTCGAAGAAGCGGTGCCCCAGGCCCTGCCCCCTGTAAGCGGGCAGCAGGACCGATTCCGCGCCGTAGAGGATGCGTTCCACCGGCAGGCCGATCTTCTTCAGCGGCCCGGCGAAGGCTTCGGCGTGATCCTCCATCGGGGTCGAGGTCGAGGCCCCGACCAGCCGGTCCCCATGAAAGGCCCCGACCAGCAGCGCGCCGGGGCTGTCGCGGTAGGTTTGCAGATATTGCCGCTCGTAGTCCAGCGATCCATCGTAGAGATAGGGCCAGTCGCGGAAGACCGCGATCCGCAGCGCCGCCACCCCGTCCAGCGCCGCCTCCAGTTCGGGGCCGGTCAGGGCGCGGACCGTAACATCCTCGGTCACTTCGACACCTGCGCGATCCAGTCGTTCAGGTTGTAGAAGGTGGTGATCCGGGCGATCCTGCCGCCCTTGACGTCGAAGAAGCCGCCTGCGGGCAGGATATAGCGCTGGCCCTTCGCTTCGGGCAGGCCGGGATCGGTTTGCAGATATTCGCCATGCACCACGAATTCCGCCGCCGCCCGGTCGCCCGCATCATTGGCGAAGACCACCATGTCCTTCAACGTTTCGCGGTAGGATACGCCCATATGGCCGCAAAACTCGGCGAACAGCACCTTGCCCACCCGATGCGCGCCTTCGTTCACCCGGTGTTCGATGTCGTCGGTCAGGCAGTCCAGCATTCCGGCCGCATTCCCGGCGTTGAAGGCATCGTAATAGCGTTGGATCAGGGCAATCGTTTCGGCGCGGGCCATGTCTCTCTCCGTATCGGTCCGCCGCCACCCTATGCGCGGTTGCGCCCCCCGCCAAGACGGCGGGGGACGGTTCCGGGGCCGAAACCGACCTTACAGCGCCGCGGCCACGGTTTCCGCCAGTGGCGTGGTCGGGCGGCCGATCAGGCGGCTGAGGGTGTGGCTGTCATCGAACAACGCACCTTGCCCGGCCTGCGCATCGCTGTCGGCCAGAACGGCGGCAAAGCCCGGCGGCAGGCCGAACCCTTCCAGCGCCGATGCGTAATCGGCCTGCGGCATGTTCACATAGGCCACCGGCTTGCCCGCGGCGCTGGCAACTGCGGCTGCCAGTTCGCTCCCGCTGTGGGCGGTGTCTCCGGCCAGTTCATAGACCTTGCCCTCATGCCCGGCACCGGTGGCGACGACGGCAATCGCCTCGGCATAATCCTTGCGGGCGGCCGAAGACACCTTGCCCTCGCCCGACGCCCCGATGATGGCGCCATGCTCCACCGCAGCGCCCAGCGCCCCGGTGTAATTCTCGGTATACCAGCCGTTGCGCAGAATCGTGTTGGCAATGCCGCTGTCGGCCAGCGCTGCCTCGGTGGCGATGTGATCCTGTGCCAGGATCATCGGGCTCGCCGCGCCCTTCAGGATCGAGGTGTAGACGATCCGCCCGACGCCCGCCTGTTTCGCCGCCGCGATCACTGCCTTGTGCTGCCCGGCGCGGTCGTTGAAATCATTGCTGGAGATCAGCACCAGCACATCGACGCCGTTCAGTGCTGCCGGATCTGCCCTGGTATAGTCGAAGGCCCGCACCGGAACGCCCAGGGCTGCGGCCTTCTCGGGGCTGCGCACCAGCGCAAGCGGGGCGGCACCCCTGGCTTTCAGTGCCGCGATGGCCAGTTGGCCCAATGCGCCGGTGGCGCCTGTCACCGCAATCGTGGTCATGGTCCGTCTCCTTGATGTCCATCTGTCTTGACGCAGCCAATCTCGGACATATACTTATGAAAAGGAAGTACGCACATTTTTGTAAGTATAAAGCAAGCCCGCACATGACCCTCCACAGCGATGCACAAGACCTGATGAACCAGTGGCAGGGCGGCAATGTCATGGCCGTCGACTGCCCGTCGCGCATGGTGCTGCAACATCTGACCAGCCGCTGGGGCACATTGGTCATGGTGGCGCTGGCCGCCCGCCCGCACCGCTTTTCCGAACTGCGCCGCGCCGTGGGCGGGGTCAGCGAACGGATGTTGAGCCAGACCTTGAAAGAGCTCGAGTCCGACGGCATGGTCCTGCGCACCGCGCATGAGGTGGTGCCGCCGCATGTGGACTACGAACTGACTGCGCTGGGGCAAGAGGCCGCGAACCGCCTGCTTCCGCTGGTGCGCTGGATCGAGGAGAGCCTTGCCCGCATCCTGCCGGCACAGGCGGCCTGACAAGCCCCGCACGACCATGGGCCCCAGATGACCACCGGATCTGCCGGGTACCGGTCCGCTGCGGGAGTTCAGTCCTTGTCGGCCTCGGTCCCCTCGGTCGCCGGCCCGAACCGCTCCAGCATCCGCGCGTGGATCTGGTCGCGCGCCTGGCGATAGGCTGAAAGCTTCGCCTCGCGCGTTTCGCCCAGGCCCGTCGGGTCAAGGATCGGCCAGTATTCCACCTCAAGGTGGTGATATCGCGTCAGCTCCAGCGCCTGCCGCTGGCTGGCAGGGGAAAGCGCAACGATCAGGTCGAACTGGCCCAGATCATCGCCCCATTCCTGCATTTCCTCGAAGCTGCGCGAGCGGTGGCGCGACAGCTCCACCCCGATCTCGCGGCAGACGGCGATGGAAAAGCCGTCCACCTCCATGTCATTCTTGACCCCGGCCGACTGCACATAGGCGCGCTGGCCATAAAGCTGCTTCATCAGCCCCTCGGCCATGGGCGAGCGCACGGCATTATGGTCGCAGCAGAACAGGACGGAATGCGGGAAGGTGCCCAACCTTATCCCCAGTGCAACACGCAGATCAGCGTGAACAGCCGCCGCGCCGTGTCCAGATCGACATCCGCCTTGTTCTCAAGCCGCTCCTGCAACACCCGTGCGCCTTCGTTGTGGATGCCGCGCCGCGCCATGTCGATCGCTTCGATCTGGCTGGGAGGCAGGCGCTTCACCGCCTCGAAATAGCTTTCGCAGATCTGGAAGTAATCCTTCACCACCTGGCGGAACGGGCCAAGGCTCAGGTGAAATTCGCCCACCGGTGCCTCGGCCTCGGTGGCGACGGAAAACACCAGCCGCCCCTCGCGGATCGCCAGTCCCAGACGATAGGGGCCCTCCGGCACGGCGCGCCCGTCGCGTGCCGGCAGGCCGAAGGCGTTCTCCTCCAGAAGATCGAAGATCGCAACCTTGCGCTCCTGCTCGATCTCGGGCGTCGGCCGCGCCAGCCCCTTTTCGTCGATCTCGATGTGACAGATA
Source organism: Paracoccaceae bacterium (assembly GCA_036745335.1). Classification (GTDB taxonomy): domain Bacteria; phylum Pseudomonadota; class Alphaproteobacteria; order Rhodobacterales; family Rhodobacteraceae; genus Pseudogemmobacter. The sequence continues at coordinate 12,315 of DAIOGH010000036.1, forward strand.
CGGTTCGTCATACTCTTTTTCCGAAAACCTTCCGCCGTCTTGCCCTGTCAGGCCCGCCCGATCAAGAGCCTCCGCAATCCAGCCGTTCAGCCGTTCAGCCGGCCCAGCCGCGCCGTCACGCTCAGCCCATGCGCCTGCAATCCTTCCGAGGCCGCCAATGCCTCGGCTGCCGGGCCGATGGCCTTCAGCGCCTCGGGGGTCATCCGGGCCAGCGTGGTGCGCTTCATGAAATCCAGCACGTTCAGACCGGACGAGAACCGGGCAGAACGGGCCGTTGGCAACACATGGTTCGGTCCGCCGACATAGTCGCCGATCGCCTCGGGGGTGAAGGCCCCCAGAAAGATCGCCCCGGCATGATGGCAGTCCGCGGCCACCGCCTCGGGGTCGGGGGTCAGGATCTCCAGATGCTCGGGCGCGATGCGGTTCGACAGATGCGCGGCCTCCTTCAGGTCGCGCACGACGATCACCGCGCCGTTCTGCGCCCAACTGGCCCCGGCGATGGCGCGACGGGGCAGGGTCTGCAGCCGCGCCTCGACCGCCGCCGCCACAGCACGGCCGAAACCGGCATCCGGCGTGATCAGGATGCTTTGCGCACTTTCGTCATGCTCGGCCTGGCTCAAGAGATCCAGCGCCACCCAGTCGGGGTCCTGATCTCCGGTGGCGATGACCAGCACCTCGGACGGCCCGGCGATCATGTCGATGCCGACGCGGCCAAAGACCCGGCGCTTTGCCGCCGCGACAAAGGCATTGCCCGGCCCGGTGATCTTGTCGACCGGGGCGATGGTCGCGGTGCCATAGGCCATGGCCGCCACCGCCTGCGCCCCGCCGATGCGGTAAACCGTATCTACCCCGGCCAGCTGCGCCGCCAGAAGGACCAGCGGGTTCACTGCGCCGCCGGGCGTGGGGCAGCAGATCACCAGCCGCCCAACCCTCGCCACCGCCGCCGGAATCGCGTTCATCAGCACCGAGGACGGATAAGATGCCGTCCCCCCCGGCACATAAAGCCCCGCCGCCGACACCGGGGTCCAGCGCCAGCCCAGGCTGGCCCCCGCAGCATCGGTCCACATCGCATCCGTCGGCCGCTGGCGTTCGTGATAGGCCCGGATGCGCGTGGCCGCCAGCTCCAGCGCCGCCCGTTCCGCCGCGGGCACCTTCGCCACTTCGTCCGCCATCTCCTGCGCCGAAAAGGCCAGCGTTTCCGGCACCAGCTCCATCCGGTCGAAGCGCGCCGTCAGCTCGATCACCGCAGCATCGCCGCGCTCCCGCACATCCGCGATGATCGCGGCCACGGCGGCATCCACATCCTCGGCCTCCTCCCGCTTCATCCCCAGAAGCGTGGCGAACTCCGCCTCGAACGCAGCCTCGCGCGTGTCCAGAAACATCGGCATCCCAGGCCCTCCGCCAATTGCGGCTTCGGGATAGCGCCCCCGTGCCGCCCGGTAAAGCCTTCCCGGCCCCGACAAGACCCGATGCCGTTTCACCTTTGTCCAAATACCCCCGCGCGGAGCGCAGACCCGAGCCGGTTGGCGCTTGCGCCAGAGGCGAGATGAAAACCGTGCGGCGTCAGCCGCTCCGTTCAGATCCCGTGGTCGGGGGCGTGGCGCGACGGGGCGGCATAGGGGCGGGTCACGTCTTCCAGCCGGATCTCCAGCGCTTCCAGTTCCAGCGCCACCGCGCCATCGCCGGCCAGGATCAGCACCAGCCGTCCGGCCCCTTCGGTCCCCGGTTCCCAGGACAGCGACAGGATCGACAGCACCTGGTCCTTGCGGCCGGGGTCGATGCCCATCACCCGCGCCGCCAGCACATCCTCGATGGTCAGCAGACTGCGCACCCGTTCATAGGGCCGGTTCTCGCGCGCAGCTTCTGCGCGGTCCTCCCAGCGGAACCGGTTGACCAGCGCGGCAAAGCGGCGGCGGCGGCGGTCATAGCGCATCTCGCCCGCCTCCAGCACCGCATCCTGCACCAGCGCCGACAGCACCGGCACATCCGCCGCCTCCTGCGCGATCAGCCGCAGCGGGCCGTCCTCGCCATCGCTGAACCGTGCATCGGCCATCAGTCGCCCTTCACGCGCTCGATCTGCGCCCCGCAGGCGCGCAGCTTCTCCTCGACCCGCTCATAGCCGCGGTCCAGGTGATAGACCCGGCTGACCACGGTTTCGCCCTCGGCCGCAAGGGCGGCCAGGATCAGGCTGACGCTGGCGCGCAGATCGGTGGCCATCACCCGCGCCCCGCGCAGCCGGTCCACCCCGGTCACGGTGGCATGTCCACCGTGAACGTCGATCTTCGCGCCCATCCGCACCAGTTCCGGCGCATGCATGAAGCGGTTCTCGAAGATCTTCTCTTCCAGCACCGAAACCCCCTCGGCGGTGCAAAGCAGCGCCATCATCTGCGCCTGAAGATCGGTGGGAAAACCGGGGAAGGGCTCCGTCACCACATCCACGGCACGGATACGGCCGTTCCTGCGCGCCACCTTCAGCCCGCGCGCGGTTTCCGTGACCGAAATCCCCGCCGCATCCAGCTTTTCGGCAAAGGCCCCGACCAGATCCATCCGGCCGCCCAGGCATTCCACCTCGCCGCCCGCGATGGCGGGCACCAGCATGTAGGTGCCCAGCTCGATCCGGTCCGTCACCACCGGATGCGTGGCCCCGCGCAGCCGGTCGACGCCCTGGATGGTGATGGTTGATGTGCCCTCGCCCTCGATCTCGGCCCCCATCCGGCGCAGGCATTGCACCAGATCGACGATCTCCGGCTCACGCGCGGCGTTCTTCAGCACAGATGTGCCCTTGGCCAGCGTCGCCGCCATGACGAAATTCTCGGTGGCCCCCACCGATGCAAAGCGCATCTCATGCACGGCCCCCTTCAGGCCGCCGCGGGTGGTGGCATGCAGATAGCCGTCCTTCAGCTCGATCTCGGCCCCCAGCGCCGCCAGCGCGTCGATATGCAGATCCATCGGCCGCGCCCCGATGGCACAGCCGCCGGGCAGCGAGACGACAGCATGGCCCAGCCGCGCCAGAAGCGGGCCAAGCACCAGGTTCGAGGCCCGCATCTTGCGCACGATGTCGTAATCCGCCACCGGGTTCAGGTCGCCATGCGAGGACATGGTGATCACCTTGCCCTCCTGCAGCGCCGAAACCTCGGCCCCCAGGCTTTGCAGAAGCTGCGTCATGGTGCGGATGTCGGACAGCCGCGGCGCATTGGTCAGCGTCAGCGGCTCTTCCGACAGCAGCGTGGCCGGCATCAGCGTCAGACAGGCGTTCTTCGCCCCCGCGATCGGAATCACCCCGTTCAGCGCCCCGTTGCCCTTGACCAGAATCGAATCCATGCCCGCCTCACTCGTTCTTGTTGTCAGCGTCCGGGTCGTCAGCCGCCCGCGCCTTTGCCTGCGCCTTGCGCCGCGCCATATTGGCCTTCAAGGCCGCCTTCAGCCGCGCCTCCCGCGCCGTTTCGGCAGCGGATTTGCGGGGCAGGGCGGGTTTGGGCTTGTCGTCGGGCGCGTGCATCGCCGCCTGCATATCCCAGCCGGCCGAAGCGGTCCAGTGCAGGGCGAAAAGGGGGTTGCACCCCGACCGGGCATCGTCTATCCCCCCGCCACCAACGGCGCTGCAGTAGCTCAGTGGTAGAGCACTCCCTTGGTAAGGGAGAGGTCGAGAGTTCAATCCTCTCTTGCAGCACCATCCATCCCCTTGATTGCACCAAAGCCCCTTGTCATTCAGGCAGGTGTGATGTTTCCAGTCCTGGCGCAGGGCTGCGCGTGGCCGGGGGCCGGGTCAGCCCAGGAAGGCCTTGGTCACTCTGGCCTCCTGCGCCAGCATCAGGCGGGCGGCCGCTTCCATATGTGTCCGCATCCGCTCGGCCGCCAGTTCGGCATCGCCCGCCTCCAGCGCCTCCAGCAGCAGGGCATGGTGGCGGTGGCCCTGGTCCCACAGGGCATGGCTGTGCGGTTCGTAAAGCCTGCGGAACACCGTCAGATCCGACAGGATCTTGGCGATGAACCCCACGACGAAGGACAAGAGCGGATTGGGGCAAAGCTCCGCCAGTTCGCGGTGAAACGCCAGCGAGGCGACATGCTGGGCCTGTTCTTCGGCCACATCCCTGGGCGGGTGGTCAAAGCGCGCGGTTTCGGCACGGAAGCGGGCCATCGTCTCGGGCGGGATGCGGCCGGCCAGCATCGCGGCCACCTGCGGTTCCAGCTGGATGCGCAACTGGTAAAGGTCGGCCACCGACAGATCGCGGAAATAGAAGAAATTCGCCAGCATCGTCATCGCATGGTCGCGCGACACGTCATCGACAAAGGCGCCGCCGCCCGGCCCGGTGCGGGTGCGGATCAACCCTTGCGCCCCCAGCATCCGCATCGCTTCGCGCACGGTGCCCTTGGATTTTCCCAGTGCCGCCATCAGATCGGCCTCGGACGGCAGCCGGTCGCCCGGACGCAGCCCCTGCGCCACGATATAGGCCTTCAGATGCTCGGCCACCTGTTCGGTGCGGGCTCCGTTACGCCGTGTCCGGGTGGTGGCAGGCGGCAAACTGGGTCTCTCCGGTTTCTTGCAACTGCGGGGCATCCACCCGGCAGCGGTCGCTTACCTTTGGACAACGCTGCGCAAAAGCGCAACCCGGAGGCGGGTTCAGGGGGTCGGGAAGTTCTGCCCCCGGCCCGTCGCGCGCGGCCAGCGGACGGCCGATGGCAGGGGCCGAACCGGCCAGAAGCCTTGTATAGGGGTGGCTCGGCCGGGCAAAGATGCGATCCGCGGCACCGATCTCGGCCAGCGCGCCGAAATACAGCACGGCCACCCGGTCGCTGACCGCCTCGACCACGGCAAGATCATGGCTGATGAACAGATAGGTCAGGTTGAACTGCGCCTTGAGATCGGCCAGGAGGTTCAGGACCTGCGCCTGAACCGAGACATCCAGCGCCGAGACCGGTTCATCCAGCACGATGATCCGCGGCCGCGCCAGCAGCGCCCGCGCGATGCCGATACGCTGCGCCTGCCCGCCGGAAAATTCATGCGGATAGCGGTCAAGGAATTCGGGCCGCAGGTTCACCGCCTCGAACACTTCGGCGATCCGGGCTGCCCGCGCCGGGGCCTTCATGCCGAACAGCACCCGCAGCGGCGTATCCATCGTCTGCCGGATGGTCTTGCGCGGGTTCAGCGAGGAAATCGGGTCCTGGAAAACATACTGGATCTGCTGGCTTGAGATGCGGCGGTTGCTTGTGTCGAACGGTTTGCCGTCGATGGCAATCGTGCCCGTGGTCGGCGACATCAGGCCCACAAGCATCCGCGCCAGCGTGGTCTTGCCACAGCCCGATTCGCCGACGATGCCCAGCGTCTCGCCCGGCATCACCTGCAAGGACACCGGCTGCAACGCCCGCACCACGGCCTTGCCACGAGAGAAGAGGCCGCGCCCGACCGGGAAGGATTTCGACAGGTTGTCGACCTGCAACGCGGGGGTCATGGCGTCACCTCCTCGGGGAACAGGCAGCGCAGGGCGCGGGTGTCTGTCCGGGCCAGCGCGATTGGGCCCTGACGGCACGCCTCCTTCGCGCGGTCGCAGCGCGGGGCAAAGGCGCAGCCGGGGGACAGCCGGTCCACCGCCGGGGGCAGACCGGGGATCGCGGTCAGCTTGCGCCGCCCGCCGCCCAGTTCCGGCACGCTGTCGATCAGGCGGCGGGTATAGGGATGCGCGGGGGCGGCCAGGATGGCGGCGGTCGGGCCTTCCTCGACGATCTGGCCCGCATACATCACCGCGACCCGGTCGCAAAGCTGGCCGACCACGCCGAAATCATGGGTGATGAACAGGATCGACAGCCCGCGGTCGCGCCGCAATTCATCCAGCAGCGCCAGCACCTGCGCCTGCACCGTCACATCCAGCGCGGTGGTCGGCTCGTCTGCGATGATCACCTCGGGGTCGTTCACCAGCGCCATGGCGATGCCCACCCGCTGCCGCATCCCGCCGGACAGTTCGTGCGGATAGGCGGAAAAGCGGCCTTCGGGGTTCGGGATGCGCACGATGCGCAGAAGGTCCAGACATTTTGCGCGCGCCTCGGCCATGGGCATCCGGTGATGCACGCGGATCGCCTCGACCATCTGGTCGCCGATGCGATACAGCGGGTGCAGGGTGGAAAGCGGGTCCTGGAAGATATAGGCGATGCGCCGCCCGCGCAGGCCGCGCAAGCTGCGATAGGGCAGGGACAGCAGGTCCACCCCATCCAGCCGCGCCGCGCCGCCGGTGATCACGCCGGGGGGCGAGGCGACAAGTCCCGTGACTGAAAGCGCCGTCACCGATTTGCCGCTGCCGGATTCGCCGATCAGCCCCAGGCATTCGCCGCGTGCAAGGGTCAGCGACACCCCGTTCACCGCCTTGTAGATACGGCTGCCGACATGGAACCGGGTGGTCAAATCTTCCAGTTCCAACGCGCCCTTTGCTGGGACCGTGGCCGCAGGGGCAATGTCGCGCGCGATGCGTGTCACCGGGCTGGGCCGCGCCAGCGCGCCCGTCCGCAGGCGCGGGTCCAGCGCATCTCGCAGGCCGTCGCCCAAGAGGTTGATCGACATCACGATGGCAAAGATCATCAACCCCGGCACGATCAGCGTATGGGGTGCCGTGATCAGCGCCGCCCGCGCCTCGCCCAGCATCGAGCCGAGATCGGCCTGCGGCGGCTGGCTGCCAAGGCCAAGGAAGGACAGTCCGGCGGTTTCCAGCACCATCCAGCCGATCGTGGTGGACATGGCGACGATGATGACGGGCAGGACGTTCGGCAACAGCTCGGTCAGGATGATGCGCAGATGGCCCTGACCGGACAGGCGGGCGGCGTCGATGAACTCTCGCGCGGTCAGGCCGGCCGAAATGCCGCGAATGTTGCGGGCGAAGAACGGCACGTTGACCGCGGCCACCGCGATCAGCGCGTTCATCATGCCGGGGCCAAGCGCCGCCACGATGGCCAGCGCCAGAAGGATATAGGGAAAGGCCATGATCATGTCGATCAGCCGCATCAGGATGTTGTCGATCCAGCCGCCGAAATAGCCCGCACAGACCCCGATCAGCGTGCCGAAGAAGGCCGCCGTCAGTGCGGCGGCAAAGCCGACCGCCAGCGACAGCCGGGTGCCCCACAGCAGCCGCGACAACAGATCGCGGCCCAGATGATCGGTGCCCAGGACATGACCGGGGCTGAAGGGTCGCAGGAACTTGTTCGGGGTGTCGATCACATCGGGATCGGCCAGCGGCAGCAGCGGCACGATCAGGCACAGCAGCACCAGCGCCAGCAAGAGAACGGCCCCGAGGGCGGCCAGACGGTTGCGGATCAGCAGGGACAGGAACAGGCGCATCGCTCAGGCCTTGATCCTTGGGTCGATCAGCGACTGCGCCACGTCGACGATGATGTTGAACAGCACATAGCAGGCCGCAACGAAGGTGACGCCGCCCTGCACCAGCATCAGGTCGCGTTTCAGGATGGCATCGACCAGCATCCGCCCGACGCCGGGCCACTGGAACACAACCTCGATATAGACGGCACCCGACAGCACGAAACCGGCCTGAATGCCCAGAACCGGGATGATCGACACCATGGCCGCCCGCAGGGCATGCCGCCAGATCACCCCGCCTTCGCCCACCCCCTTGGCCCGCGCGGTGCGGATGTAATCCTGCCGCAGCACCTCCAGCATGGCGCCGCGCGACAGCCGCGCCACCACGCCGGTGGCCACGGCGGCCAGCGCCGTTGCGGGCAGGATCATGTGGCGCAGAAGGTCGCCGAAGGTGCGGCCGCCATAGATCTCATACATCCCCGACACCGGCAGCCAGCGCAGGTGAACCGCGAAATACAGGATCAGCAGCATGCCCAGAAAGAACGACGGGATCGAGATCCCCACCAGCACCGCCAGCGTGATCGCCTTGTCCGCCAGCCCGTATTGACGCGCGGCAGACACCACCCCCGCCGCGATGCCCAGCACCGAACAGATCAGCAGCGACACCCCCGCCAGCACCAGCGTGGCCGAGAACCTTTCGACCACCTCGTCCAGCACCGGGCGGTTCAGCGAGAAGGATCGCCCGAAATCGCCGCCCAGCATGTTGCCCAGCCAGATGAAATAGCGCTGCACCATGGGCTTGTCCAAACCCAGATCGGCATTCAGCTTGGCCACATTCTCGGGCGAGGCATAGGCCCCCAGGATCGCCGTCGCCGGATCGCCGGGGATCAGCGACATGATGAAGAACACGATGACCGTGATGCCCAGAACGACCGGCACGGCCGAGATCAGGCGGTAAAGGATGTAACGCCCCATGCTGGCCCCCTTGCTGGCATCCGGGGGGCGCTTACGCCCCCCGACACTCGTTACAACAACGGATCAGGCTTTCGAGACGGATTTAAGCGTCAGCAGGAAGGACGGCTGCAACACCAGCCCCTGCACCGCCGCCGTGGCCACCGCGTTCTGCTTCCAGTTCGCCACGAACAGCCAGGGCGCGTCGTCCTGCACGATCACCTGCATCTTCTTGTACAGATCGGCGCGCTCGTCCTGACTGGTGGACACGCGGGCGCGGTTCAAAAGGTCGTCGACCTCGGGGTTGGAGTAATAGCCAGAGTTGAATCCGCCCTTGTCGGGGAAGGCATCGCTGCGCAGGGCGAGGAACGGCAGGGTATCGGGATCGTTGGTCATCCAGGCCATCTCGGCCATGTCGGCCTTGCCCGAAAGGCCGGGGTTCACCTGATCCAGGAAGGTGTTCCATTCATAGGTCTGGATCGTCACGTCAAAGCCGACGGCGGCAAGATCGGCCTGAATGGCGGTGCCCATTGCAACCGGATCCAGCATGCCCGAGCCGCCTTCGGTGACAAGGAAAGTGATCTTGGGGTTCGGGGTGTCCGCCTCGGCCAGCAGGGCGCGGGCCTTTTCCGGATCATAGGGATAGGGGGCCAGATCGTTGTTCACCGCCCAGTTGAAGGCAGCGGGGGTGGGGCCTGCGGCGACTGTGGCGGTGCCTTCCAGCACGTCATTCACCAGCGCTTCCTTGTTCACCGCATAGTTGGCGGCCTGACGGACACGCTTGTCAGCAAAGGCCCCGTCCTGACAGTTCAGGATCAGGAACCACAGATGCGCGCCTGCGGCCTCGACGATGTGGTATTGGTCGTTGCGGAACTGCGACAGGGTGACGGGCGGCACCTCGACCATGATGTCCAGACCGCCCGCCAGCATCTCGGCGGTGCGGGTGTTGGCATCGGTGATCGGGCGGAACACGATGGCATCCGAAGCGGCGGGGCCATCCCAGTAGTCGGGGTTCTTCTCGATCGCCACCATTTCATTCGCGCGCCATTCGGCGAATTTGAACGGCCCGGTGCCCGACGGATTGCGCCCGAAATCGGCCCCGTGCTGTTCCACCGCAGCGGGCGAGATGATATAGCCCGTCGGCGTGGCCAGATTGGCCAGGAAGGGCGCATAGGGTTCCGACAGGGTGAAGACGGCCGTCTTGGCATCCGGGGCCTCGACCGAGACCACGGAGGAGAAGAAGAACGCCAGCGGGAACGGCCCGGTGTTGGCGAAGGGGTGATCTTCCTTCAGCATGCGCTCGAAGGTGAATTTCACCGCTTCGGCATTGAAATCGCTGCCATCGTGGAACTTGATCCCCTCGCGCAGCGCAAAGGTATAGATCTTGCCATCCTCGGAAATCTCATAGGACTGCGCCAGCGCCGGTTCCACCTCCAGCGTGCCGTCCTTGAACCGGACCAGCCCGTCGAAGACGTTGACCGAGATGCGGAAGTCATTCGCCGCCGTTGCGGCCTGCGGGTCCAGCGTCTTCGGCTCGGCCACCTGGCCCAGGATCAGCACGCCGGGTGGCGTCTGCGCCATCAGCGGGCCGCGCAGGCCGGTGGTGGCGAGGGTCAGGGCGGCGGCGCTGGAAAACAGCACGGCGCGGCGGGTCAGGCGATGGGGACGCATCGGGTTTCTCCATGTTGGGTTGTTTCTTTGGGTTAAATTTATCATGATAAATTGAAAGCGATAGCTTTTTTGCTAAACTGGGGCGAAATGAATGCAGGTGCCAAGGGTGCGGCCGCATAAATATCGGAGAAATCATGACTTTCTCACTTCTGGCCCGCGATGAAAAAACCGGCGCACTGGCCGGGGCGGCGGCGACCGGGTCGCTGTGCGTCGGCGGATGGGTGCTGCGCGGGCGCTGGGGGGCGGGGCTTTCGGCCTCGCAAGGGGCCGCGCCCAGCACCTTCTGGGGAGAATCGGTGCTGGACCGCATGGCGGCGGGCGAGCCGGCCGATGCGGCCCTGTCGGCCACGATCTCTCCCGATCCGAACCGGGCCTGGCGGCAGTTGTCGGCATTGGACCCGCAGGGTGGCACGGCCGCACACAGCGGGGCGGAAAATTCCGCGCTCTGCGCCCATGTCGCCCAGGCCGGGGCCGTTGCGGCCGGGAACATCCTGTCCGGCGAAGCGGTGCTGCACGCGCTCTTGTCCACCTGGACCGCGACGGAAGGGCCGCCCGCCGACCGGCTGATCGCCGCGCTTCAGGCCGCCCAGGCCGCAGGCGGCGACACGCGCGGCCTGAAATCGGCGGCGCTGCTGGTGCTGCATCCCGATCACCCGCCGCTGACGCTGCGGATCGACCTGTCGGACGATCCGCTGCGCGACCTGCGCCGCCTGCACAAGGCAAGCGCTTCGGACGGCTATGCCCGCTGGACCCACGCCGTTCCGGTCGAAAGTGACCGCTTTCGCGCCGACGCCGGCCTGATCCGCGCCGACCGCTGACGCGGGGTGTTCAGCGCCGACGGTCGCGCCGTGCGCTCATCGGCTGGAAGGCGACGCCGACATGGGCTTCGCAATAGGGCTTGCCGGGCAGGCTGGGCAGGCCGCAGAACCAGAAATCCTCGGTCGCGGGGTCGCCGATCGGCCATTTGCAGGTCCGCTCGGTCAGTTCCATCAGCGTCAGCTTGCGGGCCCGCTTCTCGACCTCGCGCACCGAGGCCAGCGCCTCGGGCGAAATCTCGTTCAGGCTGGGCTGCGGCGGCAGCGGGGTGCCCGCGGGCACGATGGCCTTGCGCAGGGGCAGCGGCGTCACGTTCGACGCCGGCGCGGCGGCGGCCGGGCGTTCGGCGGCGGGTTTCGGCGCAGGTTCGGCCCGCGGGGCAGGCTCGGGCCGGGCTGCGGCCACCGGTTCGGGCCGGGCCGCAGCGGCCGGTGGCACCGGTGCCTCGTCCTCGTCCTTGCCGCCGACGCGGTTGGACAGGCCAAGGCGATGCACCTTGCCGATCACCGCATTGCGGGTGACGCCGCCCAGTTCCTTGGCGATCTGGCTGGCCGACTGGCCTTCGGCCCACATGCGCTTGAGCGTCTCGACACGCTCGTCCGTCCAGGACATCTGTCTCTCCGGCTGTCTGAAGTCGGGGCCATTCTATCCGCTTGCACCGGGGGCCCGCAAGGGCGCGCGGGGGATTTGCCGGACTTGCCATGTCGCGCCCCGCCACCCTAGGCTGGGCCGAAGACACGGGAGATTGCAATGGACCAGCCGAAGACTCGTCCGAACCCCGATCTTGCGGTGGGCACGGATCGTCGCCCGCGCTGGAATTCGGCCCCTCACCGCCGCCATGGCTTTCACAACCTGCACAGCACGGCGCGCTATGTGCAGGGCTATCGCGCCGGCCGGGTGCTGGATCTGCGGCTCTCGGCCGATCTTGGAATTGCCGCGCGCGACGATGTCCGGCGGCTGACCGCAAGCCCCTGGTTTTCCGCCATGGCGGTGATCGAAGGCAACCGTCTGCTGTACGAAGCCTATGCCCCGGACTTCGGCCCTGAGCGGCCGCATTCGATCATGTCGATTTCCAAGATGTCGGTGAACCTGATCCTTGGCCGGCTGTGGGAGGAGGGCAAGGTGGACCTTGCGGCCGCCGTCGGGCGTTACCTGCCCTGGGTCGGGCCAGGCTACCGCGATGCCGGTGTGCAGGATGTGCTGAACATGAACGTCCTGAACGCCTATGACGAGGATTACCACAACCCCGACACCACCGCCTTCCTGCACGAGGCGGCAACCGGCATGCGCCTGCCCGAAGGGGCGGAGCCATCGAACCGCGATTTCCTGGCCGGGATCGGTCTGGCTGCGGGGGCGACCGGAACGCGCAATCCCGGCCCGGCCTGTCTGTACAAAAGCGCCAATACCGATGTGCTGGCCTTCGTGACCGAGACGGCGGGCGGGCGGCCGCTGGGCCAGTGGCTGGCCGACCTGGCCGATGCGGCGGGGGTCGAGGGCATGTTGCATGTTGCGACCGACCGGACCGGCTTTCCGGTGCTGAACGGCGGTCTCTGTCTCTCGGCCCGCGACCTCTGCCGCTATGGCGCGGTCTTTGCCCGGATGGGGCAGGGGGTGGACGGTCCCTTCGGCTCGGCCGTCTTCCTGCGGCAGACCCTGACGGGCGGGGTGCCGATGCCCTCCCCCCGCGCGCATCTGCGCTATTCGAACCAGTGCAACACCGATGGGCACTGGCTGGGCCATGGCGGCTATGGCGGGCAATATCTGGTGGCCAACCCCGAAACCGGGCGGGTGGGCGCCTTCCTGTCGGTGCTGCAGGACGAGGATGGCTATGACACAGGATATTATCCGCCGGTGATCGCCATGCTGGCGGAGATCTGCGCCGGACGGTAAGGCAATGGCGCGGCTGTCGGCGTTGGGGGCGCTTCGCCCCCCAAGCCCCCCGAGGATATTTGCAGAAGGGAAAGCGGAAGGGCTTTTCTTTGCGCCGATGCTGCGCTAGGGCAGGGGCATGACCCATCGTACCGTTCAAATCACCGTAACGCGACGCCGATAAGGCGGATGGTCTGGCCTGCCCGGCCTGAAGGGCAGCTTCCCGTTGACAGCTTCAATCCCCCGGCCTTAGGGCTAGGGCTTCCGTTCCAAGGGGTTCCTCATGATCGCTCCCGTCCTGCCGACCTACAACCGTGCGCCGATCGCCTTTGAAAAGGGGGCGGGCTGCTGGCTGACCGCAACGGACGGGCGACGCTTTCTCGATCTGGGGTCCGGCATCGCGGTCAATGCGCTGGGCCATGCCCATCCGGCGCTGGTCGAGGTGCTGACCGAGCAGGCGCAACGGCTCTGGCATGTGTCGAACGTCTATACCATCCCTGAACAGGAACGGCTGGCGGCGATGCTGGTGGAAAGGACCTTCGCCGATACCGTGTTCTTCACCAATTCCGGCACCGAAACCGCCGAACTGGCGATCAAGATGGCCCGCCGCTTCCATTACGAAAACGGCCAGCCCGAGCGGATCGAGATCCTCGCCTTCGAGGGCGCCTTCCACGGCCGCTCGACCGGCGCCATCGCGGCGGCCGGGTCCGAGAAGATGGTCAAGGGCTTTGGCCCGCTGATGCCCGGCTTCCGGCAATTGCCCTGGGGGGATGAGGCCGCCCTGCGCGCCGCCGTCACCGGCCAGACCTGCGCCGTGATCATCGAGCCGGTGCAGGGCGAAGGCGGCATCCGCCCCGCCGGCGATGCGTTCCTGAAGCTCTTGCGCCAGCTGTGCGACGATACCGGCACGCTCCTGATCTTCGACGAGGTGCAATGCGGCATGGGCCGCACCGGGCGGCTTTTCGCGCAGGAATGGTCCGGGGTCGCGCCCGACATCATGATGGTGGCCAAGGGCATCGGCGGCGGCTTCCCCCTGGGCGCGCTTCTGGCCACCGAACGCGCCGCCGGCGGCATGACGGCGGGCAGCCACGGCTCCACCTATGGGGGCAATCCCCTGGGCTGTGCCGTGGGCGCGAAGGTGGTCGAGATCATCTCCGACCCCGCCTTTCTCGCCGAGGTTTCGCGCAAGGCCGCGCTCTTCCGCCAGGGGCTGGAGGCGCTGGTCGCCGCCCACCCCGACACGCTGGAAGCCGTGCGCGGCGAGGGCCTGATGCTCGGCCTGAAATGCCGCGCCGCCAACACCGATTTCGTCAAGGCGGGCTATGAGGCCGGCATCCTGACCGTGGCGGCGGCCGACAATGTGGTCCGCCTCCTCCCCGCCCTCAACATCCCCGATGAAGATATCGCCGAGGCGCTGACCCGCCTCGACCGGGCCGCCGCCAATACCCCGAAAGCGGCCTGACCTTCATCTTTGTCCAAATACCCTCGGGGGGTCCGGGGGGCAAAGCGCCCCCGGCCTCCGTCAGCAAAGCAAAGCGACATGAAACATTTCCTCGACATCCACAAGACCGACGCCGCCGACCTGCGCGGCATGATCGACGCCGCCCGCGCGATGAAGACCGCACGGAACGGGCGCCCCAAGGGCAGCCCCGATGATGACCAGCCGCTGAAGGGTCATATGGTCGCGCTGATCTTCGAGAAGCCCTCGACCCGCACCCGCGTCTCTTTCGACGTCGGCGTCCGCCAGATGGGCGGGCAGACCATGGTGCTGTCGGGCAAGGAAATGCAGCTCGGCCATGGCGAGACCATCGCAGACACTGCCCGCGTGCTGTCGCGTTATGTCGATCTGATCATGATCCGCACCTTCGAAGAGGCGACGCTTCTGGAGATGGCCGAACATGCCACCGTGCCGGTGATCAACGGCCTCACCAACCGCACGCATCCCTGCCAGATCATGGCCGATGTGATGACCTATGAGGAGCATCGCGGCCCGATCGCCGGCAAGAAGGTGGTCTGGTGCGGCGACGGCAACAACGTAGCCGCCAGCTTCCTGCATGCCGCCGGGCAGTTCGGCTTCGACTTCACCTTCACCGGCCCGGAAACCCTGGACCCCGAAGACAAGTTCGTCGCCTTCGCGCGGGAAAAGGGCAGCCGGGTGACGATCCAGCGCGACCCCTTCACCGCGGTCGAGGGCGCCGATCTGGTTGTCACCGACACCTGGGTGTCGATGCACGATCCCGAATCCGCCAAGGAACGCCGCCACAACCAGCTGCGCCCCTATCAGGTGAATGAACAGCTGATGAGCCGGGCCAAACCCGACAGCCTGTTCATGCATTGCCTGCCCGCGCATCGCAACGACGAGGCGACCAGCGCCGTGATGGACGGCCCGCATTCGGTGATCTTCGACGAGGCCGAGAACCGCCTGCATGCGCAGAAGGCGGTTATGCGCTGGTGCCTGGGGCGCTAGGATCGGGGCCGGCCGCTGGCAGGGGTTTGCACCTCCCGCGACCATTGGTTGCTTGAACCAATGGCGCAAACCATGGTCGCACTCTCCGCAGGGTATTTGGCGAAGGGAAAGCAGCCGGTGCCGGACCGGCCCGGTTTCGGGGGTTGCGCATCGGCGGCAAACCGGCACGATGGGGCGGCGAACAGAGAAAGCCCTTCCCATGATGCACGCCCTTTCCGTCCTGACCTTCGACCGTTTCCTGGCCGCGCTCTCGGGCATCCTGACCAAGGCCGAGGCGCATTGCGAGGCGCGCAAGATCACCCCCGATGCCATCCTGCAATTCCGGCTGTTCCCCGACATGCTGCCTTTCACCGCGCAGGTGCAACTGGCCTGCGATTTTTCGGCCCGTGCGGCGGCGCGGCTGGCCGGCCTGCCGCCCCGGTCCTTTCCCGACACCGAATCCAGCTTTGCCGAGTTGCAGGCCCGCATCCAGGCCGCCCGCGACCATATCCACGGCCTCGATCCTGCCGCCTATGACGAGGCCGCCGAACGGACCGTCACCTTCCCTTCCGGCGGGCGCGAGATGCAGATGTCGGGGCGTGACTACCTGTCGCTTTACGCGCTGCCGCAGGTGTTCTTCCACCTGACCACCGCCTACAACATCCTGCGCCACAACGGGATCGAGATCGGCAAGGCCGATTTCATGGGGGTGGCGGGATGAGTGACGGCACCGCCCTTCTGGTCATCGACATGCAGGAGGGCATGGCGAGCCGCACCCGCGCCGGGCGCGAGCGCGCCAATCCGCAGGCCGAGGCGCATGTGGCAGCCCTGCTGGCGCAGTTCCGCGCCCTTGGTCTGCCGGTGGTGCATGTGCTGCATGACGATCCCGATCCGGCCTCGCCCTTCCGCAAGGGCCAGCCCGAGGGCGCGCCGATGGATTGCGCCCGACCCCGCCCCGATGAAACCGTGCTGTGGAAACACGGCTCTTCGGCCTTTCACGGCACCGGACTGGCCGGGCATCTGCGGGCCCGCGGCATCGGTCGCATCGTTCTGGTCGGCGCGGTCGCGGCCTTCTGCGTCACCTCGACCGCGCGCTGGGCCAGCGATCTGGGCTTTCAGGTCGTTCTGCCCGGCGATGCGCTGATCGGCTTCGACATTCCGGCCCATGATGGCGGGCGGATCGACTCCGCAACGGTGCTGCGGGTCACGCTGTCCCTGCTGGGTGCGGATTTCGTGCAGCTGGTGACGGCGGATCAGGTCGCACGGATGCTCGACCCGGTCGTGGCCTGACACTGCCCTCAGGCATGAGTGCCTGGCGCGGCATGGCGCTGTAAGTCGTCCGCCTTGGCGGCCCGGCCCGCCAGCGCCGTCACCACCAAAAGCAGTAGCGACAGACCGGCATAGGTGGGCCGGAAACCCAGATGTTCGGCCAGCCAGCCGATCGACGAGGGCGCGATCAGGATGCCGGCATAGCCGACCATCGTGACGGTGGAAATTGCGGCACCCGCCGCATGGCCGGGCCAGTTTCCTGCGGCCGAGAACATGATCGGCACCATGTTCGCCACCCCAAGCCCCGCCATGGCAAAGCCCGCCAGGGCGACAGTGGGATGCGGGGCGGCGGCGGCGATCATCATGCCCCCGGCCCCCAAAAGGCCCGATCCGCGCAGCGTGGCCACCGCGCCAAAGCGGTTGCGGACCCCGTCCCCGGCAAAGCGCATCACCGCCATCGCGCCCGAGAACAGCGCAAAGCCCAAGCCCGCGACAAAGGGCGATGCCAGCAGTTCCTTGCCCATGTAGATGGCCGCCCAGTCCAGCACTGCGCCTTCGGGCACCATGCAGAACAGCGCCAGCGCCCCCAGAAGCCACAGCCCCGGATCACGCGGGATCAGGGGGCCGTGCGGTGCTTCGGCCTGCGGATCGCGCGGATGCGGCGGTTCTCCGGCAAGGTGGGGCAGGGCCAGCAGCACCACGGCGGCGATGGCGGCGGTGATCCCCAGCACCTGCGCCTCGGCCCCGAAGCGGGCGATCAGCCAGCTGCCGGCCGTGCCGCCGACAAAGCCGCCCAGGCTCCAGAATCCATGCGACGACGACATGATGGCCCGGCCCAGCCGGCGTTCGACCTCGACCGCATTGGCGTTCATCGCCACATCCATGCTGCCGATCAGCGCGCCGAAGGCGGCCATGGCGAGGGCCAGCAGCCAGAGCGAAGGTGCCAGCACGACCAGCGCCAGCACCGGCAGCGACGCCAGGGCAAAGGTCTTCAGCACCGGGACCGAGCCCCGCGCCGCGATCAGGCGACCGGTGAACAGCATGGCCGAAACCGCGCCCAGACCAAGCACAAGGATCAAAAGCCCCAGCACCGATTCCGTGATGCCATGGCGCGGCAACAACAGCGGGATCTGCGGGGCCCAGGCCCCCATCAGCGCGCCGTTGGCAAGGAACATGGCGGCGACGGCACGGCGGGCAGTGCGGGCGGATTGCGGCGACATCTTCGGCTCCTGTTTGCGCAAACAGCCTTTAGCGGGCCGCGCGGGCAAGCGGAAGGGGAGGGGGATCACGGCATGTTGCAGGGGTGAAGCAGGCGCGGGGCGCCCCGAGCTATCCCCAGCGGAACGCCGACAGATAGCCCGGCACCCCGATCCCCGGCGGCAGGTCCGGGGCCGCGAAGGGCGCACCGATCGCCGTCGTCATCGGCAGGCAGCCCGCCCAGACCGGCCAGCCCAGGTCCTCGGGCGGATCGGTCGCCTCCGGTCCGCCGATCTTGCACGACGCTTCGGTCAGCGGCAGGGACAGCACGGCGGTGGCCTTCAGCTCCTGCGCCGTCATCGGGCGCAGCGTGTCCCAGCGGCCGGGAAACAGCCGCTCCATCATCAGCCGCAGCGCCTCGGTCTTTTCTGCCGGATCGGTCAGTTTTTCGGCCACGCCGAACACCATCGCGGCGCGATAGGCGACAGAATGCTCCAGCCCCGACCGCGCCAGAACCATGCCGTCGACGCAAGAGACGGTGACGCAGACCTGCGCCCCCGCCGCCGCCTTCATCATCCGGCTGGCCGAGGATCCGTGCCAGTAGATCCGGTCGCCGATCCGCCATTGCAGCGTCGTCGTCACCACCGGCGCGCCATCGACCAGATGGCCGACATGGGCCAGCGGCATCGCATCCAGAATGGCATGCAGTGTGGCGGGATCATAATCCGCCTTTTCGTGCAGGCGGCGGGCGCGGGTGCGCGGGGAAGGCGCGCGGCTGGGCTGTCTGGTCATCTGGATCCTCCTGCCGGGACGCTAGAGCCTGTCCGACAAAAGTGGAATCCGGTTTTTGTCGAAAGACAGGCGACCACTATAAAGCTAGAGCCTGTCCGATGCTGCTATCTGCATCGGACAGGCTCTAGCCTGCCCGGCGGCGGACAGGCAAGGTGGCGGGCAGGCAACCGGCATCGCGGTCGGCGGCAGGCAGACATGCGAAAGGCCCCGCCGGGTCGCGTCCGGCGGGGCCTTGTATTGCCGTGACGGCAGATCAGGCCGCGGCTTGCGCCTTGGCGATCTCGCGCTTGATCTTCAACGCATCGGCCGACAGTTCGTCATCCTTGGCCTTGGCCAGGAAGGCATCCAGTCCGCCACGGTGATCGACGGTGCGCAGCGCCGCCGCCGAGATACGCAGCTGGAACGACTTGCCCAGCACGTCCGAGATCAGCGTGACCTCGTTCAGGTTCGGCAGGAACCGGCGGCGGGTCTTGTTGTTGGCATGGCTGATCATGTTGCCGGACATCGGGCCCTTGCCCGTCAGTTCGCAGACGCGCGACATTCTGGTCTTCCTTCGATTCGTCAGAAATGAAGAGGGGCGGGGAATCCCCGGCCCTCGAATTCGATTGCGGGCATTTAGGGGAAAGGCGCGAAGGCGTCAAGCGCTAAGCGGCCGGGGCAGGTTCATCCTGCGCCTCCGGCCCCTCTTCGCGGTCCCCGGCCGGAAAGGCCAGCGCAAAGGCCCGCCGCCCTTCGGGCGATACCAGCAGCGCCCGGCTGGCCAGACCCCGCGCCCTGCTGCGGTGCAGCCAGCCCAGGTCTTCCATCCGCGCCAGCAGCAACCGGCCAAGCCGCCCGCCCAGATGGCTTTGCCGTTCGCTCCAGTCCAGACAGTCGCGGCACAGGGGGGCGCGGCCTTGGGCAAGGTCGTCGGCGGCCAGCCCGAACTGCAGCGAAAAATCATGGCCCGCCGCCGTCAGCCCCAGCCCGTCGGGTCCGGCGGCCAGAAAGCCGCGCGCGGCAAGGCTGCGGTAAAGCTGCACCCCCATCGCGCCCGCCAGATGGTTGTAGCACAGCCGCGCCTGCCGCAGCGCCGGATCGCGCGGGCCGGGGCGCGGCGGCTTTCCCGGCCCGCCCGGCAGCTCTGCCGCAACCGCCATCAGCGCCTCGATCAGCTGTGCCACCTGCGGCCCGGCCAGCGCCAGATACTTGTGCCGCCCCTGCCGCCGGGCGGTCAGCAGCCCCGCCTGTTCCAGCCGGGCGACATGGGCCGAGGCCCCGGCCTTGCCCAGCCCCGCCGCCTGCGCCAATTCCGATTGAGTCAGCGCCCGGCCCTGCATCAGCGCCAGCAGCATCAGCGCCCGTGCCGGGTCGGCCAGGTGCGCGGCCAGCGCGGCAATATCGGGGCTTTCGCTCATGGTTCGATTTTGCGCGAACCATGGCCTGCGCGCAAGCTGCTATCCCAGGCCTTGCACCGGCTGCCCCGCCGTGACAGGACCCGGCCCCGAGGAGCGACCATGATCATCCCCATCCATGAACTTGCCGCCCTTGGCACGGCGACCTGCTGGGCGATGACCGGCCTGATCGCCGCCGATGCGGTGCGGGCGCTGGGTCCGTTCCACTTCAACCTTTGGCGGCAGGGCTTCGTCACGCTGGTGCTGCTGGCGGTGGTGGCGGCGGGCGGGCTGTGGTCGGGGCTGGATGGCTGGACCGTGGCGGTGCTGGCGGTGTCCGGCGTGGTGGGCATCCTGCTGGGCGACACGTTCAACTTTGCCGCCGTCGGGCGGATGGGGCCGCGCCGGGCGGGGGCGGTCTTCGCGCTGAATGCGCCGATGGCGGCCCTGCTGGGCTGGGCGCTGTTGGGGGAATCGCTGGGCGGGCAGGCCGCGCTGGGCATCGGGCTGACGGCGGCAGGGGTGGCTGTGGCCATCCTCGGCCGCCCCCGCGCCAATGCGCACCGGCTGGAAAGCCTGACCGGCACGCTGCTGCCTGGGCTGGCCTTCGGCCTGCTGGCGGCCCTGGGCCAGGCGGCCGGGTCGCTGATCGCGCGTCCGGTGATGACGGCGGGGCTGGATCCCTGGCTCGCCTCGCTGGTGCGGGTGGGGGCCAGCGGGCTGGCGATGGGGATCGTGGCGGCGACACCCTGGGCCCCGCCGCGCCCGCAGGCGGTGTCGCGCCTTGTGGTGGGGCTGACCGCGGCAACGGCGCTGATCGGCCTGTTTCTCGGGATGACGCTGTTTCTCTATGCGCTGCAGGGGTCGCAGACCGGGATCATCGCCACCCTGTCGGCCACCTCGCCGGTGATCATCCTGCCGCTCCTGTGGCTGCGCACGGGGCAACGGCCGACGGCGACCAGCTGGCTGGGGGCTGCAATGGCCGTGGCGGGGCTGGCCCTGATCTTCACCCGCTGACGATTTTCGACGAAGAATCAGCCCCGCCCCAGCAGCGCCAGCATCTCGGCCGCCGCTGCCTCGGGTGTCCGCTCGCCCGCCGCCACAGCCTGTCCCAGCCGGTGCAGGATGCCGCGCGCCGGCTCGGCCTCCAGCACCGCCAGCAGGCCCTGGCGCACCTCCTCGGCAAAGGCTTCGGCCGCCTGACCGGCGCGGCGGCCGTCCCAATGGCCATGATCCCGCCGCCAGCCGGCCAGTGCCTGCATCTCGGCCCAGGCGGCTTGCAGCCCCAGCCCGGTGGCGGCGCTGACACACAGCGCCTTGGGAAAGCCGTCGGGGTCCTGCGGGCGGCGGCGCAACAGCCGCAGGGCCCCGGCATAATCAGCCTGGGTGCGGGTGGCCACGGGCAGAAGATCGCCATCCGCCTTGTTCACCAGGATGATGTCGGCCATCTCCATGATGCCGCGCTTGACCCCTTGCAATTCATCGCCCCCCGCCGGGGCCATCAGCAAGAGGAACAGGTCGCACAGCCCCGCCACCATGGTCTCGGACTGGCCGACGCCGACCGTCTCGATCAGGATCACGTCAAAGCC
The DNA here is from genome assembly GCA_036745335.1 of Paracoccaceae bacterium. Classification (GTDB taxonomy): domain Bacteria; phylum Pseudomonadota; class Alphaproteobacteria; order Rhodobacterales; family Rhodobacteraceae; genus Pseudogemmobacter. The sequence goes on from DAIOGH010000036.1 coordinate 33,585, forward strand.
CGCCGCTTCGCACAGCGCCACCGCCTCGCGTGTGCGCCGCGCAACACCGCCCATCTGCGCGCGACTGGGCGAGGGCCGGATGAAGGCACGCGGATGCCGGCTCAGCCGCTCCATCCGGGTCTTGTCGCCCAGGATCGACCCTCCCGAGCGCGCCGAGGACGGATCGACCGCCAGCACCGCGACCCGCAGCCCCGCTTCGACCAGAAGCATGCCGAAGGCCTCGACGAAGGTGGATTTCCCCACGCCGGGCGTGCCGGACAATCCGATGCGCAAGGCCTGCCGGTCGCGCCCCAGCGCCGACAGCAGCGCCAGCGCCTGCGCCCGGTGATCCGCCCTCGCGCTTTCGACCAGCGTGATCGCCCGCGCCAGCGCCCGGCGGTCCCCCGCCCGGATTGCGGCGGCGATATCCTCAGTCGCGTTCTCCATCGCTCATACCTGCCCGACCGGCGGCGAAAGCGCCAGAGCGGATTGCGCGGCGCGCCTTGCGCCGCAAGCCTTTCGTCTCGTCGTCGGGCTCCGCCTCCTCCTCGGGTGGATGGGGGCATTCTGCCCCCAAACCCCCTGAGGGTATTTGTGCAAAGATGAAAACAGATGGCTTCATCTTTGTATAAATACCCCCGCCGGAGGCACCCGAGCCGGTTGCGCGGAACGCGCAGAGGCGAGAAACAGGCTTGCGCCTGAAAGGCGCTCGACAAACCTGACGGCTGGCGCAGGGGGCACTCGCTTGGCATAAGGCAGCATGGCCGAACTGCCCGTCCTTCATGTCCTTCCCGCCCTGCGTCAGGCGCTTGCCTCGCGCGGCATGGCCGTCCTGCAGGCCCCTCCGGGGGCGGGCAAGACCACGCTGGTGCCGCTGGATCTGCTGGCCGCGGGCCTTTTCCCCGGCCGCATCGTGATGCTGGAGCCGCGGCGGCTGGCGGCGCGGGCGGCGGCCGAGCGGATGGCCGCGATGCTGGGCGAGGTGCCGGGGCAAAGGGTCGGCTACCGCATCCGGGGCGAGGCCAGGACCTCGGCCACGACCCGGATCGAGGTGGTGACAGAGGGCATCCTGACCCGGATGATCCAGTCCGACGCCGAGCTGCCCGGCGTCTCCTGCGTCATCTTCGACGAATTCCACGAACGCTCGCTTCAGGCCGATCTCGGCCTTGCGCTGGCGCTGGAGATCCGCGCCGCCCTGCGCCCGGATCTGGCGCTGCTGGTGATGTCCGCCACGCTGAACGCCGCCCCCGTCGCGGCGCTGATGGGCGATGCGCCGGTGATCACCGCCGAGGGCCGGGCCTATCCGGTGGACACCCGCTGGCTGCCGCGTCCGCCGGATCCTTCGCTGCGCTTCGAGGCGGCGATGGCGGCGCTGATCCGGCAGGCGGTGGACGAGACCGGCACCGGCGGCCTGCTGGCCTTTCTGCCCGGCGAGGGCGAGATCCGCCGGGTCGAGGCTGCCTTGCAGGGCCTGCCGGGCTGCGACATCCGGCCCCTGTTCGGGGCGATGGATTTCGCCGCCCAGCGCGCGGCGCTGGCCCCGACTGCAGGGCGCAGGATCGTGCTGGCGACCTCGATCGCCGAAACCTCGCTGACCCTGCCCGACATAAGCGTCGTGGTGGATGGCGGGCGGGCGCGGCGGGCGCGGTTCGATCCTGCCTCGGGCATGTCGCGGCTGGTGACGGAGCGGGTGACGCGGGCCGAGGCGGAACAGCGCCGGGGCCGGGCGGGGCGGGTGGCGGCGGGGGTCTGCTACCGGCTCTGGACCCGCGGCGAGGAGGGCGGGCTGGCGGCCTTTCCGCCGCCCGAGATCGCCGCCGCCGATCTGGCCCCGCTGGCGCTGGACCTGGCGCAATGGGGATCGGACGACCTGCCGTTCCTGACGCCGCCCGCCGCTGCGCCGCTGGCCGAGGCCAAGGCGCTGCTGACCGGGCTGGGGGCGCTGGACGACGGCCGCATCACGCCGCATGGCCGGGCGCTGGCCGCGCTGCCCCTGCACCCGCGCATCGCGCATATGCTGGCCGTGGCCGGGCCGGTGGCGGCCCCGCTGGCCGCGCTGCTGGAAGAGCGCGATCCCCTGCGCGGTGCGCCGCCCGACCTGATCCTGCGGCTGAAGGCCATCGACCGCCCGCCCGCCGAAGCGCATCGCCCGACCATCGAGCGCATCCGCGCCGAGGCCGCCCGGCTGGCCCGTGCCGCGCCGAAGGGCAGCGGTGTCGCCCTCAGCCCGGCGCAGATGGCGGCGCTGGCCTATCTCGACCGTATCGGTCTGCGCCGCAAGGGCGATGCGCTGCGCTATCTGTTGTCCGGCGGCAAGGGCGCGGTTCTGCCCGCCGGTTCGGCGCTGGCCGCTGCCCGGCTGATCGTCGCCACCGATCTGGACGGCGATCCGCGCGAAGCGGCGGTGCGCCAGGCCGTGGCCCTGCCCGAGCCCGAGTTCCGCGCCCTGTTCTCCGACCGCATCCGCTGGCGCGACACCGTCGGCTGGGACCGGCGCGAGGGCCGCGTTTCGGCCCGGCGGCAAGAGGTGTTCGGGGCGCTTGTGCTGGACGACCGGCCCTGGCCGCAGGCCCCCGAGGAGGATATCGCCCGCGCGGCGCTTGAGGGGCTTCGGCTGATCGGCCTGCCTTGGGTGCCTGCCGCCCGCCGGTTGCGCGCCCGCATCGCACTGGCGCGCGACAAGGACTGGCCCGAGGTGTCGGATCAGGCGCTGCTGGCAACGGCCGAGGACTGGCTTTTGCCGCTGCTGGCAAAGGCGCGGACCGAGGCCGACCTGCGCGCGCTGGACCTGACGCCGGCGCTGAAATCCCTGCTGTCCTGGGACCAGCAGGCCGAACTGGACCGGCTGGCCCCGGCCCAGTTCACCACGCCGCTGGGGCGGCAGGTGCCGGTCGACTATGACGGCGACCATCCCGCGATCGAGGTGCGGTTGCAGGAGATGTTCGGCGTGACCCGGCATCCGGTGGTCGGCGCGGCCCGGATGCCGCTGCGGATCACGCTGCTGTCGCCGGCGCAGCGCCCGGTGCAGGTGACGCTGGATCTGCCGGGCTTCTGGGCAAAGTCCTATGCCGATGTGCGCAAGGACATGCGCGGGCAATATCCGCGCCATCCCTGGCCCGAGGACCCGACCGAAGCCGAACCGACGCTGCGGGCCAAGCCGCGGGGCACCTGAGCGTCATCCGGGAAGGGCAGCCCGGTCAGCCTGCGCAATAGGCTTCGGCCATGCCGCCGAATTCCTTGTATCGGTCCCAGAACGCATCATCGGCCGGGCGCTGCGAGATCCAGACCGCATGGGCGGCATCGGGGTCCTTGAAGAACTTGGCCGCGCGGCGCTGATCGGCCTTGTTCAGCACCATGTCGGCAACCTGCTGGATGCAGCCGCAAAGCGGGCGGTTGGCCGCTGCGCGGTCGGACCGCAGGCAGGCCGATTCGATGGGGCCTGCAAGGGCCGCCGGGGCGGAAAGCGAAAGCACAAAGGGAACGACAAGGGCGGCCAGGCCAGCCCGCAGGATCGGTTTCGTCATCATCTGCCTCTTTGCCGCGAGCGGGGCCTTCACCTCCGCCGACGATCATTTTTCTGGAAACAATTCTGACAAAAAGCAGCGATTCTTTCAATGCTGCACCGCGGCTGGGCAAGGGATTGCCGACAGGGCCAAGTGTTGCTGAGTGAGGGTGAACAAGCCACCAGATGATGCGTCGCTGCCCGTTCTGGCCCTGGCCGATGCTGCCGGGGGCTGCGGGGATGGCCTCTGGGTCTGGCTGTGTCCGCCGAATCATTTCGAGAAACCAGTCAGAGCCTGGCTCTTCTGACGGGCGCCGGAGGGGCTTCGCGCCCCTCCCGCGACCATTGGTTGCTTGAACCAATGGCGCAAACCATGGTCGCACTCCCCGCGGGGTATTTTCGCAAAGATGAAGGGGCAGGGGCGTCGGAGCGGCCCAGGCGCAGGATTGCCCACTGCACCATCCCCCTTCCCGGCCCAATGCAGCCACGCTATATGCGGCCCCATGACCGAGCTTTCGCAGATCCGCAACTTCTCCATCGTGGCGCATATCGACCACGGCAAATCCACCCTGGCCGACCGGCTCATCCAGATGACCGGGACGGTGGCCGAACGGGACATGAAGGCGCAGATCCTCGATTCGATGGACATCGAGCGGGAACGCGGCATCACCATCAAGGCCAACACGGTGCGGATCGAATACCCCGCCAAGGACGGCAAGACCTATGTCCTGAACCTGATCGACACCCCCGGCCATGTCGACTTCGCCTATGAGGTCAGCCGCTCGATGCGCGCCGTCGAAGGGTCGCTTCTGGTGGTCGACGCCTCTCAGGGGGTCGAGGCGCAAACGCTGGCCAATGTCTATCAGGCGCTGGATGCCGGGCATGAGATCGTGCCGGTGCTGAACAAGATCGATCTGCCCGCCGCCGACCCCGACCGCGTGAAGGCGAATATCGAGGACGTGATCGGGCTTGATGCCAGCGACGCCATCCCGATTTCCGCCAAGACCGGCCTTGGCATCCCCGATGTTCTGGAAGCCATCGTCACCCGCCTGCCGCCGCCCAAGGGCAACCGCGACGCGCCCTTGAAGGCGATGCTGGTCGACAGCTGGTATGATGCCTATCTGGGCGTCGTTGTCATGATCCGGGTGATCGACGGCGTGGTGAAAAAGGGCGACCGCATCCGCATGATGGCGACCAATGCAGTCTATGGCATTGACAAGCTGGCCGTGCTGAAGCCGCAGATGGTCGACATCCCCGAACTGGGGCCGGGCGAGATCGGCATCTTCACCGCGTCGATCAAGCAGGTCCGCGACACCAAGGTCGGCGATACCGTCACCCATGAACGCAAGGGCTGTGACGAACCGCTGCCGGGCTTCAAGCCCTCGGTCCCGGTGGTGTTCTGCGGTCTTTTCCCGGTGGATGCCGCCGATTTCGAACCCCTGCGCGACGCGATCGAGAAGCTGTCGCTGAACGATGCCTCCTTCAGCACGGAAATGGAGACCTCGGCCGCGCTTGGTTTCGGCTTCCGCTGCGGCTTCCTTGGCCTTCTGCACCTTGAGGTGATCCGCGACCGGCTGGAACGCGAATACGACCTTGACCTGATCACCACCGCGCCTTCGGTTGTGTTCAAGCTCTACATGAAGGATGGCGAGGTGCGCGACCTGCACAACCCCGCCGACATGTCCGACCTGACGCTGATCGACCATATCGAAGAGCCACGGATCAAGGCCACGATCATGGTGCCCGACGAATATCTGGGCGACATCCTGAAGCTGTGCCAGGACCGCCGCGGCATCCAGCTGAACCTGACCTATGCCGGCCCCCGCGCCATGGTGGAATACGACCTGCCCCTGGCCGAGGTGGTCTTCGACTTCTACGACCGGCTGAAATCGGTGACGCGCGGCTATGCCAGCTTCGATTACCAGATCTCCGAATATCGTGAGGATCATCTGGTCAAGATGTCGATCCTGGTGAACGAAGAACCGGTCGACGCCCTGTCGATGATGGTCCACCGTGACCGGGCCGAGGCGCGCGGTCGCGGCATGGTCGAGAAACTGAAGGACCTGATCCCCCGCCACATGTTCAAGATCCCGATCCAGGCCGCCATCGGCGGCCGGGTGATCGCCCGCGAAACCCTGTCCGCGATGCGCAAGGACGTGACGGCCAAGTGCTATGGCGGCGACGCCAGCCGGAAGAGGAAGCTTCTGGACAAGCAGAAAGAGGGCAAGAAGCGGATGCGCCAGTTCGGCAAGGTGGAGATCCCGCAGGAGGCGTTCATCTCGGCGCTGAAGATGGATAGCTGAACCGCATCCCCGGCCCCGGCCGGGGAGAAGCGCTACGGCGCGGCATTCACCGCCGAATGCCAATCAGCGGGGGGCGAAAATCCCGTCACCCTGCTCGTCGATCACCTGCCGCGCCTTGGCCAGCGAAAAGGCCGTGGCCTGTTCCAGCGAGGCCATGGTGTCGGCGCGGACAAGATCATGGCTGCGGCCGTCCTTCTCGATCCGGGCCGCCACGCGGAACTGCCCGCCCTCGGGGATCGGGGCGGGGGTGATGACAAAGCCCTTGTGGTCTTCGGCCTTGGCGGCGGAGGGCGCTGTGTCTTTGGGCCTGCCGCCGAACAGTTTCGATAGCCAGGACATGAAACCTCCTATCCCGCCGCCCGGATCATGCCGAGCCAGCGTTCCGCCGTGGCCGTGTCACGGATGCGCAGCGTGATTTCGCCTTTGTTGGTCAGTCTTGCCTCGGGGAATACCGCCATCACCGCCTCAGGCGTCAGCCGGCCACGCCGCAATTCGGGTTTGCGGACATAGGCCAGCACCCATTCGTCATTGGGAATGTTCGAGAAGCAATAATCCTCTCCCCGCAGGATTCGCAGGGTGTTGATGAAGCCTTTGTGGTGGGCGTGCAGCGTCATGCCCGTCAGACCACGGAACCCTTCGACCAGCACGTCGAAAGCTGCCCTTGCCTCGGTCGCAGCAATCTCGCTGCGCAGATCGGCGATCGTCAGCATTCCTGTGCTCACTGATCCAGGAAACTCCGCAGCTTCCGGCTCCGGCTGGGATGCTTCAGCTTCCTCAGCGCCTTCGCCTCGATCTGACGGATGCGTTCGCGGGTGACGCTGAATTGCTGGCCGACTTCCTCAAGCGTGTGGTCGGTATTCATGCCGATGCCGAAGCGCATCCGCAGCACCCGTTCTTCGCGCGGGGTCAGGCTGGCCAGAACGCGGGTGGTGGTTTCCTTAAGGTTCTCCTGAATGGCCGAATCCAGCGGCAGGATGGCGTTCTTGTCCTCGATGAAATCGCCAAGCTGGCTGTCTTCCTCGTCGCCGATGGGCGTTTCCAGCGAAATCGGCTCCTTGGCGATCTTCATCACCTTGCGGACCTTTTCCAGCGGCATTTGCAGCTTTT
>DAIOGH010000037.1:0-39763 GCA_036745335.1 Paracoccaceae bacterium
GGAAATATTGAGATCCTGACAGCAAAATCAGCGATTTACTTGGGGAATGTGGGTTGAAAGCGTGAAATCCAGCATGCTGTCGCGCCGTGCGCTTTTCGCCGGGGCCGCGGCCACCACCGCCGCCGTTGTCGCGGGCGGCCTGACCACCGCCCGCCCCGCGCTGGCGCAATCCGGTGGCAGGGTCGTCGATCTGACCCATGCCTGGGACGGCAGCTTCCCCACCTTCGACGGCAATCCGGGGATCATCTACGAACCCGCCGTCAAGTTCGAAGATTCGGGCTATCAGCTGTGGAAGCTGACGATCTACGAACATTCCGGCACCCATATCGATGCGCCCCTGCATTTCAGCGCCGATGGCACCTCGGTCGCCGATCTGCCGCCCGAGAAGCTGATCTGCCCGCTTTGCGTGCTGGACCTGACCGCGAAGGCCGCCGAGGATGCCAATTGCATGGTGGAACCGGCGGATATCGAGGCCTGGGTTTCCGCCAATGGCGAGATTCCCGCCGGGGCCTGCGTGGCGATGCACACCGGCTGGGCGGCCAAGGTCGGCAGCCCCGATTTCCGCAACACGCCGGACGGCAATTTCGCCTTTCCCGGTTTTTCCAGGGCGGCGACCGACATGCTGGCCGGGCTGGACGTGGCCTGCATCGGGGTGGACAGCCTGTCGCTGGACCCCGGCAATTCCGCCGATTTCGCCGTGCATAACAGCTGGCTGCCGGGCGGGCGCTTTGGCATCGAATGCCTGGCCAACCTTGACCAGATGCCCGCCAAGGGGGCCACGGTCTTCATCGGCGCGCCGAAGCACAAGGGCGGCACCGGCGGCCCCGCCCGCGTGATGGCGGTGATCTGATGGCTGTCCTTCCCCTGTTGCGGGACGAAGAGGCGGGGGCCGAGGCCCTCGCCGTCTTTGCCGACATCCGCGAAAAACGGCAGACCGATCATGTCAACAACTTCTGGCGGGCGCTGGCGCATGATCCGGCGCAGTTGCGCGCGGTCTGGGGGCGGATCCAGCAGGTGATGGCCCCCGGTGCGCTGGATCCGCTGGTCAAGGAGCTGATCTATGTCGCCGTTTCGGTGGCCAATGGCTGCGACTATTGCATCCATTCCCACACGGCGGCGGCAAGGGCCAAGGGCATGACGCCCGCGATGCAGGCCGAACTTCTGGCGGTGATCGCCATGGCCGCGCAGACCAACGCACTGGCGACGGCGCTGCAAGTGCCGGTGGATGACAGGTTCAAGGCATGAAACCACCGATGGTCCCGCTGTCGACCCCGGCCGAGATGATGCGCCTGATGCTGCGGTCATCGGTCATGCTGGCCGAGGCGCAGATGGTGATCGGGATGCGGCTGATGGGCATGGCGGGGCTGTGGCCGGTCACGCCGTCGGAAAACAGCCGGATGGTGGCCGAAAAGGTCAGCGCGTTGCAGGCCGCGGGCCGCGCCGCCACCAGCGCCGCGCTGTCCGGGAAATCCCCGGCCGCGGTGCTGGATCAGGCGCTGAAGCCGATCCGCCGCCGCACCCGCGCCAATGCGAAACGGCTGGCCGGACGAGGCCCCGGAAAACCCTGAGGAGCCCATGGCCTATACCCTGTCCCGCGCCGCCTATGCCGAGATGTACGGCCCCACCGTAGGGGATCGGGTCCGGCTGGGCGATACCGCGCTGATCATCGAGGTGGAGCGCGACCTGATCGCCGAACGGTCCTCGGGGCGGGCCAATGCGCTGCGCTATGGCGAAGAGGTCAAGTTCGGCGGCGGCAAGGTGATCCGCGACGGCATGGGGCAAAGCCAGATCCCCCGTGCGGGCGGGGCGATGGATACCGTGATCACCAATGCGCTGATCCTGGACTGGACCGGCATCGTCAAGGCGGATGTCGGCCTGCGCGATGGCCGCATTGCGAAGATCGGCAAGGCCGGCAACCCCGATACCCAGCCCGGCGTCAATGTCATCATCGGGCCGGGGACCGAGATCATCGCGGGCGAGGGCCGCATCCTGACCGCAGGCGGAATGGATGCGCATATCCATTTCATCGCGCCGCAGCAGATCGACGATGCCCTGCATTCCGGCATCACCTGCATGCTGGGCGGCGGCACCGGCCCGGCGCATGGCACCCTTGCCACAACCTGCACGCCGGGGCCGTGGCACCTGATGCGGATGATGCAGGCAGCGGATGCGCTGCCGATGAACCTGGCCTTTGCGGGCAAGGGCAATGCCAGCCTGCCCGCAGCACTGGAGGAGCAGATCCGCGCCGGGGCCTGCTGCCTGAAGCTGCACGAAGACTGGGGCACCACCCCCGCCGCCATCGACTGCTGCCTGACGGTGGCCGATGCGATGGATGTGCAGGTGATGATCCACACCGACACGCTGAACGAATCCGGCTTCGTGGAAAACACCCTTGCGGCGATCCGGGGCCGCACCATCCACGCCTTTCACACCGAAGGCGCGGGCGGCGGCCATGCGCCCGACATCATCAAGGTGGTGGCCAGCCAGAACGTCATCCCGTCATCCACCAACCCCACGATGCCCTACACCGTCAACACGATCGAGGAACATCTCGACATGCTGATGGTCTGCCATCATCTGTCGCGCAAGGTGCCCGAAGACGTGGCCTTTGCCGAAAGCCGCATCCGGCGCGAGACCATCGCCGCCGAGGATATTTTGCACGACCTTGGAGCGTTTTCGGTGATCTCGTCGGACAGTCAGGCCATGGGCCGGGTGGGCGAGGTGATCACCCGCACCTGGCAGACCGCGCACAAGATGAAGCTGCAGCGCGGACGGCTGGAGGGCGAGCAGGGCGACAATGACAACCTGCGTGCCCGCCGCTATATCGCCAAATACACCATCAACCCCGCCATCGCCCATGGCATCAGCCAGCACATCGGGTCGGTCGAGGAAGGCAAGCGCGCCGATCTGGTACTGTGGTCGCCCGCCTTTTTCGGGGCCAAGCCCGAGATGGTATTGCTGGGCGGGGTGATCGTGGTGGCGCAGATGGGCGACCCCAATGCCTCCATCCCGACGCCGCAGCCGGTCCATACCAGGCCGATGTTCGGCGCGCTGGGCGGCAGCCTGATCCGCAACGCCGTGACCTTCGTCAGCCGGGCCGCGCAGCAGGACGACATCCGCAGCGCCTGCGGCCTGCAGAAGGAAACCCTTGCCGTCGAACACACCCGCGGCATCGGCAAGCGCGACATGAAACTGAACGATGCCACCCCGCAGATCGAGGTCGATCCCGAAACCTATGAGGTGCGGGCCGATGGCGTTCTGCTCACCTGCGAACCCGCCCGCGACCTGCCGCTGGCGCAGCGCTATTTCCTGTTCTGAAGGCAAGTCTCTGCAAAGGGCCGTCAAATGAGAGGCAATCCGAAAACATCCATGATCATGCTGCAATGCAGCAAGTCCATATCGGCAATGCCTGCCCGCCCCCCTTCATGGCATGCTTTCCAGCAGGGGAGGACGGCTTGTCCCGAAGGACCGTCCCATGTCGCAACGCCATTCCAATCCTGTCGCCAGCCTCTGGTGCCATCTGATCACCCTGGCCGAAAGTCGGCCCGAGGTACGGGCGATCAACCGTCTCTCGATGATCTCGGACGAGCAGCTGGCCGCCGAGGGCCTGACCCGCGCCGCAGAGGTGCGGCGCATTCTGGGTGCGCGCTATCTTTACTGACCGGGGCGGTCCCCGCGCAGCAACCCCGGCAAGCGGGGGGCTGACATGGTTGATCTGCCGACTGCCCGCAGCCTCTTGTCCACCGCGCCGGAAAGCTGTGACGACCGCGTTGTCCTGACCTATGACGACCGCCTTCTTCGTCGAAAACGGCTGATCACGGAAACCGGCGGCAGCTTTCTGGTCGATCTCGCCACCGTCACCAATCTTGACGATCACTGGGGGTTTCGGCTTGACGACGGCCGCGCCATCGAGGTGGTCGCCGCCAAGGAAACCCTTGTCCAGATCACCGGCGCCAATCTCTTGCGCTACGCCTGGCATATCGGCAACCGCCACACTCCCTGTCAGATCGAGCCGCAGCGCCTGCTGATCCGCGCCGATCCGGTGCTTGAACATATGCTGGCCGGGCTGGGCGCCACACTGACCCCGACCTCGGAGCCCTTCACCCCGGAAGGCGGTGCCTATGGTCATGGCCGGACGATGGGGCATCATCATGGGGGGCATGATCATGGGGGGCATGGCCACGCCGCGCAGGATCATGCCGGAACCTTCGGCTGGCATGACCATGGCGACGGCCATCCGCATTATCATCCGCCCGGCGACAGGGCCGCGTTCAGCCTGCCGTTCGGCCACAAGCATGCGAAATGACGGCACAGCCGCCGCCCGCGCCGCCCCCGGTCCTGACCCCGCTGCTGACGCTGGTGCAATGGCTGTCCCCGGCCTTTCCGACCGGGGCCTTCGCCTATTCGCACGGGCTGGAGCAGGCGATTGCCGATGGCGTGGTGGCCGATGCCGACGGCCTGCGGCTGTGGCTGGCGGATGTCCTGACCCATGGCGCGGGCTGGCAGGATGCGGTCCTGCTGTCGCTGGCACTGCGTGCCGGGGCCGATCCTGCGGCGCTGGCCGATCTGGCCCGCGCCCTGGCCGCCAGCGCCGAACGTCTGGCCGAAAGCGCCGAGCAGGGCGCGGCCTTTGCCCGCACGGTTGCCGCCCTGACCGGCCAGCCGCTTGCCCCGGCCCCGCTGCCCGTGGTGCTGGGGCAGGCTGCGCGCCCGCTGGGCCTGCCGCCGGCCGAGGTGATCGGGCTGGCGCTGCTGGCCTTTGCCGGCAATCTGGCGCAGATCGCCACCCGCGCCGTGCCGCTGGGCCAGACCGAAGGGCAGGCCGTGCTGTCAGCACTGCTTCCGCTGATCGCAACGCTGGCCACCCGCGCCGCCGCCGCAACAAAGGACGATCTTGGTTCGGCCGCCTTTGCCGGGGATATGGCGGCGATGGCACATGAAACACTGGACGTAAGGCTTTGGAAGACATGACATCCCTTGATGCCCCTTCGCCCGCGCCCCCCGATGCCCGCCCCGCCGGGTGGCCGTCAGTCCGCGCCCTGTCGGCCCGGCAGACCCAGGAATTCCCGCCAGTCCCGGGCGACCTTGCGCTTGCCGAACAGCTCGATCGCGCGGGCGCGGCCCGCCGCCGAAAGATCCTCGGCCATGGCGCGCGAGGCCAGAAGCTGCCGGATCTTCGCCCGCCCGCGGTTGGGGCTGTCGACCAGAATGCCGCAGCGGCCGTGCTGAAGGATCTCGTCCACCTCGAACATCGCGGCCGGATAACCGGGGCTGCCCTCGACGACATGGGGAAAACGCTCGATCACCCGGCGGCCAAGGGCGGCCACGGGGGCACCTGTCATCAGCGCCTCGATCAGGTTCAGGGTATAGCTGGCGGGCAGGCTGTGTGTTGCGAACATCAGGTCACTGCGGCGCAGCATCGGCACCAGATCTTCGGCCGGCAACAGGCCCCGCGCGCGGGGATGGCCTTCGTTGCTGCCCCACAGCGCCCAGTCAAGACCGGCAAGCGTTTCCTCGACAATCTGATGGTCGGGCAGTCCGCGCCGGTTGAAGGCAAGGGACAGCAGGTTGATGCCATCTCCGCCGGTCCAGCCGGAAAATTCGGTTTCGTCCTTGTAGAAGCGGATCATCGCGGTTTCCCCGGCATAGACCGGCCAGTTCCGTTCCCGCGGGGAATAGCGGACGATCTCGACCCCGCGGCATCTTTTGCGGACGATCTCTTCCCGAAACGGGCCGGTCTGCCCGATGGTACGCCAGATCACCCGCTGCCCCGGCCGTCGCGCGGCATGGATGCGTTCCAGCGCGTCGATATCGTGCATCACGACGATAACGTCATAACCGGCAAGCGTGCGTTCGTCCCAGCTGACCGGATGCCCGACATCGGGACGCAGCCGGTTCGGCCCCGGTGCGCCCCCGGTCGGGGTGCCGACATCGACATCCGCCCCGAGGTCCAGGAACAGGCTGACCTCGTCGTATTGCAGCGGCTCATGCACCGAAATGTAAAGCAGCTTCATCCGCCCGGCCCCCGCATCCTTTCGCGCGGGGAACCTTATGGGCCGTGGCGGGGCGTGGCAAGGCAGGCCCCCTGCGGGCGGCGACGGCGCAACATGAAACATCTGATGCAAGGCTTTGGAAAAAAATGACATCCCCAAACGGCCCGCTGCGGGTGGGCATCGGCGGCCCGGTCGGTGCGGGCAAGACCACGCTGACCGAACATCTGGCCCGCGCGCTGGCACCGCGCTGTTCCGTGGCCGTGATCACCAATGACATCTACACCCGCGAGGATGCCGAATATCTGACCCGCGCGCAGGTGCTGCCCGCCGCCCGCATCCGCGGGGTGGAAACCGGCGGCTGCCCGCATACCGCGATCCGCGAGGATGCCAGCATCAACCTGGCGGCGGTGGCCGATCTGACCGCGGCCTTTCCCGATCTGGACCTGATCCTGATCGAATCCGGCGGTGACAATCTGGCCGCCACCTTCAGCCCCGAACTGGCCGATCTGTCGATCTATGTCATCGACACCGCCGCCGGGCAGGACATTCCGCGCAAGCGCGGGCCGGGGGTGGTGAAATCCGATCTTCTGGTGGTCAACAAGACCGATCTTGCCCCGCATGTCGGCGTGGACCTTGCCCTGCTGGAGGCAGACACCGCCCGTGCGCGCGGGCCGCGCCCCTATGTGATGGCGCGGCTGCGGCAGGGGCAGGGGATCGACCGCATCATCGCCTTTCTGGTGGCCGAGGGCGGGCTGACCCTCACCCCGGCCTGACCGGTCCGGTTCCGCCCTTTACGCCCGCCGCCCCAGTGCCTAACCATGGGGCAAAGGGCAGGGCCGATGGCACCGGCACCGCCGGTCACGGCCGCGACCGGCGGCCCGGCCCGCCGCCCCGGCTGTGGATGGAGTGCAGATGACCGCCAATGCCGCGATCTGGTATGCGCCGGATGGCTATGACCCCGGCACCAAGGGGATCAACGGCCGTCGCGTTGCCGGTGAAAGCTTTCTGACCGGCTTTCTGACCCATGCGCAGGTTGATGAAGTGGTCTGCCTGACGCTGGGCCGCAGCGACGAAGATCATTTCCGCGCCTTCGCCGCCCGTCTGGACAGCGGTCTGGGCAGCGGTCCGGGCAGCCGCCCGATACGGGGCGTCCGGTTGGACAATCCCGCAGCCATCGCTCCGGTCGATGTGGTCAGCTACCCCAGCCCGAATTTCGCCGCCGAGACCTGGCGGCGTGCGCTGTGCGGCGGCGGGGCCTATGCGATCTGCGGCATCACCCACACCACGGCCACCAAGGCGGTGATGCAGGGCATGTTCGATCTGCGCGCAGCCCCGCAGATGCCCTGGGATGCGGTGATCTGCACCTCGCGCGCGGTGCATGCCTCGCTGTCCGACCAGATGGCGCTGACCGATGCCCATCTGGAACAGCGCTTCGGCGGGGCGGGCAGGGCGGTGCTGCCGCCGCGTCCGCTGATGCCGGTGATCCCGCTGGGGATCGACTGCGCTGCCTTTGCCCCCGATGCCGCCGCCGGGGCTGGCTTGCGCGCCCGTCTCGGCATCGCTGACGGAGAGATTGCCTGCGCCATCATCGCCCGGCTGACCCCGCATGAGAAATTCGATCCGCTGCCGCTTTATCTGGCGCTGGCGCGGGCACAGCGGCAGGTCGGCACAAGGTTCCACCTTCTGCTGTGCGGCCAGTTCCGCGACGATCATTCCCGCAGGATCTTTGCCGACGGCGCGAGCGGGATGATGCCCGAGGTGGGGTTTCACCTTCTGGACGGGGCCGATGCGGCAGAGCGCAAGGCCACGCTGTCGGGGGCCGACATCTTCCTGTTCCCCATTGACAATGTGCAGGAAACCTTCGGCCTTGCCCCGGTCGAGGCAATGGCGGCGGGCCTGCCGCTGATCGTGTCGGATTGGGATGGGATGCGGGATACCGTCACGCCCGAAACCGGGCTGCGGGTCGCGACCGAGATGCCGCATGGCGAGTTGACCAGCTATCTGGGCTGCCGCCATTTCGGCGGCACCGACAGCTATGTGCAATATGTCAGCCAGCTTTCGGCGCTGACGCGGGTGAATGTTCCGGCGCTGACCCTTGCGCTGGTGCGGCTTGGCTCTGACCCCGCGCTGCGGGCGCGGATGGGGCAGGCGGGGCGGAAACGGGCGCGGGAGGTCTATGACTGGTCGGTGGTGATCCCGCAGATGCAGGCGCTTTGGGCGGAACAGTCGGCGATGCTGGCCCATGCCCGCGCCTCGGGCCAGGTGCCGCCGCCGATCCATGCCGCGCAACTGCCGCCCGCCCCGGCCCCCGGCCGGTTCTTCCGCAGCTATCCCACCGCGATTGGCGCCCGCCCCGACCGCCGCTTTCGCGCCCGCCCGCGTGCGGACCGCCCCGGTCTGGAGGAAACCCTGTCCCTGCGCGATTATGAACGTCTGCGGCGGCTGGTCGAGGCCCGTCCGCAGATTGCCGCCGTTCTGGCTGCCCTGGATGCCGTCGGAGGGGCGGGGACCACGGCCGGGGATCTGGCCCGTGCGCTGGCCTTGCCTGCCCCTGCGGTGATGCGCATCCTGTACTGGCTGATGAAATACGACTTTGCGGAGTGAGCCGATGACCGCCTTTCCCCCGACCATCCTGATCACCGGCGCCGGGGCCGGGATCGGCCGTGCCACCGCCCGCGCCTTTATCGGGGCGGGTTGGCGCGTGGCGCTTCTGGGCCGCAGCGATGCCGCGCTGGTCGAAACGGCGGAAAGCGACGAGGCGATGATCCTGCCCGCCGATGTCGGCGATCCGGCGGCGGTCGATGCCGCCTTTGCCCGTATCGAAGAACGCTGGGGCAGGCTGGACGTGCTGTTCAACAACGCAGGAATCTCGTTGCCCGCCGCGCCCATCGACGAGATTGCGGTCGAGGACTGGCTGCGTCTCAGCCAGACCAATATCACCGGCATGTTCCTTTGCGCCCGCGCCGCCTTTGGCCTGATGCGGCGGCAGGCCCCGCAGGGCGGGCGGATCATCAACAACGGGTCGATTTCCGCCCATGTGCCGCGGCCCGGCTCGGTGCCCTATACGATGTCGAAACATGCGGTGACGGGCCTGACGCGGACGCTGGCGCTGGACGGGCGGCGCTTTGGCATCGCCTGCGGCCAGATCGACATCGGCAATGCGCTGACCGGCATGGCCGAAGCCTTTACCCGCGGCGTGCCGCAGGCCAGCGGCGACATCCGGCCCGAGCCGGTGATGGATGTGGCCCATGTCGCCCAGACCGTGCTGCACATGGCGGGGCTGCCGCTGGATGTGAACATGCCCTTCGTAACGATCATGGCCCGCGACATGCCCTATGTCGGGCGCGGCTGACCATCTGAAGGCCCGTTCGGACCAAGGGGCCTGTCTCGCCCCTGCGCCGTGCAGGCGCAACCGGCTCGGGCGATGCTTCCGGCGGGGATGTCTGGCCTCTGAAAGAGGGGGTCAGGGGCCGGGCGTGCAGAACATCCCGTAGACCAGCGTGATGGTCTGCCGCACCTTCGGGTCCTGGATCGAATACCAGATCGCCTTGCCCTCGCGCCGGGTGGCGACCAGCCCTTCCATCCGCAGCCGGGCAAGCTGCTGGCTGACCGCGGCCTGGCGCTGGTCCAGAAGCTGTTCCAGTTCGGTCACGGTCTTTTCGCCCCCTGCCAGATGGCACAGGATCATCAGCCGTCCCTCATGGCTCAGCGCCTTCAGGAAGGCGGCGGCTTCGGTGGCCTGTGCCAGCATCCGGTCGGCGGAAAGGGGGGCGTCGGGTGGGGGGGAAAGCGACATCTGGCAGGGCCTTGGCGATCTGTGACCCGATCTAGCACGGCAGCGCGGGATTGGCGAGGGGCAGTGCCCTCTTGCCCTTCGCCCGCGCCGGGCGCAATCCTGCGGCAAACGAAAGGGATTCCCATGATCCGCCACTCCGCCTTCACCGCCCCTGGCCGCTTCTGGCGCGGCAACCTGCACACTCATTCCACCCGCTCGGACGGGGTGCTGTCGCCCGAGGAGGTCTGCCGCCGCTATCGGGCAGAGGGTTATGATTTCCTGGCGCTGACCGATCATTTCGTCGGCGTCTATGGCTATCCGATTGTCGATACCGTGCCGATGCGGGCCGAAGGCTTTACGACGATCCTTGGGGCCGAGCTGCATTCCGGTGCCATGGCGAACGGCGAGCTGTGGCATATCCTTGCCGTCGGGCTGCCGGCGGATTTCGCGCCTTCGGACAGCCCGGATTTCCACCCGAAGCCGGGGCAGGAAAGCGGGGCCGAGATCGCCGCCCGTGCGGTGGCCGCCGGGGCCTTTGTCGCCGTGGCCCATCCGCAATGGTCCGGCCTGACGCTGGCCGATGCGCGCGGGATCACCACCGCCCATGCGGTCGAGATCTACAACCACGGCTGCGCCATGGGCTGCGACCGGCCCGATGGTGCGGCGATTGCCGATCTGTTGCTGACCGAGGGGCGCAAGCTGTCCCTGATCGCCACCGACGATGCGCATTTTTCCGAACCCGACCATTTCGGCGGCTGGGTGATGGTGAAGGCCGAACGGAATGACCCGGAGGCGCTGCTGGCGGCGCTGAAGCGCGGCGATTTCTATTCAAGCCAGGGGCCGGAGTTGCGCGATGTGCGGATCGAGGGCGACAAGGTGGTGGTCGAAAGTTCCGCCGTGGTCTCGGTGGTGGCGCTGGGCCATGGCACCGGGGCCAAGGCGGTGCATGGCCATTCGCTGACCCGCGCCGAGGTGCCGTTGCAACGGCTGAACGGCTCCCCTTGGGTGCGTGTCGCGGTGATCGACGCGGCGGGCAAACGGGCCTGGTCGAATCCGATCTGGCTTTGAACCGGAAGGTCAAGAGTAATTCCCCCTGCCGACAGAACATGGCGGCAGGGGTGTGGAAATGTCCGGTTTCAGTTCCCCAGAATGCCGGGCAGCCGCAGGCCGTGGTCGCGGGCGCAGTCGAGCGCGATGTCATAGCCCGCATCGGCATGGCGCCACACGCCCGAGGCCGGGTCGTTCCACAGCACCCGCTCCAGCCGTTTCGCCGCCTCGGGCGTGCCGTCGGCCAGGATCACCACCCCGGCATGCTGGGAAAAGCCCATGCCGACACCGCCGCCATGGTGCAGGCTGACCCAGGTGGCACCCGAGGCGGTGTTGACCAGCGCGTTCAAGAGCGGCCAGTCGGAAACGGCGTCCGAGCCGTCGCGCATGGCTTCGGTCTCGCGGTTCGGGCTGGCGACCGAGCCCGAGTCCAGGTGGTCGCGGCCGATCACGATCGGGGCCTTCAATTCGCCTGAGGCGACCATCTCGTTGAACATCAGCCCGGCGCGGTGGCGGTCGCCAAGGCCGATCCAGCAGATCCGCGCAGGCAGGCCCTGAAAGGCGATCCGCTCTCCCGCCATGTCCAGCCAGCGGTGCAGGTGCTGGTTCTCGGGGAACAGCCGCTTCATCGCGGCATCGGTCTTGCGGATGTCTTCCGGGTCGCCGGACAGCGCACACCAGCGGAAGGGGCCGATCCCCTTGCAGAACAGGGGCCGGATATAGGCGGGCACGAAGCCGGGGAAGGCGAAGGCGTTCTCGAACCCTTCGTCCTTGGCCACCTGGCGGATGTTGTTGCCATAATCCAGCGTCGGGACGCCTGCATCCCAGAAGCCGACCATCGCCTCGACATGAACACGCATGCTGGCGCGGGCGGCCTTTTCCACCGCCGAAGGATCGGTTTCGCGTTTCGCCCGGTGTTCGGCCACGGTCCAGCCGGCGGGGACATAGCCGTTCAGGGGGTCATGGGCGCTGGTCTGGTCGGTGACGATGTCCGGGCGCCCATTCGGAATGGGGCCGCCTGCCTGCATGCGCTTCAGAAGTTCGGGAAAGATTTCGGCGGCATTGCCGAGAAGGCCGACCGACTTCGCCTCTCCCCTGGCGGTCCAGTCCGCGATCAGCGCCAGCGCCTCGTCCAGCGTGCGGGCCTTGGCGTCAACGTAGCGGGTGCGCAGGCGGAAGTCGATGCGGGTCTCGTCGACCTCGACCGCCAGACAGCAGGCCCCGGCCATAACCGCCGCAAGCGGCTGCGCGCCGCCCATGCCGCCCAGCCCGCCGGTCAGGATCCACTTGCCCTTGAGATCGCCGCCGTAATGCTGGCGGCCCGCTTCCGCGAAGGTCTCGTAGGTGCCCTGCACGATGCCCTGCGTGCCGATGTAGATCCAGCTTCCGGCGGTCATCTGGCCGTACATCATCAGGCCCTTGCGGTCCAACTCGTTGAAATGCTGCCAGTTTGCCCAATGGGGGACCAGATTCGAGTTGGCAATGAGGACGCGCGGTGCATCCGTGTGGGTGCGGACGATGGCGATCGGCTTGCCCGATTGCACCACCAGCGTTTCGTCATCCTTCAGATCCTTCAGCCCGGCAACGATGCGATCGAAATCGGCCCAGGTCCGGGCCGCGCGGCCGATGCCGCCATAGACCACCAGCTCATGCGGGTTTTCCGCCACATCGGGATGCAGGTTGTTCATCAGCATCCGCATCGCGGCCTCGCCCCCCCAGGTGCGGGCGGTCTTATCGGGGCCGGTCGGCGGGTAGATGTCGCGGGAGTTGTGGCGGGGATCGGTCATGGCGGGCCTCTGCTTCTGGCGGCAGGCGCCGGGGGTTTTACACCCCCGCGCAGCCTTGGTTACTTGGACCACTCGCGCAACCAAGGCTGCACCCGTGGGGTATTTGGGCAAAGATGAAGTCAGGCAAGGGCGGGCAGGGAGATGCCGCTGGCTGCGGCAAGGCGGCCTTCGGCCACCAGGGCGGCAGCCCGCGTCAGGTCGGGGGCAAGGTAGCGGTCATCGCCAAGGGCCGGGATTTCGGCCCGCAGCGCGCCGAGGGTGGCCTGCAGCGGGGCCGAGGTTTTCAGCGGTGCGCGGAATTCGACGCCTTGCGCGGCGCAGAGCGCCTCGACTCCAAGGATGACGTAGAGGTTTTTCGCCATCCTGCCCAGCCGCCGCGCACCATGGGCGGCCATTGAGACATGATCCTCCTGATTGGCGCTGGTGGGGGTGCTGTCGATAACGGTCGGATGGGCGAGGTGCTTGTTCTCGCTCATCAGAGCGGCAGTGGTGACTTCGGCGATCATCAGGCCGGAGTTGAGGCCGGGTTTCGGGGTCAGGAAGGCGGGCAGGTCGAAGCTGAGCGTCGGGTCCACCATCAGGGCGACGCGGCGCTGCGCAATCGCCCCGATCTCGGCCATCGCCATGGCGATCATGTCGGCGGCAAAGCCCACGGGTTCGGCATGGAAATTGCCGCCCGAGACGATCTGGCCGTCGGACAGCACCAGAGGATTGTCGGTGGCGGCATTGGCTTCGACCTCCAGCGTGCGGGCGGCCATGCGCAGAACATCCATCGCCGCCCCCGTCACCTGCGGCTGGCAACGGATGCAATAGGGATCCTGCACGCGGGTGTCGCCTTCCCGGTGGCTGTCGCGGATCTGCGAGCCGGAAAGCAGGGCGCGCATGGCGGCGGCGGCCTCGATCTGGCCGGGATGACCGCGCAGGGCATGGATTTCCGGTTCCAGCGGTGCGGTCGATCCCATGATGGCGTCGGTCGACAGGGCCGAGATGGTCAGCGCCGCGCAGGCGGCATCCCAGGCGGCAAACAGGCCCGCCAGCGCATAGGCGGTGGAGAACTGCGTGCCGTTGATCAGCGCAAGGCCCTCCTTGGGGCCAAGGACCAGCGGGGTCAGGCCCCTGGCACGCAGCGCCTGTGCGGCGGGCAGGGTCTGGCCGTCAAGCGTGGCTTCGCCATGGCCGATCATCGCCGCGGTCATATGGGCCAGGGGGGCCAGGTCGCCGGAAGCGCCGACCGAGCCCTGATCGGGCACCACGGGGGCGATGTCATGGGCCAGCATGGCCTCCAGCATCTCGACCACTGCCGGGCGAACGCCCGAGGCGCCGCGGCCCAGCGACAGCAGTTTCAGCGCCATCATCAGCCGGGTCACGTCACGGGGCATCGGGTCGCCGACGCCGCAGCAATGCGACAGGATCAGGTTTTCCTGAAGTTTTGCCGTATCTTGCGGGGCGATCTTCAGGCTGGCGAGCTTGCCGAATCCGGTATTGACGCCGTAAACCGGGGTGCTGCCGGCGGCGGCGGCGGCGATATGAGCCTGCGCGGCACCGATGCCGGGGCGGGCCGCATCGTCCAGCCTTGCGGCGCAGCCGTCGCGCAGGATGCGGCGCAGCTGCGCCAGCGGGGTTGCGCCGGGGGTCAGGGTCAGGGTCTCAGGCAATTCGGCCTCCGAAGATGCGGGCATGGGGGGTGGCCCAGCCGATGCGATAGGACAGATCCGCCGGCTGATCGGCGTTCCAGATCACCAGATCGGCCAGCTGGCCCGGCGCGATGGTGCCGCGATCCCGCAGGCCAAGGGCCGCGGCGGCATGGGTCGTGACCCCCGCCAGCGCCTCTTCCGGGGTCAGGCGGAACAGCGTGCAGGCCATGTTCATCGCCAGCGGCAGGCTGGCCACGGGCGAGGTGCCGGGATTCAGGTCGGTGGCCACTGCCATGCGGACCCCGGCCTTGCGGAAGGCGTCAACCGGCGGCGACTGCGTTTCGCGCAGGGTGTAGAAGGCACCGGGCAGAATGACGGCAACCGTGCCGGCGGCGGCCATCGCCTCGACGCCATCCTGCGCGACATATTCCACATGGTCACAGGACAGCGCGCCGTGACGGGCGGCAAAAACAACGCCCTTCAAGTCCGACAACTGCTCGGCATGCAGCTTGACCGGCAGGCCAAGGGTGCGGGCCGTGGCGAAAAGCGGCTCCAGCTGGGCGGGAGTGAAGGCGATGCCTTCGCAGAAGGCATCAACCGCATCGACCAGCCCTTGCGCCTGGGCGGCGCACAGCGACGGAATGGCGATCTCGGCGATGTAAGCCTCTGGCTGACCTTTGTATTCCGGCGGGATGGCATGGGCGGCCAGATGGGTGACGGCCACGCGGACGGGGCGCAGTGTGGCCAGTTTCCGGGCGACCCGCAGCATCTTCAGCTCGTCGGCGACGGTCAGGCCATAGCCGGACTTGATCTCGATCGTTGTCGCGCCGACCGCGATCATCGCGTCGATCCGGGGCAGGGATTGCGCCAGCAGCTCCTGTTCGGTCGCCGCGCGCACGGCGCGCACCGTCGACAGGATGCCGCCGCCGGAACGCGAGATTTCCTCATAGGAGGCACCGTTCAGCCGCGCTTCGAACTCGCCCGCCCGCGAACCCGCATAGACCGCGTGGGAATGGCAGTCGACCAGCCCCGGCGTCACCAGCCGTCCGCCGCAGTCGATCACTTCGGCGCCGGATGACGACACCTCGCCCACGGCCGCGATCCGGTCGTCGCGGCACAGCACCGATCCGCGGATCAGCCCGTAGCCGTCCGTCATCGTCGCAATCAGGGCGTTGGTCAGAAGAAGGGTCATCGCACTTGCGCTCTCTGTCGAGTCGGGTCTAATATGTCTATACATAATTGCCCCGTCAAGGATGAACCCATGCTGATGCACGCCGCCTCTGCCTTGTTGCCCGATGGTTGGGCCCGCGATGTCCTGATCCGGGTCGAGGCGGGGCGGATTGTCGAAATCACGCCTGGGGCTGCGCCGCAGGGCGAGCGGCTGCCGGTCCTGCTGCCCGCGCCGGTGAACCTGCATTCGCACACTTTCCAGCGCGCGATGGCAGGGATGACCGAATACCGCAGCGCCGGGCAGGACAGTTTCTGGACCTGGCGCAGCCTGATGTATCGCTTTCTTGACCACCTCGGCCCCGATGAGGTGCAGGCGATCGCCGCCATGGCGATGGTCGAGATGGCCGAGGCCGGTTATGCGGCGGTGGCCGAGTTCCACTATCTGCACCACGGGCCGGGCGGAGTGCCCTATGCCAACCGGGCCGAGATGGCGGGGCGCATCGTGGCGGCGGCAGAAGAGACCGGGCTGGGGCTGACACTGTTGCCGGTGGCCTATCAGCAAGGCGGCTGCGACGGGCGGGCGCTGGCGGGCGGACAATTGAGATTTATAAATGATATTGATGAGTTGTGCGTCATTCTTGATGCATCGCATGAATCTATCGGCGGACTGGCCCCGGATGCCGTCCTGGGCGTCGCGCCGCATTCGCTGCGGGCGGTTCCGCCCGAAGCCCTGGCCGAAATGCCCGCCCTTGCGAAGGGTGGCCCGGTGCATATCCATATCGCCGAGCAACTGGCCGAAGTCGAGGAAGTCTGTGCCGCCTATGGTGCGCGTCCGGTGGAATGGGCCTGTGCCAACCTTCCGCTGTCGCCGCAATGGTGCATGATCCATGCCACCCAGATGACCCCTGCCGAGACGGCGGCGCTGGCGGCGACCGGGGCAGTGGCCGGGCTTTGCCCCGAGACCGAGGCCAATCTGGGCGACGGCATCTTTGACATGCCGGGCTGGGCGGCGGCGGGGGGGATCTTCGGCCTTGGCACCGACAGCAACATCCGCATCACGCTGGCGGGCGAGGCGCGGATGCTGGAATATTCGCAGCGGCTGGGGCTGAAGGCGCGGGCGGTCATGGCGACGGATGCGGCCTCGACCGGGCGGCGGCTGCTGGAGGGGGCTGCGCGCGGCGGGGCGCAGGCGGCGGGCCGCGCGGCGGGGGCGATCCGGGTCGGCGACTGGGCGGATCTGATGGTGCTGGACACCGGGGCGCTGGCGCTGGAGGGGCGGGCGGGTGACGAACTGCTGGACGCCTGGATCTTTGCCGCAGCCGAAGCCCCGGTGCGCGATCTGTGGTCGGCCGGGCGCAGGCTGGTGACGGGGGGTCGTCACCGGGCGCGGGATGGGGTAGAGGCGCGGTTCCGCAGGGTGATGCAGGGCCTGAGGGCGCGGTTGTGAGCCATGGCTGGGAAGATCTGCGCGCAATCATCGGGGCCCGCATCCGCGACCGCGAATGGCCGCCGGGCAGCCTGATCCCGGCCGAGGCACAGCTGGCGGCCGACTATGGCGTTGCGCGGGCGACGGTGAACCGCGCGCTGCAATCGCTGGCCGAGGACGGGCTGATCGAGCGCCGGAAACGCGCAGGCACCCGTGTCGCCGAACTGCCCGCGCGGCGCGCAAGGCTGGAAATCGCCGTGATCCGCAAGGAGGTGGAGGCCCGCGGCGCGGTCTATTCCCACCGCATCAGCCATGACGCGACCGAACCCTTGCCCGCCGATCTGGCGGCGCGGATGCAGCTGGCCGCCGGGCTGCCGTTGCGCCATCTGGTGACGCTGCATCTGGCCGATGGTGCCCCCCATGCCCATGAGGACCGCTGGCTGAACATGGCGGCGCTGCCGGGGGCACCGGATTTCGGGGCGCTGTCGGTCAATGAATGGCTGGTGGCGCATGTGCCGTTCCAGGGCGGCACGCTGGCCTTTCTGGCCGCGCCTGCCGGGCCGCAGGTGGCGATCGCCTTGCAGGTGCCGGAAGGGGCGGCCCTTCTGATGACCGAGCGGATGACCTTCGGTCCCGGCGGCGCGATCACCCATGTGCAGCTGTGGCACCGGCCCGGCCATCGGGTCGAGACCACGCTCTGACCAAGGGCAGGGGCGATTTTTCGACGAAAAATCGGGCCCTATTCGGTATCGACGTCCTTTCCGGCCAGGCGGCGGAACACCACCCGGCGCAGGCGGCGGTGCAGCGGCGCGATGCGGTGGCGGATGTGAAGGGCGGCATAGACCGGCTGGCGCAGCACCGGCGCATCCTGCACCCGCTGCACCCGGCCATCGGCCACCAGCGCATCCGCCGTCTTTTCCAGCACATAGCCCGACCCGCCCATGGCCATCAGCAGCGACACCACCGACCCGGATTGCCCGACCGAGACCGGGGCTGCCGCGAGGTCGGGTGTGATCTGGCGGTGCATGTCTTCGAAGGCGGGCGAGAAATGGCCGAAGACGAAGCGGTCGGCCGTCACCTCGGCCAGGGTCGCGGCATGGGTCGAGACCATGTGATAGGCCACATCGCCCACACTTTCGAAATGCAGGTCGGGATGTGGCTTGGGGCTGAACATCACCGCGAAATCAAGGATCCCGGTCAGGAGGTCGGCGCACATCTGGTTGGAATAATCCGGCTCGATGTAGAAGGCGGTGTTCGGCGTGGCGCGGCGGAACCCGGCCACCCAGTCGCCGAGGTAAAGCGCGGCAAGGTCGTTCTGGATGCCAAGGCGCACCAGATGCGCCGCCGATTGCGGCACCACGATCCGGCGTTTCGCCTCGTTCCATTCATGGCGCAGGGCGCGGGCATGGGGTTCGAACCGCTTGCCTTCGGGGGTGAGGTCGGTTCCGGCGCGCGAGCGGTCGAAAAGCCGGCTGCCGACCGAGGATTCCAGCGTCGCCACCCGTGCCGAGACGGTGGATTGGGTGATGCCGAGCTTTTCCGCCGTGCGGTGGAAGCTGCGCGTCTCGGCGAGGTCGAGGAAGGTATCGAGAAGTTCGATCTGCATCGTGGCACCTTTGGACGCGCCGGGGGCCAGCCCCCGGACCCCCGGGATATTTGGCGAAGGGAAAGCCGTGATCGGTTCTGTCGATCAATAGCGGGGAACTGGCCGAATTGAAAGGGGGCCGTTGGCGGGGGATACTGGCCGCGCAAGCAGGGAGGCGGAGATGGCGGAATTCGCAAGCGCGCGGGTGGTGATCATCGGCGGGGGCGCGGTGGGTGTTTCGGCGCTCTATCATCTGGCCAAGGCGGGCTGGACGGATTGCCTTTTGCTGGAGAAGAACGAGCTGACGGCCGGGTCGACCTGGCATGCGGCGGGCAATGTGCCGACGTTTTCGTCCAGTTGGTCGATCATGAACATGCAGCGCTATTCGGCGCAGCTGTATCGCGGCCTGGGGGCCGAGGTCGACTATCCGATGAACTACCATGTCACCGGCTCGGTCCGGCTGGGGCATTCGCGCGAAAGGTTGCAGGAGTTCCAGCGGGTCGTCGGCATGGGGCGCTATCAGGGGATGGATCTTGAGATCCTGTCGCCGGAAGAGATTCGCGGCAAATACCCGTTCCTTGAGACGCATGACCTGACCGGCGCGCTGTATGACCCCTATGACGGCGACATCGACCCCGCGCAGCTGACGCAGGCACTGGCGGCAGGCGCGCGGCAGAGGGGCGCGCGGATCGAGCGGTTCTGTCCGGTGACGGGCGTGTCGCGGGTGGGCGATGAGTGGGTGCTGGACACTCCGAAGGGCACAGTGCGGGCCGAGATCGTGGTGAATGCGGCGGGCTACTATGCCCGTGAGGTGGGCCGCATGTTCGGCCGCGACCTGCCGATGATGGTGATGAGCCATCAATACATGCTGTTCGATACCATCCCCGAGCTGGAAGCCTGGTCGAAGGAGGTCGGGCACAAGCTGCCTTTGCTGCGGGACGTGGACAGCAGCTATTACCTGCGGCAGGAAAAGAACGGTTTCAACCTGGGCCCCTATGAGGGCAATTGCCGCGCCCATTGGGTGACGCCGGACGATCCCTTCCCGCAGGATTTCAGCTTTCAGCTGTTCCCCGACGATCTGGAGCGTCTGGAATGGCACATCAATGATGCGATGGAGCGGGTGCCTTTGCTGGCCAAGGCCGGGCTGTCCAAGGTCATCAACGGGCCGATTCCCTATACGCCGGACGGCAACCCGCTGATCGGGCCGATGCCGGGCGTGCCGAATGCGTTCGAGGCCTGCGCCTTCACCTTCGGCATCTGTCAGGCCGGGGGCGCGGGCAAGGTGCTGGCCGAATGGGTGACGGAAGGGGCGACGGAATGGGACATGTGGTCCTGCGATCCGCGTCGCTTTACCGGCTTCGAGGACCCGGATTATTGCGTGAAGAAGGGGATGGAGGTCTATGGCCACAAATATGCCATCCATTTCCCGCATCATACCTGGCCCGAAGGCCGGATGAAGAAACTGTCGGCGGTGCATGACCGCACGGCGGCGCTGGGGGCGCAATTCGGTCCCTACAACGGCTGGGAGCGCGCCTTGTGGTACGCGGCACCGGGGGATGACACCTCGGAAGAGGCGCAGCGGACATGGGACCGGCAAGGGCCGTGGTTCCGCGCCGTGCGAGCGGAATGCGAGGCAGTGCGTGATGCCGCCGGCATTCTGGACCTGCCGGGGTTCAGCCGGTTCCGCCTGTCGGGGGCCGGGGCGCGCGACTGGCTGGCGCGGCAGATCACCGGCAAGGTGCCGAAGCCCGGACGGATCGGCCTGGCCTATTTCGCCGATGATGCGGGGCGGATCGTCACCGAAATGTCGGTGATGTGCATCGCGGACGATCTGTTCTTCCTGATCACGGCGGCGGTGGCGCAGGTTCACGATCTGGACTGGCTGCGTGGGCATCTGGACGGGGCGGATGTCGAGATCCGCGATGTCACCGAGGAATTTTCCTGCCAGATCCTGACCGGGCCGAAAGCGCGCGAGATCCTGTCGCGCGTGACAGAGGCCGATCTGGGCCAGCCCTGGCTGAGCCATCAGTCCGCGCAGATCGCGGGCCATTGGTGCCAGCTGGTGCGGGTCAGCTTTGCCGGGGAACTGGGCTGGGAAATCCATTCTAAGCCCGGCGACACCCTGCCAATCTGGGATGCGGTCATGGCGGCGGGCGCGCCGCTGGGGCTGAAACCCTTTGGCATGTTCGCGCTGAATTCGCTGCGGATCGAGAAGGGCTATCGCGCCTGGAAGGGCGATCTGTCGACCGATTACACCGTGCTTCAGGGCGGGCTGGAGCGGTTCGTGGATTGGGGCAAAGCCGATTTCCGGGGGAAATCGGCGCTGGAGGCCGAACGGCAGCGCGGGGTGGTGAAACGGTTCTGCACCCTGCTGATCGAGGCGGGCGATCAGGACCCGCCCTATATGGCGACGATCTGGGCCGGTGATCAGGTGGTGGGCGAGGTGACGAGCGGCTACTGGGGCCATCGGGTCGGGGCCTGCATCGGCCTGGGCATGCTGCGCGCCGATCTGAACCGGCCTGGGCAGGCGGTGGAGGTCGAGATCTTCGGCACCCGCCATCCGGCCGTGGTGCAGGAGGATGCGCCGCTGTGGGACGCGAAGAACGAGCGGATTCGTGCGTGACGGGCCGGGCAGCCGGGGGGGGGCACACCCCCCATGCCGCCGGTTCGCTTGAACCGGTGGCGCAGAACCGGGGCATAGCCCGTGGGATATTTCTGGACAGATGAAAGAGCGGGCGATGGCTGGAATTCCGACAAGGGCGCGGGCGGTGGTGATCGGGGGCGGGGTGTCCGGTTGCTCGGTCGCCTATCATCTGGCCAAGGCGGGCTGGACCGACGTTGTGCTGCTGGAGCGCAGGAAGCTGACTTCCGGCACGACATGGCATGCGGCCGGGCTGATCGGGCAGTTGCGGGGCAGCGCGAATATGACCCGGCTGGCGAAGTATTCGGCCGATCTTTACCGCGGGCTTGAGGCCGAGACCGGGGTGGCGACGGGGATGAAGCAGGTCGGCTCCATCTCGGTCGCGCTGACGGCAGAGCGGCATGAGGAACTGCTGCGGCAGGCCACGGTGGCGCGGATCTTCGATGTCGAGGTGCATGAAATCTCTCCGTCAGAGGTGAAGACGCGCTATCCGCATCTGAACATCGACGGCGTGGTCGGCGCGGTGGCGCTGCCCTTGGACGGGCAATGCGACCCGGCGAACATTGCCATGGCGTTGGCCAAGGGTGCGCGGATGCGCGGTGCCCAGATCGTCGAGGGCGCGCTGGTGACGCGCGTTGCCACGGCCGGCGGGCGCGTTACAGGTGTGGACTACGTCTTCAACGGCGAACCGGGCCATATCGCCGCCGATGTGGTGGTGAATTGCGGCGGCATGTGGGGCCGCGATCTGGCGGCACAGAACGGCGTCACCCTGCCGCTGCATGCCTGCGAGCATTTCTACCTGATCACCGAGCCGGTGGCCGGGATCGACCCCAACCTGCCGGTGCTGCGGGTGCCGGACGAATGCGCCTATTACAAGCAGGACGCCGGCAAGATGATGCTGGGGGCCTTTGAGCCGAAGGCGAAGCCCTGGGGGATGGATGGCATCCGGGCAGATTTCGAATTCGACACCCTGCCCGAGGACTGGGACCATTTCATGCCCATCCTTGAGATGGCGACGAACCGGATGCCGCTGTTTGAAACCGCAGGCATCCACACCTTCTTCAACGGGCCGGAGAGTTTCACCCCCGACGACCGCTATTATCTGGGCGAGGCGCCCGAGGTCGGCGGCTACTGGATTGCCGCGGGTTACAATTCCATCGGCATCGTGTCTTCGGGCGGGGCGGGGCAGGCGCTGGCGCATTGGATTACGCAAGGCGAGGCGCCGTTCGACCTGTGGGAGGTCGACATCCGCCGGGCCCAAGCCTTCCAGAAGAACCGCCGCTACCTGAAGGAGCGGGTGAGCGAGACGCTGGGTCTTTTGTATGCCGACCATTTCCCTTACCGGCAGATGGCCACCGCGCGCGGGGTGCGGCGCAGCCCGATCCACGACCAACTGGCGGCGCGCGGCGCGGTCTTTGGCGAGGTGGCGGGATGGGAACGGGCGAACTGGTTCGCCAATCCGGGGCAGGAGGCGGACTACCGCTATTCCTGGAAGCGGCAGAACTGGTTCGACAACCAGAAGGCTGAACATCTGGCGGTGCGGGGGGGCGCGGGCCTGTTCGACATGACCAGCTTCGGCAAGATCCGGGTCGAGGGGCGCGATGCCTGCACCTTCCTGAACCGGCTCTGCTCGGCCCAGGTCGATGTGGCGGCGGGGCGGATCGTCTATACGATGCTCTTGAACGACCGCGGCGGGATCGAGGCCGACCTGACGGTGACGCGCCTGTCGGAAACCGCCTTCCTGCTGGTGGTGCCGGGGGCGACCTTGCAGCGCAATCTGGCCTGGCTGCGGGCGCAGGTCGGCGATGAGTTTGCGGTGATCACCGATGTGACGGCGGCGGAATCGGTGCTGTGCGTCATGGGACCGAAGGCGCGCGTGGTGATGCAGGCCGTCAGCCCGAACGACTTCAGCAACGCCGCGCATCCCTTTGGCACAGCGCGGGAAATCGAGATCGGCATGGGTCTGGTCCGCGCCCATCGCGTGACCTATGTCGGCGAGCTGGGCTGGGAGTTGTATGTCAGCGCCGACCAGACCGCGCATGTGTTCGAGGCCCTGATGGAAGCCGCGCCCGACCTGAAACTGTGCGGGTTGCACACGCTGGATTCCTGCCGGATCGAGAAGGCCTATCGCCACTGGGGCCATGACATCACCGATGAGGATCATGTGCTGGAGGCGGGGCTTGGCTTCACCGTCAGCCGCAAGAAGGCCGGATTCATCGGGCGCGAGGCGGTGTTGCGCAAGGAAGAGGCGGGCCTGTCGCGGCGGATGCTGCAATTCCGGCTGACCGACCCTGGGCCGCTGCTCTTTCACAACGAAGCGATCGTGCGCGATGGCAGGATCGTCGGCCCGGTGACATCGGGCAATTACGGGCATTCCCTCGGCGGGGCCGTAGGCATGGGCTATGTACCCTGCGCCGGGCAGTCCGAAGAGGAGGTGCTGGGATCGCGGTACGAGATCGAGGTGGCCGGGGTGCGGCATGCGGCGGTGGCATCGCTGCAGCCGATGCATGATCCGACATCGGAACGGGTGCGCATGTGACGGGCGCCGGGGGACTTCGCGTCCCCCGGACCCCCTGCGGGATATTTGGAGAAGGGAAAGTGGGCAGGGATCTTTCGGCACGGCATGAGGCGTTCCACGACCTGCATCGGGCGGGCTGTTTCGTCATTCCGAACCCCTGGGACCGCGGATCGGCGCGGATGATGGCGGCGCTGGGGGCAAAGGCGCTGGCGACATCTTCCGCCGCCCATGCCTTTACGCTGGGGCGGCCTGACATGGGGGGCGTGTCGCGCGACGAGGCGCTGGCCCATGCGGCGGACCTGCTGGCGGCCACCGCGCTGCCGGTTTCGGGCGATTTCGAGAACGGCTTCGGCGATGCGCCCGATGTTGTGGCCGAAACCGTGCGGTTGGCGGGTGAGGTCGGTCTGTCGGGGATTTCGGTCGAGGATACGCAGATGGTGCCGGGCAACCCGGCCTATGGCTTCGATCTGGCGGTCGAACGGGTGCGGGCCGGGGCGGCGGCGGCGCGGGCGCTGGGGCGGCCCTTCGTCTTTTGTGCGCGGGCCGACGGGGTGATGAACGGGGCCTATGATCTGGCCGAGGGCATCCGTCGCCTGCGGGCGTATCAAGCGGCCGGGGCGGATCTGCTTTATCTGCCGGTGCCGCCAGGGCGGGCGGAGCTGGCGCAGGTGCTGGCTGCGGTGACGACGCCGGTCAATGCGCTGGCGGCGGGGCCGCTGAAGGCGATGTCGGTGGCGGAGCTGGCGGCGATGGGGGTGCGGCGGATTTCCACCGGCAGCCAGATCGCGCGGGCGGCCCATGCCGCGATCCGCGATGCGGTGGGGCCGATGCTGGGGCAGGGGTCCTTTGCCGGGATCGCGGCCCCGGCTTCGGGGGATGAGATCGACGCGCTGTTGCAGCGCGGGGCGGGATGAGGGCGGCGGACCGGGGATGCCCCCCGGACGACCGTGGCGTATTTGGGTCAAGAGGAAGGGCCTGAGCAATGAGCGAGATCAGCGGAATCGGCGAGACCTGTGCGCCAGAGGCGGCGCGGCGCGTCGAACGGGCGGGCCGGGCCGGCGGCCGGGCGGCGCGAGTAGCGGCCCGCGCGGCACCCCTGTCCGAAGAGATGCGGCCGGTGCGGCCCGGCCTGCCGGGCGGGCAGTACAGACCCCTGACCGAAGAGGGGGTGAAGCAGATCCACGCCGCCGCACTGGACGCGCTGGAGGAGATCGGGCTGTCGCAGACCCCGCCCTCGGGGGTGGAGATCCTGACCGGGGCGGGCGCGGTGCTGGGCGAGGACGGGCGGATGCGGTTTCCCCGCGCGCTGGTCGAGGACATGCTGGCGGTGGCCGCGCGCGACATCACCCTGCATGCGCGCGATACGAAGCATGACATGCTGCTGTCGGGTTCCAATGTGCATTACGGCACAGCCGGGGCGGCGGTGCATATCGTCGATCCGGTGACTTTGGACTATCGCGATTCCACCGCGCAGGATCTGTATGACGCCGCGCGGCTGGTCGACAACCTCGACAACATCCATTTCTACCAGCGCACCATGGTTTGCCGCGACGTGCTGGACAACAAGGAGATGGACCTCAACACGCTGTACGCCTGCCTTGCCGGTACGAAAAAGCATGTGGGGACCAGCTTCTTCGACCCCTCGCATGTGGCCGATTGCTTCGAGATGCTCTACATGGTGGCGGGCGGCGAAGAGAAATGGCTGGAACGGCCGTTTGTCAGCAATTCCAATTGCTTCGTCGTGCCGCCGATGAAGTTCGCGGAGGAAAGCTGCAAGGTGATGGAGGATTGCGTCCGCCGTGGTATGCCGATGCTGCTGCTGTCTGCCGGGCAGGCGGGGGCGACGGCACCGGCACCGATCGCGCTGACCATCGTGCAGGCGGTGGCCGAATGTCTGGCTGGCGTGGTCTATGTCAATGCGATCAAGCCGGGGGCCCCGGCGATCTTCGGCACCTGGCCCTTCGTCAGCGATCTGCGCACCGGGGCGATGTCGGGCGGATCGGCCGAGCAGGCGCTGCTGACCGCTGGTTGTGCGCAGATGCACCATTTCTACGGGCTGCCGGGCGGGGCGGCCTCGGGCATTTCCGACAGCAAG
This sequence comes from Paracoccaceae bacterium, assembly GCA_036745335.1. Taxonomy (GTDB): domain Bacteria; phylum Pseudomonadota; class Alphaproteobacteria; order Rhodobacterales; family Rhodobacteraceae; genus Pseudogemmobacter. The sequence continues at coordinate 25,672 of DAIOGH010000037.1, forward strand.
CTGCCGGACATGCAGGCGGGATGGGAGCAGGGGATCACCAACTCCTTGGCCGGGCTGGCGGGCCTCAACATGTGCTATGAGGCGGTGGGGATGCATGCCAGCCTGCTGGGCTTCTGCATGGAAAGCCTGATCCTGGGCGATGACCTTCTGGGCCAGACCATGCGGCTGGTGCGCGGGATCGACGTAACCCCGGATTCGACCAGCATCGACGCGATGAAGGAGGTCTGCCTGGGCGGACCGGGGCATTATCTGGGATCGGACCAGACGCTGAAGCTGATGCAGACCGAATATATCTATCCCAAGGTTGGCAACCGCATGTCGCCGAAGGAATGGAACGAGGCCGGCAAACCCTTGCTGCTTGACACCGCCATCGCGCGGAAGAACGATATTCTTGCCAAGGCCGGGTGCGTGGTTGATCCTGAGGTCGACCGCGCCATCCGCGCGCGTTTCAACATCTTCTTCAAATGAGGGCGACATGATCCCGCAGAACATGACGAAATTCTACATCAACGGGGCATGGGTCGAGCCGCTGTCGAAAACCCGCGTCGGGGTGGAAAACCCCGCGACCGAGGAAATCGTCTGCGAAGTCGCCCTTGGCAACCGCGAAGATGCCGACCGCGCCATCATGGCCGCGCGCGCGGCCTTCGATGCCTGGACCGTGACGCCGCCCAAGGAGCGCATCGCCTTGGTGAAGCGCATCCTGGAAATCTACAACGAGCGGTACGAGGATTTCGCGCAAGTGATGTCCACCGAGATGGGCGCGCCGATCACCTGGGCGCGCGGCGCGCAGGCCTGGGCGGGGCAGGTCCATATGGAAGCCACCATCAAGGCCGGAGAGGAAATGGTCTGGGAATCGATGCGGGGCAGCACCCGGATCGTTTATGAAGGGATCGGGGTCTGTTCGCTGATCACGCCCTGGAACTGGCCGATGAACCAGATCGCCTGCAAGGTGGCCCCGGCGCTGATCGCGGGTTGCACCATGGTGCTGAAGCCCTCGGAAATCGCACCTTTGTCGGGTGTCCTGTTCGCGCAGGTGCTGCATGATGCGGGCGTGCCGAAGGGGGTCTTCAACCTGGTGAACGGGGCGGGGCCGGAAGTCGGCGCGCGCATGTCCGAACACCCCGAGGTGGACATGGTGTCCTTTACCGGATCGACCCGCGCGGGCACGGCGATTGCGGCGGCGGCCGCGCCCACGGTAAAGCGCGTGGCGCAGGAACTGGGTGGCAAGTCGCCGAACATCATCCTGCCTTCGGCCAATATCGCCGAAGCGGTGGCGGCGGGCGTGACGGCGGTGATGTCGAACACCGGGCAAAGCTGCGATGCGCCGACCCGGATGCTGGTGCCGCGGGCGAAGCAGGCCGAGGCGCTGGCCGTGGCGAAAGAAGCGGCTGAGGCGATCATCACCGGCGATCCGCGCGATGAGGCGACGGTGCTGGGGCCTCTGGTGTCGAAGATGCAGTTCGACAAGGTGCAAAAGCTGATCCAGGCCGGAATCGACGAAGGCGCGACCCTTGTCACCGGCGGCGTCGGCCGTCCGGCTGATCTGAACCGCGGCTGGTTCGTGCGTCCGACGGTCTTTGGCGACGTGGTCAATTCGATGACGATTTCCAAAGAGGAAATCTTCGGGCCGGTGCTGGCGATCCAGCCATATGATGACATCGACGATGCGGTGAAACAGGCCAATGACACCGTCTACGGCCTTGCCGCCTATATCGCCGGCCCGGTCGAGGATGCCAAGCCCGTCGCCCGCCGCCTGCGCGCCGGAACGGTGAACCTGAACTACCCGGACTGGGACACCTCGGCCCCCTTCGGCGGCTACAAGCAATCGGGCAACGGCCGCGAATATGCCGATTGGGGCATCCATGACTTCTGCGAGGTCAAGGGCATCGTCGGCTGGGGGGCCTGAGGCGCGGGCTGCCGCCGGGTGCGATCTTTCGTCGAAAGATCGGGGTCCGGCGCTGACAGGGGCATCCGGGGCTGCGGCAGGGCGCTGCGGCCCCGATTTTTCGACGAAAAATCGTGCTGGCGGAGGCCGCGATGAACTACGGCTACATCGGTCTGGGCAATCTGGGCGGCCATCTTGCGGCCAGCCTGATCCGCGCCGGTCATTCCGTGACCGTCTATGACCGCAATCCGGCGCTGGCCGAACGGCACCGCGCGCTTGGCGCCACGGTCGCGGCTTCGGTCCCGGAACTGGCGGGCCAGGTCGATCATGTCTTCACCTGTCTGCCCAGCCCCGCCGCGTCCGAGGCGGTTCTGGCGAAGCTTTTGACCGGGCTGAAACCCGGCGCGACCTGGATCGAGAATTCCACCCTTGGCCGCGATGACGTGCTGCGCCTTGCCGGGCTGGCCCGCACCTGCGAGGTGCGGATGCTGGAAGCCCCGGTAACGGGCGGTGTCCATCTGGCGGCGAAGGGCCAGATCACCGTGCTGGCCGGAGGTGACACCGATCTGTTCGACCTGCACCGCCCGGCGCTTCAGGCGATCGGCGGCAGGCTGTTCCACATGGGGCCACTCGGCTCGGCCGCGGTGATCAAGGTGATCACCAACATGCTGGCCTTCATCCATCTGGTCGCCGATGGCGAGGCCTTGATGCTGGCCAAGCGCGGCGGGCTGGACCTGAAGACGGCGTGGGAGGCGATTGCGGCCTCCTCCGGCAGCAGTTTCGTGCATGAGACCGAGGGCCAGCTGATCCTGAACGGCAGCTATGACGTGGCCTTCACCATGGATCTGGCGCTGAAGGATCTGGGCTTTGCCATGGGTTTTGGCCGCGAATTCGGCGTGCCGCTGGATCTGGCCGGGGTGACGGCGCAGACCTTCATCAAGGGCAAGGCCGCCTATGGCGGGGCGGCGCAATCGACCCAGATCGTCAAGCTGCTGGAAGACGCGCTTGACACCAATCTGCGCGCCGACGGGTTCCCCGCAAGACTGGAGTGAGCTGATGTCCGACGCCGCCAGCCGCATCGCGCGCCTGCTGCATCACCGCAAGCCCGGTCTGGCGCTGGGCGATCCGGTGGTGCCGCCGATCACCGCCTCGGCCACCTATCACCTGCCGCACACCCAGGGCGCGCCCTTCGTCTATGGCCGCAACGCCATGCCGACCTGGGACGCGGTGGAGGGCCAGCTTGCCCTGCTGGAAGAGGCGGAATGCGTCAGCTTTCCTTCCGGCATGGCGGCGATCTCGGCTGCCCTTTTTGCCACGCTGAAGGCGGGGGACCGGCTGGTCATCCCCTCGGACGGCTATTACGTCACCCGCATCCTGTCCGAAGGCTTTCTTGCACCGCTGGGCGTCACGGTGACACAGGTGGCGACCACGGATTATGCCACTGCGGATTTCACCGGGGCGGCGGTGGTCTATCTGGAAACCCCGTCCAATCCGGGGCTGGAGGTGCTGGACATTGCCGCCGTGGCAGCGCGGGCGCGGGCGGCCGGGGCGCGGGTCATTGCCGACAACACCACGATGACGCCGTTGTTGCAACGCCCGCTGGATATGGGGGCCGATCTGGTGGTGGCCGCCGATACCAAGGCGCCGGCCGGGCATTCCGATGTTCTCTTCGGCCATGTCGCGGGGCGCGATGCGGCGCTGATGGCCCGCCTGCGCGACTGGCGGCGGATGGCGGGGGCGGTGCCGGGGCCGTTCGAGGCCTTCCTCGTGCATCGCGGGCTGGAAACGCTGGAGGTCCGGCTGGAGCGGATGTGTGCCTCGGCCCATGTCATCGCCGGGCGGCTGGCCGCGCATCGGCAGGTGCGGGCGCTGCGCTATCCCGGCCTGCCGGGCGACCTGTCGCACCGCGCGATCGGTGGCCAGATGGCCAATGGCGGTTTCCTGATCACCTTCGAGATGGCCTCGGCAGGCGAAGCCGAAGCCTTCCTGTCCCGCTGTCCGCTGATCGAACAGACCACCAGCTTCGGCGGCACCCATACGGCGGGCGAACGCCGCGCCCGCTGGGGCGATGCGGTGGCCGAAGGGTTCATCCGCCTGTCGGTCGGGGTGGAGCCGGTGGAGCCCTTGTGGGCCGCGATCGACGCGGCGCTGACCGGCTGACCGGAACCGGAAATCATGCGATTTCCGGCCCGATTTCCGTCCGGAAATCGGCACCCGGTTCCGCAGGTCAGCCGGTGGCCTTGCCGGCGAAATCCGCCGCCGAATGCCGTTCGGGCAACTGTCCCTCTTCCGGCCCCCAGCTGCGGTTGACCATCCGGCCCCGGATCACCGCCGGACGCGCGGCAATCCCGGCGGCCCAACGGATCACATTCTTGTAGATCCCGGCATCCAGGAATTCGGCCGCTTCATAGGCTTCGTTGCGCACCACCGCGCCATACCAGGGGAAGATCGCCATGTCGGCAATGGAATAGTCATCGCCGGCGATGAAGGGCCGCTCGGCCAGTTGCCGGTCCAGCACGTCGAGCTGGCGCTTCACTTCCATCGCATAGCGGTTGATCGGATATTCCAGCTTGACCGGCGCGTATTTGTAGAAATGCCCGAAGCCGCCGCCCAGGAAGGGGGCCGATCCCATCTGCCAGAACAGCCAGTTGAAGGTTTCGGCGCGGACGGCACCCGAGGCGGGCAGGAAGGCCCCGAATTTTTCGGCCAGCCAGACCATGATCGAGGCGCTTTCAAAGAGCCGCGTGCCGGAGGCTTGGTCGAACAGCGCCGGAATCTTGGAATTCGGGTTCACCGCGACAAAGCCCGAGCCGAATTGATCGCCCTTGCCGATCTCGATCAGCCAGGCGTCATATTCCGCGTCGAACCCGGCCTCCAGCAATTCCTCCAGCAGGATCGTCACCTTCTGGCCGTTGGGCGTGGCAAGGGAATAAAGCTGCAGGGGATGCTTGCCCACCGGCAGCACCTTGTCATGCGTCGCCCCCGCAATCGGGCGGTTGGTTGAGGCGAAGGCACCGCCGTTTTCCTTGTCCCAGGTCCAGACGCGGGGCGGGGTCCAGTCGGTATCGGCCATGGCATGTCTCCTGTGCTGCGCGCTCAGGATAGGCCGATGCCGGGCGGGGGCAAGGCTCAGAGCTGTGCGATCAGGCGCAGGGCCTCTGTGCGCGGATCGGCAAGGGGGGCGCGGTCCTCGCCGGGGTAATGGCGGGCACGGGTGGCAGTTGGCATCGGTGCCGGGGTCTCGATCAGCACGCGCGGGCCGGTCCGCACGGTTTCGGCCTGCCAGGCGCGGGCCATCTGCATCTGCGCGGTCTTGGTGATGCCATAGGCGGCGGAATAGCGGTTGGCGGCGGCGGGATCGTCCAGGAACATCGCCGTGCCGTTTCCGGCCCGCAGCAGGGGATCGACCATGGTGACAAGGAAGCTGGCCGCCCGCAGGTTGGTGGCAATGGATTTGTCGAGATCCTTCATGTCCAGCGACGGCGCAGGCGACAGTGCGGTGACATGCACCGCGGCATGCACCCAAAGCTGCAAGCCGCCCCAGCGGTCATGGATGGAGCGGCAGAGATGGCGCATGGCATCTTCGTTGGTGATGTCCATCGGCGCGAGGGTCAGCTGCCCCGCGCCGGGCAACCGTGCCGATCTGACCTGATCGTCCAGCTCTTCCAGCCCCCCGACCGTGCGCGCCACCGCGACCACCTGCCAGCCCTGCAGGGCCAGCTGTTCGGCCATGGCACGGCCAATCCCGCGCGAGGCACCGGTGACGAGAGCGATCTTCTGGGTCATGGCATCCTGTCCTGCGGCGGGTCATCTGGCAGGCCGGGCTGCCTCCGGCGGGGATATTTGACAGAAGGGAAAGGGGCAAGGGGCCGTCAGTGCCCCCGGCCTGCGGCAATTTCGGCCTGGCGGGCGCGAAGGATGGTTTCCACCAGCGCATCGGGCAGGGGTTGCGCCGGGGTGAAGAGGACGCCGGATTTAGAGGTCTTGAAGGGGCGGCAGTCGATCTGCGGGATCACGGTGCCGGAATGCGGGTAAAGCCCGAGGTGGTGGTTGAAGGCCGCGTATCCGACGACCATCCTGCCCTTTGGCCCCGGCTGGCGAAAGCCGGGCATGGCGTAGCTGAGGCATTCGATGTGATCGGGCAACAGGCGGGCCAGGGTGGCGCGCAGGCTGCGCAGGGCGGATTGCTGATCGGCGGGCAGGGCGGAGAGATAGGCGTCGACCTCGGCGCTCACTCTGCCGCCTTCATCTGGAAGCCTTCGTCCAGCTTGTCGGCGGGGGCGACGGGGTAATCGCCCGAGAAACAGGCGTCGCAGAAGCGGGGGGCAGCGTTGTCGCGGCCCTTCGCCTCGCCTGCGGCGCGGTAAAGGCCGTCGAGCGAGATGAATTTCAGCGAATCGACGCCGATCCAGTCGCGCATTTCCTCTTCGCTCATCGTGGCGGCGAGGAGTTTCGAGCGTTCCGGCGTGTCGACGCCGTAAAAGCAGGGCCAGGCGGTGGGGGGCGAGGCGATGCGGAAATGCACCTCGGCGGCACCGGCATCAAGGATCATGTCCTTGATCTTGCGGCTGGTGGTGCCGCGCACGACGGAATCGTCGACCAGGATCACCCTTTTGCCGCGGATCAGCGCGCGGTTCACGTTCAGCTTCAGCCGCACGCCCATGTTGCGGATCTGCTCGGTCGGTTCGATGAAGGTCCGGCCCATGTATTGATTGCGGGTGATGCCAAGGCCGAAGGGGATGCCGCTTTCGGCGGCATAGCCGATGGCGGCGGGGGTGCCAGAGTCGGGCACCGGGCAGACGAGATCGGCGTCGATCGGGGCCTCGCGCGCCAGTTCCACACCGATCTGACGGCGGGTTTCATAGACCGACCGGCCGCCGATGATGGAATCGGGGCGGCTGAAATAGACCTGCTCGAAGATGCAGGACCGCGATTTGGCGGGTGCGAAGGGGCGGGTGCTTTGCACCTGGCCGTTCTCGATCACCACCATCTCGCCCGGTTCCACCTCGCGGATGAACTCGGCCCCGATGATGTCGAGCGCGCAGGTTTCCGACGACAGCACCCAGCCTTCGCCCAGCCGCCCCATCACCAGCGGGCGCACGCCAAGCGGATCGCGCACCCCCATCAGCTTGGTCCGCGTCATGGCGATGACGGAAAAGGCGCCTTCCACCAGCCGCAGCGCATCCTTCAGCCGCTCGGCCTGGGTCTTCTGCATCGACCGGGCCATCAGGTGAATGATGCATTCGCTGTCGGACGAGGACTGGAAGATCGCCCCGCGTTCGATCAGGTCGCGGCGAAGGCGGGTGGCATTGGTCAGGTTGCCGTTATGGGCGATGGCACAGCCGCCGATGGCGAATTCGCCGAAGAAAGGCTGCACGTCGCGGATCGCGGTCGCGCCTTTCGATCCGGCGGTGGAATAGCGCACATGGCCGATGGCCAAGGGTCCCGGCAGGGTGGCCATCACATCGGCCTTGGTGAAATTGTCGCGAACATAACCGAAGCGGCGGGCCGAGTTGAACCCATCTTCGGGGTCATAGGAGACGATGCCGCCCGCCTCTTGCCCGCGATGTTGCAGGGCATGCAGGCCAAGGGCGACGAAATTCGCCGCATCGGCCAGGCCGATAACGCCATAGATCCCGCATTCCTCCTTCAGCTTGTCATCGTCGAAAGGATGGGCAAGGAACGGGCGGGTTGCTGAAAGCAAGGGTGGCCTCCGAAACCTGAGCGGACGAATCCGGTGGGCGGGATGCGCCTTCATCTAGTCCTTATGGCGGCCGGTGTCACGCCCTGCCGCGCTGCATCTGCACATTCCCGGCTTGCGCGTGCCGGGTTTGCGGCATCAGGGCGCGGCGGGGGCTTCGGTCGGGGCGCAGACGGCGGTCAGGTCGTTGTAGCGATCCACCACCCATTGCGGCGCATTGTTGGGGATCGACTCGTCGATGGAGGCCTGGAAATTGGCAAAAACCTTGGCGGTGCGGGAATTGTCCACCATCGGGATCGACTGGTTCGACAGTGCCCGGTCCCAGACGATGAAGGCGACCGCGATCAGCAGCACACCGCGCGCCACGCCGAACAGAAAGCCAAGTGCCTGGTCGATGCCGCCCAGGGCCGACCGTTGCACCACGCTGGCAAACAGCGGGGTGAACAGCGCCATCACGATCAGGCCCACCGCAAAGACACCGGCAAAGGCCCCGATCACCGACAATTCGCAACTGTCGGCCAGAAAGTCGCCGACCACCGGAATTTCCTTGACCAGCGGCGTGGCCGAGGGCGCGAAGAGGAAGGCGACGATGGCCGCGCCGACCCAGCCGACGATCGACATCAGCTCGCGCACCAGCCCGCGTGAATAGGCCAGCACCGCCGAAATCAGGATGATCAGCGCCGCCCCGCCATCGACCGCGGTAAAGTTTTCCATTCGCCACTCCCGACCGGTTATCCGGCCCCGAACATTTCACCCGTGACGGCCGCCAGGTCGGCCATCTCGCGCAGTTTCATCCCCGGCTCGTCCGTGGTCTTGGACCGGGCCGGGATGGTCGCCTGTGTGAAACCAAGTTTCGCCGCCTCTTTCAACCTGTTTTCGGTCTGGGCCACCGGGCGAAGCGCGCCGGACAGGCTGATTTCGCCGAAAAGCACCATGTCGGGCGGGATGGCCACATCCTCGCGCGCGCTCAGAAGCGCCGCTGCCACCGCCAGATCGGCGGCGGGTTCGGTGACGCGGAAGCCGCCCGCCACGTTCAGGAACACGTCCAGCCCGGTGAAGGGGATGCCCACCCGCGCCTCCAGCACCGCCAGAATGGTGGAGAGCCGCCCCGAATCAAGGCCCACCACCGTCCGCCGCGGTGTGCCGAGGGGGGAGGGCGCGACAAGCGCCTGAATTTCCGTCAGCACCGGACGGGTGCCCTCGATCCCGGCAAAGACCGCACTGCCGGGGGCGGGGGCATCGCGCGACGACAGGAACAGCGCCGAAGGGTTCAGCACCTCGGCCAGCCCGGCCCCGGTCATCTCGAAGACGCCGATCTCGTCTGCGGGGCCGAAGCGGTTCTTGACCGCGCGCAGGATGCGGAACTGGTGGCCGCGCTCGCCCTCGAAATACAGCACCGTGTCGACCATGTGTTCCACAACGCGCGGGCCGGCGATCTGGCCTTCCTTGGTGACATGGCCGACCAGGATGACGGCGACGCCGCGGCGTTTGGCGAAAGTCACCAGCTCATGCGCCGCCGCGCGCACCTGGCTGACCGAGCCGGGCGCGGCCTCGACCGTATCCAGCCACATGGTCTGGATCGAATCGATGATGGCCAAAGCGGGCCGTTCGGCATCCAGCGTGGTCAGGATGTCGCGCAGCGCGGTTTCCGCCCCCAGTTGCACCGGGGCCTGCGCCAGACCCAGCCTTTGCGCCCGCATCCGCACCTGCGCGGACGCTTCTTCACCCGAGATATACAGGCATTTCAGACCCTTGCGGGCGAAACTGGCAGCGGCCTGCAAAAGCAACGTCGATTTCCCGATCCCCGGATCGCCGCCGACAAGAATGGCCGAGGCCGGCACCAGCCCGCCGCCCAGCACCCGGTCGAGTTCCGCAATCCCCGACGAGGCGCGCGGCGGCGGGGCCTCTTCGGTGGACAGATCGGTCAGCGGGATCATGCGCCCCCTGGCCCCCAGCGCCTTTGGCCCGGCCGACAGCGGGGCCTCCTCGACGATGGAATTCCAGGCCCCGCAGGCCTCGCACTTGCCGCTCCACTTGGCCAGGCTGGCGCCGCAGGCGGTGCAGGTGAAACTGGCGCTGGCCCTGGCCATGATGATCCTTCCGTTCGGGGGCCGAGCATAGGCAGCCGCCGCGCGGGCCGCAAGGAAGAGGGGGCGTCGCCCCCGTCGCGTGCCGCGACTCCCCCAGGGTATTTCAGGCAAAGATGAAGTCCCGGCAGCTTCATCTTTGCAAAAATACCCCCGCCGGAGGCGAAGGCCGGCAAGGGGCGGGCTGTCAGCCCTGGCGCGTCTTCAGGGCCCAGCATTCGGCGGTCAGGGCCAGCGAGCGGCGGCGGGCGTCGACATCATGGATGTCGGCCAGCATGATCAGCTCATCCGCTTGGGTGTCTTCGGCGATCCGGGCCAGCCCGGCGCGGACCTGTGCGGGATCGCCCACCACCGCGCAGGACAGCATCTGGCCGACCTGCATTGCCTCGCGCGGGGTCCAGAAGGTGGCGATGTCGTTGATCGGCGGCGGTGACAGGCGGCGGTCATTACGCAGGATGCCGCAAAAGCTCATCTGCGTGGTGGTGAACAGGCGCCTGGCCTCGGCCTCGGTCGGGGCGCAGATCGCGTGAACGCCGACGGCGGCATAGGGCTGGCTCAGGTGTTTCGACGGCTTGAACCGGCTGCGGTAAAGATGCAGCGCCTCGTGCAGGTAATCGGGGGCGAAATGGCTGGCGAAGGCATAGGGTAGCCCCAGTTCCGCCGCCAGCACCGCACCGAAGCTTGAGGACCCCAGCATCCAGAACGCCACCTCTGCCCCAGGTGCCGGCCAGGCGCGGACAAGTCCGGGCTCGGTCGCCGGTTCGAACCAGTGCATCAGCTCCTGCACATCCTGCGGAAACTCCTGCGCCCGGCCCGGCGTGGTACGGATCGCCCGCAGCGTGGCCTGATCGGTGCCCGGCGCGCGGCCAAGGCCCAGATCGACCCGGCCCGGAAACAGCCGCGCCAGCGTGCCGAACTGTTCCGCGATGACATAGGGCGAATGGTTGGGCAGCATCACCCCGCCCGCACCAAGCCGGATGCCCTTCGTCCTCTGTCCGGCATGGGCCAGCACGACCGAGGTGGCGGCCGAGGCGATGCCTTGCATGTTGTGATGTTCGGCCACCCAATAGCGGGTATAGCCCAGGGCATCGGCAAGAGCTGCGGTATCCTGCGCTTCGGCCAGCGCATCCGACGCGTCGCGTCCTTCGCGCACCCGCACCAGATCCAGCAGAGACAGCGCCACCCTAGCCATGGGTCTGCGTCCTCCAGCCGATCAGGACCGAGGCCAGGATGCAGGCGGTGAAGAGATGGATACCCCAGGCCACCTCGATGGTGACATGGCCGGCGCCCTTGGCGATCACGATGTACAGTGCGATCAGGAACACGTCCGCCATGGCCAGCTTGCCCAAGAGGTTCAGCGCGGGCAGGGTGCGGGGCGACAGAAGGTGCCAGTGCAGCAACGCCAGTCCGATGGTCTTGGCATAGGGCGCGAAGATGGCCAGGAAGGTGACGGCCAGCGCCAGCGGGATGTCGCTTTCCCACAGCGATTGCAGGCCGGTGACGACGCTGATCTCGTCCATGCCGAACACCGGCAGCAGGGCCGCGCGCATCAGCGGCGCGAACCAGGCGACGGGAAACAGGACCAGCAGGCAAAGGTTCAGATAGCGCATGCGCCTTGGGTGACAGCCCGCAAGCGCAAGGTCAAGCCGGGGTACCCTCGGGGCGTTGCGGTGGCGGAATAGGGCGGGCCGGTTCCACCCGCGCAGCGGCGGGTTTCGGCAGGCTGACCACGTTGCCGTCCGGCCGGTCGTCGATCTCGATCGCATAGCCGAGGCCGGGCAGGATTTCCTTCAGATCCGCCTCCAGCCGCCGCAACTGGACCTGGGCCTGCCGCTCGTCCGCCTCGATGTCGGTCAGCCAGCGTTTCAACTCGTCGCAGGTGCGCCGGGCGATGGCCAGCCGGTCGGTCAGCGCCTGCACCTCTTCCTGCCGCTGGGTCAGGAAGCTGCGGGCGCGCGCCACCTTCACATCGGAATAGGCGCGGGCCAGTTCGCGGGTCTCATGGCTCATCTGCGCGGCCAGTTGCAGCAGTTCCGGCTCCAGATGGCCGAAATCGGGATGCTGGCGCAGATGTTCCATCCGGGCGCGCACCGAATCGAATTCCGACGACAGCGAGAACACGCCCGCCCGGTCGGCGGCATGGGCCATCCGATAAGCGCGGGCCACATCTTCCACCCCCATGGCGAATTCGCGGTGGCTGCGTTCCAGTCGCGCCATCCGGGCATTCGCGGGCAGGAAGAAGCACAGGATCAGCAGCAAGCCGGTCAGCCCCAGTTGCAGCCACATTCCGGCGGCAGGAACCTCGACCGGGCCGAAGGACAGATCGACCCTGGGCCAGGGCATCCAGCCCAGGGCGGCAAAGATGCTTGCCACCACCAGCGCGAAGGCCAGCGCCACGATGATCGCCTGCGCCGCGGATTGCCCGGCCTCGATGAACTTGCGGGCCACGCCGCCCTGACTCTTCAACATCCACCGCCCCCACGGTTTTCCTCAAGGAAGCCGGGCACCGCAGATTCGGCAAGGGGAATCGGAGAGATGGGGCAAAAATGTGGCTGAAATCAGGTGGATGCGTGAAACTGTTTCCAGATCGGTGACAGTCTGCAACCGGCGCGAGAACCTGTGGTCGTCAGCTATGCATCCAGGCGCGGATCACCGCCACCACCACAGCGACAAGGATCGCCACCAGATGCGTGATCACGGTGGCATGAACCCAGACCGGGGTCGGGCGATGCACCCAGACATGCCGCGCCCAATGCCCCACCAGCCCCAGCCAGCCCAGGATCGAGACCGCGCCCGACAATTGCGCCATCTGCTGATCCTGCGGCTGCCAGGGCAGGAACAGCCAGATCCCCAGCACCGCCGCCCAGAGCGACAGCCGCCGGTTGCCGGTTTCGCGCTCGGCCATGCCGAACACACCCGACAGGGTGATGGTCCAGGGCAGCAGCATCAACAGCCAGTGCATGATCGGCGACGGGGTGACGAGCAGGCTGAAGAACTGCGATGTCATCGGATCGCCTCGATCGGCCCCTCGGCCCGGCCATGGATGAACTGCTGGACGTAAGGGTCTGGCGTTGCATCCATTTCAGAAACCGGGCCCGTCCAACGGATCAGCCCGCCATGCAGCATCGCCACCCGGTCCGCGATGGCGCGGACCGAGGACATGTCATGGGTGATGGTCATCGCCGTGGCCCCCATCTCGACCACGATTTCGCGGATCAGGTCGTTGATCACCCCCGACATGATCGGATCAAGCCCGGTCGTCGGTTCGTCGAAGAAGATGATCTCGGGTTCGGCCGCAATCGCCCGCGCCAGACCGACGCGCTTTTGCATGCCGCCCGACAGTTCCGACGGGTAAAGCTCGGCCACCTGCGCGCCAAGGCCGACCCGTCGCAGCTTTTCCACCGCAATCTCGCGCGCTTCGGCCTTGGGGCGCTTCAGTGCGCCGCGCATCAGGCGGAAGGCGACGTTTTCCCAGACCCGCAGCGAATCGAACAGGGCACCGCCCTGGAACAGCATGCCGAACCGGGCCAGGAACGGGTCGCGCTCGGCCCGCGTCACATCCTGGCCGTCCAGCGTGATCGTGCCGCCGTCATGGCGCACAAGGCCAAGGATGCATTTCAGCAGCACCGACTTGCCGGTGCCCGATCCGCCGATCACCACCATGCTTTGCCCCTTGGGGATCACCAGATCCACCCCGCGCAGAACGCGGTTCGGGCCAAAGCTCTTGGTGACGCCGGAAAGTTCGATCATGCCGAGAAGAACACCTCTGTCAGCAGATAGTTGGCCGCCAGGATCAGCACGCTGGCCGCGACCACCGCCGATTTCGTGGCAGCCCCCACGCCCTGCGCGCCGCGGGCCGAATTCATCCCGTGATAGCAGCCCATCAGCGCCACGAGAAAGCCGAAGACCGCGCCCTTCACCAGACCGGATCCGATGTCCCAGAATTGCAGGAAATCGACGGTGTTCTTCAGATAGGTGGCCGAGTTGAAGTCCAGCCGGGTGATGCCGACCAGCCAACCGCCCATGATCCCGATCGCATCGCCCACGCCGACCAGAACCGGCACCGTCAGGGTGGCCGCCAGAAGGCGCGGCACGGTCAGGTATTTCATCGGGTTGGTCGACAGCGTGGCCAGCGCGTCGATCTGTTCCGTCACCTTCATGGTGCCGATCTCGGCCGCGATGGACGATGCCACCCGCGCCGCCACCATCAGCCCGCCCAGCACCGGGCCCAGTTCGCGCGCCATGCCGATGGCGACGATCTGCGGCACCACGGCCTCGGCCCCGAACCGGTTGCCGCCGGCATAAATTTGCAGGGCCAGCGCGCCGCCGGTGAAGATCGCGGTCATGCCGACGACCGGCAGGCTGAACCAGCCGATCTGCATCACCTGCTGGCCGAATTCGCGCCAGTAGAACGGCGGG
>DAIOGH010000038.1:0-38955 GCA_036745335.1 Paracoccaceae bacterium
AACGTCTATTCCATCGGCGATGCCGAGGCCGAGCTGATCGAGGCGCAGGTGATGTCGACCTCGCCGCTGTCGGGCCGTCTGGTGCGCGACATCGACTTTCCCGAAGGCGTGCTGGTCGGCGCGGTGATGAAGGGCGAAAAGGTGCTGAAACCGACCGGCGACCTGCGGATCGAGGCGGGCGATGTGGTGGCGCTTTTCGCCATGGCCAAGGACGTGCCCGAGGTGGAACGTCTGCTGCAAGTCTCGATCGACTTCTTCTGACATGGCTTTCCGGCTGGCCCAGCTTCCGCTGACCGTCATCCTGCTGGGCGTGACCGCGCTGATGGCCTGGCTGCCCGCACTGCATGCGCTGATCCTGCGCGATCATCTGACCGCGCGGGGCTTCTTCTATTCCGGGGCAATCCTGATCGTTCTGGCGGTGATGCTGGCGCTGGCCACTGCATCCTGGCGGCCCCGCAACGCGGCGCGCAGCCATCTGGCCGCGCTGGTGGCCGCCTATCTTGTATTGCCCGTCGCCATGGCACTGCCTCTGCTTCAGGCGGTGCCGGACACCACATTCACGAATGCCTGGTTCGAGATGCTGTCGGCCTTCACCACCACCGGAGCTGCCGGATATGCGCCGGAACGGCTGCCGCCATCGGTTCACCTGTGGCGGGCGCTGATAGGCTGGTTCGGCGGATTCTTTATCCTGCTTGCGGCCTATGCCGTGCTGGCCCCGCTGAATCTGGGCGGGGCCGAGGTCATTTCGGGCCGGGTGCCGGGCAGGGGAACGACCGGGGTCACGCAGATCACCCGGATTGCCGATCCTTCCGAGCGGATCACACGGCATGCGCTTGAAATCTTTCCCGTCTATGCCGGTCTGACGCTGCTGTTGTGGATGGCACTGTTGCTGGCGGGCGAAGACGGGCTGATGGCACTGACGCATGCGATGGGCACCTTGTCCACCTCGGGCATCTCTGCGGGGCAGGGGCCGCAGGACACTCCGGTCCGTATCTTGGACGAAGTGCTGATCCTGGGCTTCCTGATCTTCGCCGTCACCCGCCGTGCCCTGCCGCTGACCGGGTTGACTGACCGCAGCCGCCCGCTGCGGCAGGACCCGGAACTGCGCACGGCGCTTCTGCTGGTCGGGCTGGTGCCGCTGGTGCTGCTGGCGCATCACTGGCTGTTCGCGCTGACGGTGCCTGATGTCGGCTTTCTGTCCGGTGTTGCCGCAACGTTGTGGGGGGCTGTCTTCACGGCGGGTTCGTTCCTGACGACCACCGGCTATGAAAGCGCGCATTGGGGCCAGGCGCGCGTCTGGTCCGGGTTGCAGGCGCCGGGGATGATGCTTCTGGGGCTTGCGATCTTCGGCGGCGGCGTCGCCACCACGGCGGGCGGGGTCAAGTTGTTGCGGGTCTATGCCCTGTTCCGCCATGGCGAGCGTGAACTGGAACGCATCGTCCACCCGTCCTCGATCGGCGGCAAGGGGGCTGCGGCCCGCCGCTTGCGGCGCGAGGGGGCCTATATGGCCTGGGTGTTTTTCATGCTGTTCGCCATGTCCATCGCCGGGGTGACGCTTTTTCTGTCGATGTGCGGGCTGGAGTTCCAAAGCGCGCTTGTGCTGTCCATTGCCGCGCTGACCACAACCGGCCCGCTGGCCGATGTGGCGCTGGCCGATCCCATCGCCTATGGCCCGCTTTCGGGCATGGTCAAGCTGGTGCTTGGCGCAGCGATGATCGTTGGGCGGCTTGAAACCCTGGCCCTGATCGCCCTGATTGCCCCCGGCGGCTGGAGGAGATAGGATCGCCCCAATCCGGGCTGCCCCTTCTGTATCGGACGGGCAACGCCCTGCAATTCCTGCATAACGGCCTGATTTAGGGTCTGGAATCTCGTCGGCAGCCATATCATACTCGCTTCGTTCCTGCGGCTGCTGCCAATTCCGGGCCGCTGGACGATGCGGCGAGGATTGAACGGTTTTCACAGACCCGCGGGGAACGCGGGCCAATGCAAGGCAAAACAAGAATGGCTGGCGACAAGCAAAACCTTCAGGACGCTTTCCTGAACCACGTCCGCAAGGCCAAGGTTCCGGTCACGATCTTCCTGATCAACGGGGTGAAACTTCAGGGCGTGATCACCTGGTTCGACAATTTCTGCGTGCTGCTGCGCCGCGATGGCCAGTCGCAGCTTGTCTACAAGCATGCGATTTCCACCATCATGCCCGGCGCGCCCATCAACCTTTACGAAGGCGAAGACTGATCTCCAGTCCCGGCTCAGACGAAGACGGCCTTTCCCCCGCAGCCATCTGGCCTGCGGGGTCTAAATCCACGGGCCACGATACCGCAGAACGCCCCACCCGTGCGGTGGTGCTGCATCCCGACACCCGCGCCCGCCAGACCCGCCGCCTGCCCGAACACGGCCTGGCCGAGGCTGTCAGCCTTGCCGCCGCGCTGCCCAATCTGGATATCCTCTGGGCCGAGGTGGTGCGCCTGCCCAAGGTGCAGCCGGGCATGCTGTTCGGCTCGGGCAAGGTCGAGGAGCTGAAGACGCGCATCCAGGCCGACGAGGCCGATCTGGTTCTGGTCGATGGCCCGGTCTCGCCGATCCAGCAGCGCAATCTGGAAAAGCACTGGGGTGTCAAGCTTCTGGACCGCACCAGCCTGATCCTTGAGATTTTCGCCGACCGGGCCCGCACCCGCGAAGGCGTGCTGCAGGTCGAGCTTGCCGCGCTCAGCTATCAGCGCAGCCGCCTTGTCCGCGCCTGGACCCACCTTGAACGCCAGCGCGGCGGCTTCGGCTTTGTCGGCGGTCCGGGCGAGACTCAGATCGAATCCGACCGCCGCGCCATTGACGAACAGGTGATCAAGCTGAAGCGTCAGCTGGATCAGGTGGTGAAGACCCGCGAACTGCACCGTGCCGCCCGCGCCAAGGTGCCGTTTCCCATCGTCGCCCTGGTCGGCTACACCAACGCCGGAAAATCCACCCTGTTCAACCGGCTGACCGGATCGCAGGTTCTGGCCAAGGACATGCTTTTCGCCACGCTGGACCCGACGATGCGGGGCGTCACCCTGCCATCGGGGCAGAAGATCATCCTGTCGGATACCGTGGGGTTCATCTCTGACCTGCCGACCCAGCTTGTCGCGGCCTTTCGCGCCACGCTGGAAGAGGTGCTGTCCGCCGACCTGATCTGCCATGTCCGCGACATCAGCCACCCCGAGACCGCCGAACAGGCGGCGGATGTGGCCGATATCCTGACATCCCTGGGCGTATCGGCTGAAACCCCGCAGATCGAGGTCTGGAACAAGCTGGATCAGGTCGACTCCACCGCGCGCGAGGCCCTGACCGTTCAGGCCGCGCGCCGCACCGGGGTATTCCCGCTGTCCGCCCTGACCGGCGAGGGCCTGCCCGCGCTCATGCAGGCCATCAGCGCCGATCTGGATCAGGATCGTGTCGAGGAAACCCTGATCCTGGGGTTTGCCGACGGCAGGCGCCGTGCCTGGCTGCATGACCGCGGCCTTGTCAGCGCCGAGACCGAAGCCGAGGATGGCTGGCATCTGACCCTGCGCTGGACGCCCCGACAAAAGGCCGGTTTCGGACAAGTTTAGCAAATCGGGCCAGCGGCATTAACCCTGTGGTAGGGGATGCGGTGGGAAAACGGCACCTGGACTCAACCACAGCTCAGGTGCCCGATGATCCGTATCCAGACCCTGCTGCCGCTTGCGGCGGCGCTGCTTGCCACGCCCGCCAGCCTGTCTCCGGCGCTGGCCGCCGATGAATTCACGCCGGCCTTGCAGGCCTACATGGCTTCGGACATTGCGCCCTGGGCGGCGGATCCGGTGCTGCTGGACGCCATCCGCAGCCAGAATGCGGAAACGGCCGGCTACGATCAGGCCCGCATCGACCGCCTGGATCAGGAATGGCAGGCCGCTGTCGGAAGCACCGACAATGCGATGGTCGTGGCTGTCCTGACCGGACCCGCCGCCGATTTCCTGCGCGATCGGGTTGCGGCTTCGGGCGGCAGGATCACCGAGGCTTTCGTGACCGACAACCGCGGGCTGAACGTGGCCGCTTCGGATGCCACGTCGGACTACTGGCAGGGCGATGAGGACAAGTTCACCAAGGTGTTTCCGGTCCCCGACGGTGTTTTCATCTCGGCGGTCGAACTGGACGAATCGACCCAACGCTATCAGGGCCAGATCTCCATGACGCTGACCGATCCGCAGACGGGTGAGGCGCTGGGAACCCTGACCGTCGGCATTGATGCCGAATCCTTGCTGTAACGCTGCGGAGGGGCCGCAAGATGAAAGCTGCGCTTGCAAAGCTGCTGCCAGACGGGGCATCTCCGATCCGGGCTTCGCTGCTGATCCGTGTGGTGCTGATCACGGTTCTGACCACCGGCGTGCTTGCGGCGCTGCTGTCCTGGCAAAGTGTCAGCCTTGCCCGCCAGATGGCCCGCGACGGACTGGCCCGCCTGGCCGAGGAAGTGACGGCCAGCCTGGCGGCAGGAACCGCGGCTGCTGTCCGGTTCCGCAAGACGGATGACATCGGGGCCGAGATCGACACCGTCCTGTCGCGCGAACAAGGGGCGGCCCTGCGCGCAATGGCCTTCGATGCGGGGGGGCTGCCCATCGTGACGGTGCCGGCTGCGACGGCGGATGAGGCTGCGGCACTTTCCGCCCTTGCCCTGCGCGCCCTTGCCGAAGGGCAGGCTGTCAGCGCCGACGGGATGCTGCACGCCCGCGCCACGGCGGGCAAGGATGGCGTGCCGCAGGGGGGAATCGTCACGCAATGGTCGGACGCGGCCCTGACCGACCAGATCGCCGACCGCACGCTGCGGCTTCTGCTGCAGGCCGTGGCGGTCTTCGTTCTGTTGGCCGCGCTTGCCGCACTGGCGCTGCATGGGCTGATCATCCGCCCGCTGGCACGGGTGGGGCAGGCGATGGACCGGGTGGCCGGGGCGGATTTCGCATCGGCCGTGCCCGAGATCGGACGCCGCGATGAAATCGGCGCGCTGGCCCGCAATCTGGACCAGATGCGCGAACATCTGGGGTTTGCCCACAACGAGGCCGGATTGCGTGCAGAGGATCAGGCCCGGCTGGCAGACGTCGTCGACCGGTTGCGCGATACCCTGGGGCATCTTGCCTCGGGCAATCTGTCGGACCGGATCGAGGAGGGATTTCCCCCGCAATATGATGTCTTGCGCCAGGATATGAACCGGCTGGCCGATACGCTGGGCCAGACGCTTGGTCAGGTGGTGCAATCCGCCGCGCGCATCCATGACGGGGCCGACATGATCAGCCGATCTTCCGAAGACCTGTCGCGCCGGACCGAGAACCAGGCCGCCACGCTGGAACAATCCGTCGCCGCCATCGACGAATTGACCCAATCCGTCCGCTCGGTGGCCGAAGACACCCGCAAGATGGCCGACGGCATCGACCGCACCCGTGCGACGGCGGTGGAAAGCCAGGGCATCGTGCAACAGGCCGTGGCCGCGATGGGCGAGATCCGCAAAAGCTCGGACCAGATTTCCCGCATCATCTCGGTGATCGACGATATCGCCTTCCAGACCAATCTTCTGGCCCTGAATGCCGGGGTCGAGGCGGCGCGGGCGGGCGAAGCGGGCAGGGGCTTTTCGGTTGTCGCCTCGGAAGTGCGCGCCCTGTCGCAGCGCACGTCGGAATCGGCGCGCGAGATCAAGGGTCTGATCCAGTCCAGCGCCGCCGAAGTGTTGCGCGGCGTCGATCTGGTGGATCGCACCGGCGCGGCGTTGACGCAGATCACCGATGAAGTGGTGGATCTGTCTGGCCTTGCCGGCACGATCGCCACCTCGATCACCGGCCAATCCTCGGGCCTGGGCGAGATCAGCCTGGGCATGAACCAGCTGGATCAGGTCACGCAGCAGAATGCCGGGATGGTGGATCAGGCTGCCTCGGCCCATCACGCCATCCGCCAGGATGCCGAACATCTTTCGGCGCTTGTCGCGCGTTTTCGCCTGACCGAATCCCTAGCTGCGGACTGGCCGCAGCCCGTCGAGACCCGGCTCGCCTCCTGATACAGGCTCAGGAGGCGGGTTCAGGGGGCGGGGGCCTCGGGGGTCAGATGCATGATCCCCACCGCCGCCGCGCGGGCAAGATTCGGGTCCAGCGACATCGGGATATATTCGCCGCGCCGCCACAATTCGCCCAGATCGTCGTAGTGGCGGCTCAGCGGATGGCCCGATTGCCCGGTGGCCGAGATGAAGACCGAAGAATCCGGGTCGGCAAAATCATAGACGCCGCGATAGCCCGCGCCATGGACATTGGCCCAAGGGTTCGGCCCGGTGCCCGCCGTGCGCCCGCGCATCAGCGTGTCGTCGCCGCCGCTGGTGGACTGGCGAATGTTCACGAACCAGTTGAGAAACGGCACCTGTCCCAGCACCGCATGGTCATGCATGGCCTGATGTGCATCGCCCCAGCGCCAGCTTTCCAGATTTGGCCCATAGCTTTCGGTCAGCCGCAGCAGCGCTTCGTCCAGCGCGTCGCGGGCAATGTCGGCACAGGTCTCGACCGCCGCCGACTGGATCACGTCGCACCACACCCCGGCCCCGCCGGTGTTGCGGAACACCCGGTCGATGAAGATCGGATCGGGATGGGTGAATTCCTCGGCCAGCGGGCCCAATTCGTCGCGGATCAGCCGCTCCATCACTGCGCGCTGCCAGGCCGCGGCGATCAGCGGTTCGGGCATGTGTTCGTTCATCTCGCCGTTCCATTCGGCCAGCAGCACCAGCGCCCTTTGCCGCAACCGCTCGGGCGTGCCTTCGGCGGCGGGGGTGCCGGTATACCACAGATCCGCCCCCAGAAGCGGCAAGAGCTGGCGCGAGGTCGGATCGACCGTATCCAACTGCGCCTCGATGAAACTTTCCCGCGTATGCACCTCGCGGGTCTGCATCAGCGTCAACCATCGCGAAATGCGTTGCGTATCGCCCCAGGTGAAACTCAGATGGTTCGGAAACGGGCGGTCGACCGTCTTGTTGTTGGTGTTGCCCAGAATGCCCGAGGGCGGGTTGAAGAACCGCGGATTGTCCTCATAGGGGAACATCCCCTTGAAGCCGACCACCGGATTCCATCCCGGCGCGGGCAACCGCCCCTGGCTGGGATGCCCCGCATCGCGCCGCGGCATCGCCCCGATCACCTGCATCGCAATCCCGTCCGGTCCGGCCAGCATCAGGTTCTGTGCCGGGGCCACATGCAACCGCCCGCCTTCCAGTGCCTCGGCCACGGTCCTTGCCCGCATCACCCGCATCGCCGCCGTGATCGAGGTATCGGCCCCGGACAGCGCCGTCCAGCTGAGTGCCGCGACATGCCCGGCCGGGGTGATCGTGCCCAGATCGAACTGATTGCCGGTCAGCACCGGCCCATTGCGCGACCAGCGCAGGGTCAGCGTCACCGGCTGGGCATCCTTTACGGTGATGATGGTCTGTCGGCTGTCGAACGCGGCCCAGGTGCCGTCGGGCAGGGCATACTCCTGCGTATTGTCGGGGTTCAGCTTTTCGATCACCACGTCCATATCGTCCAGATAGGCCGTGGTCAGGCCCCAGCCCATCTGATCGGAACGCCCGATCAGCACCACCGGAACCCCCGGAATGGTGCCGCCGATCACCCCGCCCGAAGACAATTCCAGCCGCGCCAGATACCAGATCGTCGGTGCGGTGAAACCGAGATGCGGGTCATTGGCCAGAAGGGCACCCCCGGCCGCCGACCGCCGCGCCTCGGCTGCCCAGGCGTTCGATGCCCCCGCCATGCCGCGCGGGGCCACCGGGTCGAACGGCACGGCTGCCGTCCGCACGGGGGCGTATGGCATTGCACCGGGGATCAGCGCGGCATAGTCCGGAAGCGCCGCCACCCCCTTGCCGGGATCTTCGGGCAGGATGTCGGCCATCCTGTCCGCTCCCAGCACCAGCGACAGTTGTGCGCGAAGCACCTCATCCCCGGCATGCCCCGACAATTGCAGTGCCATCAGCTTCAGGATCGCAATCGAATCTGCCGGGGCCCAGGCCGAGATTTCCGGCGAGAACAGCCAGAATTCCGGGGCCCCGCGGCCCCGCGCCCCCGCATTCACCTGTTCGATCCAGGCATTCACCCCGTCGGAATAGGCCTGAAGGGCGGCCAGGGTCTCGGGGTCCTGCGCTTTTACCGACTCCAGCGCCAGCGAATACAGATCCATCCGCCGCAACATCTCGTCCACCGGCAGGGTGCGGCTGCCGAACAGTTCGCTCAGCCGCCCCTGTGCCGTACGCCGCAGCATGGTCATCTGCCACAGCCGGTCCTGCGCATGGACGAATCCCAGCGCATAAAACACGTCATGGTCGCTTTGACCGAAGATATGCGGCACGGAATCGTTGTTGCGCACGATCTCGACCGGGCCATCAAGACCCCGCAGGGTGAAGCCCTCGGAATAATCCACCAGCGAACGCGACAGGAACCAATACAGCACCAGCCCGGCCAGAAGCCCAAGCGCCAGCGCAGCAGTGACGAGGCGCAGAAGCCAGCGGAACAGGGTGAACATGAGACTTTCCGGGCGATGCTTGACGATGGAACAGGCTTCGGTTCCTAGTCGATCCATCGGATCAGGGCAATCGCAAGGGCATCACGAATGGCACAGGTGGCATTTCTCGGGCTGGGGGTGATGGGTTTTCCGATGGCGGGACATCTGGCCGCCAAGGGGCATCAGGTGACGGTGTGGAACCGGACGGCGGCGAAGGGTCAGGCCTGGGTCACGGCCCATGGCGGCAAGATGGCCGCCACTGCGCGCGAGGCGGCACTGGGGGCCGTATTCGTCATGACTTGTGTCGGCAACGACGATGATCTGAGGCAGGTCTGTACGGGACCGGATGGCGCCTTTGCCGGAATGGACCCCGGCGCGACCCTTGTCGATCACACCACGGTATCGGCGCGGGTGACGCGGGAACTGGCCGGTCTGGCCCGCGACCGGGGCCTGGGCTTTGTCGATGCCCCGGTCTCGGGCGGGCAGGCGGGGGCCGAAAATGGCGTGCTGTCGATCATGTGCGGGGGCACCGAGGCAGATTATACCGCCGCCGAACCCGTGATGGCGGCCTATGCCCGCATCTGCCGCCGTCTGGGCGACAGCGGAGCCGGGCAACTGGCCAAGATGATGAACCAGATCTGTATCGCGGGCCTGATGCAGGGGCTGTCCGAGGCCATGGCTTTTGGTCAGAAGGCCGGGCTCGACGGGGAAAAGGTGGTCGAGGTCATTAGCCAGGGCGCTGCGGGATCATGGCAGATGGCCAACCGCCACAAGACCATGCTGCGGGACGAATTCGATTTCGGCTTTGCAGTGGACTGGATGCGCAAGGATCTGGCGATCTGCCTGGCCACGGCGGATGAGATCGGCGCACGTCTGCCGGTGACGGCGCTGGTCGATCAGTTCTACAAGGATGTGCAACTGATGGGCGGCGGGCGGGGCGACACCTCCAGCCTGATCCGGCGGCTGAAATAGCGGGGCCATACGGCCCCGTATCGGGGATCAGGGAATGATGCGGGTGTATTTCACCCCGGCCAGCGAAGCCCCCGCGATCAGCCCCTGCTGGCCGAAGACGAAGGCGATGACCGGCTCGATCTCGGTCGTTGCCTTGCCGATCGTGGCCCCTTCCTCGGGGGTGGCGTAGCGCAGATCGGCGCTGGCGGCCCAGCCTTTCGAACGCCGGAATTCCTCCAGAGCGGGTTGGGTCATGAAGAACAGGGCATGGGCATATTGCTGCGCCCCGATCTGCAACCCGATCGAGGCCTTGGCTGCCGAATAGTAATCCACCGTCGCGCCCTGGATCCGCAGCGCGCCGCGCCCGAAGGCCCCGCCATAGATCAGCCCGGCCTCGGTCATCAGCGGCATGTAGAGGATGCCATAGGCGCGCGAAGCCAGATCCCGCGTTCCGGGATAGCGCCCGAAAAGATAGGACTGCGTCGCATCCACCCGCGCGTCGATCTGCCCGGCACCGTTCGACCCGATGCCATTGCCGCACCCCGCCAGAAACCCGGTTGCCCCAAGCCCCAGAACCATGGCCCGCCGTGAAATGGAAATGCTCATCTGCCGCCCTCATTCGCCTCATGTCGGGGTCTGTGCCCCGGTTCACACAAAGACTAGTGGGTTTTACCCGGCCTGTCATCTGCTAGACGCAGGTTGCGCAAGCTTTCGCGCATGGTTCAGCCGCGCAGCAGCCGGGCCGCCTCGGGGGCGAAATAGGTCAGGATCCCGTCGCATCCGGCGCGCTTGAAGGCCATCAGGCTTTCCATCATCGCCTGTGTCCCGTCGATCCAGCCGTTCAGCGCGGCCCCACGGATCATCGAATATTCGCCGCTGACCTGATAGGCATAGGTCGGCGCGCCGAAGGCGTCCTTCACCCGGCGGCAGATGTCCAGATAGGGCATCCCCGGTTTCACCATCACCATGTCAGCCCCTTCCGACAGGTCGCGCGCGACCAGCCGCAGGGCCTCGTCGCTGTTGGCAGGGTTCATCTGATAGGTCTTCTTGTCGCCCTTCAGCGCGCCCGAGGCCCCCACCGCATCGCGGAACGGACCGTAGAAGGCCGAAGCGTATTTCGCCGCATAGGACATGATCGCCGGATCCTTGTGGCCGGCCTTCTCCAGTGCCCCCCGTATGGCGCCGATCCGCCCGTCCATCATGTCCGAGGGGCCAAGGATGTCTGCCCCGGCCTCGGCCTGCACAAGCGCCATGCGTACCAGCGCTGCGATCGTCTCGTCATTCAGGATCACGCCATCGCGGACCAGGCCGTCATGACCATTGGAGTTGTAGGGATCCAGGGCCACATCGGTCATCACCGCAATTTCGGGAACGGCCGCCTTGACCGCCCGGATCGCGCGATTGGCCAGATTGTCGGGGTTCCACGCCTCTTCGCAGCCTTCGGTCTTCAACGCCGGGTCGGTAAAGGGAAAGAGGCAGATCGCCGGAATCCCCAGCGAGGCCGCCATCTCGGCCGCCTTCGCCACCTTGTCGACCGACAGGCGGTTGACGCCGGGCATCGAATTGACGGGTTCTTCGATCCCGTGACCGTCGCGCACGAAGACCGGCCAGATCAGATCACCGGCCGAAAGCGTGGTCTCCTGGGCCAGGGCACGCAGTGCGGCGCTGCGGCGCAGGCGGCGAAAGCGCAGGGCTGGGTAGGGCGCAATACTGGGGCGCATGGTCGTCTCCGGCTGGCCGCAACAGGCAAAGGGGCTTGCGGCTTTGTCCTCTGCCTGCCATGGAAAGGGCCGCGCCTCAAGCGGGCGCAAGCAGGGGCGCGGGAAAGGAACGGGCGTGGAGTGGTACCAGATCATCTTCGAAGTGATCGACATGCGGTCGTTTTCGAACCTCTGGTACTGGATCGCCCTTGCGGTCCTGTGGTCCACGACAAGCCATTGGGTTCTTGGCGTGCCCTTCGACATGATCCAGCGCGCCCGCCGCCAGGGCGGCCAGGCCGAGGCTGACGTCGAGACGCTGGTGGCGATCAACATCCGAAGAATCCTGGGAATTTCCCGCACCGCCGCCGTTCCGATGTTCGCGGTGATCAGCTTTCTGCTGACCACGCTGACCGTGCTTGCGGTCTGGTACCGGTCGGAATTCGCACAGGCGGTGCTGTTCCTGTTCGCGCCGATGATCCTGGTCGGCTGGCTGTCCTTGCGCACCGCGGTCAGGATCGAGGCCGGCGAAGGCAGCGGTGCGCCGATGTATCGCAGGCTGATGCTGCATCGCCGGCTGGTTCAGGTGGTCGGCATGATCTCGATCTTCTTCACCTCGATGTTCGGGATGTACCAGAACCTGAACATTTCGATCCTGAACTGACCATGGCCGACCGCATCCTGCTTGGCGGTGCGCCCGAGGGATTCGATGCCCGGCTCTTGCTGCGCGAACTGGAGCGCGGCCATACGGTGCTGCATGTCGCCCGCGACGACAAACGCGCCGAAGCGATGCGCGCCGCGCTTTCCGTCTGGGCCCCGGATGTCGCCGTGCTGGAGTTTCCGGCCTGGGATTGCCTTCCCTACGATCGCGTATCGCCGAACCCCGAGATTTCAAGCCGCCGCATGGCGACACTGGCGCTGTTGGCCGACGGGCTGCCAGCCCCCATCGTGGTGCTGTCGACGCTGAACGCCGTGACGCAGAGGATTCCCGCGCGGGATGTGGTGCGGGCATCTTCGTTCCGGGCGGCGGTGGGGGATCGGGTCGACGAGGCGCGGCTCAGGGCCTTTCTGGCCAGGATGGGGTTCTCTCCGGTCTCGACCGTGGCGGAACCGGGGGATTTCGCCATACGGGGCGGTATCGTCGACATCTATCCGCCCGGACCGGGCGGTCCGGTGCGGCTGGATTTCTTCGGCGATGTTCTGGACGGCGCGCGCCGGTTCGATGCAGGAACGCAAAGGACGGTGGAAAAGCTGACGCTGGTCGATTTTGCGCCGGTGTCCGAGGTGGTTCTGGATCCGCCATCGATCACCCGGTTCCGCCAGAGCTATCGGGCGGAATTCGGGGCCGCAGGCACTGACGATCCGCTGTATGAAGCCGTCAGCGCGGGCCGCAAGCATCAGGGCCTGGAGCATTGGCTGCCCTTTTTCCACGAGCGGCTGGAAACGCTGTTCGACTATCTGCCCGATGCTGCGATCGTGCTGGACGATCAGGTCACGCCCGCCCGCCTTGCCCGCTGGGAAACCGTGGATGACGCGCATGATGCCAGGGCCGAGGCGCTGGCGGCAAAGGGGCGACTGGACAGCGTCTACAAGCCGGTTGCGGCGGGGCTGCTCTATCTGGACGATGCGGCCTGGGGCGCGGCAGTGGCCGGGCACCGGATGGTGCAGCTGTCACCCCTGGCACAGCCTCCGGGGCCGGGGGTCCTGGATACCGGTGGACGGATCGGGCGCAATTTCGCACCAGAGAGACAGCAAGAAAATATAAGTCTTTTCAAGTCATTGTCGGATCATATTCGTGTGTTGGGCGAAGATCGGCAGGTGGTTATCGCCAGCTGGTCCGAAGGCGCGCGCGAGCGTCTGAAAGGACTGTTGGCCGATCAGGGACTGGCGGCGCAAGAGATTGCAGACCTGCGTAACTTGCCAGCCGGACAGGGCGGGTTGCATCTTCTGGTCTGGGCGCTGGAGGCCGGGTTCACCGCGCCCGGCCTTGCCGTGATCTCGGAACAGGATGTTCTGGGCGACCGGCTGGTCGGCAAGCCGCGCCGCAAGCGCAAGGCCGAGAATTTCCTGCGCGAGGTCGATACCCTGTCGCCGGGCGATCTGGTCGTGCATGTCGAGCATGGCGTCGGCCGCTATCTGGGGCTGGAGACCATCACCGCCCTGGGCGCGCCGCACGCCTGCGTGATGCTGGAATATGCTGACAATGCAAAACTTTACCTGCCGGTCGAGAATATCGAGCTTCTCAGCCGCTACGGGCACGAGGAAGGGCTGCTCGACCGTCTGGGCGGTGGGGCCTGGCAGGCGAAGAAGGCCAAGCTCAAGGAACGTATCCGCGAGATTGCCGACCGGCTGATGCGGGTTGCCGCCGAACGCGCCTTGCGCCATGCGCCGATCCTGGAGGCCCCGCATTCGATCTGGGAGGCTTTTGCCGCCCGATTCCCCTATCAGGAGACCGATGACCAGTTGACCGCGATTGCCGATGTGGTGGCCGATCTGGAAAAGGGCAGCCCGATGGACCGGCTGGTGGTTGGCGATGTCGGCTTTGGCAAGACCGAGGTGGCGATGCGCGCGGCCTTTGTCGCCGCGCTGTCGGGGATGCAAGTGGCCGTGGTCTGCCCGACCACGCTGCTGGCGCGCCAGCACTATCGCAGCTTTGCCGAACGGTTTCGCGGATTTCCGATCCGTGTCAAACCCTTGTCGCGCTTTGTTTCCACAAAGGATGCCAGCCAGACCCGTGCGGAGATGGCCGAGGGCAAGGTGGATATCGTCGTCGGAACGCATGCCTTGCTGGCCAAGGGGGTGACGTTCAAGAACCTCGGCCTGCTGGTCATAGACGAGGAGCAGCATTTCGGCGTGGCCCACAAGGAGCGGCTGAAAGAGAGGCGGTCCGAGGTGCATGTCCTGACCCTGACGGCCACGCCGATCCCGCGCACGCTTCAGCTTTCGCTTGCAGGTGTCCGGGATCTTTCGATTATCGCCACCCCCCCGGTGGACCGGCTGGCGATCCGCACCTATGTCAGCGAATTCGATACCGTCACGATCCGCGAGGCGCTGTTGCGCGAGCGGTTCCGGGGCGGGCAAAGCTTCTACGTCGTGCCGCGTATCGCCGATCTGCCCGAGATCGAAGACTTCCTGAAGACCCATGTGCCCGAGATCAGCTATGTGATCGCGCATGGCCAACTTGCGGCGGGCGATCTGGATGAGCGGATGAACCAGTTCTACGACGGCAAGTTCGATGTGCTGCTGGCAACGACCATCGTGGAATCGGGCCTGGATATTCCCACCGCCAATACGATGGTGGTGCATCGCGCCGACATGTTCGGGCTGGGGCAACTCTATCAGATACGCGGGCGTGTGGGGCGGTCCAAGACGCGGGCGTATTGTTATCTGACCACCAAGCCCCGCGCGCCCCTGACCCCGCAGGCGCAAAAGCGGCTGAAGCTGCTGGGCAGCCTGGACAGTCTGGGGGCGGGGTTCAACCTTGCCAGTCATGATTTGGATCTGCGCGGGGCGGGCAACCTCTTGGGCGAGGAACAATCCGGCCATATCCGAGAGGTCGGCTATGAGCTGTATCAGCAGATGCTGGAAGAGACGATCGCCAAGATCAAATCGGGTGAATTGCAAGGTCTTTCAACGATTTCAGATGACTGGAGCCCGCAGCTGAACCTTGGCGTGCCGGTGATGATCCCCGAAGATTACATTCCCGATCTGGATATCAGGCTGGGCCTTTACCGCCGCCTGTCGTCGATGCAGACCAAGGTCGAGCTTGAGGGTTTTGCCGCCGAGATGATCGACCGCTTTGGGGCATTGCCGAAAGAGGTGAACACCCTGATGCTGATCGTGCGGATCAAGGCAATGTGCAAGCGTGCCGGGATCAGCCGTCTGGATGCCGGGCCGAAAGGTGCGACAGTGCAGTTCCACAACGACAAGTTCGCCAATCCGGCGGGTCTGGTCGAATTCCTGCGGGCCCAGGGCGGGGCGGCCAAGGTGCAGGGCACCCGGATCGTGTTGCAGGGCGAGATGAAGACCGAGTCCGACAGGATCCGCGGCGCTTTCAACATCGCGCGCGATCTGGCCGAAAAGCTGCGCGACGGGACGGCTGCAAAGACCGCCCCGGCATAACCGGATCAGGCGCGCGCCGGGCCAAGCATCCGCATCAGCAGCAACGACGGCGTGATGCAGAGTAGCGCGCCGATCACCAGCGGCTCATGCGTGCCGTCGAAGGCCTGCGCGATCGGGGTGGAAACGGCGACGCCGATGATGGTCGAGACCGCCGCCATGATCGAGGCCGCAAAGCCCGCGATATGGCCCACCGGCTCCATCGCAAGGGCGTTCAGGTTGCCCATGGTCAGGCCCATCATGCAGAACAGGCTGACCAGCCACAGGAAGAAGGCGGCAAAGGCCCAGTTGCCGGTCAGCACCCCGGTGTTCAGCAGCCCGAAATGCAGCGCGGTCATTGCCAGAACACCGATATAGGCCAGCCGTGCCACCCGGCGCATCCCCAGCGTCATCACCAGCCGCGCATTCAGGAACGAGGCCCCGGCCGAGACCATGGCTGCAAGGGCAAACCATTTCGGGAAGTCCTGTTCCATGTCGAACTCGACCTTGAAGATGCCCTGCACCGAAGAGATGGTGGCCACCAGAACTGCCATGGTCAGCCCCTGGATCAGGATCGAGACCACGACGGGACGATGCGAGAACAGCTCTCGCCCGGCGGTGATCAGACCGCTGAAGGACAGGGGAATGCGCGCCGCCGGGGGCAGGGTTTCGGGCTGGCGGACGGCCAGCCAAGTCATCGCGATGACGGCAAAGACGATGAAGGCGATGAAGATGGCATGCCAGCCGGCAAGGTTGAGGATCTGCTGCCCCAGAAGCGGTGCTGCGGCGGGGGCGATCATGAAGATCATCATGGCGAAGGACATGATCCGCGCCATCTCGCGCCCCTTGTAAAGGTCGCGCACCATGGCCAGCGAGACGGTGCGGGGACCGGCACCGCCGATGCCCTGCAAGACGCGAGCCGCCAGCAGCACCTCGAGCGATTGCGCGAAGATGCAGATCAGCGCCGCGATGGAATAGATCACGCCGCCCCAGATCATCACCCGCTTGCGGCCGAAGGCATCCGACAGCGGGCCGGACAGGAAGGTGCCGATCCCCATGCCTAGGAAGAACGCCCCGACCACCAGCTTGGCGCGGTTGGGATCATCCGGCGTCAGGGCGGCGGCGATCATCGGCTCGGCCGGAAGCATGGCGTCGATGGAAAAGGCGATGGTGGCGAACAGCATCGCGATCAGCGCGATGAATTCGCCCTGCGACAGGCGCGGGGCGTCGGACGGGATATGATCGGTCATTGGTCTTTCCTGAGATCCTCGATCACCTGCGCCCAAAGCTCGGCCGGCTGCGCGCCCGAGACGACATACTGCTGCGCGATGAGGAAGGTGGGTACCGCCGACACGCCCTTGCGGCGGGCATCGGCATCGCGGGCAAGGATGTCTTCCTCATCCGCGTCAGAGGTGAGAAGCCGCACCACCGCATCGCGGTCCATGCCGCAGGCGGCGGCGATATCGGCCAGAACGGCAAGGTTGCCGATGTCGCGGCCTTCGACCCAATAGGCGCGGAACAGCGCCGAGACGACGGGCGTCTGGCGGCCTTCGATTCCGGCCCAGTGGATCAGGCGATGGGCGTCCAGAGTGTTTGGAATGCGCTTGGGAACATCGGGGTTCAGCGCCAACCCGGCGGCGCGGGCCACTTCGCGCAGCCGGTCATGCACGGCATCGACACGGGCGGCCCCGCCGAATTTTTCTTCCAGCCAGGCGCGTTTGGCAACGCCCTCATCGGGCATTTCTGGGTTCAGCTGGAACGGATGCCATTGCACGATGAACGGGTGATCGGCCGCAGATTCCAGTGCGCGGTCAAGATTGGCCTTGCCGACATAGCACCAGGGGCAGATCGGATCGGAAAAGATGTCCAGCCGGACGGGGGTCATCGGATGGGGCCTTTCGGATACAGGGCGGCAAGGGCACGGCGGTCGATCTTGCCGGTTGCCGTGCGGGGCAGGGCGGGCAGGGGAACCCAGGCCCGCGGCTGCTTGTAGCGCGCCAGCCGGTCGGCCGCAAAGGCCTTGGCTGTGCTTTCCGGCAGGGCGTCGCCTGCATAAAAGCAGGCGATGAAGCGGGCCCCGTCTTCGCCCGCGATCTCGGCCACCGCCAGATCGGTGATGCCGGGCAGATCGGCCAGCGCCAGTTCCACCTCACGCGGGGAGACGCGGATGCCGCCCGGATTCATCATCTCGTCGGCGCGGCCGTGGTAATGGATCGCCCCGTCCCAGCCCTGATGCACCAGATCGCCGGTCAGGAACCAGTCGCCCTGCGGGGGCGTATGGTCCTGATAGGACAGCATCAGGCCGGGGTCCGCGGTGGAGACGGCCAACTGGCCGACCTCTCCCGGCGGCAGCGGCTGGCCTTCGGGGCCGAGAATGGCGATGCGGCGGCCAGACTGGGGAAACCCGGTGGCCCCATGCGGGGCCGGATGGTCGGGATTGCCGGAAATGAAGGTGGAAATCTCGGACATGCCAAGGGCTTCGTGAATGTCCGTCCCCGTCACCTCGCGCCAGTGGTCGCGCAGCGCCGGGGGCAGGGCTTCCCCGGCCGAAAGCGCATGGCGCAGCCGTGGCATCCCCGGCATGGGCGCACGCAACAGGCGGCGGAACAGCGCGGGAGAGGCGGCGAAGATCGTCGCATCGTGGCGTTTCAGCAGCAGCGGGATATGGTCCTGCGCCACCTGTGGCGACGGGATCAGCGCCGTGGCCCCCATGGTCCAGGGGTCGAGAAGGCCGGTCCCCATCGTATAGGTCCAGTTGAAGGCCCCGGCGTGCAGAAGGCGGTCCTGTGCCGTCAGCCCCTCCCAGCCCTGATGCATCATGGCGCGGGCCAGGATGGCGCGATGGGCATGGCGCACCGCCATCGGCGTGCCGGAGGTGCCCGAGGTGAAGACGATATAGGCTTCGCGCTCGGGGCTGCCCAGATGCCAGTCGCAGGGGGCGGCGGCCTCCCATGCCGCCAGATCGGCGGGGATCACCGGCCCTCCCGGCACCGCAATGCCCGGATCGGCCACGGTGAACACCGGGCGCACAAGGGCGGCCATGCGGGCGATCTCGGGCGCGGTCAGCAGGGGCGAGGTGGCGACCGGCACCAGACCGGCGGCAATGGCCCCCAGATACAGCACCGGATAGGCCGGCGTATTGCCCATACGGATCAGGATGCGGTCGCCGGGCCGGGCGCGCAGGGCCAGCCAGCTGCCACAGCCGCGCACGGCGGCGATCAGGCGGCCATAGCTCCAGCGTTCGGCCCCGGTCAGGCCAAGGACCGCCAGCGCGATCTTTTCAGGCGTGTCCTGGCCCCTGGCAAGAACATGGGCGGCAAGGTTGAAACCGGCATCAGACATGCAACGTCGCATAGGCGTGCGGGGCGTCGGTTGCAAGCATCGCCGCGCCGCGCTAGGGCAGGGCATGACCCAGCCAGACCCGAAATCCCTGATCCGCATCGCCCGTGAAGAGGGTGGCGAGGCCCATGTCGAACCGCTTGACCTGGGCAGCCGTGTGCGTGATCTGCGCAAGTCGCGCGGCTGGACGCTGGAACAGGCGGCGGTCAAGGCGGGGCTGGCCCGATCCACCCTGTCGAAGATCGAGAACGGCCAGATGTCGCCGACCTATGAGGCGCTGAAGAAACTGGCCGAGGGGTTGGCGATCTCGGTTCCGCAGCTGTTCACCCCGCCATCGCGGGCGCAGGTGAACGGGCGGATGGCAGTCACCAAGGCGGGCGAGGGTCAGGCCAGCGTGACCGCGACCTATGAGCATGAATTGCTGGCCGGCGCGTTGAGCCGCAAGCAGATGCTGCCCTATCGCGCCGTGATCCGGGCGCGCGGGCTGGAAGAATTCGACGGCTGGGTGCGCCATGACGGCGAGGAATTCCTGTATGTGCTGACCGGGGTGGTGCGGCTTTACACCGAATTCTACGAGCCGGTTGATCTGCGGCGCGGCGACAGCGCCTATTACGATGCCTCGATGGGCCACAATGTCATCAGCCTGTCGGAAGAGGCGGCGACCGTGCTGTGGGTCACGTCTCTGGTTTGATCTGCCGCATTGTGGCCGACCCTGCGCCCCAGTATCGTCACCGCAAGGCGTATCGGGAGGGCAGGGATGCGGCTGGCCATCGTGACCGACATTCACGGAAACCGGGAAGGATTCGAGGCGGTTCTGGCCGATATTGCCGCGCATCGGGCCGACAGGATTGCAATACTGGGCGATATCGTCGGCTATGGCCCGGACCCGGAATGGTGCGTCGACCGCTGCCGGGCGCTGGTGGATACCGGCGCGATCTGTCTGCGCGGCAATCATGACAATGCAGCGGCGGGTGCAGCCGAGGCGATGTCACCGCTGGCACGTCGGGCGCTGGACTGGACGATCGCGCATATTTCCGGCGACGCAAAGGCGTTCCTCGGCGCGCTGCCCTACACGGCCCGGCTGGACGATGTTCTTCTGGTCCATGCCAGTGCGAATGGCCCCGAGGAATGGAATTATGTCACCTCGGACACCAAGGCGACCCCCTCCTTCCGCGCCACGGATGCCCGGCTGATCTTTTGCGGCCATGTCCACATTCCGCTGCTGGCCAGTTGCGACCGGCAGGGCATGGTGCGGGAACAGCCCTTTCGTCACGGCCTGCCAATTCCGCTGATCCGGTCGCGCCGCTGGCTGGCGGTGGTGGGATCGGCGGGGCAGCCGCGCGACGGGGTGGCGCAGGCGGGCTGGGCTCTGCTGGATACCGACAGCAACGAACTGACCTTTCGCCGCACGCCCTATGACCACGGGGCCACTGCGGCCAAGACACGCGCGGCGGGCCTGCCGGAAGAGCTGGCCCTGCGGTTGATCAGGGGGGGGTGAGATGCAGGTCAGGCCAAGAAAGGGGCTGGAGATCGACGGCTTCACCCTTGGGGAACAGCTGCACAAGGGCGGCTTCGCAACCATCTGGGAAGTCACCAGCCCAAAGTTCCGCACGCCGATGGTGATGAAGGTGCCGACCATCCTGGATGGCGATGACGGCCCCACCATCGTGGGGTTCGAGGTCGAACAGCTGATCATGCCGCGCCTTGATGGCCCGCATGTGCCGCGTGTGATGGGCCTCGGCGATTTCGACGTGATGCCCTATATCGTGACGGAACGGATCGAGGGCGGATCGCTGCTGGATACCTTCCTCAAGGCGCCGCTGCCGCTGTCGGACCTGATCGAGATCATGGCCCGGATGGTGCAGGCGGTGGCCGACATCCACCGCCAGCATGTGATCCATCTGGATCTGAAACCCGAGAATTTCCTGCAACGGCCCAGTGGCGAGATGGTTCTGATCGACTATGGCCTGTCGCGCCACGGCCAGTTGCCCGATCTTCTGGCCGAGGAATTCCGGATTCCGATGGGCACCTATCCCTATATCGCGCCCGAACAATACCTGCGCTGCCGCGACGATCCGCGGTCGGATCTGTTTGCCCTGGGGGCGATGACCTATGCGCTGGCCACCGGCAAGCTGCCGTTCGGCAGCCCGGAAAAGCTGCGCGGGGTGCGGCGGCGGCTGTGGCGCGATCCGGTGCCGCCGCGGGCGCACCGGCCCGAACTGCCCGAATGGTTGCAGGAGATCATCCTGCGCGCGCTGGAGGTGGACCCGATGCGGCGTTATCAGTCGGCGGCGCAGATGGCCTTCGATCTGGCGCATCCCGCGCAGGTCAAGCTGACGGCGCGGGCGCAGAAACTGAAGCAGGATGGCCTCTTGCAGGTCTTCGACCGCTGGCGCATCGCGCGCCGGATCAAGACCTTTCGCCCGGCCGATTTCATCGGGGCCCAGATGGCGGCGGTGCCGATCATCGCTGTCGCCGTGGACCTGTCGCCCGAAGGGGAGAAGCTGTCCCATACGCTGCGGCGGCAAATCCGGCGGATGCTGGTGACGGAACCGGACGCCCGCATCGCCTGCGTCAACGTGATCAAGACCGCCCGGCTGGGCATCGATCAGATGACGGACGACCAGGGCAACAACCTGCATGTGATGCGGCTGGTGCAGTTGCGCAGCTGGGCCGAAGAGATCGGGGCAGGGGAAGACCGGCTGACCTGTGCCGTGCTGGAAGGGCCGGATCCGGGCCAGGCGATCATCGACTATGCCACCCAGAACCATGCCGATCATATCGTGATGGGCGCGCGCGGCCATTCCACCGCGCGGCGCTATCTGGGATCGGTCTCGGCGCAGGTGGTGGCCGAGGCGGCCTGTTCGGTCACGGTGGTGCGCCTGCCCGCCCCGCGCGACGACAGCGTCAGTTGAGCCAGCCCTGAACGGTGCGGGCCCCGCCTGACACGTCTTCGCCCACACCCGCCACCGTGTTGCATCCCGCCAGCGCGCACAGCGCGGCGGCGACAAGGATCATGCGTTTCATGCGTCTGCCTTTGTTGGTCTTGTTACTGCTCGTACCACCAGGTGTCCGGCAGGAAACCGGGCCAGTCACCGTAAAGCGGAATATGCGCAGGATACTTCAATTCCTTGCGATGGGCCAGCCGCGAGACATCGGAATACCAGAACGGGATCACATAGCGCCCCGCCGTCAACACCCGGTCCAGTGCCCGCGTCGCGGTGGTGAAATCTGCCGGATCGGTGGCCTGCACCATGGCGGTGATCATCGCCTCGGCGGCGGGGGAATGGATGCCGGGCCAGTTGCGGGTGCCGGGCTCCGTCACGCCTTTCGACCCCCAATACAGCATCTGCTCATTGCCCGGCGACAGTGACAGGGCGCGGATGTAATGCGTCACCTCGAAATTATAGGCATTGGTGCGTTCCTTGTATTGCGCATCGTCGACCATGTTGACCCGCGCCGAAATGCCAAGGGATTGCAGCGCCTCGATATAGATCGCCGCGGCCGAGGCCATGTCGTCCTGACCCTTGGCCAGCAGGATTTCAAAGGCAAAAGCCTCGCCCGCCGCATTGCGCAGCACGCCATCCTCGCCCACGGTCCAGCCAGCTTCTTCCAGTAGGGCGGCGGCGGCGCGGATGTTGCGGCGGTTGGCGGGGCTGCCGTCCGATACCGGCAGGGCATAGCCTTCGATCGTGCCGGGCGGCAGATCGGCGCGGAAGGGTTCAAGCAGCGCCAGCTCGGCCCCCTCGGCCGGTTGGCCGGGCATCATCCCCAGGCTGGAATTGCCGAAATAGGACGGGATGCGCGGCAACAGCCCGGCGTTGACGGTCTGGTTGATGAATTCGAAGTTGAAGGCCAAAATCAGCGCCTCGCGCACCCGCCAGTCGGCGAACATCGGCAGACGGGTGTTGAAGGCCAGCCCCTCGATCCCCGAGGGGCGCTGATGCGCGATCTCCTCCTTGACCACGGTGCCTGACTGGACGGCCGGGAAATCGTAGTTCGTCAGCCATTTGGAGGCATTGGTTTCCCGGTAGGCGGACAGTTCGCCCGCCTTGAAGGTTTCAAAGATGGCCTGGGCGTTGGAGAAATAATCGAAGCGGATTTCATCGAAATTCCACTGGCCACGGTTGAAGGCCAGATCCTTGCCCCACCAGTCCGGGTTGCGCCGGTAGCTGACGAAGACGCCTGTCTCGATCCGGTCCACCACATAGGGGCCAGAGCCGATCGGGGCCTCAAGCGTCGATTCGGTGAAATCCTTGCCCTCCCATTGCGCCTTTTTCAGCACCGGGCGCAGCCCCATCAGCAGCGGCAGTTCGCGGTCGGGTTCGGTGAAGGTCAGCCGCAGGCTGCGCGGGCCGGTCTGTTCCATGCTGGCGATCTTGGCCCAGGCCCCGGCATAGCGCGGATTGCCAAGCGTGCCGAGCGTTTCGAAGGACCACATCACATCCTCGACCGTGACGGGCGATCCGTCCGAGAATCGCGCCTCTTCACGCAGGGTAAATTCTACGTAGGACCGCGACTCGTCGGTATCCACCGATTCGGCCAGCAGGCCGTAAAGCGAGAACGGCTCGTCATAGTTGCGGCCCATCAGCGTCTCGACCACCAGGGTCGAGACCCCCGTAGCCGACCGCCCCTTGGTGATGAACGGGTTCAGACTGTCGAAGCTGCCCGCCTCGCCCCAGCGAAAGCTGCCGCCCTTGGGCGCATCGGGGTTTGCCTGCGGCAGTGACACAAAATCCGGGGCCAGTGCGGGGTCGCCATACATAGCTATGCCATGGCGCGGTTCGGCCGCAGCGATGCTGCCGACCAGAATCAACCCGGCACAAAGGGCAAGGCGGCGCAGGGCGCTCTTGGGGTGGGGGGGCATTTCGGAAACGGTCCTCCGGTGTTTGCAGGCTTTGTACCAACCTACGCGCGAGGTTGTGGCTTTTCAAACTTTTAGCTTGGCCATCCCGAGAGAGCGGATTATAAAGACCCTACTGCTCGATAGGTTTCTTGCCTGTATGAAACCTGCCTCAACGACTTAACGCCGGCTTCGTGCCGGCGTTTTTTTTATCTTTACCTTCCGGGCGCAGTCTGGCCGCAGCCTGGGGGTAACGATGGCTCTGATCGGATATTTTTCAATGATGGACGGCGCTGGCACCGATGCCATGGCCGACGACATCATTGCGGCGGGGCATACGCCGGTTCTTCTGGACGGAACCAACTGGGATGTGATCGTCCAGCTGGACACGCTGTATGTCTGGAACGGCGACAACCAGTCCTACAACCAGGATTTCGTCACCCACATGCCGCAGATCGCCGAGGCCATCCATGCCGGGATGAACATGGTGGTATTCGACCGCGCGATTGGCGAGACGGATTGGCAGACCGGGGCCCAGCTGAACCCCGCGGTCATCCTGCCGGGTGCCAGCGGGTTGCAGGTGGAACGCTATCTTTCCGCCGATGTCGACCTGACGAATGCCGGTCATGGCATGATCGGCGGTGGCCCCGCACCGGGGGTCTCGGACAGCAGTCTTGATGGCGGCAACTACACAACCCATGGCTATGCCCTGACCGATTCCCTTCCCCCCGGTGCGACAGTGCTGTTGACCCCGCAGGACGGGATCGACGATCAGGCCGTGGGATTCGTATACGAATTCGGGGCCGGGCTGGTGCAGTATTACGGCATCCCGCTGGATTATTATGACGGGATCGAGGATGGCTGGGGCAATGCCTGGCAAAGCTTTGCCATCAATACCCTGGTGGCGACCACGGTCTGCATCGAGGTTTCGGTGCGGGTGCAGACCGACCGGGGGCTGCGCGCCATCGGGCTGTTGCAACCGGGTGATCTGGTCGCAACGCTGGACCACGGCTTGCAGCCGGTGATCTGGGTCGATCACGACCCCATCCCCCGCGACCTGATCGAACTGCCGATCGGCAGCTTCGGCAATGCCGAGCCGCTGCGCCTGACCCCGCAGCACCGGGTCCTTCTGGCCTCGCCGCAGGCCGAACTGGCCTTCGGCGCGGCCGAAGTGCTGATCCCTGCCGCCGCCCTGGTCAGGGCGGGCATTGCGCGGACGGGCGGGCGGGGCAGGGTGTGCAACCTGCTTCTGCCGCGGCATGAGGTAATCCTTGCCGCCGGTGGCGCACCGGTGGAAAGCCTGCTGCCCACGCCTGCCGCGCGCCGCGCCATCGGCCGGGCAGGGCGGCAGGCAGCGGGTGTGCCGTCGCGGCAGAAGACACGCCCTGCACGCGACATCCTTTCGACAACCGAAGCGGTGGGCCTTTTGCGATGGCTGGCACGGCAGGGCTGCAAGGCCGGGGCAGCCTGATCCTCACGTCCCGGAGATCGGCCGGAGATCGGCCTTACCTATCCATGCTGCAATGCCTATAGTCTTGCCATCATGCAGCATCAGGAGGCCGCAATGCGCCTTGACGGAAAACGTGCCATCGTCACCGGATCGAATTCGGGCATCGGTCTGGGCGTGGCCGAAGAGCTTGCCCGCGCCGGGGCAGAGGTGGTGATCAACAGCTTTACCGACCGGGACGAGGATCACGCCCTTGCGGCAAAGATCGCCGCCGACCACGGGGTGAAGGTCCGCTATATCGCCGCCGACATGTCGAAGGGCGACGACTGCCGCGCGCTGGTGGAAAAGGCCGGGGGCTGCGACATTCTGGTGAACAACGCCGGCATCCAGTTCGTCAGCTCGGTCGAGGAGTTTCCGGCTGAAAAGTGGAACGCGATCCTTGCGATCAACCTTTCCTCGGCCTTCCACACCACGGCCGCCGCCCTGCCGGGGATGCGCGCAAAGGGTTGGGGCCGGATCGTCAACATCGCCTCGGCCCATGGCCTGACCGCCAGCCCGTTCAAATCGGCCTATGTCGCGGCCAAGCATGGCGTCGTTGGGCTGACCAAGACCGTCGCGCTGGAGGCGGCGGGGCAGGGCGTCACCTGCAACGCGATCTGCCCCGGCTATGTGCTGACCCCGCTGGTCGAGGCACAGATCCCCGATCAGATGAAGGTTCACAACATGGACCGCGACACCGTGATCCGCGAAGTCATGCTGCAACGGCAGCCGTCGCGCCAGTTCGCCACCACCGAACAGCTGGGCGGCACTGTGATCTGGCTGTGCAGCCCCTATGCCGATCAGGTGACGGGCACCACGATTTCCGTCGACGGCGGCTGGACGGCACTTTGAGCGCGGCGAAAACCCGCATCAGCCTTGCGCTGCAGGGGGGCGGTGCCCATGGCGCCTTTACCTGGGGCGTGCTGGACCGGCTGCTGGAAGACACGCGGCTGGAGATTGCGGCCATTTCAGGCACCTCGGCCGGTGCGCTGAACGGGGCCGCGCTGAAGGCGGGGCTGGTGGCGGGCGGGCCGGAGGCCGCGCGCAAGGTGCTGCGCGACCTGTGGGAAGCGGTCGCCGATATCGGCGATTTCCGTATGCTGCCCTGGTTCCAGCCCTTCGTGCCCGCGCTGCGGTTCTGGAGCCAGGCCGCCGACAGCTTTCTGCCCTATAGCCCCCAAGGCATTGCCGCCCAGTTGTGGTCGCCCTATGCGATGGGGGCCGGCTGGCAGAACCCCCTGGCCCCGGTGGTGAACCGGATCGACTTTGCCCGCGTCGCGGCCCGGCAGGACCCGCAGCTTTTTGTCGGCGCGACCAATGTGCGCAGCGGCAAGGCGCATGTGTTCCGCGATGACAAGGTGACGGCGCAGGCCATCCTTGCCTCGGCCTGCCTGCCGACCAGCTTTCAGGCGGTCGAGATCGACGGCGTAGCCTATTGGGACGGCGGCTATACCGGCAATCCGTCGCTCTGGCCGCTCTATGACCGCGACCTGCCCGATGACATCGTGATCGTGCAGGTCAATCCGCTGCGGCGCGAGGAGATTCCCGAAACCCCGCTGGAGATCCAGAACCGGGTGAACGAGATCAGCTTCAACGCCTCGTTGTTCGGCGAATTGCGCGCCATCGCCTTTGTCAGGCGGCTGATTGCCGAAGGCCGGGTGGAAAAGGGCCAGATGAAGGATGTGCGTGTGCATATGATCGCCGATGACAGGCTGATGAACGACCTGTCGGCCACGTCCAAACTGGAACCCACCGGCAATCTGATCCGGCAGTTGCACGACGCGGGGCGCAGGGCCGCGGACAGGTTCCTGCGCGACTGCGCAGACCGGATCGGCCATGCGCCGACGGTGGACCTGACCGATCTTGTCGGTTAGCGCGGCTCTTTCGGCAGGGGGTAGACCAGACCGCCCGACACGATCAGCTTGGCGGCATCGTCGACGCCCATGTCCAGTTCGACCAGATCCCTGGTCGGCACGAACAGCAGCATCCCGCTGGTAAACGGCGTCAGCCCGACGAAGACCGCCGCCATATCCGGGCCCATCGACGCCAGCCGTTCCGCCAGTTCACCCTTTGGCCGGGTCGAAACGAACCCCAGCGCCCAGGAACCGGGCCGCGGGAATTCGACCAGAACCACCTTGTCGAAGCTTTGTTCCTTCTTGTTGAAGAAGGTCTCGGCCACCTGTTTGATCGCGCCATAGATCGACCGGACGACCGGCATGCGATCGACCAGAAGTTCCCCCTGACGGATGATCGACCGGCCCAGAAGGCCCTTGGCCAGCCAGCCGACAAGGATGGTGACGATCAGGAACACCAGAACGCCGACCCCGCGCACCGGGAATTCATACTCGGGGCCGAACCAGCGCCGCATGATGGCATCGGGCTGATAGTAGGAGGGGATCAGCGGCAGGATCCAGCCGTCGATCCAGCCGATCACTGCCCAGACGAAATAGATCGTGAGGCCGATCGGCAGCACAACGACCAGGCCGGTCAGGAAGCTGGCGCGCAGGCCCGCAAGAAAGCCGCGCCGATGCGGGTGGGGGTCGGTCATGGAGGATCCCTGTTTCGCCCTATCTAGGGGCGTCGATCCGGGTTCCGCAATGCCGTCGGCCCATACGGCGGCGTATTTTTATTGCGGCCGCGCCAGTTCGCCCGCAATCGCGGCCGCCAGCCGGGCATTCGCCAGCACCAGTGCGATGTTGGACGCCAGCGAGCGCCCCCCGGTCAGCTCGAAAATGCGCTGCAGAAGGAAGGGCGTCACGGCCTTGGCGGCGATGCCCTGGGCCTCGGCTTCGGCCAGCGCCCTTTCGATCACAGGGGTGATTTCGGCGCGGGGGATTTCCGCTTCGGCCGGGATCGGATTGGCGACAAGCTGGCCACCGGGCAGGCCAAGGGTGGCGCGCATCCGGTGGGCCGCCGCGATCTCGGCCGCGCTGTCCATCCTGAGCGGAGCCTTCAGCCCGGAGGAACGCGACCAGAAGGCGGGGAAATCGTCCTGACCATAGGCGATCACCGGCACGCCCTGGGTTTCCAGAACTTCCAGCGTCTTCGGCAGATCAAGAATGGCCTTGGCCCCGGCGGCGACCACCGTCACGGCGGTCTGTGCCAGTTCCAGCAGATCGGCGGAAATGTCGAAACTGGTTTCCGCCCCGCGATGCACGCCGCCGATGCCGCCCGTGGCGAAGACCGGAATTCCGGCGGCGCGGGCGCATATCATCGTCGCGGCCACGGTCGTCGCCCCGGTGCCGCCGCCGGCAAGGCAGGCCGCCAGATCGGCACGCGACAGTTTTGCGACACCCTGCGCCTGACCCAGGCCTTCCAGCTGCGTCTCCGACAGGCCGATTTGCAATCTGCCCTTCATCACCGCGATCGTGGCGGGAACCGCCCCGGCGGCGCGCACCTCGGATTCGACCTGGGCCGCGGTTTCCACATTCTGCGGAAAGGGCATGCCATGGGTGATGATGGTGGATTCCAGCGCCACCACAGGGGCGCCATTGGCCCGCGCGGTGCGAACTTCGGCCGAGAATTCAAGGGGAAGCGTCACGATCCGGGGTCTCCTGAAACATAGGTGGCGGCAGCGTGAAGGGCGGCCTGCAGGGCGGCCTGACGGTCCGCGCTGCCGCGTTCGGCAACCAGATGGGCGGCCATGAAGGTATCACCCGCGCCGGTGACGCGCGTGACCAGAACCTGCGGCGGCGCGCCTGCGATCACGCCCGCACCCGCCCGGCCTTCGGCCGCCGAACGGCCGCCGTCGGTGACAAGCACATGCGCCGCACCGCGGGCCAGCAGTGCCTCGGCCGCTTCGGCAGCGGTCGGGGCAGGGGTCTTGGTCAGCAGGTTGGCCTCTTCGAGATTGACGTAAAGCGTGGCGCGCGGATGCGACAGCAGCGGGCGCAAGCGTTCCGCCTTGCCGGGGCTGGCGGGCGCGACGCGCAGGTCGGCCGCGGCGAAAAGCGGCGAGGCGGCGATGTCCGACAGCAGCGATTCCGTCAGGTTGCCATCCAGCGCGATCGGACCATTCCAGGGCGTATGGGCCGTGCCGAGACGACCATCCGCCAGCGGACGCAGGATCTTGTCACCTGCGGCCTCTAGTGAATGCGCATCGGCAATGGCGGCAATCAATCCGTTCGCACCTTCAACCGCCATGTAAACATCGGTCGGCAAGTCTTCAGAACGGTAAGAAAAATCGGTATCCACGCCAAGGCGACCACAGGCGGCGACCAGTTCGTCCCCCTCGGCATCGCGGCCGATGGCGGTCAGGACGGAGGGCCGCAACCCGAACCGCGCCAGCGTCATGGCGATGTTCATCGCAACCCCGCCGGGCAGGCGGGTGATCCGCCCCGGCACATCCGACCCCAGCCGCATCGCCGCAGGCGAGCGGCCGATCACGTCCCACAGGACCGAGCCGATGCAGAGGATATCCGGTGTCATGCCTCTTCTTCGCCCATGGCCCGAGGCTGCGCAAGCGGAAGCCGTGCCATGGGTATTTGCGCAAAGGTGAAGGGCAGGGCTTGCGCGCCGGAGAGCTTCGCCTTATATGCGCGCCACTTCACAGGCGGATGCGGGCTTGTCGGGGGAGAAATCCCCGTTGGTCCACCGGTTGCGGCGAAAGCCGTAAGAACATCCGCCGAGGCGCAAACCGGAAAGGAATTTGGACATGGCGCTCCCCGAGTTTTCCATGCGTCAGCTTTTGGAAGCTGGCGTTCACTACGGCCACCAGACCGCACGCTGGAACCCCCGCATGGGCCAGTATATCTATGGTGACCGCAACGGCATCCATATCGTTGACCTGACGCAGACCGTTCCGCTGCTGGAACAGGCGCTGAAAGTGGTGCGCGACACAGTGGCCAAGGGTGGCCGCATCCTGTTCGTCGGCACCAAGCGCCAGGCGCAGAAGCCGGTTGCCGAAGCTGCCGAGAAATGCGCGCAATATTACATGAACCACCGCTGGCTGGGCGGCACGCTGACCAACTGGAAAACGGTGTCGCAGTCGATCCAGCGCCTGAAGCAGATCGACGAGGTTCTGGCCGCCGGCGGCGAGGGCCTGACCAAGAAAGAGCGCCTGGGCATGGAGCGTGACCAGGCCAAGCTGCAGGCCAGCCTGGGCGGCATCCGCGAAATGGGCGGCACCCCGGATCTCTTGTTCATCATCGACG
Organism: Paracoccaceae bacterium; assembly: GCA_036745335.1. Classification (GTDB taxonomy): domain Bacteria; phylum Pseudomonadota; class Alphaproteobacteria; order Rhodobacterales; family Rhodobacteraceae; genus Pseudogemmobacter. The sequence continues at coordinate 30,067 of DAIOGH010000038.1, forward strand.
TGGGCAAGGAGGATCTGGCGATCCTCGAGGCGCAGAAGCTGGGGATCCCGGTGGTGGCCGTGGTCGACACCAACTGCAACCCCAAGGGCGTGAGCCATGTGATCCCCGGCAACGATGACGCGGCCCGCGCCATCCAGTTGTATTGCGATCTGGTGGCTCGCGCGGCGCTGGACGGCATGTCGGCGCAGATGGGCGCCGCCGGTGTCGACCTGGGCGCGCTGGAAGCTGCCCCCGAGGAAGAGGCCGTCGCCGAGGCCTGAGCCCCGCCGACCCTGTCACACCCCTGTTGCCCGGTGGGGATAGCCCCGCCGGGCCCGCATTTCAGGAGCATGAAGATGACGATCACCGCTGCGATGGTGAAGGAACTGCGCGACGCGACCGGCGCAGGCATGATGGACGCCAAGAAGGCGCTGACCGAGGTTGCCGGCGACATGGAAGCCGCCGTCGACTGGCTGCGCACCAAGGGTCTGGCCAAGGCGGCGAAGAAGGCCGACCGCGTGGCTGCCGAAGGTCTGGTCGGCGTTGCGGTGTCGAACGGCCGCGGCGTTGCGGTCGAAATCAACTCGGAAACCGATTTCGTCGCCAAGAACGCCGACTTCCAGGCCCTTGTGCGCGAAGTGGCCCGCGTGGCCCTGACCACCGGCGATTCCATCGAAGTGGTGAAGGCCGCCGATCTGAACGGCAAGAAGGTTGAGGAAGTCATCCAGGAAGCCATCGCCCGCATCGGCGAGAACATGACCTTCCGCCGGTTGCATGTGCTGGAAGGCGATACCGTCGTCTCCTATGTCCACAATGCGGCGACGGATGGCATGGGCAAGATCGGCGTGCTGGTCGCGCTGACGGGCCCGGCCGACAAGGCTGCGGCCATCGGCAAGCAGTTCGCCATGCATATCGCCGCCACCAACCCGCTGTCACTGTCGGAAGCGACGCTGGATCCGGTGGTGCTGGAGCGCGAACTGGCCGTGCAGACTGCCAAGGCACTGGAAGAAAATGCCTCTTCGGCCAAACCGAAGCCCGATGCGGTGATACACAACAACATCATCCCTGGCCGGATGAAGCGGTTCCTGGCGGAAAACACCCTGCTGGGACAGGCTTTCGTGATCAATCCCGATGTGACGGTCGAAGCCGCCGCCAAGGACGCCGGGGTCGAGATCACCGGATTTGCCCGTGTCATGGTGGGTGAGGGTGTCGAAAAGAAGGAAGAGGATTTCGCCGCCGAAGTCGCCAAGGCGCTTCAGGGCTGAGCTTTCCTGCCCCCATACCGCAGAGTATGGGGCAGGGGGGTAAATCTTCAGGGCCGGGGCAGGGATGTCCCGGCCTTTTGCAGTCATGGGGCAACCGGACAATCTCCCGCCGCCACGCCCCTTTTGACGACAGGGGAAAGAGGACAAGGGGCGTGGCGGCGGGGACAGGGGCCGCGGTCCCCGAAATTGCGGGTGCGCCTCTGCCTGTTCCCGGCGAAATGCCATGAGATATGGAACGGCGCGAGAGTGCCGATTGACGCAAGGTCAATCCAGTCCGGTTTCCCTTACCTCAGCGGGCGGCCTGGGCCTGCTGCGCCGTGGGCTGCTGGAAGATCATGTTCAAGAGCGCGGCCTTGGCCACAGCCTGCGCCGTGGTCTCGACGGCCAGCGCCTCGCGTGCCAGCCGCAGATGCTTTTCCACCATCGCCGGAGAAACGCCCATCAGCAGTGCCACATCCTGCGTGGTCTTGCCGTCCGCCACCCATTCCAGCGCCTCGCATTGCCGGGGCGACAGGGCGCGCGACCGCGACAGTTGCGGCAGCTGGATGATCTTCAGATGCATCATATGGGCCACGACCATGATCTCGCTGCGGTTCTGCTCCCAGATCCGTTCAACCGCTTCGGTATCGATGCCGGGATCGGCGGTCAGGCCCATTGCGCCCTTGGCCCGTGCGGACGCTTCTGGAAAGCTGAAGGACAGGCCCGCGACGACACCCATAGCCGCATTGTTGCGCATGACCTCGGCTTCTTCTGCGCAGAGTTTTCCGGCGGCAAATGCATCGGTGGCCCATTTCCAGGTGCAGGCACCGGTGTTCCGCTCGGCCCAGCGGAACAGTGGCGAACGTGCATAATAGCCGCCGCGGAAATAGCGCTGCGCATAGGCATCGTCGCCGGTGGTCAGGAACAGCGCGTCATCAGGATCGCCGATGGTCTTCATGTGACGAAAGCGGGTGAAGCCATAGTTGATCTGGGAAAAACCCAAAGCCGCGAAATAACCCTTCGCCAGTGTCCAGACCTGATCAATGCTCTGCGCTTCGGCGATCCTGGCCAAAAGCGAAAGGACTGGGGTAGCGGTCATGGTCCATACTCCTGCGTACTGACGGGCCGACAGAAGGCAATGCGCCTGATTTGTCCCGTGTCTGTCATACGTAGACGCATCTGATGTGTCGAGCCTTGGCACGGCACAGGATGGATCATGACGAAAGATGTCATCCGGCATCATGTCGATATATTACATAATACTGATTATGCGAAATGTGCCTATCTTCCGCCCTTGAGGCGGTTCGCATGGTGCAACTGCCTCCTTTTGGAGGTCTAGCATGAAATCCAATCTTCTCGCCGTGTTCAGGTCGGCCTATCCGCTGGCGCTGGGTGCGCTCGGCGGTCTCGTTGCGACGCTTTATCCTGCGGCGCATTCGGCGTTCTGCTCCGGGGCCCTCTTGTGATGGGTCTCGTGGCAGATCGTGAGCCGGTAACTACCTATGACCGGGCCGTGTGGCGCGTCGTCTACCTCATGACACTGACGGGCGAAGAGCCGTCAGAAGACACAAGTCCCTCGGCGATGATGTTCCTCGTTGCAGATATTTTCTGGGTGCGGCCCGAACGGGTCCGCGCCGATGTCTGCCGTTACTGGCGTAGGTGCGGCTGATGGCGGGCTTTTTCGCATCCCTCCTGCCGGGTCTTGCTGACGGTCTCTTGGGCAAGCTGTTCAAGCCGAAGGAAAAGGCTCCGGGCGTGGATTATTCCAAGCTTCGCCGTGATGCTGAAAGGGCCGGGTTCAATCCGCTGACCGCCCTTCTGGCGGGCGGTGGCGCTGGCTATCAGCGTCAGGCTGAGGCTTCTATGTCTGGTGGCGCGTTCCTCCGCGACATTATTGAGCGAGGTGTTGATACCGCCTTCGATAGTCCGCCTGAAAATCATCAGGCCAAGCAAATCCGCGCCTTCAATGACGCGGTGAATGTGCGTGATGAGGTGCGAAAGTCCGATATAACTCGGCGTTTCGGTCTCGGCCTGACCGATACTGTTCCCTTCGGGGTGCAGCAAGCTGCGCATCGGCCTATGTCGGCGAAAGCCGAGCGGCCTGTGTCGCGGGAATTCATTGGTCCCCGTCAACCCGTCAAGGTTCGCCATGCTGTTTCTGGGCAATGGATTGGCCTTGATCCGGGCGTTGCTGATCGTCTCGGTGTCGGGGCCGGTGATGCTCTTATCGCCGAAGATTATGAGGCTGTTTTTGGTGATGTTCCGTCTGAGGTTATGGCAACGGGTGCTGTTGCCGATGGTGTCTATTACGGCGTTAAGCCCATGGATGCTTCCGGGCTGGGCCGTGCCTCGCCGAAAACCTCCGTCATTTTCGGCCCTACCAAACCGCCAGTGATTAAACCGCCCGGTTTCAAATACGTCATGCGCGGTGGCAAGCGTATGCGTGTCCCGAAATACGGATGGGAATGATGGCTGGTTGTAAAAAATGCGCAGCACGGCGTCTCGCTGTGAAGCGCCTCCTTCTGAAACTGTTCAACAAGAGGAAAGTATCGAAATGAGAGTTGTCGAACAAATCCGGTCCACGCCGATTGACATTCCGCTGACCACGCGGGCGAGGGAAATCCGCCGTGTGACTTCGCTCCGGGCTGGCAAGATTGCTTGCCATGCCGCAATTCCCGTGCTGCGGGAAGACCGCGTTTCGCGTGGCTCTGTGCGGCTGACTGCGCGTATGAGCGAAACAGTCCATCCGCTGTTGAATGCGGTGGCGTTGACCGCGCGCGCCGTCTTTGTGCCCTATTCCGCCTTTGAGCGGTTCGGCGGTTCGATCGACAAGCTGAACCGCAGTTACATGCTGGAAAAGGATCGTGAGGCGGATGCCGCCCCAATCCCGTTCTGTACGACCATGGCGTTCGTGAAAACTGCGCCGTTCTGGAAAACGCTCGGTGTGCATTGGCCGGAAGGGACGCAATGCAATGCGGCCTATGTCGAGGCGTATAACGTCTACGTCAACTGGATGCGGGCCAAGGCGTCCAAGACCCTGCCCGCGCGCCTTATGAATGATACCTCGTTGGCGCAGGCATTCTGGAACCATCCCCTTATGTGGCATGTCAAAGCCGACTTTGATCAGGCGATGATGGATGGGGAGGTTTTGCTTTCGGTCAACAATGCCGTCATGCCGGTGCAGGGTTCTGCAAAGGTTCCCGGCATTGTTCAGTCGGGCAATTTCGTCTCTGCCTCCGCTGATGCCTCTATCTATCAGGTCAACACGGGGTATCACATTGTCGGCAAAGCTGCCGGTAATATTGCCTTCAAGCGCAAGGCCGGAAATCCGGCTGGCACCGAATTGGATATGGGCGTTGATCTGTCGCAGGCTTATGTCGAGCTTGAAGCACAGGGCCTGCGGCTTTCGCTGGCCAATATGGAATTGGCCAAGCAAATTGTTGCATGGGCAAAGACCCGTGAGCAATACAAGGGCATCGACGCCGAATGGCTGAAAGACATGCTTATGCAGGGCTTCCGTGTGCCCGATGAGGCCATGAAACAGCCGACTGTGCTTGCGGTCTCGAAGGGCATTTTTGGTTATACCGAACGTCACGCCATGGATGGCGATAGTCTCGATAAGTCGGTGACGACGGGTGTCACTTCCGTGACGCTGAATTTCGAGACGCCGCCACTCAATGCAGGCGGTATCATTCTGATCCTTTCGGAGATTGTGCCCGAACAAATGTTTGAACGGATGGAGGATAACTTCCTCGGCATCACCTCGCCGGATCAGTTCCCGAACGCCAAAAACGATTTCCTTGACCCGGAAAAGGTCGAGGAGGTCAAGAACCGGCATGTCGATGTTCTCCACGGCACACCGAACGGCCTGTTCGGTTATGCGCCTCTGAACCACGCTTGGAAGGGGTCCAGCTTCGGTGCGGGCGGCAAATTCTATCGCCCGGTGCCCGATACCTTCGTGGAAGATCGGCAACGGTTCTGGTCGGTCGAGACGCCCAACCCGGCGCTCAATTCGACGTTCTATCTTGTTCCGTCCGATTTGCCCCATTCAGTCTTTGCGGATACGCTGGCCGATGCCTTTGAGGTTTATACCGAGGGCGCGGTGGAATTCGTGGGCCTGACCCAGTTCGGCAAGGTCTTCGATGAAGACGACGGCAACTATGAGGCGGTTTCCGAAGGGATCGAATTCGACCGCATCAGCCAGGAATGATGTCCCTGCCCCGCCTTCGGGCGGGGCTTTCCCCTAAGTAAAAAAGTGGATCTAAACTTTTCCTGAAAGGAAACAGCATGCAACGCAACTTCAATCTCGGCTCTGTGGCTGACTGGCATCAGATTGAGGCCGGGGAACCGATGCGCTTTGAAATTCCCCATTCCGGGCATCGCCGGGTGGAATTTCAGATCATGGCCGATGCCGAAGTGTCGGTGATCGCCGAAACCGCGCGCGAAGGTGATGACAACCTCGCATGGCTGGTCGGCTTCGGGTCTGGCCTGCTTGACGTGAAATTCGGCCTTCAGGAGGCTGCTATCGTCACGGTGGCAGGGCCGGAAGGCTGCTCGGTCTGGATCAAGACCCGGCTGCAAACACAGGTTCTCAAGGGGACCGATGAGCCGTCTTGGACCAATATCGAGCCGCGTCGGATGGGTCAGTCTGAAAAGCTGACACGGATGCAGGAAGCCATGTTCGCCAATCAGCATCGCCGCAACATGGCGGTGCTGGCGGAAATTGAGGCGCGTGGACGCGCGGTCGATGAGAAGTTGGCGCTAATTGAGGCTGCGCCGAAACTTGCTGATCCCGCGAAGGATGAGGGGAAGACCGATGCTTGATCTGCGTCGAATTGCGCAGAGGTTCATTCGGCGGGGGGCGGCGAAAGCCGCCTCCATGCCAAAGCGTCCTCCGGGTGCTGCTGAACCTCTGCCGCGCCTGCCTCTGACCTATCAGGATGCGGCCCAGAGCCTGTCGCGGCCCGATGTGATCACCTCGGCCCGTTACAAGGCTCGTATCGACCCATACAGGCCGGGGAATGCGTCCAACGCAAACCTTCACCCGGAGATCCTGCGCTTCAAGGATCGTCTGCTGAAAGAGCTTCGGGAACGGGGAATTCCGTTCTTCATGCACTCGGGCTTCCGTACGGCGGCCGAACAGGAAGCCTTGTATGCCCGGCGTGTGACAAAGGCGCGGGCGTGGCAAAGCCCACACAATCACGGTATGGCGGTCGATCTGGTTTGTCACCTTCGCGGATGGGACCTGACGGCGCTTCAATGGGCGGTGATCGGCCATATCGGTAAGGAAGTCGCTCGTAAGCTGAACCTGAAGGTGACGTGGGGCGGCGACTGGAAGTTCTATGACCCGGCGCATTGGGAATTGGCCGATTGGTCGAGCCGCGTTCGCAATGGCGAATAGGCTCCAGTTCGCTCCCCTCGCCCCCCGAAAACCCGATTGCTTGCAACCGCCCCCTGTCACGAATGGCCGGTTGGATGGCTCTCGCATCCCGATCTGGCCGAGTGGCGGTTGGGATGTGAAAAACCGGGTTATTCGGGAATTGGGCTGTTATGACCACGATTATCGGTCGTGGTGCTGCCTGATCAATTCAGGCGGTCCATGGGATATGGTTAAAATCCCCCTGCCGAAAGGTCTTCGGCAGGGGGCTTGTTGTGATTGCTGGCTTCATGGTGAATGAAGCTGCCCGCGCGTGTAGTTTATCTACGCGCGCGGGCCTGTGCAGTTCTCGTTGATATGTGCATTTAGTGACACCGCCAAGAAAGGTCAGAGGATGTGTATTCAGCCAACCCGTATCGACGCTCATACGGCTGTGCCGTGTCGCCTCTGCTGGCAATGCAGGGCTAGCAGGGTTAACGATCTCGTCGGGCGTTGTTTGGCGGAACAGGCAGTATCTGATCAAACGCTGGCGGTGACACTTACTTATTGCGGGGATACACCGAATGCGGTGATCCTCGCTTATCGGGATGTGCAACTGTTCCTCAAGCGCCTTCACAAGGCGGGATATGACTGCCGCTATTTCGTCGTGGGCGAATACGGCGGTAAAAAGGGCCGTGCGCATTGGCACATCATCTTGTTTCTGCGCGGCAAGACCTTCGAGATTGTCGAAGTCGGCCAGCGCGAGAATGATTGGCAAGTTGTCTTGCCTCGATTTGAAGATGATGATGAGGCCCGTGTCCAATGGGAACCGTGGTCGAAGCCGGCTGAGAACCGGGGCTTTGTCTATGTGCAGCATCCCGATTATGGCGGATTTCAATACCTGCTGAAATACGTCCTTAAACCGGACGGGCATGTCGGGATTAAAAAGGCTCAAATGAGCAAATATCCCCCTCTCGGCCATGACTTCTTTGTGAACATGGCCGATGATCTGGTTGAAAAACGGCTGCCCGTCCAGCTTCCGACCTATCAGTTTGCCAATGTCCGTGACAAAAACGGCAAACATATCTCCTTCTGTCTTCGTGGTCGTATGCGGGAAATCTTCCTTGACCGCTATCGCACGATGTGGCGCATGCAATATGCAGAGCCGGAACCGCAATCCGACTGGTATGCGGAAAAGTATGATGAGAAGGTGGAAGCGGCCCGTCTGATCGAGTGGACAAAAGAGAAGAGCAACGAATATGAGAAGTTTGTGATTGGGCCGATGATGGATCGGCTTCGGACTGCCAAGGCTGCAGCGGGCGCAGCCTATGCTGCGGCTGAGAAAGAAAAAATTGCGGCTTGGGACGCAATAGCGCCTGTTTGGCTCCCCCGCTCCCTGTATTGGCATGATTTTACTCATGCTGGAAAACCTGCTAGGATAAGGGCCTTTAAAGAGGGCTATGCTCTCGTTGATCTCGGGGATGGGAAAGAGCCATGGCGCGTCGGGGCAGTCGAAAATGGAAACAGGAAAGACGTGGAAGAGCAATTGCTGCGGACAAGGCTGAGGCCGTCCGCGCTGTCGCAACTCGTCCCGTGGCTCCTGTTCATCTGGTCGCAAGACCTGCGGTCGTATCTCGACCGCTTCGGAACGATGCCCGCGTGTCGCGTGGGGTGAAATCCGCCAGGGCGATTGTCGTCCCGGCGCGTTCCGTTCCTGAGGGGGTCAAGGGGAAGACGCAAGTCGCCTCCCCTGCATCGGCGCGTCTGAAAGAGGCTGCCAAGGCAAGAGTGTTGCAGGCCGCACGGCCTTCACCTGTTCTGGTGCGCAATGAAAAACGCTTGCCTGACTGCAAGGCTCGTCCCAAAGATAACGCGCCGAAAGGCGGGTCCGGCTCTGGTGCCCGCCGATTTATTCCGTGGTGCTGAACATGCTGAATAATGTGGGGCTTCCCGGCGCGCTGGTAATGCTCGTGCTGCTCGTGCTGCTCGTTCGTGCGCTGTGGCGCGTCGGGTCCAAGAAGTAGTTCTAAGCCCCGGCCACCGCTCTGATCAAATAGGGCTGTAGGTGGCCGGGGCGTGGTTCGTTCTTTGCAACTGTTGCATAATGTCAACTGAAAAGGCATTTTGCCTGTGTTCCGGTTTTGATCACGCTGCATCGTGATCCGGTTCCCCTCTCGGCCCCTACATTCTGTAGGTGCCACAAGATGCGGGAACGAAAAGTGCAGTTACACACTTTACTGATTATGCGCAAAATATCTGTAGGCGCAAAGTAGAACTGTCGCACCTGAGCAAAGTTAGAATGTCGCCCTG
>DAIOGH010000039.1:0-33537 GCA_036745335.1 Paracoccaceae bacterium
TCGCGCCCAAACCGCCCACATATCCCTTCAATAAAACATCAATGTCAAAGAGCGTGGACACAAAAACAACAGAGCCGCCAATCTCTTGGCGCATCCTGCAGCCTTGCCTCCAGTAGGTCTTGCGAAGATCTTGCGCTTCGCTTCGTCGCTTCCGTCTCGCCTTCCAGCGTCGCTTCCGCTTCGGTGAGGGGGCTTTTACGTCCGGGTGCCGGACCCCGCAAGAGGAAAATCGCACCATGTGACGTTTTTTTGTCGATGCCCCGTAAAACAACAGAAAACTGCGGTTTCCGTCGGTTTTTTTCGGGGCTGCCCTCCCTGCCCCGCCGCATGGAGACGACAGAAACCCGCAGGATACCCACAGAATCCCGCCGTCCCTGTGGATAAGGTCAAGCGAATCCGGGCATTTGGTGGGTGATCCGCCCCCCGGAGACCGTCAGCGCGATTCCCGTGGTGCCGATTCCCTTTGCGGGAATCGCCTCGATGTCGCCGTCGATCAGCACAATATCCGCCGCCATCCCCGGCCGCAGCGTGCCGGTCAGCCGCTCCATATGCGCAGCCCAGGCCCCGCCGGCGGTATAGGCGTGCAGCACCTCCATCAGCCCGACCCGTTCATCCTGACACCCCTCATAGGGCACCCGCATCAGCGCCGCCTGGATGCCGCGCATCACCGACACATCCGTCACCGGCCAGTCACTGGCAAAGGCCAGCGGTGCGCCGTGATCGGCCAGGGTCTTCCACAGATAGGCATCGCGCCAACGGGGGCGGGCAATCACCGTCTCCATCGTCGACATCGGGAAATCCATCGCCCCCGGCGGATGCGGCGGCTGCACGCTGGCCGTGACCCCCAGCGCCCCCAGGCGCGGGACATCCGCCCGGTCGATCAGTTCGATATGCTCGATCCGGTGGCGGCTGTCGCGCGGGCCGTTGCGGTCGCGCGCCGCCTCATAGCCGTCGATGGTCTGGCGCACGGCACCGTCGCCGATGGCGTGAACGGCAATCTGCAAGCCGCGCCGGTCAATCTCGGCACAGATGTCCATGAAGCGTTCCGCCCCGAACAGCGGCTCGCCACGCTCGGCGGTGCCGGGATAATCATTCAGCATATAGGCGGTGCGGCTGTCGACCACGCCGTCCATGAACATCTTGACGAAGCCTGACGTGACCCATTCGCCATTGAATTCGGCCGTCATGGCAGAGGCGCGCGACAGTTCGGCCAGATCCATATGCGGCTTCATGTGGAAGGGCACCTTGACGCGGGCGGTCAGACGGCCCTCCTCGGCCATCTCCTGCAGCAGCGCGCAGGTATAGCGGTTGCCGTCCATGTTCACCATCGCGGTGATGCCCTGCGCCGCACAATGCGCCAGCCCCGCCGCCACCTTGTCCTTGTCCTTCGCGCGCTGCGCCGCATCCGGCCAGGGATCCGGCTCCCCGCCCGTGGCGATGCCCAGTTGCAGATGCAGATCGCCCGACAGCGCCAGCACCGACGAAAATGCCTCGAACTCGCGCAGCTCTCCGGTCGCCGTTCCGTCACCGGCCATCACCACGACATGCCCCGCAGGCATCTCGGCCCCGTGCAGCAGCCCCGCCGCCTGCAAGGCCGCCGTATTGGCCCAGACGGTATGGTGATCGGGCGACATCATCGCAAAGGGCCGGTCCGGCAGGATCCGGTCCAGATCGCCGCGCGTGACCGGGGCGTCAAGAATCTCATAGGCCGCGCCCTGCGCCATCACCAGCGGCAGGCCGGGATTGGCGGCGGCATAGGCCAGCACCGCCGCGCGCAGTGCCTCGAACCCCTCGACGCCGCCCAGTTGCAACTGGGTCAACTCATTTCCGCCCAGCACCAGATGAAGATGGCTTTCGACAAAGCCCGGCAACAAGGTCCGCCCCCCCGCGTCGATCACCCGGCAGCCCGGCCCGGCAAGAGGCGCCACATCGGCCCCCGAGCCCACCGCCAGGATGCGCCCCCCGGCCACAGCCAACGCCTCGGCCCGCGGACGCTCCGGGTCCATCGTCAGGATCCGCGCATTGGTCACGATCAACTCTGCCGTCATTTCATCTGTCCTCAAATATCATCCGGGTGTCCGGGGCTGGAAACCACCGGTGCCGTGCCCTGAAACAACCGTCACCGGCTACGCACCACCGCCTCGGCCATTGAGCAAAGCATCTCGAACATCAGGCTGACCCCCAGCCAGGCCGTGCCCCCTGCCGCATCGAAGGGGGGCGAGACCTCGACCAGATCGGCCCCCACGATGTCCAGCCCGCGCAGGCCGCGCGCCACTTCAAGCGCCTGCCAGCTTGACGGGCCGCCCACTTCGGGCGTCCCGGTGCCGGGGGCAAAGGTCGGATCGACAAAGTCGATGTCATAGGTCACATAAGTCGGCCCCGTTCCCGCGATCTCTCGCGCTTCCGCCATGACATCGGCGGCCCCGCGGCGGTGGAACTCGCCCACCGGGATGATTCGGATGCCGTTCGCTTCGGCGAAATCCCAATCTTCGCGGCCATAGGCCGTGCCGCGGATGCCGATCAGCACATAGCGCCTGGGGTCGATCAGCCCCTCTTCCATCGCGCGGCGGAACGGGGTGCCATGCGTGTAGCGGGCATTGCCGAAATAGACGTCGTTCAGATCGGTGTGGCTGTCGAACTGGATCAGACCCACGGGGCGTTTCTTCGCCACCGCCCGCAGGATCGGCAGGGTGCAAAGATGATCGCCCCCACCGGTCAGCGGCCGGATACCCGCCGCAACGACGCCGTCGTAAAATGTCTCCATCCTGGCCAGACTGTCCATCAGGTCGCCCGGATTGGGCGACACATCCCCCAGATCGGCGCAGTTGACCAGATCGAAGGGCGCGACCCAGGTTTCACCATTCACGGCACGGATCATGGTGGACAGGTCGCGCAACTGGCGCGGGCCATGGCGCGGACCGGGACGGTTGGTGGTGCCGCCATCCCAAGGCGCACCGATCAGCCCCACGTCCACCTCGGCAAAGCGCGCATGCCCCGGCGGCACATGCGGCAGACGCATGAAGGTGGGGACCCCGGCGAATCGCGGCAGATCCAGTCCCGAGACAGGTGTGAAGAACGCATCGCCCATTCCATGCTCCCTTTATCCCGCGCGGGGGCCGAGTCAGCGGCCATCCAAGCATCCACACCGCCCCGTGTCAGGCCCTTTTCCGACATGGCGGCGCGGGAATTCCGCCTGCCGCCCGCGGGAAGCCCCACGCCCCCTTGACCGCAGGGGGCCGTTTGCACCTTATCACTGCAAGCCAGCCAGGATGGACCAGATGTTCTCGAAGACCGCCGACCCGACTTCCGCCCCGACTTCGCGCCCCGCCGGCAGCGGCAATGCCGCCCGCTCCGTGCTGGGCAGCGACCTCAGGATCACCGGTGAGATCACCACCTCAGGCGCGGTCGAGGTCTTTGGCACGGTCGACGGCAACCTGACGGCCGACAGCCTGACCGTCGGGCAGGAGGGCCGCATCTCCGGTGCCGTCCGCGCCGCATCGGTCGAGGTGAAAGGCCATGTCGACGGCAAGATCGACTCCGGCAGCTTCACCATGCGCGCCACGGCAGAGGTCGCCGCCGACGTGACCTATGCCACGCTGGTCATCGAAAGCGGTGCCCAGATCGAGGGCCGGTTCTCGAAATCCGCCTGAACCTCCCGCCCCCGCCGTCATCACAAGGCGCGCCTTTCAGGCGCAAGCCTGTCTCTTGCCTCTGCGCCTTGCGGCGCAACCGGCTCGGGCCGCTCGCGGTCCGCTCGAACCGATGGCGCAGCCCGCTCGCACCTCCGGCGGGGATATTTGCAGAAGGGAAAGGCGGGACGGTTCTGCTTTCCCTTCTGCAAATATCCTGGGGAGTTTGAGGGGCAAGGCCCCTCATCCCCCGAGGAGGAGGCGCCAAGCCGACGACGAGACGAAAGGCTTGCGGCGGCAGCCGCTCCGCCCAGCAGCCGGGATCAGCCGCGCGGCGGGATGGAATAGGTCATTCCGGCCCGTGCTACCGGGTCTGTCATTCCTTCCGAGAAGACCAGCACATCGCCGACCGCCAGCCTTCGGCCCAGTTTCAGCAGCCTGGCTTCGGCCAGCAGGTCACCGCCCGCCTCGGGTTTGCGCAGGAAATCCAGCGCGGCATTGGTCGTGACCGCCAGCGCCACCGGACCGATGCGCGACAGGATCGCCAGATAGATCGCCACATCCGCCAGGGCAAAGATCGACGGCCCGCTGACCGTGCCGCCGGGCCGCAGGTGCCGCTCGGCCACCCGCAGCCGCAACTGGACACCGGCCGGATCGGCCCGCTCCACCCGGAAATCCGCCGCCACCTGTCCGAAGTCGCGCGCCAGAAAGTCGCCCAACGCCCCTGCATCCATTGCCAGTTCCACAGGCTTTCCCTTTCATGTGCCGCACCCTACCCTGCCCCGCAAAGAAGGAGGCCGCAATGACCGATGCCCTGATCCTGCGGCAGGACCGCGACGCCACCGCAACCCTGACGCTGAACGCACCCCACAGCCTGAACGCGCTGTCGATGCGGATGTTGCAGGCGATGGAGCAGGCCTTGCACGACCTTGCCGAAGACCGCAGCATCCGCGTCGTGGTGCTGAAGGGCGCGGGCCGGGTGTTCTCGGCCGGACATGATCTGAAGGAAATGCAGGCGGCTCGGGCCTCTGCCGATGGCGGGGCCGCCTGGTTCAGGGATCTCTTCGATCTCTGCACCCGCGTCATGCTGGCCATCCCGGCCCTGCCGCAGCCGGTGATCGCGCAGGTTCACGGTCTGGCCGCGGCCGCCGGGTGCCAGCTGGCCGCCTCCTGCGATCTGGTGACGGCGGCCGAGGATGCCCGCTTCGGCGTCAACGGCGTGAACATCGGCCTGTTCTGTTCCACTCCCATGGTGGCACTCAGCCGCAAGGTGCCGCCCGCCGTCGCCTTCGAGATGCTGACGACGGGCGAATTCCTGTCCGCCCCCCGCGCCCGCGAGGTCGGGCTGGTGAACCGCATCGCAGCGCCCGAGGCACTGGACGAGACGACGCAGGCTCTGGCCGGCACGCTGGCCGGAAAGCTGGGCGCCGCGGTGAAGATCGGAAAGTCCGCCTTCTATGCCCAGGCCGGGCTGCCGGCCGATCAGGCCTATGCCCTGTGTGGCGCGACGATGGTGGAAAACATGCTGTGGCGCGATACCGATGAGGGCATCTGCGCCTTTCTCGAAAAGCGCAAGCCCGACTGGGCCTGACCGGCCCGGCTTGCGCCCGTCGCAGCGCTCAGAGACCGTATATCTGCCCGAACTTCGTCTCCAGATACTCCAGCAGCGGCACTTCCGACGGCTGCGTGCCGATGGCCTGGGCAATCACCTGGCGCGGCTCATACAGCGCGCCATGGCGCTGCACCTTTTCGCGCAGCCAGCCGGTCGCCGCCGACAGATCACCGCGCGCCAGATCGGCATCCAGCCCCGGCTGATCGGCCCGCAGTGCCTTGTGCAGGCAGCCGGCATAGACATTGCCCAGCGAATAGGTGGGGAAATAGCCGAACAGCCCCACCGACCAATGCACATCCTGCAACATGCCATGGCTGGGCCTGTCGACAGCCACGCCGAAATCGGCCTTGAACCGGTCGTTCCAGGCGGCTTGCAGATCAGCGACCTGCAAGTCTCCACGCATCAGCGCGCGTTCCAGGTCGAACCGCATCATGATGTGCAGGTTGTAATGCACCTCGTCCGATTCCGTGCGGATGAAGCCGGGCTGCACCCGGTTGACCGTGGCAAAGAAATCATCGGCCGAGGCGATGCCGAATTCGCCGAACCGCTCGCGCATCTGGCCATGCAGCCAGCCGGTAAAGGCGCGGCTGCGGCCCAGCTGGTTTTCATAGATCCGGCTCTGGCTTTCATGCACGCCCATCGACACGCCCTTGCCGATCGGGGTCAGCAGGTAATCCGGGTCGACACCCTGTTCATAGGCGGCATGGCCGACCTCGTGGATGGTGGAGTAAAAGCAGTTGAACGGATCGGCCTCGGACACGCGCGTGGTGATCCGCACGTCATGACCCGACCCGGACGAGAACGGATGCACCGCCATGTCCAGCCGCCCGCGCGACCAGTCATAGCCGAAGGCCCCGGCCAGATCGCGGGCCAGACGCATCTGGCTGTCGGCGCTGAACGATCCATCCAGCGGCTTCGGCTGGCGGCCCGACCCCAGGATCCGTTCACGCAGCGCCACCAGACGCGGCCGCATCGCGCCGAACATCGCCGCGATGTCGGCCCCCGTCATGCCCGGCTCGTAATCGTCGACCAGCGCGTCATAGGCATCGCCGCCCTGCGCCAGTGCCGCACCTTCCTCGCGTTTCAGGCGCACCACCTCGGCCAGGGTCGGCAGGAAGGCGGCCACATCCTCGGCCGCACGGGCCTGCGCCCAGATGCCCTGGGCCACCGAAGTCACACGCGCAATTTCCTGCGCCAGCGTGCCCGGCACCTTGACCGCACGGGAATGGCCACGCGCAACTTCGCGCAGCTGCGCCGCCGCTGCCGGATCGGGGGCCTCGGCGGCGTCCAGCAATCCGGCCAGCCGCGGATCGGACCGGCGGGCATGCAGGATGCCCTCCAGTGCCGCCATCTCTTCTCCGCGCTGTTCGGCCGCCCCGCGCGGCATCATGGTTTCCTGATCCCAGCCCAGCCGCCCCATCACCTGTTCCAGCGCAACGGTCTGGCGGGCATGGGCCATCACTTCGGCAAAAGCATCGTTCTTCATCACGCGGTTCCTTCCCGGATCGACCCGGCCATGGGGTATTGCGACAGGTGGCGGGCGCGCAGGATCAGCACCCAAAGCAGGATCGCGCCCAGTTGATGGGTGATCGCCACATGCAGATGCGCAGCGGTCAGCACGGTCACGATGCCCAGCGCCACCTGCGCCGCAAGCATCAGCATCACCATATGAAAGGCAAAGCGGGTCGCGCGATGCGAGGACCGCCGCCCGCGCAGCCAGACCACGATGCCAAAGGCAAGCAGCAGATAGCCCGCCATCCGGTGAACGAATTGCACCAGACCCGGATTTTCAAGAAAGGCCCAAGGCCAGGCCAGGCTGCCGCCCTGCCCGTCGGGCACATAGAAAGCATCGGCCGGGAAGAAGCTCTCACCCATCAGCGGCCAGGTCGGGAAGGCACGTCCGGCGTCGATCCCGGCCACCAGGGCACCCAGCAGGATCTGCAGAAAGGCGAAATGCAGCAATCCGGTGGACAGCCCGAACAGCCTTGCCTCGCGTCCCCGCCGGGCCTGCATCAGCTGCGCCTCGCTGCGCGACAGCGCCATCGCATACCAGGCGATCAGCCCCAGAATCGCGAAGGCCAGTCCCAGATGCGTCGCCAGCCGCCATGAGACCACATCGACCCGCACGCCCTGCAAACCGGAATGCACCATCCACCAGCCGACGGCCCCCTGCAACGCCCCCAGCGCACCAAGGCCCAGCAGCCGCAGTTCCCAGCCTGGTGGAATCTGGCTGCGGATCAGGAACCAGACGAATCCGGCGGCCCAGATCAGCCCGACCAGCCGCCCCAGCGCCCGGTGGCCCCATTCCCACCAATAGATCGGCTTGAACTCTTCCAATGTCATCTGCTGGTTCTGCAGCTGAAACTCCGGGAAGTTCTTGTATTTTTCGAACTCTGCCAGCCAGGCAGCCTCGCTCAGCGGCGGCACTGCCCCCGTCACCAGATTCCATTCGGTGATCGACAGGCCGGAATCGGTCAGCCGCGTCAGCCCGCCGATCAGGATCATAGCGGCGACCATCAGGAACAGCAGCACCAGCCACAGCCGGATCGCCCCTCGCGCGCCCTTCGGCCCCGCGTCTATCCCGCCTGTCGCGGGCCGAGGAGCCGCGGCCCCCTTTTCCCCGACATCCTCGAAAATGCTGCGTTTGCCGGCCATCTGCCCTGCCCCGTTGCTTCGCCGGGACACTAGGCTGCCGTCCAGCCCCCTTCAAGACCCGGCCCGGTCTTTCATCTTTGTCCAAATACCACGGGGGTCCGGGGGCTGGCCCCCGGCGCCCGGTCAGCCACGCAACATCCGCAGCAGATCGGCGCTTGGCACCCCGGTGACAGGCAGGCCACGGCTGGCCTGATAGCCTTCGATCGCCGCCTTCGACTTTGCCCCGATCACTCCGTCGGTGCCGCCGGTGTCAAACCCCCTGGCGGTCAGCAGGCGCTGCAACTCCTGCCGGTCGGCCTTGGTCAGCCCGTTGGCATCCGGTCCGAAGGCCGCGCTCAAAGGTCCGCCACCGGCCAGACGGTCGCTGAGATGCCCCACCCCCAGCGCGTAATTCTCGGCATTGTTGTAGCGCAGGATCACGTTGAAGTTGCCGGTCAGCAGAAAGGCCGGCCCACCGATCCCGCCCGGCGCGATGATCGACCCGCCCGCCAAAGCCCGGCCCGAGGCCGAGCGCACGCCCAGCGCCTGCCAGTCCGCCGCCGCCTTGCCCTTGCCGCGCCCCAAGAGCCCCGGCGCGAACCCGGACGGAAGCTGAACCTCCATCCCCCAGGGCAGGCCGCGCGTCCAGCCTGATCGGCTGAGATAGGCCGCCGTCGAGGCCAGCGCATCGCTGGGGTCTTCGGCCCAGATGTCGGCACGCCCGTCGCCGGTGTAATCCACCGCGAATTCCAGATAGCTGGTCGGGATGAACTGGGTATGCCCCATCGCCCCGGCCCAGCTGCCGACCATCTGGCCGGGTGTGGTGTCACCGCGTTGCAGGATGCGCAGTGCGGCGGTCAGCTGGCCCTCAAAGAACTCGCCCCGCCGCCCTTCATAGGCCAGAGTGGACAGGGCCGAGATCACCGGGATATTGCCGCGCCGCGTGCCGAAGAAGCTTTCCAGCCCCCAGACGGCGGCGATGATCTGGGCATCAACACCATAGCGGCTTTGCAGCGCGTTCAGCACCCCGCCATAGGCCGCATATTTCTGCCGTCCCAGAGAAACCCGCTCGTCCGATGCGGCGATGTTCAGATAATCCTCGGTCGTGCGTTTGAATTCGGTCTGGTTGCGGTCCTTGTCGATCACATCCGGCAGAAAGCCCGCGCCACGGAAGGCGGTGTCGATCACCCCGCGCGCGATGCCCCGGCTGGCGGCCCGATCCTTGTAGGCGGCAACCCAGGCATCCCATCCGGCATTCGGCACAGGGCGCGGCGGCGGCGTTTCGCCACCCGGACCGCGCGCCCCGCCGCTGCCACCGGAGGGAACGCAGGCCGAAGTCAGGGCGGCAAGCGACAGAAGGGAAAGGCTGCGACGGGTGATCATGGGGGCCTGCCTGCGTGTTCTGGTTGGCCGCAGGCTATCCGATCGGGGCGGGGCCGCAAAGGGGCTGCCCGGTCAGGATGCGGGAAATCCGCGCAAGGCAAATCAGTCCTTTGCAGCTTCGCTTCCCGGTTTCGCTGCTGGCGCAGCTTCGGACGCATCGCCATGGCCCTGCGCCCGCAGTTTCCAGGCGATCTGCCGCAGCATGCCGTGGAAGGTCTGCACCTCGGCGCGCGTCAGCGCCAGCCGCCCCCACATATTGCGCAGGTTCAGCTTCATCGCCGGGGCCTTCTCGGGCGGGTGGAAGAACCCTGCCGCCGCCAGACGCTCTTCGTAATGATCGGCCAGCGCCTGCACTTCGCCGCGCACCGCCATGTCCTTGCCCGCCAGCTCCATCACCGAAGGCGGCACATCGGATCCCTGCCTGCCCCATTCATAGGACAGAAGCAGCACCGCCTGGCCAAGGTTCAGCGAATAGAACTCCGGGTTCACCGGCACGGTGATGATGGCATTGGCATGGGTGATGTCGTCATTCTCAAGCCCGGCCCGTTCCGGCCCGAACAGGATACCCACCTTCTTGCCCTGCCCCGCCATGCCCCGCGTCATCGCCATGGCGCGTTCGGGAGTGACCACCTCTTTCACCAATTCGCGCCCGCGCGCCGTGGTGGCAAAGACAAAATCGCAATCTGCGACCGAAGTGGCGACATCGGGAAACAGCCCGGCATGATCCAGCACCCGCCCGGCCCCCGAGGCCATGGCCACCGCGCGCGGATTGGGCCAGCCGTCGCGCGGATCGACGATGCGCATCCGGTCGAGGCCAAAGTTCAGCATGGCCCGCGCGGCGGCGCCGATATTCTCGCCCATCTGCGGGCGGACAAGGATGAAGGCGGGCTGGATCACGGTCGGCCTTTGTCGGATCGGACTGCGGCCTGATACGACAGGGCGCCGCAGCGGGCAACCGGGGGAAACCGGTGGCCGGGCGGCCCCGCTTCGGCCAAACTAGCCAAGTGCCGCAAAGGCTGATAGGCGGGGCCATCACGCCGACCGAGGATGCCATGGCCGACCAAGACCGCCCGCAGATCACCCTGATCACCCCTCCCGCCTTTGACTGGGAGGTCTTTCCGGACACGCTGGCGCGGGTGCTGGACGCGGCTGAGGTCGCCTGTTTGCGGCTGCCTCTGGCCGGATCCGACGAACTGGAGCTGTCGCGCATGGCCGATGCGGCGCGGCTGGTCGCCCATGCCCGCGATGTCGCGGTGGTGATCGAAACCCATCTGGGGCTGGTGGAGCGGCTGGGCCTGGACGGGGTGCATCTGGCCGACGGGGCGCGGTCGGTGCGCAAGGCCCGCAAGGATCTGGGGGCCGATGCCATAGTCGGCGCCTATTGCGGCGCGACCCGGCACGAAGGAATTTCCGCCGGAGAGGCGGGCGCGGATTATGTCGCCTTCGGCCCGGTCGGTGCAACGCCGCTGGGCGATGGCGCCCTGGCCGGGCGGGCGCTGTTCCAGTGGTGGTCCGAGATGATCGAAGTGCCGGTGATCGCGGAAGGCGGGCTGACGCTGGCGCTTGTCGAAGAGCTGCTGCCGGTGACGGATTTCTTCGGCATCGGGGCAGAGATCTGGCGCACGGATGACCCCGCATCGGCGCTGAAGACGCTGGTGGCGCCGCTGGGCTAAGGCACGGCTCCTCCTGCGGTGCCGCTTGTCGTCACGGGCGACGAGCGCGGTCACGCGACGAGGAGCAGCTATTCAACCGCCAGCAGATGCGAGGTGCGGATCACCCGTTCGCAATGCTGGGCCAGGGCTTTGCGGTCCTCGAACCCGTCCACGGGCACTTCGGGGTGAAAGGTGATCACGACATGGCCATGCCGCGGCGCGGCCAGCATCTTCCACAGATGGCCGGCAAAATCCATCTCGCCCCACCAGCCATAGAAACGGGCATCCTGTCCGGGCGGGGCGTGATAGACCACCGTGACCGGCTGGATGAACAGGACCCGGTCAAGACCATGGCTGAAGAACGCCTGAAACAGCGATGATTTGAAAGGCAAAACCCGGATGGCATCGGTGCTGGTGCCTTCGGGGAAGAACAGTAGCCGATGGCCCTGACGAAGCCGGGTCTCGAACATATCCTGCTGAAGCTTCGCATCCATACCCTTGCGGCGGATGAAGACCGTTCCCGTCGCCCGCGCCAGCCAGCCGATGCCCGGCCAGCCCGACACTTCGGATTTAGCAACGAAATAGATCCGGGTGCAGGCGTTCAGGGTGAAGATGTCCAGCCATGACGAATGATTGGCAACGACAGCCCCCTTCTGCGCCATCGGACGGCCGATGACGTGCAGTCTCAGGCCCAGAATGGCGCAATTGACGCGGCAGACCAGCTGCGTGATCCAGGGGGTCACGGGCCGTTCGGACCCGAACAGCGGCCATTCGATCAGCCGGACCAGCAGCAGGATCATAAGGGCACCATAAGTCACCATCGCCATCGCAGGCCCGCGCAAGGCCACGCGCAGCCAGCCAAGACGCCCGGCACGGAACGGCGGCCCCGGCGCGTCTTGCCACTGCGTCACGGCTGGCCCTTCTTGCGGATATAGAAATCGCGGTGACGGGCCGACATCCGCCCGGTGTCCATCACCAGGCAGACGTCGGTCGTGTTGAAATCCCGGTCGATCCAGGCCCCGTCGCCGACGCATCCGCCCAGCCTGAGATAGGCCTTGATCAGCGCGGGCATCGCCGCCATGGCCGCCGCGCGGTCAAGATCCGCCGCCGGGACAACGGCCAGATCCACCCGGTTCGGCGGCAGCGCCCGCACCCGCATCTCCGGTGGTGCCATATGGTGATGCCCAAGCCAGGACAGCGGCATCGCCAGCGCCGGCACATCGGTGCCGTGGAACGAGGCCGTGCCGAACATCACCTCGATTCCGCGCTCCAGCACATATTCGGCCAGGCCGTTCCACAGGTGGAACATGCCGGTGCCGCCGCGGTGATCGGGATGCACGCAGGACCGGCCCAGTTCCAGCAGGCGCCGCCCCGACCGGCGCAGCGGTCCCAGATCATATTCGGTCTCGGAATAGAACGGCGCGCCGGGGGCCAGCCGGTCGCCCGGCAGCAGGCGATAGGCGCCGACGACATGATTGCCCATGACCGGATCGATACGGTTGTCGATCAGCAGCAGATGATCGGAAACTGCATCGAATTGATCGGATTCGATGCCCTGATCATGGTCGACCATCGGACCGGATGCGCCAAGTTCCTGCACGAAAACGCGATAACGCAGCCGCTGTGCCGCCCGCAGATCATCGGCACCGGATGCCAACCGCAGCGTATAGATCGCATCTTCCGCGCGCATTCCGCCCCTTTTCCTTGATCGCATGTCTGACTTAGCCATGCCCCCCGCGCAATGCAACCAGCCCGTCGGACCGGGATAAGCCGTTGCAACCGCGCAACCATCTTGGGTTGCAAAGAGATACGGATTACCCACAATGCGTGTCAGGCTTCGAAATCGGGCAAAAGACTTACATGACGCAAATCAATGACAACTTTGCCGGCATGTTCGAAATTGACCGTGGCACGTCCGCCGATGACGGATTGCACCTGGCCCAGCCCCCAGTCGGGTTGCTGGGGATGGCGCACCATCATGCCCGGTTCCAGAAGCGAAATCACCCTACCCCCTTCGGCACGAGGCCCTGAGAATGCAAGACAAGCCCGATCTCGCCGCCCTTATCGGATCGCGGATCTGCCATGACCTTATCAGCCCGATCGGCGCTATCGGCAACGGGGTCGAACTGATGATGATGGACGGCGCAGCGCGGACACCGGAACTGGCGCTGATTGCCGAAAGCGTGGCCAATGCCAATGCCCGCATCCGGTTCTTCCGGGTCTGCTATGGCGCAGCAGGAGCCGACCAGCGCATCTCGCGCGGCGAGGTGGCCGGAATCCTTGCCGACATGACACGGGGCGGGCGGCTTCAGGTGGAATGGCTCAGCCCGCAGGACTTGGCGCGGCGCGAGGTGAAGCTGGTCTTCCTGATGCTGCAATGCCTTGAAACCGCAATGGCCTATGGCGGCAAGCTGCGCATCGAACGCGGCGACGGCGGCTGGGTCATGCAGGCCGAAGCGCCCCGTCTGAAGATCGACCCGGCGCTGTGGGAAGTCCTGACCGAACGCCATCCCCCGGCCGAGATCGGGGCAGGTCAGGTGCATTTCGCCCTGGTCCCCGAGGAATTGCGCGCCCAGGGCAGACGACTGGTGGCGGAACTGAAGGAAAACGCGATCCGGCTGAGTTTCTGAGATCCGATTTTTCGTCGAAAAATCGTACCCCCGGCAGGCGGGACGCGCCACATCATGTCGCGTATGGCGGCGACGGCCCGCCCCGGCCGTTGGAGACTTGCCCCCGGCAAAGACCAGGAGGAACCCATGCAAACCATCGTCAAACTGCCGTCCACCGACGGGCATGACCCGTCGACCGCCGATCTGGATGGCTGGGTCGTCACCGAAGGCAACCCGAAGATGAAGACCTGGGTCCTGCATACCTCGGCAGCCGGAGACATGGTTTCGGGCATCTGGGAATGCACGGTGGGCAGCTATCACGCCACCTATACCGCATATGAATATGTCGTGCTGATCGCGGGCCGGATCACCATCACCCCTGACGGCGGCACGCCCGTGACGGTAAAGGCCGGCGATGCCTTTGTGGTGGAACCCACCTTCAAGGGCACATGGAAGATCGAGGAGAATGTGCGCAAGCACTTCGACTTCCGGGTGAAGTGACCGGCAGGGGCACGATTTTTCAACGAAAAATCACGCCCCTGCCCGGCCGTTCAGCCCCGGATCGTGCCGTTTCCCGTCACCAGATACTTGAAGCTGCACAGCTGCTCGGCCCCGACGGGGCCGCGCGCATGCATTTTGCCGGTGGCGATGCCGATCTCGCCGCCCATGCCGAATTCGCCGCCATCGGCAAACTGGGTCGAGGCATTGCGCATCAGGATCGCCGAATCCAGCCGTTCGAAAAACCGCGCGGCGGTGGCGTCATTCTCGGTCAGGATCGCCTCGGTGTGCTGGCTGCCATATTTGCGGATATGGGCGATGGCCGCATCCACCCCGTCGACCAGTTTCGCCGCGATGACCATATCCAGAAACTCGCGCCCGAAATCCTCCGGCTGGGCCCGGACCGTGCCCTTGACCTTCAGAAGCTCGCCCTCGGTCCGCACCTCGACCCCGGCGGCCAGCAGATCCTCGATCAACACCGCCCCGTGTCTGGTATAGAACTGCCAGTCGATCAGCAGGCATTCGGCGGCCCCGCAGATGCCAGTGCGGCGGGTCTTGGCGTTCAGAACCACGGCGCGGGCCTTTTCCAGATCGGCATCGCGGTCGGCATAGACATGACAGATGCCTTCCAGATGCGCAAAGACCGGCACCCGCGCCTCGGCCTGCACCAGCCCGACCAGCCCCTTGCCGCCGCGCGGCACGATCACATCAATGAAGTCGGTGGCGCGCAGCATCGCCGTCACCATGTCGCGGTCGGGCACCGGGATCAGCTGGATCGCAGACTCAGGCAGGTTGGCGGCGCGCAAGCCTTCGACCATGCACAGATGGATCGCCTCGGACGTGTTGCGGCTGTCCGATCCGCCGCGCAGAATCACCGCATTGCCCGACTTCAGGCACAACGCCCCCGCATCGGCGGTGACATTGGGCCGGGATTCGTAGATCACCCCCACCACGCCCAGCGGCGTGGCAACGCGCTGGATATGCAGCCCGTTCGGCCGGTCCCATTCGGCCAGAACCCGGCCGACCGGGTCCTTCTGCTCGGCAATCGCGCGCAACCCGTCCGCAATGCCGCGCAGCCGGGTCGGGTTCAGCATCAGACGGTCGATCTGCGGCTTTGACAGACCCTTGGCCTCGGCCTCGGCCAGATCCAGCACATTGGCATCCAGAATCGCATCGCGGCGATCCCAAAGCGCCACCGCCGCCGCCTGCAGCGCCGCGGCCTTGCGCTCGGACGAGGCGAAGGCCAGCTCCGCCGCTGCTGCGCGGGCCTTGGCCCCGATATCGGCCATCAGATCGGAGAACTGCCCGTCCATGGTCTTTCCCTTCGTCAAATATCCTCGGGCGGCCGGGACAGGCCGCCCCCGGCGGCATCCCCTCAGACCACCATATCATCCCTGTGAACCAGCGCCGCGCGGCCGTGATAGCCCAGAATCGCCTCGATTTCGCCCGAACGGTGCCCGGCAATCTTCTTCGTCTCGGCACTGGTATAGCGGCAAAGGCCCTTGCCCAGAACCACGCCGTCCGGCGACAGGATCGCCACCGGCTCGCCGCGCCCGAATGTGCCGGTCACTCGGGTGACACCCGCCGGAAGCAGGCTCTTGCCCGCCCGCAGCGCCGTCACGGCCCCGGCGTCCAGCATCAACTCGCCCTTCGGCTTCATTGCATTGATCCAGCGTTTCCGGGCCAGTTGCGGATCGGCGGCCGGCACGAACCATGTCCGCGCCGCGCCCTCGGCCAGCGCCTTCAGCGGCCGCAGGGTGGACCCTTCCATGATCGCCATGGCGCAGCCCCCCGCCACGGCGGTCTTGGCGGCCAGAAGCTTGGTCTTCATCCCGCCCTTCGACAGCCCGGAAACCGGATCGCCGGCCATGGATTCTATTTCAGGGGTGATATGTTCGATAACATCAAACCTGAGGGCCTCAGGGTTTTCTTTCGGATTGGAATTGTAGAATCCATCTACATCCGACAGCAGCAGCAGCTGATCCGCCCCCGCCGTCACCGCGATCTGCGCCGCCAGCCGGTCGTTGTCGCCAAAGCGAATCTCATCCGTCGCCACGGTGTCATTCTCGTTCACGATCGGCACAACGCCCAAGCCAAGCAGTGTCTGCATCGTGGCGCGGGAGTTCAGGTAGCGGCGGCGGTCCTCGGTATCCTCCAGTGTCACCAGAATCTGCGCGGTGGTGATGCCATGCGGGGCCAGCACCTCTTCATAGGCGCGAGCCAGCCGGATCTGCCCCACCGCCGCGGCAGCCTGGCTTTGTTCCAGCGTCAGCACGCCATCGCCCAGCCCCAGCACCTTGCGCCCCAGCGCGATGGAGCCGGAGGAGACCAGCACCACATCCGCCCCGCGCAGCTTGGCCTCGGCCACATCCAGCGCCAGAGCGGACAGCCAGCCCTGCTTCAGCCCGGCCTTGCGATCCACCAGAAGCGCCGAGCCGATCTTGATCACCAGCCGTTTCGCCGCCCTTATGTCGGGGGCCAGCGCCGCGGACGAGGTTTCTAGGGCTGCCATGCGCCGCGCTCCTCTTCCGGCTCCTGCCCCTTGATGGTGGCGTGGATCTCGCGCAGCACATCAGGGATACCCCTGCCCGCCACGCCCGAGATCACATGCACCGGCCCGCCGCTGGCCTTCTCCAGCGCGCGGCGGCGGTCGGAAATCTGCTTGGCATCCATGGCATCCACCTTGTTCAGCGCCAGGATGCGGGGCTTGTCGCCCAGAATGTCGGAATAGGCCTCCAATTCGGTCACGATGGTGCGATAATCCCTGGTGATCGTCGACGACGTGCCATCCACCAGATGCAGCAGCACCTTGCAGCGTTCGACATGGGCCAGGAACTGCGTGCCAAGGCCCCGGCCTTCGGACGCGCCCTCGATCAGCCCCGGAATATCGGCCATGACGAATTCATGCCCGTCGATGCCGACGACGCCAAGGTTCGGCACCAGCGTGGTAAAGGGATAATCGGCGATCTTCGGCCGGGCGTTCGACACCGCCGCCAGAAAGGTCGACTTTCCGGCATTGGGCAGCCCCACCAGCCCGGCATCGGCAATCAGCTTCAGCCGCAGCCAGATCGTACGCTCGACCCCTTCCTGCCCCGGATTGGCCCGCGCCGGCGCGCGGTTGGTGGACGACTTGAACCGCAGGTTGCCCCAGCCGCCATTGCCGCCCTCGGCCAGACAGACCTTCTGGCCCGGCTCGGTCAGGTCGGCCAACACCGTCACCTCGTCCTCATCCAGGATTTCGGTCCCCAGAGGCACCTTCAGCACGATGTCATCGCCGGTCTTGCCGGTCTTCTGGCTGCCCATGCCGGGCTGGCCGGACTTGGCGAAGAAATGCTGCTGATAGCGATAGTCGATCAGCGTGTTCAGCCCTTCGACCGCCTCGGCCCAGACGCTGCCGCCATGCCCGCCGTCGCCGCCATCCGGCCCGCCGAATTCGATGAATTTCTCGCGCCGGAACGAAACGCAGCCCGCCCCGCCGCCACCCGAGCGGATATAGACTTTGGCAAGGTCGAGGAATTTCATGGTGGCGCTTTCACGAGGGATGCAAGGGCGATACAGGATCGGGACGCCGGGCTCAAGCGGCGGCTGGCTGCCACAACCAGTCGGCGCGGATCAGCCGCTGGCGCAACAGCGGCCGCGGCTGGCCCAACGCGCGGCACATCACCTGTTCCACCGCAACGGTGCGAAATCCCAGTCTGCGATGAACGGCGGCCGAGGCCCGGTTGTCACGGAAATAGCCCGAAGAAACCGGGCCTGCGGCGGGGTCGGCGAAATGGGCCGCCAGAACGGCTCCGGCGGCTTCGCTGGCATAACCCAGCCCCTGCCGGTCGGGCGCGATCCAGAACCCAAGACCGGGCGCAAGCGAGATGACGCCCGCCAGCCCTGTGGCATCGTCGATGGCCCAGAACCGGCCCGGCGTGGCGATGGACAGGAAGGCATCAAAATCGGCGGGCACATAGGGATGTGGCACCACCGACAGCCAGCGGCTGACGGTCAGGCGACCAACGCCATCGATCACGGCGGCGGCGTCATCGGGCCTCAGGGGGCGCAGCTCCAGCCGCGCCGTCCCGAGGACCGCGCGGAGGAGATGATCCATGGCGTCAGTCCAGCTTGCGGATATAGGTCCAGGTTGGCACGCGGGCATTGCGGGCCACCGAGAAGGCTTCGGCATCGCCGAGATACTGGAACCCGGCATTGCTCAGCACGCGGGCCGACCCCGGATTGTCCTGGAACACCTCGGCGAAATAGGTGCGGTCGGCCAGGGGGTTGGCCGCAATCAGGGCCCGCACCGCCTCGGACGCGATACCGGTGTTCCAGAAGGCGGGCGCAACCCAATAGGCCACTTCGGACTGGCCTTCGCGCTTGCAGCCCGGCTTCATCTCCATCGGTTTCAGCGAGATGACGCCCAGAAGTTCGCTCAGGCCGGTCAGCGCGCCATCCATCACCCAAACCGAACCGGGCCGCTCATGTTTCATCGCACGGGCGACATAGGCTTCGGCGGCACCCGGCGGGAACGGATGCGGGATGTTCTGCGTTGCCTCGGCAACCCGGCGGTCCGCAGCGTGATGCGCGATCAGCCCGGTGTCCGACAGGCGCAGGGGGCGCAGAACGAACCGTCCGGCAGCAATCTGGCCGTCTGCGGCCGGTGTCATGTCCAGTACCATGGCTTCCTCCTCGAAGCTCATGTGGGGGCGCGGCCCCGGTTTTTCATCCCGGCCCCGGCAAAACCGGGGCGGAAATGAGGAAGGGGACCGGCTTTTTCAGCCGATCCCCCCGATACATGTGATCTGTAACGGTTTTCCGGCTTACTCGGCAGCCTCGGCAGTCGGGAGGACCGAAATGAAGGTGCGCCCCTTGAGGCCCTTCTTGAACGTCACCTTGCCCTCGACGGTGGCAAAGATCGTATGGTCCGTGCCCATGCCGACGCCATTGCCGGGGAAGAAGGTGGTGCCGCGCTGACGCACGATGATGTTGCCCGGAATCGCGGCCTGGCCACCATAGAGCTTGACGCCCAGACGGCGACCGGCGCTGTCGCGGCCGTTGCGGGACGAACCGCCTGCTTTCTTGTGTGCCATGAGGGGTTACTCCTTCGCTTCGGCGGCCTTGCGGGCGCGCTTCGGTTTTTCGGCGGCTTCCTCGGCGGCGGGGGCAGCTTCGGCCTTGGCGGCCTTGGCCGGTTTCGCAGCCTTGGCGGCTTCGGGCTTGGCGGCACCGGGGGCCTCATGCGCGACCACGCGGGCGGCAGCGGTGCCGGTCGCAGCCTTGATGCCCGATTTCTCGGCGCCCTTCTCCAGCACATCGGTGATCCGCACCAGCGTCAGGTGCTGGCGATGGCCACGGGTGCGCTGCGACGAATGTTTCCGGCGGCGTTTGTGGTAGGAGATGGTCTTTTCGCCCTTGATCTGGTCGATCACCTCGGCCTGAACGGCCGCACCGGCCACCAGGGGGGCACCGATGGTCGCACCGACCACCAGAATGTCATTGAACTGGATCTTGTCGCCAGCGGCGGCATCAAGCTTTTCCACGCGCAGAACGTCGCCCGCCTGCACCTTGTACTGCTTGCCGCCGGTCTTGAGGACCGCAAACATGGGTCTTTCCTTCCTTGTTCCGCGTCCTGCGGCCCCGAGGCCGGATCGGCCATGCGGTGTTCGTGGGACCCCTGCCCCGCCTGCGGACTGCGCTGTCAAAACGAAACCTGCCCAGGATTCGCACCCTGAGCCGGATGCGGGCTTATGATCTGGCGGGGCCGGGTTGTCAAGCGGAACGGCGGGTGCCTTTGCGGCCACCGGGGCGCTTCGCCCCCGCTGCCATTGGTCTTGAACCAGCGGCGCACCAATGGTTGCCCCCCCAGAGGATATTTGCAGAAGGGAAAGGCGGCGACGGGCCTGTCAGATGTCGTTGCCGGCCATCGCCTCGGCCGCGGCACGGCCCAGTTGAAGCGAGATCCTGCGCGAGGTTTCGTTGAAGCCGGCAAACAGCGCCGCGTTCAGCCGCTTGCCCTCGGAAGAGGCTGAGAACGCGATATAGGCCTTCAGATCGGTCTCGCTGACCGGCTGATAGGCCAGGCAGAGAAAGGGCACCAGCCAGTTGGCCATTTCGGCGCGGATGCTGTCTTCCTGGCTCCAGACTTCGGCCATCATGCTTTCGTGGTCCGTCATCATGCCGGGCACATTGGCCGCTGCCATGCCTTCGAAAAACGCCAGATTTGCCGAAAGTGCGCCTGCGACATTGCTTTCGATCAGATCGCCCGCCTCGATCAGGTCGCGCACCAGCCGCAGCCTGGGGTCGCGTTCGGTCTTCATCCGCTCGGCCTCGACCTGGGCGGCTTCTTCGACCGCCGTGTCCAGCAGCGCCCGCCGGGCCTCGATCTCGAGCTTGAGGATCTCTTGCCCGGCCGGAGTGCCGAAGAAAGCTTCGGCCGCCGCAACCGTATCGGGATCCTGCGCCAGGGCAGCGGCAAAGGCGGTCTCGAACATCGGCAGCAGGGTGTCGGGCGCATAGATGGTTTCGACCCGCATCGCCCAGGCCGGCCCGCCGCGGTCGGGGAACATCTGGTCCTCGATCGAGGCACCATAGACCCTGCCCTCTTCGGCCATGACCGCAAAGACCTCGGGCATCATCATGAGATGCGACAGCGCCGCCAGGCGTTCCGGGGCCACCGTTTCGACAGTTTCAACCGTGGGTGCCGTCGTTTCGGCCCGCAGGACACCCAGCGGCGGGGCGACGGCCAGCGGAACCGACATGAGGGCCGCGAGAATCGACGGTCGGGCAAGGGGATGGGCCATGATCTACCTGCAAGGAACGGGGCGTTTCGGCGCTGCTGGCCCAAAGCTAGGCCCTTGCCCTGCGATTGCCAAGGCCGGGACATGCGTCCTGACCCGCAGGACCGTCACGCTTGCGTCACCTTTGGCGGCAGGCCGCCACCGAAGGGGGGTTGCGCTTCACCGAACACCCAGCTAAACGCCGCCAGAGACGACCCCCAAAGCGCGGAGAGGTGCCGGAGTGGTCGATCGGGGCGGTCTCGAAAACCGTTGTGGGTTTGCGCCCACCGTGGGTTCGAATCCCACCCTCTCCGCCACTATCCAAAGAAATCTTCGGCACATATCGCGTTGATTTCATTGTATTTTCGCCCATTTCGATGACGCCGCCGTGCCCCGGGACTATTGCTTTGCTGCACATGTTGCTGCACAATTCGCTGCACTTGGTCAGTTTCGAGGGCTTCCCATGAGCATCGTCCGGCGGGCGTCCACGTTCCACCTGCGCAAGCGGGTTCCGCTCCGATACCGGCGCGTAGAGCCGCGAGTCACAGTCTGGATAAGCCTGCATACCGACTCCGCGTCCGTGGCCAATCAGAAGGCCCCTGTGGCGTGGCAGCACATGATTGAGGCTTGGGAAGCCAAGCTGGCCGGGGATACCGGCGACGCGGAAAAGCGGTTCGAAGCGGCCCGTGAGTTGGCGGCGGCCCGGGGCTATCGCTACCTGCCCGCGCCGCAAGTCGCTTCCCTGCCACGCGAAGAGCTTCTGGCCCGGATCGAAGCCGTTCCTGTCCGCAACGATGCGCCCGACAAGCGCGAAGCGGCGGCCATCCTTGGCGGGGCTTCGGAACCGAAGATCACGGTGAGCCGCGCGCTTGAGCTTTACTGGACCCTTGCCGCAGATCGGGCGCGGGGGAAGAGCGAAGACCAGATGCGGCGTTGGAAGAACCCGCGAAAGAAGGCCGTGGCAAACTTCGTCGCCGTCGTGGGCGACAAGGCGCTGGCGGATATTTCCGGCGAAGACATGCTGGATTTCCGCCAGTGGTGGCTTGAGAAGATGGAGTCGGATGACCTGACCCCCAATTCCGCCAACAAGGACTTGATCCACCTTGGCGACGTGATGAAGACCATCAACAAGATGAAGCGCCTCGGGCTGGTGCTGCCGCTCACGGATTTGAGCTTCAAGGAAGGTGAGAAGCGCACAAGGCCGCCGTTCTCGGTGAAGTGGATTAAGGACAAGCTCTTGGCCCCGGGCGCGCTGGCCGGGCTCAATACAGAAGCCCGGTGCATCGTCTTGGGTATGGTCAACACGGGCTATCGCCCCAGCGAAGGGGCGGCCCTTACGGCGGACCAGATCAGGCTTGACCAGAAGGTGCCCCACATTTCGATTGAGCCCGTGGGGCGGCAGTTGAAGAGCGCCTATGCCCGCCGGGTCATCCCCTTGGCAGGCGTCAGCCTTGAAGCCTTCAGGGAGTGCCCCAAGGGTTTCCCGCGCTATGCCGACAACCCCAGCCTCTCGGCCACGGTCAACAAGTTCATGCGGTCCAATGGTCTGATGGAGTCGCCGGATCACGTTCTTTACTCACTTCGTCATTCGTTTGAAGACCGGATGCTGGCGGCGGGCATAGATGACCGGATCAGGCGCGACCTGTTCGGCCATACGCTGACGCGGGAACGCTACGGGCACGGGGCAAGCCTTGAGCATCTGGCCCAAGCGATTCAGGCGCTGGCGCTCTGACGGGCGATAGCGCGGGCGCGGGCGATGATGTCGCCAGACAGCATGGCTTCAGCATCGGCGATTTCCGCCTCAAGCCGGGCGAAGATCGGTGCATAGACGGAGTCGGCCACCACCAGTTTCGCAACCTTGGCATGGGCGCGGCGAAGGCGCTCAAGTTCGGTGGTGGTGGCCGGTTTCATGGTCTTATCAGCCCAGCTTTACGTTGACAGTCGCGGACGGGTTCGCGGCGGCGGTCACGGCGATGCCGATACGGGGATTGGCCCCGGTGTCATCGTCAAGCGTGGCGACGCCCGCGCCCGCGTCGAGGTAGAGCACGTCTCCCACGGCGACGACTTCGGTCGAGGGCTTGGGCAGCGTGAAGACGCCTTCCGTTACAAGGTCGAGGTCTTCGCCCGTGGCAGCGTCCCCTGCGGCCACCCCGACAAGGCTGCCCACGGCGACGATCTGGCCCGACGTGATGTCATCGGGGGCGGTCAGGGTGATCGTGCCACCCGGTTGAACATAGTTCTTCACGTCAGACTCCTTTGCTGGTCTGGAAGCGGATTTGGGAAGGGCGTCGCCCGGCATGGGCGACGATCTCTGCATCAAGGGCGGCAAGGGCGCGGGCCATTTCCGCGTCGCTGCGGTATTCAACCTCTTCCCCGTTTTGGTCTTTGAACCGCCGGACCCCCTGCGCGCGGGCGCGCAAGAGCTCGTCACGGGCGGCCTGAAGCTCGCTCAGGGTCAAGGCCATGGTCAGGCCCCCGGATTGCGATACGCGCCGCGATGGTCAACGGCCCCGACTCCGATGTCCAAAACGACACGGAATTCGCGGCCCAAGACTTCCCAGCCGTCGCGGCTGGACAGTTGCGGCCCCGGCGCGCTGCTCAAATAGGCAAATTCCAGCACGGGGGCGCTGGCGGGGTCCGCGAAGACATACCACGCCGCACCCGTGATCCGGGGTTCCACCAGCAGAGTCAGCTTGCCCGCGAAGGGGTTCACGCTGGCCGAGTCAGCCGCATAGAGCGACGCCAAGACTTGCTCGGCTTCGGTTTCCAGCGCCGGGCCTACCAGCAGATACTTGGGCACCACATTGACCGGGGTCTTGCCGTCCAGTCCCTTCTGGGTCCGCATGGCCTTGCGGGCCGCGTCCAGCGTCGCCACCATGAGCGCGCCACCAGACCCGGCAAGGTTGCCGTGCGTGGCGTGGAAGAGGTTCTGCCCATCGCTCAGCTTGACCCCGCCGCCCGCGTTCGCGGTCAACAGGCCCATGAGTTGCCCGGCCTCGGTCTCTGCCGCCGTCCGGCCCATCATCTCGCCCCAGCGACCGAAGGCCCCCAGATCGTCGTTGATCAGGGCCTTCCGGGACAAGGCGAAGGTGCCGCCGAAGGTCTTCAGCGCGTAGCCTTCCTTCGCTTCGCCCGTGGTCATGGCCTTGATTTCGCCGTGCTCAGTCACTTCCTGAAGGCCGGAAAATTCCCCGACAGACAAGATCGACAGGGCGCGGAAATCGTTGGCTGTCCGCTGGCGGGCAAGGCTCTTCAGGGGCGATTGGGCCAGTTGATAGGCGCTGGCCAGCACGCGGTTGCCCGCGCCCAAGAGAAGCTCGGGGAAGTCGCTGGTGCCGTGCATGGCGCGCTGCAACAGTTCCTCGGTGCCCATGGTGCGGACAGCCCCGCCAGAACGTGCCAGAGCCTCGCGGGCGTGATCCACCAGCCCATAGCCCATGAAGGGCCGGGCGGCTTCACTGGGGGCCGTGCCAGCCATGCGGCAGGCCAGAGCTTCAGCCTGATGCGACAGGATCACGGCAGGGTCTTCGGCGGCAGGCGCGGCGGTCCTGATCTGGACCGGCGCGGGCTTGGCGGCCCGGATTGCGGCGGCTTCGTCGCGGCCCGACTGGCGAATCTCGTCATCGCTGACTTCCTCGCCCGCCGATTCCATGCGCGTGATCCACGCTT
Source organism: Paracoccaceae bacterium (assembly GCA_036745335.1). Lineage (GTDB taxonomy): Bacteria > Pseudomonadota > Alphaproteobacteria > Rhodobacterales > Rhodobacteraceae > Pseudogemmobacter. Next base: position 24,448 of record DAIOGH010000039.1, read on the forward strand.
CCGGCAGATTGTGGGCTGCGGCCACTTGCCGGATCAGCGCACGGCCCTCTTCGGTTTGAACGTCCTTGGGCACAACGGCCTCCTTTTCGACATGCCGCACGCCCGAGTTGGGATCGGCGGGGTTGCTGGTGAGGGTGATTTCCCGAAGGAAGACCCGGGTTGCTGCCTTGATGCGCTGGCCACCTTCGCGGCGGGTAATCCACCCTGCGACCCGGTATCCGATGGACACGCCGGACAGGGTGCCGTCGGCAATGCGCTGCCCAATCGGGGCAACGTCATCGGCGGCAGAAAGCTGAAGCTGCGCGACGATCTGATTTCCGTCGCGCCGAATGGACAGGGAACGCCCAAGGGTTGCCCGCACGGTGGCCGTGTTGTGCGAGTCCAGGAGGGGCAGGCTTTGTGCCGCCAGATCGAAGGCATCGGCCGGAAGGACTTCTAGGATCAGCCCTTGCACGTCTTGGCGCGCCACCGGGGTTTCCGTGGCGACGACAGCGGTAAATGTCCGGGTTTCCGGGTCATAGGAGTTGGCCCGGAAGTTGGCCTGCCGGATCAAGAGCGGGGCGTGAACAGTCTCAGGCATTTCCTGAAAACCTCGGTCTGGGGGCCGAACGTGCGGCCTGTTTGGTAGTCGCGGACGTGCGATGCGCGGGACGGGTTGGCGGTCAGGCGTGGGCCTTGGGGTTCAATGTGGCCCGCTGCCTCGCGGCGTTTCCGGCGGGCATATTCAGCGGCCCGGTGGCGGCGTTCTTCAGGGCTCAGAGGCATCGGGCTTGCCCCCTTCGGTCTTGGCGGGCTTCTGCCAACCTTCGGCGGCCAGTTCGGCGTCCAGATCGTCCAGCGCCCAGCCCCGGGCCGCGACCAGCTTGCGCCGCGACGTGAGCCCGGCGGCCAGTTCTTCCACGTCGGCTTGGACCTGCTTTGCCGGATCAACCTGCATGAAGGCGGGGGGCAGCCATTCGGCCCGATAGGCCCGGGGATTGGACTCATAGTCGGGGGCTTCGATCTGACCCGACGTGACAGCATGGCCCACCACGCGCCGCCAGATCGGGTTGAGCATCTGGGGGACAAGGACGTGATACTGGACCTGTTCCATCCGCTGACGGAAGGGCAGCAGGCCAGCCCGCAAGCTGGAATAGTTGGCGTCGCTCAGATCGCCGTCCACAAGATGCGACGGCAGGCCAAGCCCGGCGGCAAGCTGGCGCAGGTTGTGGCGCAGGATAGGGGCGACTTGCGACACTTGGGCCGGGGTCGCAAACTTGATGTCCCAGCCGCCAGACAGGCGTTGCAGCGTGCCGGGCTCAAGACTCGGTTGCGTGTCGCCGCCGAACGGGTCTTCGCCCCCGACTTCGTTGGTATTGGTCAGGAAGCCCGCGAACATGGCGGCCACTTGCGCGCCCATGGTCAGGGCATCGGCGAGCTTGTCCAGTTCGGCGGCGGACAGGATGACGGGGGCCAGCCACGAAACGCCCCTTACCTGTCCCGGGCCAAGCGGCTTGAAGACGTGGATCATCTCTTCGGCGGGGATGCGAACCGGAGTCCCCGTGGTGGCGAATACGTCAGTGGGGCGCGCTGGCAGGACGTGATAGGCGGCCCGGGTGCCATCGGCGTTGAATTCCACGCCCGACACGATGAACCGCCCGCCGCCCAGATCGCGTGTCAGCGACTCGTCCACCAGTTCCGGCGGAAGCAAGTGCAGGCGCAGCCCGTCGGTGTCGATGACCCGAAAGAAGGCTTCACCCTTCACCACAAGGTCTTGGCCCCCGGCGGCCTGAAGACCGTAGCCATCCGTCCGACCCTCGGCATCAGCCCCGTCAATCCACTCGCCCCAGACGGCGGACAGGACCTTGCGCGTTTCCGGGTCCGGGTGCTGGGGCGTCGGAACGATGCCAGCCCCCACCATGGCCCCGACGATGTTGCCCACGGCGTTCGCTATGAACGGGTTGTTCGCGGCAAGGTAGCTTGCCCGGGCGCGAAGCGTCGGGCCTGCCAAGGCCGTCTCGGTGCCCAGCCGCCCCATGGTGCCAAGACCAAACGCCCGACGGCCACCCGCCGCGCCATCAAAGCGGCGGGTGGCCAGCGGTGCGGCCTCGGTGCGGCGGAAGAGTCGGGCGAAAGGGAAGGCCATGATCAGCCTACCGTGAAGCCCTGAAGGATTCGGTCTGCAAAGCGCGACACGGGCAGAAGCACGCTTGCCATAGGCACGTCTTCCGGGCTCTCGGGCATCGGGAAGACGGAAGAGTCCTCGGCGTTGCAGACCCGGGCCTTGATCGTGCGCTTGCCGGTTTGCGCGTTCACCAGCACGTCAAGGCGAAACTGCCACCACTCGCCTTTGGCATGCCCATGCAGGGCCGCCCTGATCGGGTGCCCAGCGCCCGGAACCGGCGTCTGGTCTTCAAGGTTCCAAGCGTAGCAGGCGAGAGAAGAGGCCTGCAAAACCTCGTTGTCCGCGATGCCCAAATGCGTGAGCGTCCGCAGCACGGCGGCGGCTGCAAGGTCAGACCACGCAAAGAGGTTGTGCGCCGTGCGGCCAGAGCCCTTCACGCCCCGAACGTGGACAAGCTGACGCTGGACGAAGCCGCGAAGCTGTGTTGCCACGGGAAATTCCTCTTCGCCCGGCTCGGCGATACGCCGGGCGGCTGTGCCGACAGTGAAGCCGACTCCCGGCTCGTCGTGGGTGAACAGCGGGGGGATTGATTCGTCGGTCATGGGCGGGGCTCCTATCAAGGTTGTCCGCACCATGCTTTAGGCCTTGCCTAGAGTCAATAGTGTTGGTATGCCCGGCCCTGCGGTCGTCCTCGTCCGCCCGGTGGCTCCTCACCGGGGGCCTGCTTCACCGGGGGGGTGACAGGTCCAAGCCAAGGGGCGGCGGGGGTGATGGCCCGCCGCCCCGTTCAATCCCCTACAGGAGTCTTGCTATGTTGAATGTCTTGAGCGATGTCGAAGCCGCCCGCCAAGAGGCAGAACAGCTATTCGCTGAAGGTGTGGCCCGGCGCTTCCCGCTGGCCCTGTCTCACCTTGCCGTGCAGATCATGCTGCGGAACAAAGGCATCCCGGCCCCCAAGGATATGCTGGCATGGGTCAGTCAGGGGAAGGCGTCGGACTCTATGATCCGCAACTGGGAGTCCGCGACCGGCGGCTAAGCGTCGGACATGACACTTGCCCGCGTCTTTCGCACGTCTCGGCGCGGTGCCCAATGCAAGCGATTGAAAGTGTCGTTTACCCCAAAATCGACTAGTTCTTCCTTCGCAAACCAATCGCGGACAACAGGAAAATAGAGCGAAAACTCTTCGCCAACTGCCAGCTTTTTGGGAAGCCCGCCACTATAGGGCCCGTCAGAATCCAGATCATAGGGATAGTTCTTGTAAGGATTGAGCATCCCGATTTCTTTCGGCTTTCGAAAGAGCCATCTCCGGCGTTTTCTTGCCGTCGCGCATCTAATCGTCACTTCAGATGGGCCATGATTGCCCACAGTAATGCAGACGGTTTCCGGCCCATCTTCCCAGCCTTCGCCAATCAGAAACATCTTGGCGAAGCTCACTTGGACCTTCGGCTTTGGGTAAATGAATTTTGCCCAGACATTCCAGACAAATCCGGCAAGGGAAACCACAGCCGAACAGATGCTGATGACTAATGCCCAGTCTGCGGTCGTCATGCCCTGCCCCTACTGATTCAGCCACTTCGATCTAACCACAACCGGGGCGGGCTTGGCTATCGTCCACGCTTCAAGGTGGCAACCGCGCTCTTCAGACGTTCGTTCTTCTCTGCATATCCACCATAGTCGGCAGTGGCGACAAATTCCCAATCTTGTCCGGTCCAGCGCACATCTCGGTTCGCCGGTTTTGAGGGTGTCAAAACCACTTCGCAGTCCCCATGCGAGTTGCCTGCTTCTCGCACCTTTGCCACCACGCAGTCGCGGCCATCAACGCGAATCCAATCGTCAATTTCGATCTTAGGACGGTCGGCCATCCTTGCCCCCTACCGATTCAGCCACTTCGATCTAACCACAACCGGGGCGGGCTTGGCCATGGTCACGGCCTGCACTTCGGCTTCGCGCCGGTCGAGGTCCGCCCCGACAAGCTGGCGGGCCGCCAAGGCATAGACAACCGAGTCCAGGCACTCGGCCCGTTTGCCTGAAATCCGCTCAAAGCGGCGGATAGGCTGGCCTTTGAAATAGCGCACGACTCGGCGCTCAGAGGTCAGTTGCTCAAAGAAGGTGGCGGACAGGTCCGCCGCGAAGCGGACCCCGCTGCCCCGCGCCAGCCGGTTGAAGAGTTGGGCCTTGATCGCATCCACCCCGACAATGAAGAGCGGTTTCCCCTTCATGCCAGACCGCTGGATAAAGGGCCGGGCGAAGCCGGGTGCCCCTTTGCCCGACACGATCCGGCGGCCAAAGCGGGGCCGCGTGAAGCTATGCACAAGATCGGCGTGGCCCCCGTCGCCGGAGTCGATCACGGCGGCGTCGCAGCGCAGGAAGCCGCCGCCCGGGTGCGGCCAGATGGTCTTCAGGGCGTCGTCTAGCTCTAGCCAAGTGGTATCGGCGTCTATCGCCCCCCAGATGACCGAATGGCCAAGCACGAAGACGGAGTCGCCCTTGCCATGGCCAAGGAAGACCAGCTCGAGTCGGTCGTCTTGGCAATCAACACCAGCCGTCACAATCAGCACTTCAGGGGGCAGCCGGTCGGGCAGGCCGAAGGGTTCGCGCCGGGCGGCAAGCTCGTGCTCGTCCAGATTGTCTTGCGCGTCGCGCCACGGCTCGCCCAGCACAAGGTTGACGAACGCCTGAAGCGTGGCCGGGTTGTCTTTGGCCCGGATGAATTCGGCGGCCAGCTTGCCCCAAGCGGCGTTTGCATGGGGGCTCACAAGCGCATTGACCCGAAAGCCTGCGTGACCCTGCACATGGGCCGCTAGGGCCCGCCAGCGGCCCTTCTGGACCATCTCTGCCTTGTGCCGCTCTGTCACCAGCCCGGCGCAAGAGGGGCAGCGCCAAGCGGCTTCCTCGGGCTTGCCGTCGGGCCATTCGATCTGCGCCCATTTCACTTCCGCGAAGTCGCCGCAGGACGGGCACGGCACTTCGAAAACCCGCTGATCCGACTCGGCATAGAGGCGCGACACGGGGCCGTGGTCGAAAACCGGGGTGCTGCCTGCGATGATCTTCCTATCCCGGAAGGCCAGCGTCCGCATTTCGGCCAGCTTGATCGGGTCGCCCTCTTGGCCGATTTCGAAGCCGTCGATTTCGTCGAGTAGCAGGACTCGGACGTTATGGCGACGAAGGTTGCGCGGGCTCTTGGCGGCCACCAGCTTCAGGCTGCCCCCGGGAAAGCGCCGCGACAGAAGCGTGGACCGGCCCGACTCGTCGGCATCGGCGTCCAGAAGGCCGCGCAGGGCCGGGCTGGCGTCAAAGGTGCCTTCGATGTCGCCCACCGAATAGTCGCGGCAGTCGTCTTGCGTGGGCAGCACGGCCAAGACCGGGCACGGCTGGTTTGCCACGAAAGAGGCTATGACCCCGGTCAAGAGGGACGTGTAGCCGATGCGGGCGCTCTTGATCACGGTCACGCGGTCAATGGCCGGATCATCAATGGCATCGCAAATTCCCCGCTGATAGGCCCAGAGGCGAACGGGGCCGGGCGTGGCGGACACGGTGGCCGGGAAGCGCACGGTGGCTTCGATCCAATCTGCCAGCGGCAGGACCGGCGGCGGCTTCAGGGCGGCCATGGCATTGCGGCGGACAAGCTCAATCGGCTGCATGGGGTTCCCCTTCGGCCAGTTCTGAAAGGACGGCGGCAAGCTCGCGGGCAATCTCGGTCACGTCATGGGGCGACAGATGCGGCAGGCGTGACCCGATGCGGGACGGCGCTGCCAAGACCCCTGCGCGAACGTCCCGCAGGATGCCCGCCCAAGTCCTCTCCACATCGGCAGCCCCCAGAAGTTCCCCTTGGGTCTTCAGGTTCTGAAGCTCCACCTTGCGGGCATTGGCGGCAGCCAGCCTGACCTTCTCTCGGTTAAGTTCGGGATTGGCGGCCAAGGCCGATGACCCACTCTTCAGCCGCAGACTCTCAACATATCCCCGAACGGCGGCCTTCAGATCGTAGCGGCCATCGGCCCGGCGGGGGATGCGGCCCTCTCTCGCCAAGGCGCTAATCCGGGGTGGATTGAGGCCCAGCCATTCGGCAAGCCCAGCCGCCGTCACCACGTCGCCAGAGGCCGTCGAGGCCGGGCCGTGGATCAAGGCTTCAATTTCTGCCAATTCGTCGGGGCTCAGGTCTTCCATAGGCTTCATCCTTCAGGCGGTAACGTCAGGCGGGAAAGTTCCCAGAGCTTCCCGAAAGCGGATTCCCGATTTCCGATTCCAGTTGGGGGCGTGAAAGATCGGGGCTCAGCGTCCCCCCGACGGGCCACCCCCCGGAAGGACCCGGGCGGGAACGGCTGGTAGTCTTCCCACTGGCAATGCGGCTGCACCCGACGCCCCCAGAGGGCGGGTGCAACGCATGGGGGTATAAGGGGGTGTGTTGCACCCTGCGTTGCACCCCGTTGCACCCTCGTTGCCCGGGCGTTGCACCCTCAAAAAAGTGGCGTTGAACGGGCGTTGCACCCCCCATTTTGGCGTTGCACCCGCGTTACACCCTCGCTGCCCGGGAAACCGTTCCTGCCCGGCGTTACTGTCTGCCATGGCTTACCCTCTCAATGTGGCTTCGCGCCTTGGCCCCAGAGCCGTGTTGGGCCGTCCTGATCTGCCCTTTGGTGAACAAAGACTCCATCGCGGCCCCGAAAGCCCGCTTGGTGCAGCCCTCGCAATCCGGGTGCTTGGCAAAGAGGGCGGGCGCGAAGGTCTGCCCAGAGTTGGCGGACACATACCGGCCTTGCTCTTTGAAAGCGTCCAGAAGGGACAGGAAGACCCGTTCGGCCCGTGCCCCAGTCGAGTTTTCGGCCTCGTCGGGGAAGTCGCTCAGGTCCGTGGTGAAGACCCCCTTGCGCCAGCGAAGGCGGATGGTGCTGCCCGTCCCGGCATAGTTGGCTTTCATGCTTTCAAGGACTCGCGTGTCAGGGTTCGCTTCAAAGCCCCCTTCGTCCTTGTCCCGCTTCAGGTAGAGGCGCGACCTGACAGAGTTGTTCCAAGCCGTGTTGCCGGACAGGCCAGAGCCGTTCGCAATCCCGGTCAACGAAGGGTGCGCCAAGAGCAGGACGGCGGCCCCGTGCCGGATTGCCAGCCCCCTCAGCATCTGGACGAAGGGGCGGACGTGTGCCCTGTCATTCTCGTTTCCAGAGTGCAGGTCGGCCAGCGTATCCAAGACCAAGAGCGCCGGGCCATGGGCAGCCATCGCTTTGTCAATTCGCCCATAGAGCGCACTGGCCACCATGCTGCCCGTCTTTTTGTCAGGGACGGCCAAGAGGGACTCGCCGCCCGCCCGGGACAGAAGCAAGAGGTTGTCCAAAAGCCCAAGCCCAAGGCCGCCCGCATGGCAGATGGAAGCAAGGCGGCGGTGCAGTTCGTCCATGTCATCTTCGGCGGACAGGAACATGACTTTGCCCGGCGTGCCGATGGTCTGGTCTATCCACTCGCCTTCCGTCGCCACGGCCACGGCCAGTTGCAGCGCCAAGAGGCTCTTGCCCGTCCCCCCGTCGCCGCCCAGCATGGTGATGTCACCCGCAGGTATCAGGTCAGGGACAAGCCAGCGACGGGGCTTCACGGGCTGCCCGGCAAAGGCGGAAGCGGGGCTGAAGAGAGACTCCGTGGGGCCTTGCGGCGGCCCCCAGATCAGAGCTTCAATGGTGGCCTCTTCCTCTGCCGTCATGAGGTCATCAAAGTCTGCGCGGGCCTCTTCCAAGGCTTCGATCCGGCGCAACTCGGTCAAGGCCGGGTCCGACCAACCCCGGGTTTCAGCCTCATGGATGATCGTCCAGCCGGTGACGCCCCGGCCCGCATGGAAGGACTCCCAAGCCAAGTCCGTCGCCGTGTCGTCATAGCCCGGCCACTGGCGCGACCAATCGTGCCAAGCCTCTTGCCCCTCTTCCGAACCGCCGGACTCGGCGTGAAGGGCCATGCCGATGCGAAGCCATTCGTCCCGGCTGGCGAAGGCGTCGCCGTCATTGGGAAGGGCCATGAGGGCCGCATTGAGCACATGGAAGGGCAGGCCCGTGGGTTCACCCTGCCCCGCGTCCAGAGGCGGCCTAGCTGGCGGCATGAGGGCTTCAGGCCACGGGGGCAGATCATCGGCCAAAGACCCCGACAGAAGGCGATACACGCCCTTGCCGTTGACGGCTCCGGCGGCCACCACAAAGCCCCCTTCCGCCCGCACGTCCACCCCGGGGCCAATCTGACCCGCCGAAGACCGAAGGCCGGGGACATGGCGGAAGATCAGATGCCCGCCGCCCTTCGGCGTTGCTACCATGACAGGCGACAAGCCTTCAGGATCGAAGCCAAGGGCCGCCATGGTGGCGAAGCCGTCTTTGCCGTCTTTGCGGTCAAGGTCCAAGACGGCAAGGCCAGAGGCTTCCCCCGTCGGAATGGCTGGCATGGCATCCGGCCACTTGGCAAACCAGCGCCGAATCTGGCCCAGATCGGTTGTCGCGGCGGCCTTCCACTTCACCAGCGGGCGCTTGTCCTGATTGACAGGGAAGACCGGAAGACCGGCGGCGGCATGGGTCAGCGCGACTTGCAGATTGTCGCTAGTTGATATAGTATTACGTTGCATTTCGATACCTGTAGGGGGTTAGGGTGCAGGCTTCCGGCCCTCGCCGTTCCCAGCGGCGGGGGCTTTCCTTTTCTGGTGGAAGCATAGGGGAAAGAGCCCGAAAGGGCACATGGATTCGCAGCACATTTTGCTGCACAAACTGCTGCCGGAAAATAGTAATATCGTTATTTATCAGATGCTTGACTGAATGCCGTTTGGGCGATTGGCTCACACCCTCTCCGCCACTTGGCCCTTAGGACACTGAGCGCCAACGTTATTTTCAAGAGACAGTCTAGGCCGAAGCGTTCCTGCTACAGCGCACTGCTACAGTGGGGCCAAGGATGGGCACGATATCGCGTCTGACAAGAGGTAATCCTCCCCGTTTTAACGGGGCGCGACCGTAGAACTCACGCGGCCATTT
>DAIOGH010000040.1:0-33456 GCA_036745335.1 Paracoccaceae bacterium
CACCATCTGCGCGCCCATGTTCTCGAACTTGTCGGCCAGTTCGATTTCCTTGGCAACGGTCACGCCGTCCTTGGTGATGCGCGGGGCGCCGAACGACTTGTCGATCACCACGTTGCGGCCTTTCGGGCCCAGCGTGACTTTGACAGCGTCGGCAAGGATGTTCACGCCGCGCAGCATGCGGTCGCGGGCATCGGTATCGAAACGAACGTCTTTCGCACCCATTGTGCTACTCCTCAAATCTCGGTTTCAGTTGGAAAGCGCCGGGGCCAGGCCCCGCCAAAGGTCCTCAGGCGATGATGCCGAGGATGTCGCTTTCCTTCATGATCAGCAGCTCTTCGCCGTTCAGCGTGACTTCGGTGCCCGACCATTTGCCGAACAGCACACGATCACCGGCCTTGACCGACGGTGCGATCAGCTCGCCCGAATCCTTGCGGGCACCCTCGCCGACCGAGACGATCTCGCCCTCGGCGGGTTTTTCCTTCGCGGTATCGGGGATGATCAGCCCGCCCTTGGTTTTTTCCTCGGACTGGACGCGACGGACCAGAACGCGGTCATGCAGCGGTTTGAAAGCCATCTGGTAACTCTCCCTTGGGTTCCAGGTTGAAACTGTTGGCACTCAGTTGGCCCGAGTGCTAACGGCGAGTGATCTAGGCAATGCCCCGGCCTGAGTCAACACCCCGGACGGGCAGAAAAATCGCGCGATCGGCCGCTTTCCCTTCCCGCCCGGCAATGCCATCCTGCGCGACGTCAGCCCGAGGTGCCCATGCGTTCCGTTCCGAAAATCCTGGCCGCCATCGCCACCGCCCTTCTGCTCTGTGCCCCACAGGTGCGGGCAGACTGTCAGGGCATGAACCTTCTTGACCTGATGCCCGCCGCCGAACGCAAGGCGCTGGAGGCGGCCGCCGATGCCGTGCCCTTTCCGCGCGGCAATTTCTGGCGGGCTGAAAAGGGGGATGCCCGGCTGGTGCTGATCGGCACCTATCACCTGAACGATCCGCGCCACGCCGCTGCGGTCGCCCGTTTCGCCCCCGACATCGCCGCTGCGAAAACCCTTCTGGTCGAGGCCGGACCGGACGAGGAAAAGGCGCTGTTGCAGCACATGGGCCGCGATCCATCGCTGATGACCATCACCGAAGGCCCGACCCTGATGCAGCTGTTGCCCCCAGAAACCTGGGAAAAACTCGCCGCCGCAGGCACCGCGCGCGGGCTGCCGCCCTTCATGATGAACAAGTTCCGGCCATGGTATGTCACCGTCGTTCTGGCCATTCCGCCCTGCGCCATGGCCGCAATGGCCGATCCGAACGGACTGGACCAGCAACTGATCGACAGCGCGCTGGCCGCCGGGGTGCCGGTGCGGGCGCTGGAACCCTATGACACCATCTTTTCCATCTTCGGCGTGATGAGCGAACAGGATCAGCTGGCGATGATCGAACAGACGCTGGCGCTGGAAGACAGCATTACCGATTTCTCGGAAACCCTGGCCGACGCCTATTTCGACGGCGACAGCCGCCTGACCTGGGAATTGATGCGCCATCTGTCCTATCAGGTGCCCGGCTATACCCGCGAACAGGTGGATGCCGAAATGGCCGTGCTGGAAGAGGCGCTGATGAACAGCCGCAACCGCGCCTGGATTCCGGTGATCGAAGAGGTTGCCGCCGATGGCCCTGCCGTGGTGGCCTTCGGCGCGCTGCACCTGCCGGGGCAAGAGGGTGTGTTGAACCTCTTGCAACAGGAGGGTTGGACGATCACCCCGCTGGATGTGCAATGATGCCTGATCCCGGTCTGTCGGGGCACCGGCTGCAGCGCCTTCATGTACTGGATTTCGGAACCTTCGATGTCGGCCCGCCGGGCGGGCCGCCGTTGCGCCGGATCGGCATTCCCGGCTTTTTGCTGGAAACCGCCACCGCCAGCGGCCAGGTCGCCCGCATCCTGTTCGACACCGGTTTTCCGCCCGATTACGCCACTGCCCCCCAGACCGCCGATGCCCGCGACGGCCTGCACCGCTTCGGCCGCTTCGCCCGCTTTGGCTCCGAAAACACCGCCGCCGGGCAACTGGCTCTGCTCGGCCTGACGCCTGCCGACATCTCGCACGTCATCCTGTCGCATGGCCATATCGACCATGTCGGCAGCCTGCCGCTGTTCGCCCATGCCGCGATCATCCTGACTGCGGCCGAGCGCGCCGATCCCCGGCCCCGCTATTTCCTGGACCGGCAGCCAATGGACTGGCCCGCCGCGCGCTATCTGACCCTTTCGGCCGAGACCGACCTCTGCCACGGCATCCGCCTGATCCCGACGCCAGGCCACACCCCCGGCCATCTGTCGGCCCTGCTGACCCTGCCCGATGGCAACACCGTGCTGCTGGCCGCCGATGCCATCAACCGCCTCTCCGAGCCGGACGAAGGTTTTGCCGATGCCGCCGACCCGGCCGCCGCAATGGCATCGTTCCGCCACCTGTCGGCCATGGCAGCCCGCACCGGGGCCGAGATCATCTACGGCCACGAACCCGGCCAATGGCCGCAGTTGCCAAAGGCTCCGCAATCCTGGGGCCCCGTGCCATGTCCATGACAGCCGAACGCCGGACCGGCCTTCTCCTTCTCCTCGGCGCCACCCTGGCCTGGAGCAGTTCGGGCCTCTTCGCCCGCGCCATCCCGCTGGACACGCCCACGGTGATCATGTGGCGCGGCTGGGCCGGGGCGCTGGGCCTTCTGGCGCTGCTGCTGTGGATGAAGGGGTCGGCCGGGCTGCAGGATCTTGCCCGGCTGGGCCGGGCGGGCTGGGCCTATGCGCTCTGTTCCGGCATCGGGATGCTGTTCTTCGTCGGCGCGCTGAAATCCACCTCGATCGCCCATGTCGCCATCATCTATGCCACCCTGCCCTTCGTCGCCGCCGGGCTGGGCTGGCTGATCCTGCGCGAGGCGCCGGGCAGGGGTGCGATGATCGCCTCGATCATCGCCCTTGCCGGATCGGTGATCATGGTCGGCATCGGAGGCGAGGGCACGCTGACCGGCGACCTGATGTCCTTCGGCATGGTGCTGTCGATGGCGGCGCTGATCCTGATCGCCCGAGCCAGACCCGGCCTGCCCGCCGTCGCCGCCGGAGTGGTCTCAGCCTTTCTGGCCGCGACGATCTGCCTGCCCTTCGCCACGACCTCGGGGCTGACCCCTGGCAACCTGACGCTGACCGCCGCCTTCGGACTGGTCAATTCCTCGCTGGCCTTCGCGCTGTTCGTCTTCGGCGCGCGGCGGGTGACGCCGGTGGAAACCGCGTTGATGGGCGCGCTTGAGGTGCCGATCACCCCGCTCTGGGTCTGGCTGGTGTTCGGCGAAACCCCCGGCCCCGCCACAATGGGCGGCGGTGCGCTGGTTCTGGCGGCGGTGGTCGGACACATCGTCTGGTCGGCGCGCCGATAGCGCCGACCTCCCGACCGGGCTGACAACGCGATATGCTCGCGGGTGGCGGTCGACTGCCCTTCGTGCGGACCCCGGCCCTGCGCCAACAAAGCGCCGACAGGATGGATGGCGGGGAAACGCCCCGCCATCCGGCCCGTCTCAGCCGCCCCGGCCCTTGCCGGGCAGCCGCAGCGGTTTTGTCACCGGGGCAAACCCCCGGCCCGCCTTGGCCGCCCAATGGGCCGATGGTTTCTGGGCGATCACCGGCTTTGCAACCGGCATGTCGGTCTTGCCCGCGCCCGGCGCGGGGGATTTGGACTTCTTCGGCATCTGATGTTGCCTTTCGGAAAGATGGGCGCAGTCCGGGCACCGGCCCGGACCCGGACGATCCACCCCTCAGGGGCGGGTCAGCGGTGCTGGTCCATTGTCAGGATCCTCCTGTCGACATGAAATCCCGCGCTGCGGCCCAGTCGCCGCCGCGAAGCCTCAGGCGCCCCAGGCGCGGTAAGCCGGCATTTCCATCGCGGAACACTCCTCTGTCCGAAGTGGGCACAGTGTCCCGCCCGGCGCGCGCGCTGTCAATACCTGCCGCTGCTGCAATGCAGCATCCCGCCGCTGGGCTGCCGCCGGGCGTGACAATCCCCCGCCCTGCCCCTATAAGCCGCGCCGAACCCCTATCCGCGAGATCATCCATGACCACCCTCGTCTTCGGCCACAAATCCCCCGACACCGATTCCACCGGCTCGCCGATCATCTGGGCCTGGTATCTGTCGGAAATCAAAGGCACCCCGGCGAAACCCGTCCTGCTGGGCGAGCCCAACACCGAAGCCGCCTTCGTGCTGAAGCACTGGGACCTGCCGAAGCCCGAAATCATCTCGGACGTGGCGGCGGGCGACAAGGTTGTCGTTGTCGACACCAACAACCCGGCCGAACTGCCGCCTTCGATCAACGAAGCGAAGCTTCAGGCGATCATCGACCATCACATGCTGGTCGGCGGGCTGAAGACCAACACGCCCATCCAGATCACCATCCGCCCGCTGGCCTGCACTGCCACCATCATGCACGACCTGATCGGCGGCGACCTGAAGCGCGCCCCGCGCGGCATCAAGGGCGCGATGCTGTCCTGCATCATTTCCGACACGCTGGAATTCCGCAGCCCCACCACCACCGGCCATGACCGCCATGTCGCCGAGATGCTGGCCGCCGATCTGGACGTGAAGATCCCCGTCCTCGCCAGCCAGATGTTCGAGGCGAAATCCGATGTCTCGGCCTTCTCGGATGCCGAGCTGCTGCGGATGGATTCCAAGGAATACAACGTGGCGGGCAAGGAGTTGCGCGTCTCGGTGCTGGAAACCACCGCGCCGAAACTGGTGCTGGACCGCAAGGACAGCCTGATGAAATCCATGGAGGCGGTGGCGAAAGAGGATGGTGCCGATCAGGTGCTGCTGTTCGTGGTCGACATCCTGAACGAAGAGGCCACCCTTCTGGTGCCGAACGATCTGGTGAAGCAGCTGGCCGAGGCGTCCTTCGGTGCCAAGGTCTCGGGCGACACCGTGGTCCTGCCCGGCATCATGAGCCGCAAGAAGCAAATCATCCCGTCGCTGAAGCTTTAGGTCCGAATTTTCGACGAAAATTCGCACCCCTTGGCCAAGGCCGGAGTTTACCTCCGGCCTTTCGCTTTTGGCAGCGGGCGGCTAGACCGGAGGTGCAGCAGGAAAGGCCGATCCATGACCGAAATCATCGCCGCGCTCTCGGATGTGGGTCTCCGCTATGATGCGGTGTTCTGCGATCTCTGGGGCTGTCTGCACAACGGCAAGACCCCGTTTCCCGCCGCCGTCTCGGCCCTCCAATCCTTTCGTCAGGGCGGCGGCAGCGTCGTGCTGCTGACCAATGCCCCGCGCCCGAAAGCCAGCATTGTCAGGCAGTTGGATGGCATGGGTGTGCCCCGCGATGCCTGGGACGAGGTGGTTTCCTCTGGCGATGCGGCGCAATTCGCGCTGGTCTCCGGTGCGGTCGGCCGCAAGGTCTTTCACATCGGTGCCCCGAAGGATGAGCCCTTTTTTACCGATTTCTCCGAAGATGTCGTCGCCTATGCCCGCAGCCAGCCGCCGATCACCCGCGTGGCGCTGGATCAGGCCCAGGGCATCGTCTGCACCGGCCTGCGCGATGATCTGACCGAAGTACCCGAAGATTACCGCCCCACGCTTCTGATGGGGAAAACGCTAGGTTTGCCAATGCTTTGTGCCAACCCTGACATCGTGGTCGACATGGGCGACAGGCGGCTGTGGTGCGCCGGGGCCCTGGCGCGCGACTATCAGGCGATGGGCGGCACCGCGCTTTATTTCGGCAAACCGCATCCGCCGATCTACGATCTTGCCCGCCGCCGCCTTGCAGCATTGCGCGGCGGCGATCCGCAGATCCTGTGCATCGGCGATGGCGTGGCCACCGATGTGCAGGGCGGAATTGCCGAGGGGCTGGACGTGCTGTTCATCACCGGCGGCATCGACGCCGCGGCCTTCGGCCCTGATTCCTCAAATCCAGACAATATGTTACTGGAGGAATGGCTGATGGAACGGCAGCTGTCGCCCAGCTTTGCAATGGGTCATCTGCGCTGATCCTCTTCGGCGACGTCGCAACATAATTACACCTTTTGCTGCATGAGGGTTCATTTCTTGCGCAAAGGATTTGTTCTGCGTCGCAGCATCTGCTATCCTCGGGAAACCCCAAGGGATTCGCCATGATGCTCGACAGCACCCACAACCTGCCCCGCGGCACCATCTGCATCGAAGATCTGGAAATCGGGATGACCCGATCCCTGACCAAAGAAATCACCGACCGGGATATCGCGCTTTTTGCCGAAGTGTCGACCGACCGGAACCCGGTACATCTGGATGACTCCTATGCCCAGGACACCATTTTCGAAGGCCGCATCGCCCATGGCATGCTGACCGCCGGGCTGATTTCCGCCGTGATCGGCGAACAATTGCCCGGCCATGGCACCGTCTATCTGGGCCAAAGCCTGAAGTTCATGGCCCCCGTCCGCCCCGGCGACAGCGTCACGGCCGAAGTCAGGGTTCTGTCCATCGACCACGCCAAACGCCGCGTGACCCTTGAAACCATCGCTTCTGTGGGTCAAACCGTTGTCCTGAAGGGCGAGGCGCTGGTTCTGGCGCCCAGCCGCAAGTTCGACTAGGGGCCATCGGCCCCGCATGAAGGGGCGCGGATGCAGATTCATCAGGACTGGCAATGGCTTGACCCGGCGGCCCGCGGGGCCTCGGTCGCCATGGGCAATTTCGATGGCGTGCATCTGGGTCATCAGTCGGTGATCGACCTTGCCCGCGGTCGCGCGCCCCTTGGCATCATTACCTTCGAACCGCACCCACGGCAGGTCTTCGCCCCCGATGCCCCGCCCTTTCGTCTGATGAACGCCGAGGCCCGCGCCAACCGGCTGGCCAAGCTGGGCGTGCAGCACCTGTTCCAGTTACAGTTCAACCGCGGCATCGCCGCGCTGACCCCTGAAGACTTCGCCAGCCGGATTCTGGCCGAAGGTCTTGGAATCTCTCACATCGTCGTCGGGGCCGATTTCTGTTTCGGCAAGGGCCGGGCGGGCAGCGCCGAGGATCTGAAGGCGCTGGGAAACCGCCTGGGCTTTGCCACCACCGTCGCCCCGCTGATCCGTATCGAAGGGCAGGAGGTCTCCTCCACCGCCATCCGCACTGCGCTGGCAGAAGGCCGTCCGCGCGATGCCGCCGCCATGCTGGGCCACCTGCACCGGATCGAGGGCGAGGTGATCCACGGCGAAAAGCGCGGGCGGGAGTTGGGCTTTCCCACCGCCAACATGGCCCTGACCGGGCTGCACCTGCCGCGCTTTGGCGTCTATGCGGTGCGGGTCGATGTGCTGTCCGGCCAGCAGGCGGGCAGCTACATGGGCGCGGCCAGTCTTGGGGTGCGCCCGATGTTTGGTGGCGAAGTGCCCAATCTGGAAACCTATCTGCTTGATTTCAAGGGTGATCTTTACGGCCATCATATCTCGGTCGCGCTGGTGGATTTCCTGCGCCCCGAGATGAAGTTCGACGGCCTGCCCGCGCTCATCACCCAGGTGAATGCCGATTGCGCCCGCGCGCGGGATATCCTGTCCGCATGACCGCGTTGCGCCCGAAATTCTGGGAAACCGTCCCGCTGGCCAAGATGACCCCCGGCGAATGGGAGGCATTATGCGACGGCTGCGGCAAATGCTGTCTGAACAAGCTGGAGTTCGAGGATACCGGCGAGGTCGCCTATACCCGCATCGCCTGCCGCCTGCTGGACGATGCCACCTGCCGCTGCACCGATTACGCCAACCGCCGCCGCTTCGTGCCCGAATGCGTGTTCCTGTCGCCCAAGACGCTGCCCAAGGTGGCCTACTGGATGCCGCAGACCTGCGCCTACAAGCTCTTGTGGCAGGGCGACCGCCTGCCCGACTGGCATCCCCTGCTGACCGGCGATCCAGAAAGCACCCATGCCTCGGGCAATTCCATCCGGGGCATCACGGTGCCCGAGCATGAGATTCCCGAGGAAGACTGGGAAGACTACATCATCGAGGAGACACCCTGATGTTCTTCGCCTCCGACAATACATCCGGGGCCGCGCCCGAGATCATGGCGGCCCTGGCCCGCGCCAATGACGGCTATCAGCGCAGCTACGGGGCCGATGCGCTGATGGAAAGCGCCCGCGCCCGCATCCGCGCGATTCTGGAGGCCCCCGAAGCGGCAGTCTATCTGGTGGCCACCGGCACCGCAGCCAATGCCCTGTCGGTGGCGCTGACCTGCCCGCCCTGGGGATCGGTGTTCTGCCACAGGCATGCCCATGTGGCCGAGGATGAATGCAACGCGCCCGAGTTCTTTGCCGGCGGGGCAAAGCTGGTGCTGGTCGACGGGGCGCATGGCAAGATGCCCCCCGAGGCCCTGTCGGCCCAGCTGAACCGCATCGGCGCGGGCGGGGTGCATTCGCTGCAAACCGGGATGCTGACGATCACCAACGTGACCGAGGCGGGGACCGTCTATTCCCCGGCCGAGATTGCCGCACTGACCGCGCTGGCAAAGGCAAAGGGGCTGCCCTGCCATCTGGACGGCGCGCGCTTTGCCAATGCGCTGGTTGCCACCGGGGCCAGCCCGGCCGAGATGACCTGGAAGGCCGGGATCGACATCCTGTCGTTCGGCGGCACCAAGAACGGCTGCCTGGGGGTCGAGGCCGTGGTGATCTTCGATCCGGCGAAGGCCTGGGAGTTCGAGCTGCGGCGCAAGCGTGGCGGGCATCTCTTCTCGAAACACCGCTTTCTGTCGGCCCAGTTCGATGCCTATCTGGTGGACGGTCTCTGGCTGCGGCTGGCGGAACAGGCGAATGCGATGGGCGCGCGGCTGGCCGAAGGGTTGGCCCGGCGCAACGATGTCACGCAGAACCATCCGGTTCAGGCCAACATGATGTTCCCGGAATGGAACGCCGGCACCCATGCGCGGCTGAAGGCAGCCGGGGCAGAGTATTACGACTGGCTCCTGCCGGATGGCCGCGAAGGCGCGCGGCTGGTGACAAGCTGGTCGACGACCGAAGCCGATGTTGACGGCTTTCTTGCAGCTTTCGGACAGACGGGCTGAGCGGGCATCAAAAATCCACCAGGATTTTTGTCAAATTCCTTGATCAAGGAATTTGCGGTCCTACGCAGCATCCAGATGCGCCTGCACCGCCCGCGCCACCAGATCCGGGTGCGTGATCGGAACCATATGCCCGGCATCGGGCACGATCAGCCGCGTCGCGCGGGGCAGCCGCGCCGCCAGCACGCCATGCAGCGCATCAATGACCGCCGGGCTTTGCGCCCCTTCGACCAGCAGAACCGGCAGCATCAGCGTCTCCAGCCCACCCGGCCGCAGCAGACCGGCCGAATCCTCCATCAGCACCGGGTTCTGCGCCGGGATCAGGTGGATGCGGTCCACGATATAGCGGCGCTGTTTTTCCGGCAGATCGGCCAGCGCCTCTCCCGTGCCCCAGGCGGCATGGAAGGTCGCGGCCGCCGTTTCGCGGTCGCGCGCCAGCATGTCTGCAAGCCCTTCGTGCCCGGCACGGAACTCCGCATGGGCGGCGGTGCCACGGGCAGCGGCAAAGATCACCGGCTCGACCAGGGTCAGGCTGCGCACCAGTCCGGGATTTTCCAGCGCGATGCGCAGGCAGACCGTTGCGCCGAAACTGTGGCCGAAGAGGTCGATCTTGCCGCCCGCTGCCAGATCGCGCGCCAGGTCGGTGGCGATTCCGGTCGTCAGCGCATGCAGATCGCTTTGGCCGTCCCAATCGGCGGCGCGGCCATGGCCCGGCTGGTCCAGCGCCGTCACTGTCACGCCGTGCAGCCGCTGCGCCAATCCCGTCCAGGCCCCGGAATGCGCCAGGCTGCAATGCAGCGCCAGCACCGGGCGCGGGCCGCCGCGATCCCAGCTGCGGCAGGGCGCCTCGAACGTGGCGGACAGGTCTTCGGGCATCGCGCATCTCCGGCAATCGTGCCGCAATAGCCCGTCAGCCGACCTGCGATCAAGCCTTCTTGCCGCAGCGCCGGATTTCCGTTGCGGCCCCCTTTGCCTGCCCCCGTTCGGGTGCTATCCCGCCCGCAACCGATTCCGCCCTGGCCCCCGGAGTTTCCCATGCCCGCCATCACCGAGCCGAAGCTGATCTCCGGCAATGCCAACCTTTCCCTTGCCAAATCCATCGCCCGCCGGATGTCGATGCACCGCGGGATGAGCGTCAATCTGGTCGATGCGCGGGTTGAACGGTTCAACGATCAGGAGATCTTCGTCGAGGTGTTCGAGAATGTGCGGGGCGAGGACATGTATGTCATCCAGCCCACATCGAACCCGTCGAACGACAACCTGATGGAGCTTCTGATCATGACCGACGCGCTGCGCCGGTCCTCGGCCAGCCGGATCACCGCCGTGATCCCCTATTTCGGCTATGCCCGCCAGGACCGCCGCGCCAAGGCCCGCACGCCGATTTCCGCCAAGCTGGTGGCGAACCTGATCGAGACGGCAGGCGTCGACCGGGTGCTGACGCTGGACCTGCATGCCGCGCAGATTCAGGGCTTTTTCGACATCCCGGTCGACAACCTCTATGCCAGCCCGATCTTTGCGCTGGATATCGAGCATCACTTCAAGGGCCAGATGGAGGATCTGATGATCGTCTCGCCCGATGTCGGCGGCGTGGCGCGGGCGCGGGAACTGGCCAAGCGGATCGGAGCGCCCCTGTCCATCGTCGACAAGCGGCGCGAGAAGGCGGGCGAAGTGGCTGAAATGACGGTGATCGGCAATGTCACCGGCAAGAAATGCATCATCGTCGATGACATCTGCGACACCGCCGGCACCCTGTGCAAGGCCGCCGAGACGCTGATGGAGGCCGGTGCGACCGAGGTCCACAGCTACATCACCCATGGCGTCCTGTCCGGCCCGGCGGTGGAACGGGTATCGAATTCGGTGATGAAGTCGCTGGTTATCACCGATTCCATCGAGCAAAGCGAAAAGGTGAAGGCGACGAAGAACATCCGCATCGTTCCCACCGCACCGATGTTTGCCCAGGCCATCCTGAACATCTGGGGCGGCATGTCGGTGTCCTCGCTGTTCGAGACCGACACCCTGACCCCGATCTACGAAGGATTCTACCCGCGGGGCTGATACCGGCCGCGCCAGTCGCGGCTTGCCGGTATCGCCCCGAAACGTCCCGGTTCCGCCGGTTTCTGCCCTTCTGCTGCCACAATGGGCTGCAAGGGTCGGCATCGTTCCTGATCCGTGGATAGAAGATGCACCTGCCCGACATTGCCGCGCCCGAGACCCGCTTTGCCGCCCATCTGCGACAGGCGGCCCTGCGCCATCGGCTGCTTTTCGTCATCGTCCTGGCCTATGCGGGGCTGTCCTTTGCCCTGAGCCAGATCTTCGGCAGCCCGGCCGGAGATGAAAAGCTGTCCGGGCTGGTCTGGAACTTCGCCGTCATGCTGCCGATGATGGCCTATTTCCTGCTGGCCTGGCGGCTGGTGGTGCAGCGCTTCGCCGTGCCCGCCGATCAGCGCAGTGGCTGGCTGAAGGCCGATCTGAAGCGGTCGCTGACCGATCCCGAACGCCTGTCTTCTGGCCTGGTCGGCGTGGTGCTGATGTTCGTGGTGCTGATCTCCTTCGCGCAGCTGAAACGGCTGATCCCGGTCCTGCAACCCTTTGCCTGGGACGAAACCTTCATCCTGCTGGACCGTGCCCTGCACTTCGGGCTGGACCCCTGGCGGATTGCGCATGCGGTGGCCGGTCATCCGCTGGTGGTGACGGCCATCACCGGGGCCTATAACTTCTGGCTGTTCCTGATGTATTTCAGCCTGATCTTCGCCTGCTTCAGCACTGCCAACCGGGCGGCGCGCATGCAGTATCTGATCGCCTTCATCCTGACCTGGGCCATCGGCGGCAATCTTGTCGCCACCCTGTTTTCTTCGGCCGGGCCGGTCTATGTCGAACGGCTGGGTCTGGGCGATACCTTCGCACCGCTGATGGCGCTGCTTCAGGATCATGCAAAGGTGCAGCCGATCACCGTGATCGAAACGCAGGATCTGCTCTGGGCCTTCTACGCCGCCCCCGACAGCATGAGCGGCATTTCGGCCTTTCCGTCGATGCATGTCGCCTCGACCACGCTGATGGCGCTTTATGCGCGGGCCTACAACCGGCGGTTCGGTCAGGTGGTGACGGGCTTTGCCTGCGTGATCATGCTGGGATCGGTGCTGCTGGCCTGGCATTATGCGGTGGATGGCTATGCCGGGGCGCTGATTGCGCTGGCCTGCTGGTGGGGGGCGGGGCAGGTGATGCGCCGCGTCACGGCCGCATAGGCATCGCTGCCACGCAAGGCGCGTCGGGGACTTCGTCCCTCCTCGCGGGGCACAAAGGACAGCGGGAAGCGCATGATATGCGACGACAAGCGCAGTCTGCCCCTATGCCACATCCCAGTCATCATCGTCGCGCACGGCCCCGATCGCCATCCAGTCCGCACGGATTCGGGCAATCCGCGTGTCGCCCCAGGTGCGGAACACGATGTGAAAACCCCTGGCCGTGACGTTTTCCGCGCTGATGTCGGCGCGGGAATTGGTCTTGTGGTCCATGTCCCACATCGAAATGCCGACCGTCACCGCGGGCGCGCGATGAAATGCGGGCTTGAAGGCCACCAGGAACCGGCTTTCACGGGGGCCGCTGCCAGTCCACATCATGCCGCCATCGGCGAAATCCGAGAACAGCACACGTGATCCCTGAAGGATTCCGATGCCGGACCCGAGACGCTTCATGGATGCAACCTCCTGCTACACGTCCGGGATACTGCCCGAAGGGGGTGGAAGGAAGAAAGGAAAATGAAAAAGCCCCGCCAGGCGGGGCCTTTCCTGCCATTGAAGCCGGATCAGAAGCCCGCCGCAGCCTTCATCGCCAGCAGATCGGCCATGACCTTGTCGGCGACATCCTTGTCCACCGCGACGGCGGTGGCTTCGGAGGCATCGGCAATCAGCTGGTCCATCAGCGGCCCGGTCAGTTCCGCGACCGGCACCGCGCGTTCGGCCAGAACCGAAACGCCAGATGGGCTGATTTCGGCAAAGCCGCCGGTGACAATATAGGCGCTGGTGCCTTCGGCCGAGACAGCCTTAAGCACGCCGGGGCGCAGGGTGGTGATGGCGGGGGCATGCCCCTCCATCGCCGTCATGTCACCATCGGCACCGGGAATCTGCACCTCGGTAGCCTGGACGGAGGCAAGCCGCCGCTCCGGGCTGACCAGGTCGAATTGCAGGGATCCTGCCATCTGAGCCCCCTTACGCCGCTGCCGCGGCGAGTTTGGCGGCCTTGGCTTTCACTTCCTCGATGTCGCCGACCATGTAGAAGGCGGCTTCCGGCAGGTGGTCATACTCACCGGCCACAACCGCCTTGAACGAGGCGATGGTTTTCTCCAGCGGAACCTGAACGCCGTCCGAACCGGTGAAGACCTTGGCCACGTCGAAAGGCTGCGACAGGAAGCGCTGGATCTTCCGGGCGCGGGCCACGGTCAGCTTGTCCTCTTCGGACAGTTCGTCCATCCCAAGGATGGCGATGATGTCCTGAAGCGACTTGTAGCGTTGCAGGATGCCCTGCACCGAACGGGCGACGTTGTAATGCTCTTCGCCCACGACCAGCGGGTCCATCAGACGGCTGGTCGAGTCGAGCGGGTCCACCGCCGGGTAGATGCCCAGTTCCGAAATGGCGCGCGACAGGTTGGTCGTGGCGTCGAGGTGGGCGAAGGACGTGGCCGGCGCAGGGTCGGTCAAGTCGTCGGCCGGAACGTAGATGGCCTGAACCGAGGTGATCGAGCCTGCCTTGGTCGAGGTGATCCGCTCTTGCAGCGCGCCCATGTCGGTGGCCAGCGTCGGCTGATAGCCCACGGCCGACGGGATACGGCCCAGAAGCGCCGACACTTCCGAACCCGCCTGGGTAAAGCGGAAGATGTTGTCGATGAAGAACAGAACGTCCGTGCCCGACTGGTCGCGGAACTGTTCGGCCAGCGTCAGGCCCGACAGCGCCACGCGCATCCGCGCGCCCGGCGGTTCGTTCATCTGACCGTAGACAAGGGCCACCTTGGACTGGGTCATGTCTTCCAGGTTGATAACCCCGGATTCGATCATCTCGTGATAGAGGTCGTTGCCTTCACGGGTCCGTTCGCCCACACCGGCGAAGACCGAGAAGCCCGAGTGAACCTTGGCGATGTTGTTGATCAGTTCCATGATCAGAACCGTCTTGCCCACGCCGGCACCACCGAAGAGACCGATTTTCCCACCCTTGGCGTAAGGGGCCAGCAGGTCGATCACCTTGATCCCGGTGACAAGGATTTCCGACGCCGTGGCCTGTTCGTTGAACGACGGCGCGGGCTGGTGGATCGGGCGGTGTTCCTTGGCGACGACCGGGCCCTTTTCGTCCACCGGCTCGCCGATGACGTTCAGGATGCGGCCCAGCGTGGCATCGCCCACCGGAACCGAGATCGGGGCGCCCAGGTCCTTGACCGCGGCACCGCGGACCAGGCCCTCGCTGGCGTCCATGGCGATGGTGCGGACGGTGTTTTCACCCAGGTGCTGGGCGACTTCCAGGATCAGGCGCTTGCCGTTGTTGTCGGTTTCCAGCGCGTTCAGAATCGCCGGCAGCGCGCCGTCGAACTGAACGTCGACGACGGCACCGATGACCTGGGTAACTTTGCCCGCACCAGCGGCGGCGGCGGAAGCTTTCGGGGCTCTTGCCATTGTTCTTTACTCCGGGTTCGTCAGAGCGCCTCGGCGCCCGAAATGATTTCGATAAGCTCTTTGGTGATCGCGGCCTGACGGCTCCGGTTGAACTGGATCGTCAGCTTGTTGATCATCTCGCCCGCGTTGCGCGTCGCGTTGTCCATGGCGGACATCCGCGCGCCCTGTTCCGAGGCGCCGTTTTCCAGAAGAGCGGTGAAAATCTGCGTGGCCACGCCGCGCGGCAGCAGGTCGGCAAGGATGGCCTCTTCCGACGGTTCATAGTCATACAGCGCCGAAGCGCCGGTTTCCTCGAACCGGGCCGGAATGATCTGCTGGGCCGTCGGGATCTGGCTGATCACCGACTGGAAGCGGTTGTAGAAGATCGTCACCACATCGGCCTCGCCGGCCTCATAGGTGGCCAGCACCTCCCGCGCGATGCCCTGCGCATTGGCATAGCCCACACGCTTCACATCGCTCAGGTCGGTGTGGCCCACGAAGAACTGGCCGAAGTCGCGGCGCAGCTGTTCGCGGCCCTTCTTGCCGACGGTCATGATCTTTACGGTCTTGCCCGCCGCGATCAACTCGTTCGCCTTCGCCCGTGCCAGACGGACGATGGTCGAGTTGAAGCCGCCGCAGAGGCCGCGTTCCGAGGTCATCACCACCAGAAGATGCACCTGATCCCGGCCGGTTCCGGCCAGAAGTTTCGGTGCCGATGCCGACTGGCCCACACCGGCCGCAAGGCCCGCCATCACGGCGGTCATGCGTTCGGCATAGGGACGGGCGGCCTCGGCGGCCTCTTGCGCGCGGCGCAGTTTCGCCGCGGCGACCATCTGCATGGCCTTGGTGATCTTCCGCGTGTTCTTGACGCTGACGATCCGGTTTTTAAGGTCCTTCAGGCTGGGCATCTGCCTACTCCTTCAGGGCCGCTCAGGCGAAGTCTTTGGCGAAAGCGTCAAGCTCCGCGCGGATCGCCTTTTCCAGATCGCCCGCAACCTTGCGGTCTTTCTTGGTGATGTCTTCCAGCAGGGCCGCGCCCTTGGTGCGCAGATGCTTCAGAAGACCGGCCTCGTAGCGGCCCACGTCCTTGACGGCGATCTTGTCGAGATAGCCGTTGGTCCCGGCATAGATGACGCAGACGATTTCCGCGTTGGTCAGCGGCGAATACTGCGGCTGTTTCATCAGCTCGGTCAGGCGGGCGCCACGGTTCAGCAGGGCCTGGGTCGAGGCGTCAAGGTCCGAGCCGAACTGCGCGAAGGCCGCCATTTCGCGGTATTGCGCCAGTTCCAGCTTCACCTTGCCCGCCACCGATTTCATCGCGCTGGTCTGGGCCGAGGAGCCGACGCGCGACACCGACAGACCGGTGTTCACGGCCGGGCGGATGCCCTGATAGAACAGCTCGGTTTCCAGGAAGATCTGGCCATCGGTGATCGAGATCACGTTGGTCGGGATGAAAGCCGACACGTCGCCGCCCTGCGTTTCGATGACCGGCAGCGCGGTCAGCGAGCCCGAACCGAAATCCTCGTTCAGTTTCGACGACCGTTCCAGCAGGCGGCTGTGCAGATAGAACACGTCGCCCGGATAGGCTTCGCGGCCCGGCGGGCGGCGCAGCAGCAGCGACATCTGGCGATAGGCCACGGCCTGTTTCGACAGGTCATCATAGATGATCAGGGCATGGCGGCCGTTGTCGCGGAAGAATTCCGCCATGGCGGTCGCGGCATAGGGGGCCAGGAATTGCAGCGGCGCCGGGTCCGAGGCGGTGGCGGCCACGACGATGGTGTAGGCGCTGGCACCGGTTTCTTCCAGCTTCTTCACCAGCTGCGCCACGGTCGACCGTTTCTGGCCGATGGCGACGTAGATGCAATACAGCTTCTTCGATTCGTCCGAACCTGCGGCGTCGTTATAGGCCTTCTGGTTCAGGATCGTGTCCAGCGCCACGGCGGTCTTGCCGGTCTGACGGTCGCCGATGATCAGCTCGCGCTGGCCGCGGCCGATCGGGATCATCGCGTCCACGGCCTTCAGGCCGGTCGCCATCGGCTCATGCACCGATTTGCGCGGGATGATGCCGGGGGCCTTCTGGTCGGCGATGCGGCGTTCGGTCGCAGCGATCGGGCCCTTGCCGTCGATCGGGTTGCCCAGGCCGTCCACGACGCGGCCCAAGAGCGCGTCACCGGCGGGCACGTCCACGATGGACTTGGTGCGCTTGACGGTGTCGCCTTCCTTGATGTCCTGGTCGGAACCGAAGATCACGACGCCGACGTTGTCGACTTCAAGGTTCAGCGCCATGCCGCGGATGCCGCCGGGGAATTCCACCATCTCGCCGGCCTGGACATTGTCCAGCCCATGCACGCGGGCGATCCCGTCGCCAACCGACAGCACCCGGCCGACTTCGGTCACTTCGGCATCCTTGCCGAAGTTCTTGATCTGCTCTTTCAGGATCGCAGAGATCTCGGCAGCCTGAATTCCCATCACCCAACCTCTTTCATAGCATTCTGGAGACCCGCGAGCTTTGCCTTGACCGAGGTGTCGATC
The DNA here is from genome assembly GCA_036745335.1 of Paracoccaceae bacterium. Classification (GTDB taxonomy): domain Bacteria; phylum Pseudomonadota; class Alphaproteobacteria; order Rhodobacterales; family Rhodobacteraceae; genus Pseudogemmobacter. The sequence continues at coordinate 17,185 of DAIOGH010000040.1, forward strand.
ATGGTGGAGCCCAAGCGGACGATAAGGCCGCCGATGAGCGATTCATCGACGGTTGCGTTCAGTTTCACGGTCTTGCCGACCTTGGCCTTCAGCGTCTCGGCCAGTTTCTTGGCCTGCGCTGCGGAAAGCTTGGTGGCCGAGGTCACATCGGCCGTGATTTCGCCCTTTTCATCGGCGATCAGGCCGGACAGTGCGGTCAGCAATTGCGGCAGCACGAACAGGCGGCGCTTGTCGGCCATCAGGGCCAGCGTGTTGGCGGTCAGCGCATTCAGGCCCATCTTGGCGGAAATCGCCCCGATTGCGGCGGATTGCTCGCTGCGGCTGATCACCGGAGAGGCGATCATCGCCCCCAGGTCGGGGCTGGCGGCCAGCGCGGCGGCCAGCGCATCGGTGTCGGATTCAAGCGCTTTCAGCGCCTTTGCGTCCTTGGCCAGATCGAACAGCGCGGAAGCGTAACGCGCGGCGATGCCAGTGGAGACAGAAGCTGGTTCGGACACGTCATCCCTTCCCATGTCGCGGGGCTTACCTTGCCTGACCATGGCGCTGCGGCCACAGGACAAGAGCCCGTGCAATTCCGTTATCGCGGGGTCCTTAGCAGAGCCTTTCCAACCCCGCAACCGGGTTGCTCACCGAAACTTGACAGTGGGGAACGTCATTTCGTCGCTGTGGCTTCGGCAGCCTTGCCGGGCCTGCTCACGCCTGGGTCAAGAGGGCGTGAGACGGCGGTGCGGCGGTTGACCTGCGGCCCGTGCGAAAGATACGGACCGATGAATATGTGACGCCGGTCAGCGGCGCACATGACAGGCGGAACGGCAAGGACGGAGGCAGGACATGGCGAGCGTGATATCACGGCGCGGGGCGATGGCGCTTGGGCTGGCAGGAACGGGCCTGCTTATGGCACCGGCGCTGGCACGGGCGGAATCTGGCGCGGTGATCCGCAACAATACCTCCAGCTTCCGCATGCCGCAGTGGCGCGATCATTTCGACAATCTGGGCAAGGCGACCATCGTGGCCGACACCGTCTCGCGCGCGCTGCATTTCTGGAATGCCGATGGCAGCGATTACCGGATCTACCCGACGTCCGTCCCCATTTCGGATGAATTGACCAAGCGTGGCTATACCACGATCCAGCGCAAGAAGGTGGGACCAGGCTGGACGCCGACGCCCAGCCAGATGGAACGCTATCCCGACTGGAGGCCGATCCCGCCGGGGCCGGAAAACCCGCTTGGCACCCATGCGATGTATCTGGGCTGGCCCGCCTATATCATCCACGGCACCCATGACACCCGCAAGATCGGGCGGCGATCATCGGATGGCTGCATCGGCCTTTACAACGAGGCCATCGCCGAACTGTTCGATCTTTGCCCGGTCGGCACACAGGTCAAGGTGATCTGACCGCGGCTCATCGGTCCTTCCAGTCCCTCTTCGCACCCCGTGACGATGAGCGGACAAGGCCCGACGAGGCGCGGTCAGCGCCGCCCCAGCGCCGGTTCCGGGGTGCCGCGCACCCCTTCCAGCACCTTCAGCGGTTTCTTCACCACCGCCCCCAGCCCGCCGCGCGTGGGGGCATAGGCCTGTTTCGACGCCTCCACCATCAGCACCCCGCCCGACAGCCACGGCAGCCGCCGCCCGGCCCGTTCCCAGAAATCGGCCGTCTTCAGCCAGAACGGCGTGTTGCTGGGCGGCGCATGCAGCACGGTCAGGCTGCGTTCGGGGGTAAAGCCGTGGCGCTTCAGCTGCGCTTCAAGCTGTGCCCCCGAATAGGGGCGGCCATAACCGAAGGGCGTGATGTCGCGCCGCGACCACAACCCCGCCCGGTTCGGCACCACGAACAGCGCCTTGCCGCCGGGGCCCAGCACGCGATGCGCCTCGTCCAGCACGGCACCGGGGCTTTCCGACGTCTCCAGCCCGTGCATCAGCACCAGCCGATCCACCAGCCCGGTCGAGATCGGCCAGCCGGTATCCTCGCACAGGACCGAGACATTCTCCATCCCGGCGGGCCAGGGCATCACCCCCTGCGGCCCCGGCATCAGCCCGATCACCCGCCGCGCCTCGGCCAGATAGGGGCGGAGCAGCGGCACCGCAAAGCCAAAGCCGACCACCGTATGCCCCGGTGCCGGTGGCCACAGCCGCACCATCTGGTCGCGGATCGCCCGCTGCGCCACCCGTCCCAGCCGGGTGCGGTAGTAGAAGCTGCGCAGGTCCAGCACGTCGAGGTGCATTGCAGTCGGCCGCCCATAAGGTCACTCTGCCCCCATCCTAGCGGGCAACAAGGAAAAGACCATGGCGCTTGAACTCGTCACCCTTCCCTGTCTGACCGACAATTTCGTCTATCTGGTGCGTGACGGCGCAACCGGCACCGTCGCGCTGGTCGACGCGCCCGAAGCGGCACCCGTGCTGGCCGCGCTGCGCGAAAGGGGCTGGCCGCTGCATCTGATCCTGCTGACCCATCATCATGACGACCATATCCAGGCCGTGCCCGAGCTACGCGCCGCCACCGGGGCCCAGGTCTGGGGTGCCAGTGCCGATGCCCACCGGCTGCCCCCGCTGGACCGCGCCCTGCGCGACGGCGACAGCATCGCCGTGGGGGCCGAAACCGGCAGGGTGATCGACGTGCCGGGCCACACCCGCGGCCATGTTGCCTTTCACTTTCCCGGCGCGGGCCTGGCCTTCACCGCCGACAGCCTGATGGCCGCAGGCTGCGGCCGGCTGTTCGAGGGCACTGCGGCAGAGATGTGGTCCAGCCTGCAAAAGCTGGCCGCGCTGCCGCCCGAGACGCTGATCTGTTCGGGACATGATTATCTGGTCGGCAACTTCCGCTTTGCGCAGACCCTTGAACCCGACAATCCAGCCCTTATCTTGCGGATCGAGGAGACGGAGAGGATGCGCCGGGACGGCCGCCTTCCCATGCCCTCGCGGCTTTCCGAAGAACTGGCAACCAACCCCTTCCTGCGCGCGGGCCTTCCCGGACTGAAGGCCGCGCTGGGGATGACGGGTGCGACCGATGCCGAGGTTTTTGCAGAAATCCGCAGAAGGAAGGACCGGTTCTGAGGCGCTTGCTGAGTCTCCGTTATCACATTTGATGACTTTGCTGACGGAAATGGGTGTTGCCACGAAATTGCCCTTGAAGTGCGCCGAATAACACCGATCCTTAACCACATGAGGCCACGGTTGGATCAGGGCCCTTGAACGGACCTGACCTGCCCCGAGTTACAGGAGCACGCGAAAGTGCCGTCATTCTCGTCCACCCTCGAACAAGCCATCCACGGCGCGCTGGCCCTTGCCAATGCCCGCCGCCACGAACTCGCCACGCTGGAACATCTTCTGCTGGCTTTGATCGACGAACCCGATGCCGCGCGCGTCATGCGGGCCTGCTCGGTCGATCTGGACGAGCTGAGAAAGACCCTCACCGATTTCATCGACGATGATCTGTCGACGCTTGTCACCAATGTCGAAGGCAGCGAAGCGGTTCCCACCGCCGCCTTCCAGCGGGTGATCCAGCGCGCGGCGATCCATGTGCAATCCTCCGGCCGGACCGAAGTGACGGGCGCGAATGTGCTGGTGGCGATCTTCGCCGAACGCGAATCGAACGCGGCCTATTTCCTGCAGGAACAGGACATGACCCGCTATGACGCGGTGAATTTCATCGCGCATGGCGTGGCCAAGGACCCGTCCTTCGGCGAAGCCCGCCCCGTGCAGGGGGCCGAGGATCAGCACGAGACGCCCAAGGCCGAGGCCGGCGAAGCCAAGGAATCCGCCCTGTCGAAATATTGCGTCGACCTGAACGTCAAGGCGATCAAGGGCGATGTCGATCCGCTGATCGGGCGCGAGGCCGAGGTGGAACGCGCGATCCAGGTCCTGTGCCGTCGCCGCAAGAACAACCCGCTTCTGGTGGGCGATCCGGGCGTCGGCAAGACGGCGATTGCCGAAGGTCTGGCCTGGAAGATCGTCAAGAAAGAGGTGCCCGAGGTTCTGTCCGGGGCCACGATCTATTCGCTGGACATGGGCGCGCTCTTGGCCGGCACCCGCTATCGCGGCGATTTCGAGGAACGCCTGAAGGCTGTGGTCAAGGAACTGGAAGACCACCCCGACGCCATCATGTTCATCGACGAGATCCATACGGTGATCGGGGCCGGGGCCACCTCGGGCGGGGCGATGGATGCCAGTAACCTGCTGAAACCTGCGTTGCAGGGCGGCAAGCTGCGCTGCATGGGATCGACCACCTACAAGGAATTCCGCCAGCATTTCGAAAAGGACCGCGCGCTGTCGCGCCGGTTCCAGAAGATCGACGTCAACGAACCTTCGGTGCCGGACACCATCAAGATCCTGATGGGGCTGAAGCCGCATTTCGAAGACCATCACGACATCCGCTACACGGCCGATGCGATCAAGTCGGCGGTGGAGCTGGCGGCGCGCTACATCAACGACCGCAAGCTGCCGGATTCGGCCATCGACGTCATCGACGAGGCCGGGGCGGCACAGCATCTGATGTCCGAATCCAAGCGCAAGAAGGTGATCGGCACCAGGGAGATCGAGGCTGTCGTGGCCAAGATCGCCCGCATCCCGCCGAAGAACGTCTCGAAGGACGATGCCGAAACCCTGCGCGATCTGGAAAAGACGCTGAAGCGGCTGGTCTTCGGACAGGACAAGGCGATCGAGGCGCTGTCGGCCAGCATCAAGCTGGCCCGCGCCGGCCTGCGCGAGCCGGAAAAGCCGATCGGCAACTATCTTTTCACCGGCCCCACCGGTGTCGGGAAAACCGAGGTGGCCAAGCAGCTGTCGCAGGTGCTGGGCGTGGAACTCCTGCGGTTCGACATGTCGGAATACATGGAGAAACACGCGGTTTCCCGTCTGATCGGCGCGCCTCCGGGCTATGTCGGCTTCGATCAGGGCGGCATGCTGACCGATGGCGTCGACCAGCACCCGCATTGCGTGCTGCTGCTGGATGAGATCGAGAAGGCGCACCCTGATGTCTACAACATCCTGTTGCAGGTGATGGACCATGGGCGCCTGACCGACCACAACGGAAGGGCGGTGGATTTCCGCAACGTGATCCTGATCATGACCTCGAACGTCGGTGCCTCGGACATGCAGCGCGCGGCCATCGGCTTTGGCCGCGACAAGCGGACGGGCGAGGATACCGCGGCGGTCGAACGCACTTTCACGCCGGAATTCCGCAACCGTCTGGATGCGGTGATCAGCTTCGCGGCGCTGCCGAAAGAGGTGATCCTGCAGGTGGTCGAGAAGTTCGTGCTGCAGCTTGAGGCGCAGCTGATCGACCGCAACGTCCATATCGAGCTGACGCCCGAAGCCGCCGCCTGGCTGGGCGACAAGGGCTATGACGACAAGATGGGTGCGCGGCCGCTGGCGCGGGTGATCCAGGAACACATCAAGAAGCCGCTGGCCGAAGAATTGCTGTTCGGCAAGCTGGTCAAGGGCGGCGTGGTGAAGGTCGCCGTCAAGGACGACGCGATCGAATTGCAGGTGCAGGAACCGCAAAAGCCCCGCATCGCCAACCAGAAACCCCCGCTGTTGACGGCGGAGTGACCCTGAAACCCCCGCTTCGGCGGGGGTTTTCGCTTGTGGGCTGAGCAAGCTCCTATCCTGATCTTAGGAAATCATATCCCGGCCGGGTTAACAGGCGCGAAGCGCCCCCGGCCAGCGCCCGACCGCCCCATGGGCGGGCGCCTCTGCGCCGACAGTTCTCAGTTCAGATCACGGGAGAGACCGTGCCATAAAGCGCCTCTACGCTCCCTTTCGAGCGCCCGCCCGCGGTCAGGCACTGGCCTGCCGTTGTTCTGTCTGATTGCCCGCAAAGCAGAGGGTTCCTACCGCTCCGTCAGCTTCAGTTCGATCCGCCGGTTCTGCGCCCTTGCCTCTGCCGTGTTCCCCTCCGCCACCGGGCGATATTCTCCGAACCCCGTCGCCGCCAGCCGGTCGGGCGGAAAGCCAAGGTCGTTCTGCATGTAGCGCACCACCGACAGCGCGCGGGCCTGCGACAATTCCCAGTTGTCTGCAAAGGCCCCGCTGCCGGACAGGGGAATGTTGTCGGTATGGCCATCGACCCGGATGATCCAGTCGATGCCGGGCGGAATCTCGGCGCGGATCTCGTTCAGGATCTGCACCACGCCCGCAATCTGCGCCCGGCCTTCGGGGGCAAGTTCGGCCGCCCCCGGCTGGAACAGCACTTCCGAGGAAAAGACGAAGCGATCCCCCACCACGCGCACGCCTTCGCGGCCCTGCAACAGGGTGGACAGCTGGCCAAAGAATTCCGACCGGAACCGCTCCAGATCGGCCTTTTCGGCCTCGGCCATCTCGGCCCGCGCGCGTTGTTCCGCCGCCACCTGGGCCAGCGCCGCATTCAGCTGCGCCCCCAGCGATTCCAACTGCACCTGTGCCGCCTCGTCACGGGCCTGCGCCTCGTCCAGAACCAGTTGCAAGGACCCCAGTTGCGACCGCAGCGCCGCGATCTGCTGGTTCAGCAATTCCACCTCGCGTGCGGCGGCCAGAACCTTGTCCTGCTCGGCCAGAAGCGCCGTTTCGGCCGCTGCCAGCGCGGCCTCCTGTTCCGTGGCCCCCTTGGCCGCTTCGGTCCTGGCCGCCGCCAGCAGGGTCAGGGTTTCCTCGGCCCGCTTGCGCTGTTCTTCCAGCGCCAGCGTCATCGCCGTCAACTCGGCATCGGCGTCTTGCAACCGCGCCCGAAGGGACTCAAGCGCCGCCGCATCGACCAGCCGTGCGGCCTCGGCCTCGGACAATTCGGTCTTTGCCCCCGCCAGCGCCGCCGTATCCGCCTCTGCCTTCGCCTGCAAATCCCTGATCAGCGCCTCCAGCGCCTCGCGCTGCGCGGCGTTCATCCGGGCCGCTTCGGCCCCGGCATCCATTTCGTCGCGCAGCTTGGCCAGCGCCAGTTGCGCCGCCTCGGCCTCGGTGATCAGTCGCGCCTTCGCCGCCTCCAGTTCAGCCACCGAAGCGGCCAGGCCCTCGGCCCGTGTCTCGGACGCATCGCGCTGCCCCGTCACCACGGCCAGATCGGCCAGCGCCTTGTCGCGGTCGGCCAACAGCGCCACCACCTGCGCCTCGAATGCGGTGATCCTTGCCGCCGCATCGGCAAGTTCACCCTCGCGCGCCGCAAGATCGGCCTGCAGACCCGCGATCACGCCTTCCTGCGCGACGCCCGAGGCCAGCGCGGCCGACAACGACGCCTGCAATTCCCCGACCTGCCCCGCCAGTCCCTCGGCCCGTTTCTGTTCCAGTCCCAGCGCCTGCGACAGGGCGGCGACCTGATCGGTCAGCGCCGACAATTCGTTGTCCTGCGTGGTAATGGTGTCACGCAGCACCGATTGCATTACGGTGAAGATGGTCAGCACGAACATCAGCACCATCAACAGCGTGGTCACGGCATCCACAAAGCCGGGCCAGATCAGGCTGGAATCACGGCGGCGCGACAGGGCCATGCGCTATCCCCGCCCTACCGTGCCGCGCGACAACTGCCGGATCGCCACCGTCAGCGCCGCAAGATCGGTGCGCAGGTCGGCCACCGTTTCCTGTCGCCCGGCGGAAAGCTCTTCAAGGATGCGCAGAAGTTGTACGTCGATCGACCGCAACCGCATCCGGCTTTCGGCATCGACGCCGTTTTCGGTCACATCCAGCGCTGCGGCCAGCCGATCCTGCGCGGCAACGGTTTCGGACTGGCCATCTGCAATGCGCGCCAGCGTGCCGGTCAGCGCGGCGGCCTGCGCGGCGCTCTGGTTACGGTCGGCCTGCAACCCCGCACCCAGCCGGTCAAGTGCTGCGGAAAGCGTCGCGCCATGTGCGGTCATCTGGCTGCGGTCGGCCTGCATCCCGTCCGTCAGCCGGTTCACCGCGGCCGTCAGATCGGCCATCTGTTCTTCCATCAGGCTGCGCGACAGATCGGCCTGGGTGTAAAGCTCGGCCAGACTTTCCATCTGGCCGACCATCTGGTCCATCACCTGCGCCACGGCGGATTGATCGCCGTCGCCCTCGGATCCCAGGCCGATCCGGGTGATCGAGGACAGCCATTCCTCAAGCTCGCGGTAGAACCGGTTCTGGCCATGGCCCGCAAACAGTTCCAGCAGGCCCACGACCAGCGACCCCGCTAGGCCCAGCAGGGACGAGGAAAACGCCGTGCCCATGCCGCCCAGCTGGCTTTCCAGTCCGGCCATCAGCTTGCCGAACACCTCCATCCCGCTTTCGCCCTCTTGCGGGGCAAGGCTGCGGATGGTCTCGACCACGGCGGGAACGGTGGTGGCCAGCCCCCAGAACGTGCCCAGAAGGCCAAGGAAAACCAGAAGGTTGATCAGATAGCGCGTGATGTCGCGCGCCTCGTCTATCCTTTGTGCCACCGATTCCAGGATCGAGCGCCCGGACGAGGACGAGATGGTCAGCCGTCCCTGCCCGCGCGATCGCAACAGTGCCGCCAACGGGGCCAGCAAACGCGGCGGCGCATCGTCGGCGGCACCGGGGGTGTTGCGGACATAATTCTCGATCCAGCTGACGGACTGCGCCAGGATCAGCACCTGCCAGAAACAGGTGGCAACACCGAAGACGAACACAAAGGCGATCAGCCCGTTCAGCAGCGGGTTGGTCAGGATGATGTCGATCACCATCCGGTGAATGGTCCAGGCCCCCACCGCCACCAGGATGCAGACCACCAGCATCGTGGTGATGGCGCGGATGGGCTGGCTGAAGGTGGTGCCCGGATCGGTCTCGGGTCGCTGCATTCCGGCTTTGCCTGCCCCTGTTGGTCTGGTTTTGCCGCAGCCTAGCAGGTCGGACGGGCCTGCCCAAGCAAATCCGGCGTGATCCGGGCTTTCGGATGATCCTTCCGATGACCCCCCGCAGCCGGACGCAGCGGTTCAGCCGGTCAGCGCCCGCACCCGCGCCGCCAGCCATTCCAGATCGGCATCGGCAATGCCCAGATCCGCCAGATGTGCTGCCGTCGACCACAGGTAATCACGGTTCGACCCGCGACCACCACTGGCCCGCGCAATGATCTGCGCCTGATCCTCCAGCGCCAGCCCGCCACAGTATTGCGCGTGATCGGGGTCGATCACATAGGCCAGCGCCTCGATCGCGCCCTCGGCCGTCTGCAACGGCAAACGCCTTTCCAGATAGGCCGAAGAGATCAACTCCCGCTCCCGCAGCGCCGCCAGGGTGTCATCCTCGGCCCCCGCAGCCACCGCAAAGGCCACCCCGTCACAAGCAGCACCTTCGGCCCGGTCCAGCGCCAGCACCAGCCCCGGATCATCCACCGTGCCCCGATGGTGGATCGAGCGCATGCAAAAGCTGCGATGCCAGCCCGCCGCGCGGGCGATCCGGCGGTCCGCCACCGGGAACTCCGGGTTCCAGATCAGCGACCCGTAGCCGAACACCCACATCGTTTCGCGCAACACTGGCTCTCCTCTTTGCCGCCCTGTAAACCATGGGGGAGAGCTGCGGAAAAGGGTGCGCCGATGCGGTTTCTGAAATGGCTGGTGGTGGTGCTTGTCGTGCTGGCCTCTGCGGGCTGGTTCGCCGCAAAGCTGGCGATCGAGAATACCGTCGAAACGGCGCTTGCCGATGCCCGCGCCCAAGGCAAGACGGCCGAAGCCTCGTCGGTGGCTGTCGGCGGATTTCCCGCCGCGCTGGACCTGCGGATCACCAGCCTGCATCTGGCCGATCCGGTCAGCGGCGCAGGCTGGCAGGCCCCGGAGCTTGGTGTTTCGGCCCCCATCTGGGCCCCCTGGGACCTGAGTGCTGCGCTGCCCCCCGGCCAGTTGCTGTCCCTGCCCGACCAAGGCATCACCCTGACCTCCGACAGCCTTCTGCTGGCGCTGACATCGGCGCCCGATCCCGATCTGCCACTGCGCCGGGCGGGGTTCTCGGCCACCAGCCTTGCCGCCGCCTCCGATCTGGGCTGGACCTTGGGCTTTGGCGAGATTTCCGCCGCCCTGACCGCAGACCCCGACCATGGTCCCGCCGCTTATGCGCTGGTCTTCGACCTCGCCCCGCTCAGCCCCGATCCGCTGCTGTTGCAGACATTGTCGCAAGTGACGATCCCCGACCTGCCGCCCCCGGACCTGCCGCCCGAAGTCGACCGCATCGACGGCCAGTTGCGCCTGCGCCTGACCGCCCCGCTGGACCGGCATGCCGGTGACACCAATCCGCAGGTGCAAGCCGTCGAGATGTCTTCGGTCGATCTCGGCTGGGGTGCGCTGACCCTGCACGCCGAAGGCACGGTCGAGGCGGATGACGCCGGTTACGCCTCGGGCCGCATCCTGTTGCAGTTGCGCGGCTGGGACCGGCTGCCAGCCCTTCTGGTTGCAACCGGCACGATCAAGCCCGAGGTGGCCCCCACGATCCACGGCTTCCTGCGCGCCATCGCCGCCGAAAGCCCCGATCCCGACGTGCTGACCCTGCCGCTGCAGATGGAAGGCGGGCGCATGTCGCTGGGCCCCTTCCCGCTGGGCCCCGCCCCGATGCTGCGCGCCCCGCTGGGATAGGGCCCGATTTTTCGTCGAAAAATCGCCCTACCTGCAATAGGAGCCGCTGCGATGGTTGGCGGTGTCCAGGTGCATGTGATCTTCGTGATAGCCGTCCGACCCCGGCCCCAGCGTGGTGCCGAACAGCCCGCAGGCCCCCTTGTAGACCCGGCGCATGGTCTTGTTGAACCCACCCAGCACCGGCAGCACCTTGCCATTGTCCAGCACGAAGGCCGACACATCCACCGCCTTGCCCCGGCCGTGTTCAGATACTTTCGCCCCCTTGATGTTGTTGCGCGACCGGCAGATGTAATGCGCGGCGATCTTCAGCTCGACCACGGCCCCGCCATAGGCAGGCTGCACAACCTGATCGACCCAGGTGTTCAGCGCCTTGGCGGTGGCGCAGTCGATGGTCGCGGACTGGCTCAGCCGCACGCCGGACACCGATGTCACGCGCACCCCATCCTTCAGCCCGCATCCCTTCACCTTTGACGGGATCGGTGCGATCCTCTCGCCCTTGATGGCGGCCACCCCGCAGACGGACCCTTTCTTCGATTTCGTCTCACGCTCTTTCGCGCGGTCCTTCTTGCGGGCTTTCGGGGCCGGTTCGTCCGGTTCGGGCACCATCGCCGCCAGATCCAGCCCTTTCGGCTCCTTGCCAGTCCGCACCCCTTCGACCAGATCGGCAATCTTCTTCGGCCGGGCCCTTGGCCGCAAGGAAACGGCCACCATGCCATCCGGCAAGGGCTGCGCCAGCGGCGCATCGCCGGCCGCAGCGGCCTGCGGCAGGCTTACCGGGTCCGGCAACAGGAACAGCGGGTTCGGCAGCGGCCGGGGCGATCGGTCCAGCCCTTCGGCCTGCACCATCCCGGCGCAGAGACAAAGGGCCAGCGTCACCCGCAGCCCCCGCATCGGTCAGCCCGCCTTTGGTGGTTCGGGATCGGTCGGTTTCGCCCCGCGGCCGAAATCCGGCGCGGCGGTATCCTGCCCCGCCTCGATGATGCCGCGGCGGATGGCGCGGGTGCGGGTGAAATAGGCGTGCAGATGATCACCATCCTCCATGCGGATGGCGCGCTGCAACACGAACAGCTCTTCGGCAAAGCGGCCAAGGATGTCCAGCACCGCTTCCTTGTTGGTCAGGAACACATCGCGCCACATCACCGGATCGCTGGCCGCAATCCGGGTGAAATCGCGGAACCCGCTGGCGGAATACTTGATCACCTCGGATTGCGAAACGCGGCGCATGTGATCGGCCACGCCAACCATCGTATAGGCAATGGCATGCGGCACATGGCTGACCACGGCCAGCACCAGATCGTGATGCGCCACGTCCATCTCGTCGACATTGGCACCGATCCCCTCCAGCAGACCACGCAGCCGGGTGATCTCGGCTGCATCGCTGTCGGGCAAGGGGGTCAGCAGCCACCAGCGATTCTGGAACAGGGTGGCAAAGCCGGACCGCGGGCCGGAATATTCCGTCCCGGCCAGCGGATGACCGGGAATGAAATGCACGCCTGCCGGAACATGCGGGGCGACCGCCTCGACCACCGCGCCCTTGACGCTGCCGACATCGGTGATCACCGCCCCCGGCTTCAGATGCGGGGCGATTTCGGCCGCAATGGCCCCCATCACCCCCACCGGAACGGCCAGAACCACCAGATCTGCGCCCTCGACTGCTTCGATCGCCGTGTCGCACACCCGGTCGCAGAACAGATTGCGCGCGATGGCGCGGGTTTCCGGTGATCTGGCATAGCCGACGATCTCGCCCGCCAGCCCGGCGGCACGCATCGCATGCGCCATCGACCCGGCGATCAGCCCCAGCCCGATCAGGGCAACTCTTTGATAGATAACTCTCATTTCGCCCCCTTGAAGCGGGCGACGGCATGGGCCACGCGGCGGCAGCTGGCTTCGTCGCCGATGGTGATCCGCAGGCAATGCGGCAGGTTGTAGCCCGCCACCTGCCGCACGATCAGCCCCTCGCCCTGCAGGAAGGCATCGCAGGCCTGCGCCTCTTCGACATTGGCAAAGCGGGCAAGGATGAAATTCCCGGCCGAGACATCCGACGGCACCCCGACTTCGGCCAAAGCCTGCGCCAGCCAGCCGCGCATCCGGGCATTGTCCGCCCGGCATTTCGCCACCCAGTCCTGATCGCGCATCGCCGCCGTCGCGGCCTCCATCTGCCCGGCAGACAGATTGAACGGCTGGCGAATCCGGTTCAGCACGCCGATGATCTCGGCCGGGCCATAGCCCCAGCCGATCCGCAGCCCGCCCAGACCGTAGATCTTGGAAAAGGTGCGCGTCATCACCACGTTGCTGCGCGCCTCGACCAGCGCCAGACCACCGTCGAAACCTTCGACATATTCGGCATAGGCCCCGTCCAGCACCAGAATCGCCTGCTTGGGCAATCCGGCGGCCAGCCGTTCCACTTCGGCCGGGGAAATCATCGTACCGGTCGGATTGTTCGGATTGGCGATGAACACCAGCCGGGTGCGCGGCCCGCAGGCGGCCAGAATGGCATCGACATCCGTCACCCGCTCGCGTTCTTTCACCTCGACCGGCGTCGCGCCGACGGCATGGGCCAAGAGCCGATACATCAGAAAGCCGTGTTCGGTGAACACCACCTCGTCCCGCGGGCCGGCATAGGCCTGGGTCAGGAATTGCAGAATTTCATCGCTGCCCACCCCGCAGATGACGCGGGCGGCATCCAGCCCATGCACCTCGGCAATTGCCTCGCGCAGCTCGGCATGGTCGGTGTTGGGGTAGCGGTGCAGGTTGTGAACGGCGCGGAGATAGGCCTCCTTCGCCTTTTCCGAAGCCCCGAACGGATTCTCGTTCGACGACAGTTTCACGGCATTGGCGACACCGGCCACGGCGGCCTTGCCCCCGACATAGGGCGCGATCTCAAGGATACCGGGCTGCGGACGGATCAGGTTGGACATCATTCACCCCAGGGACAGGCCCGGTTCTTACCCGCCCGACCGGATCATGGCCAGAGCCTTCCGCAGCTTCGGGCGGTGGCGCTGTGGCGCGGCTGACGCCGCGACTGTCCTGCCTCGTCGTCGGGCTTCGCCGCCTCTTCGATGCCGGGGCGCTTCGCCCCCGGCCCCCCGAGGATATTTGGTTCTGAAAGAGGCCGCGAGGGATTTGCTTTCCCTTCTTCAAATATCCCCGCCGGAGGCATCCGCCGGGTCGGTTCTGAAGACCGGGGTGAAGGTCAGACCGCCAGAAAATTGGTGAACTGCCAGGGGTCGTCCTCATCCCGGTCTTCGGCAAAGCTGTTGATGCGATGCGCCAGCGGGGTCCAGTCGGTATAGTGGCACTCGACCGAGCCCAGATAGGGCCGCTGGACATCAAGGCAGCGGGCATGATCCATCTCGTCAGCCTCGACAAAGCCGCGCGCCGGGTTCTCGATGGCCCAGACCATCGCCGCCAGCACGGCGCTTGTCACCTGCATCCCGGTGGCGTTCTGGTAGGGGGCCAGTGCGCGGGCCTGATCGCAGCTGAGGCGCGAGCCATACCACATCGCGCCCTTGGCATGGCCATAGAGCAGGACGCCCAGATCGTCCCCGCCGGCAATGATCTCATCCGCGGTCAGGATATGGCTGTGCGGCTGGCGCTGCCCGGCTCCGTTCATCTCGTGCAGCGACAGGATGGCGTCATTGCTGGGGTGATAGGCATAGTGACAGGTCGGGCGATAGACCGCCCGGCCGTCCTGCCAGAGGGTGTAATAGTCCGGGATCGACAGGGATTCGTTGTGGGTGATGACATGGCCGAATTGCGGGCCATCGGGGCACCAGCTGCGCACACGGGTATCGGCACCGGGGCGATCGATCCAGATCGCATAGCCGGGGCCGTGGGTGAAGGCGTGGCCGCTCGGCGGCAGCTTCTTCTCATGCGTGCCCCAGCCCAGCTCGGCCGGCTGATAGCCTTCGGACAGCAGCCCGTCGACCGACCAGGTGTTGACAAAGACGCCCGGCGGTTTCGGGCGGGCCGAAACCTGGGTGTCGCGTTCGGCGATATGGATGCCCTTGACGCTCAGCCGTTGCATCAGCCCGGCCCAGTCCTCGCGGCTTTGCGGCGCAGCGGCGACGCCGGTATCCGCCGCCAGCCGCAGCAGCGCCTCTTTCAGAAGCCAGGACACCATGCCCGGATTGGCCCCGCAGCAGGACACCGCCGTCGGCCCGCCGACATAGGATTTCCCCAAGGCCCGCACCTTTTCCCGCAAGGGATAGTTGGTGCGCTCGGCATTGGGCAGGGAAGAGCCGAAGTAGAAGCCGGGCCAGGGTTCGACCACTGTGTCGAGGTAGAGAACCCCGATCTCCTGCGCCAGTTTCATCAGCTCGATCGAATCGACATCGACCGACAGGTTGACGAGCATCCCCTTGCCTTGCGGAAAGAGGCCGCGCAGCGTTCTGGCGAAATTCTCAGGCGTCAGGGCAGTTTGCAGATGGCGGATGCCATGGTCGCGCAGGATATGGGCAAACTCGGCCGAAGGTTCGATCACCGTAAACCGGTCACGGTCGAACCCGATGTGCCGCTCGATCAGCGGCAGCACGCCCCGGCCGATCGAGCCGAAGCCGATCATCACCAGATCGCCGTCGATGGTTGCGTGAACCTCAGTCATCCGGTCTTCCTTGTCCTTAATGTTCCTTGGCCTTCGAGGTCAGCCAGTCCATCAGTGCCAGCAGCACACCCGAGACCACGAAGGTCAGGTGGATGACCACCATCCATTGCAGCGTCTCGGCACTGACGGCATGGGCCGGATCTCCCTTGCCCAGCGACATGAAGACCTTCAAGAGATGTATCCCCGAAATCGCCACGATCGAGGCGATCAGCTTCATCTTCAGGCCCGAGAAATCCACCTTGCCCATCCAGCCGGGCCGGTCGGCGCCGGTGTCGAAATCGAATTTCGACACGAAATTCTCATAGCCCGAGAAAAGGACAATCAGCAGCAGGTTGGCCGCAAGCGTCAGGTCGATCAGCGTCAGCACCGCAAGAATGGCCTGATCGGCCGTCAGCTCCAACGTCTTGGGCAGGTAATAGGCCAGTTCCTTGACGAAGATCACCGCCAGCAGCGCCAGCGAGATCGACAACCCCAGATACATCGGTGCCATCAGCCAGCGGCTTGCAAAAAGCGTCTGCTCGAAACGGGTTTCGACCGAGGGTTTGTCGCTCATCATGGGGTCCGGTGAGAAGAGGAGAGAGGGAAAGAAAAGGGCCGCAACCTTGCGGCGCGGCCCCGTTGGACTGGGTGCGCGCTGCGCACCGTACCGTCAGTTCTTGGCGTAGAATTCGACGACCAGGTTCGGTTCCATCTGCACCGGATAGGGCACATCGCCCAGGCCCGGCGTGCGGACGAATTTCGCGGTCAGCTTGTTGTTGTCGACTTCCAGATAATCCGGCACGTCACGTTCGGTCAGCGCGATGGCTTCGGCGATGGCGGCCATCTGACGCGATTTCTCGCGGACCGAGATGATGTCGCCTTCCTTGACGCGGTAGGAGGCGATGTTCACGGCCTTGCCGTTCACCAGGACGTGGCCATGGTTGACGAACTGACGGGCGGCGAAGATCGTCGGCACGAATTTCGCGCGATAGACCACGGCATCCAGGCGGCGCTCCAAGAGGCCGATCAGCATCTCGCCGGTGTCGCCCTTGACGCGCTCGGCCTCGCCATAGATCTTGCGGAACTGCTTTTCGGTCAGGTCGCCGTAATAGCCCTTCAGCTTCTGCTTGGCACGCAGCTGGGTGCCGAAGTCCGACAGCTTGTTCTTGCGGCGCTGGCCGTGCTGGC
>DAIOGH010000041.1:0-32448 GCA_036745335.1 Paracoccaceae bacterium
TCGCGGTATTGGTGACATGATCCGCCCCGCGCACGATATGGGTGACGCCCATCTCGATGTCGTCGACCGACGAGGCAAAGGTGTACAGCACCTGCCCGTCGGCGCGGATCAGCACCGGATCGCTGACCGATGCCGCGTCGATCGACAAAGGGCCGATGATGCCGTCCTCCCATTCGATCCGGGTCTGGTCCAGCAGGAACCGCCAGTAGCCCAGCTTGCCCTCGGCCCGCGCCGCAGCCTTCTGGTCGTCCGTCAGGCCCAGCGAGGCGCGGTCATAGACCGGCGGGCGGCCCATCGCCGCCGCTTTCTTGCGCTTCAGGTCCAGTTCGGTCGGCGTCTCGAAACATTCATAGAACCGGCCATTGGCACGCAAACGATCCGCCGCGGCGGCATAGCGGTCATAGCGCAGCGACTGCCGCTCCACCCGGTCCCAATGCAGGCCCAGCCAGTCGAGATCGGCCATGATCCCATCGGCATATTCCTGTTTCGACCGCTCCTGATCGGTGTCGTCCAGCCGCAGGATGAAGGTGCCACCGGACTTGCGGGCGATCAGATAGTTCATCAATGCGGTGCGAAGATTGCCCACATGGATATATCCGGTGGGCGAAGGGGCAAAGCGGGTGACGACGGGACGGGTCATGGGAGGGTCTCCTTGGACCCGCTTCCCTTGTCACAAGGCCCCGGTCTTGTCCAGTTGGCCAACCGGAGCGACCAAATCGAGCGGCTGCCGTCGCAAGTCTTGTTTAGTGACAGATGGCATCGCCCGCTTCCCCCCGTGAAGGATGGGGGTTTCACCCCCAAACCCCCAGGATATTTGCAGAAGGGAAAGAGGAAATCACAAGCCGACTTTCCCTTCTGCAATATCCTCGGGGGGTCCGGGGGGCGAAGCGCCCCCGGCCTTCTGTGTCAGCCGCGACAGGTGTCACCCGATGTCCTTGCCGCCCCGCGGGATCATCCCGGCCAGCGCGCGGGCGACAAGCGCCGAAGCCCCCGGTCGCGGCGCGGTGCGGAAGCGCAAGGGGCGGCAGAGTTCCATCGCGGCAATGCCGATCCGGGCGGTCAGCGCCCCGTTCACCACCCCTTCGCCGAAGCGGCGCGACAGGCGCCCCGCAAGTCCACCCCCGGCGAAGGAGCCGATCAGATCGTCGGCCAGCCCCAGCGCCCCGGCCGCCACCAGCGAGGTG
The DNA here is from genome assembly GCA_036745335.1 of Paracoccaceae bacterium. Classification (GTDB taxonomy): domain Bacteria; phylum Pseudomonadota; class Alphaproteobacteria; order Rhodobacterales; family Rhodobacteraceae; genus Pseudogemmobacter. Next base: position 1,185 of record DAIOGH010000041.1, read on the forward strand.
AAGACCCGACGCAACAGCCCGAGGCTGCCGAAGCTGCCCGACCGGCCACCATAGATTTCCGCGATGCGCCGGATCATCCGCAGGTTCGACACTAGCGCCGCCGCCACATCGGCCAGCGCCATCGGCACCAGCGCCGTGACCATGGCCACGCGGGCGGCGGCCTGTTCGATCTCGGCCACCGCGCGGGCATCCAGCGGGGCCAGCAGCGTGGTTTCGGCAAGGCCCAGCAGCGCATCGGCATCCATCACCTCGGCCTGATGCTCGACCAGCCGGGCGCGGCCCCAGGCGGTATCCGGCCGGGCGGCATAGAGACGGGCAAGGTTCTCCGTCACCCGCCGCGCCGCCGCCAGATCGGCCGTCGCCAGCGCCTCGGCCGCCTTTTCCCGGAACCCGTCCAGCCGTGCCAGCCGCGCCAGCGCAGCCCATTCGCGGAAGGCCACCACCAGCGCGGCCAGCACGGCCAGCGTCACCAGACCGGCCGCGATCCAGCCCAGCAGCGGCTGGCGGTCCAGCAGATCCTGCACGAAAGCCACCGCCGAAACCGACAGCCAGAAGGTGAAGAGCGCGCCGAAGGCCCAGAGCGCAAAGCGCCAGGCCCCCGAGGCCCGCACCGACGCCACCCGCCCGGCCGCCAGAACCGCCCGGCCCTGCGGCAGGTCGGCCGGGCCGTCGTCCACGGCGGGCGCGGTGGCGGGATCGGCCTCTTCCTCGACCTCCAGCAGGAAGGGGCGGGGCGGTGGCGGAAGGTCATCGGTCATGCCGGTCGTCTCCAGATCATCCGCACGTCGGGCAGGCGTTCCTCATTGCCCGCGCCATCGGTGCGGCCGGTTTCGGCAAAGCCTTCGCGGCTGTAAAAGGCGATGGCCCCGGTATTGGCCTGAAAGGTCCAGAGCGCCAGCCGAGGCTCGGTCTCCTTGACCTTTGCCAGCAGCGCCCGGCCGATGCCCTGCCCGCGATGCCCTTCGGCCACATAGAACCCCGCGATGTCGCATTGCCGGACCGCGATGAAGCCCAACGGACCGCCGTTGGCGTCACGCGCCACCAGAACCCGGTGGCTGGCGATCATCCGGCGCAGAAAGTCCAGATCCTCGGCCCGGCTGTGCAGGACCGGCATCCAGGGCGTGCCGCGCAGCCAGTCGCCCATGATCCGGGCCAGCGCCGGGGCATCGGCGGGCCCGGCCTCCGAAACGGGAAAGCCGCTCACAGCCGGTCCCCGATCAGGAACTCTGCCGCCCGGTCCAGCCGGATATGCGGCGGGCCTTCGCCGGGGGCCAGCGTCATCCGGGCCGGGGCAAAGCCCATCAGCGCATAATCGGCATCCAGCCAGCGCCCTGCCCCTTCGCGGGCCGGAGACAGAACACGGGCCGGATCGCGCGGCAGCGTGCCGGGATACATCACCGCCTGACGGCCAGTCGACAAAAGTCGCCCGCGCACCGCGGGCAGGCTTTCGCCGTCGCGTTCCACCCGCTCCTCGACCGTGGTGCGCAGGCCCGCCAGCGACATCGCCGCCACTTCGGCCCCGGCATAGGCGGCGCGGGATTTCGCATCCGCCACCAGAGCCTCGGTGATGGCGGTCAGCTGGGGGTGCTGTTCGTGATGCAGGTGATCGGCCTTGGTGGCGGCAAAGAGGATCTTTTCCACCCGACGCGCCCCCAGGAGCGACGACAGCCAGCCGGTTCGCCCGACCCGGAACGCGCCCAGAATCTCGGCCATGGTGCGGCGCAGATCCTCCACCGCCCCTGGCCCCTGATGCAGCGCACCCAGCACATCCATCAGTACCACCTGCCGGTCGAGCCGCGCGAAGTGATCGCGGAAGAACGGCGTGACGACACGGTCCTTGTAGGCCTCATAGCGCCGGTCCATCTCGCGCCACAAGCTGCCGCGACCCATGGTATCGGGGCGCGGCAGGGGGGCGAAGGTCAGCACCGGACTGCCCGCCAGATCGCCCGGCAAGAGGAACCGGCCCGGCGTGCAATCGGAATAGCCCGCCGCCCGCGCCGCCGCCAGATAGGCGGTGAAGCTGCGGGCCAGCGCCTGCGCCTCGGCCTCTTCCAGACGGCGCGCACCGTCCGCGGCGCGGGCCTCGGCGATGAAACCGGCGGCTTCCTTGCGGCGGTCCAGCCGCGCCAGGGTTTCCTCGGACCATTGGCTGTAGGATTTCTCCATCAGCGCCAGGTCCAGCAGCCATTCGCCGGGATAATCCACGATGTCGAGATGCAGCACCTGCGGCCCGCGAAACCCGGCGAACCAGCCGCCGGGCCGGGTACGGAACGACAGCCGCAGTTCAGATATCGCGCGGGTGCTGTCGGGCCAGCGCGGATCGTCTCCGGTCAGCGCGGTGATATGGCCCTCGTAGTCAAAGCGCGGCAGGGTGACATCCGGCTGCGGCTGCAGATGCACCGTCTCGATCCGGCCATCGCGCGCCGCCACCAACTGCGGCATCCGGCCGCGGTTCAGCAGGTTGGCGATCAGCCCGGTGATGAACACCGTCTTGCCCGACCGCGCCAGCCCGGTGACGCCCAGCCGCAGCACCGGCTCGAACAGCAGTTCCGAGACCGAGGCCTGCACGCCCTCGATCCCGCGGGCGATTCCATCCGTTATGCCGAACAAAGCCAAGCGCCGATCCCTTCTGCCGTGGTCAAGATAGGGGGAGGCCCCGCGATTGGAAAGGCCGCGCCGCCGGTGGACAGAACGGCCCGGTTTCGGCTATCGGGCGGAAATGCCCCGCTTCGCGCTCAGGATCGAATATCACGGCGGCCCGTTCTGCGGTTGGCAGCGGCAGGCGGACGGCCTGCCGTCGGTGCAGCAGGCGGTCGAAGAGGCGCTGGCGCGGCTGGAACCCGCAGACCACCGCATCGCCGCCGCCGGGCGTACCGATGCCGGGGTCCATGCCACCGGGCAGGTGGCCCATGCCGATCTGGCGAAGGACTGGGACCCGTTCCGCCTGTCCGAGGCGCTGAACTGGCACCTGAAACCCGCGCCCGTGGCGGTGACGGCCTGCGCAAGGGTGGCGGACGACTTTCACGCCCGGTTCTCGGCACTGGAACGGCGCTATCTCTTCCGCATGGTCGCCCGCCGCGCGCCGGTGACGCATGACAGGGGGCTGGTCTGGCAGGTCTCTGCCCGGCCCGACCTTGACGCCCTGCGCACCGGGGCCGCGCATCTGGTCGGGCGGCATGATTTCACCACCTTCCGATCCGCCCTCTGCCAGGCCGACAGCCCGGTGAAGACGCTGGACGAGATCACCATCACCGAACACGACTATCCCGGCGGGCGCGAGATCCGCTTTGCCCTGCGCGCCCGCAGCTTCCTGCACAATCAGGTGCGCTCGATCGTCGGCACGCTGGAACGGGTCGGCGCAGGCGGCTGGCGGCCGCAGGACGTGGCCCGCGCCCTTGCCGCCCGAGACCGCGCCGCCTGTGGCCCGGTCTCGCCACCGGGCGGGCTCTATCTTGCCGGAGTGTCCTACCCGTCCGATCCTTTCGCCCCCTGACCGGCGTCGCCGGGGGGCTGTCTGCCCCCAACGGCCTTGCGGCCTCCCCCCGAGGATATTTCCAGAAGGGAAAGAACTGCGGCTGCCCTTGCAGTCCGGGTCGCCGGATCTCAGGGCATCCCGGCGGGAGGACGGACCTTGCCGCGGGATGCCCCTTTCCCTTCACGGCCATCGGCGTCCCCGCCTGTTCCGTGATCCGATCCTGCCGCGATTCGGGTTAAGCCGGGGTTAAGGTTAATGGCTTTCCCTTCGCCAAATATCCTCGGGGGGTGAGGCCGCAGGCCGAGGGGGGCAGAAGGCCCCCTTGCCAGGGATCGGGCAAGAAACTCAGTCAGGGACATCTGGAGCGGGTAGCGGGAATCGAACCCGCCCCATCAGCTTGGAAGGCTGAGGCGCTACCACTACACCATACCCGCCGCTCTGCCGCGTCGTTAGCGGATTTCCTCCGGGCCTGCAAGGCTGGGGCCGGGCTGGCATCGCTGTCGCCGGGCTGTCATTCTGGCGTCGTCCGCCTGTCATTTTCCGTCGCTAAGGTCAGATCCATGCCGCAAGACGCCGCCCCCGTTTCCGCCCCCCGTTCCGACGCTGAACTGATCGAAGGCGCGCGCGTGGTGCTGGACGACCGGGTCGAATGCGTCTCGGTCCGCATCGAGGCCGGGCGCATCACAGGCCTTGATGTCGCCCGCGACGGTGCCCGGCGGCAGCCTGCCCGCGGTCTTTTGCTTGCCCCCGCCTTCGTCGATGTGCATGGCGATGCCTTCGAGCGCCAGCTGATGCCCCGGCCCGGCGTCGCCATCCCCACCGACACCGCCCTTCTGGAAACCGACCGGCACCTGGCCGCGAACGGCATCGCCACCGCCTATCACGCGCTGACCCTGTCTTGGGAGCCGGGCCTGCGCAGCCTTGAGATGGCGCGACAGGTGGTGGAGCGGCTGGCGGCGCTGAATCCGCGCCTCTCGGCCGAAAACCGGCTGCAACTGCGGTGGGAAACCTTCTGCCCCGAAGCCGAGCCGCTGATCCTTCAGGCGCTGCAGGGGGCAGACCTGCCCGCGCTTGCCTTCAACGATCATGTCTCGATGGCGGTCCTGCCGCCCGGCTTGCGGGTGCAGGACCGGCCCTTCGACCACGCCCCCGACTATCCCGTGGTCGATTTCGCGTCACCGGCCTTCCGGGACCGCCAGACCGAAAAGGCCGTCCGGGCGGGACTTTCGCCTGCGGATTACGCGGCCGAACTGGCCCGCCGCTGGGCCGGCCGGCCGCAGGTGCAGGGCACCATCGCCCGCATCGCGGCGGCCGCGCGGGCAAAGGCTGCCCCCATGCTCAGCCATGACGACAGTCGGGCCGAGACGCGGGCCTTCTATCGCGGCCTTGGCGCGCGCATCGCCGAATTCCCGATGACGGTCGAGGCCGCACTTGCCGCCCGCGACGGCGGTGACATGATCGTGCTGGGGGCGCCCAATGCGATGCGCGGCGGCAGCCATCTGGGCAGCATGGGGGCCGCCGATCTGATCGCACGCGGTCTCTGCGATGTGCTGGCCTCGGATTATTATTACCCCGCCATGCTGGGGGCCGTGGCCCGGCTGCACCGGGATGGGGCCGCGCCGCTGGCTGCGCTCTGGCAGATGGTGGCCGCCACGCCTGCCCGCGCCATGGGGCTGGCCGACAGGGGCCGCATCGCGCCGGGGCTGCGCGCCGATCTGGTGCTGGTCGACTGGCCCGATCAGGGCACACCCGCCCCGCTGCGCACCTGGATCTGCGGGCGCGGCGGTTCCTGCGCGCTTCCGTCCTTCGCCTGACCCAAGGGCCCGCCATGATCATCCAGACGCTAGCCTCTACGCCCGAACCGCCGCAGCCGGTCCGGTTCAGCTATTCCCACCCCGACCAGCCCGCCTTTCGCCGCCATCTGATCCGCGCGGTCGAGCGGGTGTCGGGCCAGCCCCGGCTGCAATCGCTGTATGACGGCTGGGCGGCAGGCGGCAAACGGCCCGGTGAATCGGTGTTCGACGCCGCCCTGCGGCTTCTTCACCTGCATCCCCGGATCGAGGGGGCCGAGGCGATGCACAGGCTGCCACAGCAGGGCGGATTGCTGATCGTCGCCAACCATCCCTTTGGCATCGTCGACGGTTTGACCGTCGGACAGCTTGCGATGCGCTTGCGCGGCAACGGGCGGATCATGACCAACAGCCTGTTGTGCCGGGTGCCCGAGATCGACCCCCATCTCTTGCCGGTCGATTTCTCGGGCACGGCCGAGGCGCGACGCCTGACCGCCCGGACCCGCCAGACCGCCGCCGACCTGTTGCAGGACGGCAAGGTTGTCGCGGTCTTCCCGGCGGGCGGTGTGGCGACCGCGAACCGCCCGCTGCGGGGCCGCGCCGTCGATGCGCCCTGGCATCCGTTCGTGGGCCGGCTGGCCACCCTGCCGGGCGTCACCACCCTGCCGGTGCATGTCCGCGGCCAGAATTCGCGCCTGTTCCAGATCGCCAGCCACCTGTCCTATCCGCTGCGCATCGCATTGATTTTCCACGAAACGCGGCGACGCATGGGCCGCATGGTCGATCTGCGGCTGGCGCCTCCGATCGCCTCTGCCGACCTGCAAAGCCTGGACCGCAGCGCCGTGGCGGCAGAACTGCGCCGCCGCACCATGGCGCTGGCCCGGCCCGAACTGGACGATCCCGACGAAGTCTTCACCTGGCCGCGTCACATCCGCTGGTAGCCCGGCCAATCGTCGCACGTCCGCCGCCACCGCGATCCCCGGCCAGACCGGCCTCCATGGCAATGCCGGTCAGGGAACCCGGACCGCCACCGCGCGGCTGGGCGTCGTCGCCGCATCGCCCGGCATCGACACATAGGGGTCCGTCACCTCCAGCACCTCCACCGGCAGGGCCCGCAGCGCCGCCGCAAAGCCGCTGTCCCACAGCGTGCCCTTCACCGTCAGCACGATCACCCCGCCCGGTGCGGTGATCCGCAGCAGCTCCGGCAGCGCCTCGGCCCCGACATGGCCGGTGGTGAAGACCCCGGTGCTGATCACCCCGGCGAACTGTCCGGTGGCAAATTCCAGCCGCTGCCCCAGCACCGCCTGCACCAGCCGCGCATAGGCCCCCTTGCGCGCCGCCACCGCCAGCATTCCGGCGCTGATGTCCAGACCCCAGACCTCGGGCCAGCCCAGGATGCCAAACCAGGGCCCCGCCAGCCCGGTGCCCACCCCCGCATCCAGCAAGGGGGCCGCCCCGCGCGGCAGATGCCGCGCCAGAAGCGCCAGCCCGATACTGGGATGCCGGTATCCGGTGGCCGCCATCTCGGCGTCATAGCCTTCCGCCCATTGATCATAGGCGGCGGCCACTTCCGCCGCCGATGTCGCCGCATAGACCGCGCCCAGCGCGCCGCCGTGTTCCGCCATACCAGTCTCCTGCCCCGGCCTGTCCGTCACCTCGACCATAGCCAACCGCCGCAGAATGTATAACCTTTCCGCGACACCAGCCCGAGGCCCCGATGACAGACGCCCCCGAAATCGCAGCTTTGATCCGCAGCCTGCCCGTGCTTGCCCATGCCACCGGCCAGCCCGAACGCATGGGCGGGCTGACCAACCGCGTTTACCGGATCGCTGATTGCGTGCTGCGCCTGCCCGGCCACGGGACCGAAGCCTATATCGACCGCGCGAACGAGGCCGAGGCCGCACGCGCCGCCGCCGGGGCCGGGGTCTCGCCGCCGGTGCTGCATGCCGATCCCGCCACCGGCGTCATGATCACCCGGTTCATTCCGGGCTGCGTGACCATGTCGCCCGCCGGATTCCGCAGCCGCACCGGCAGCCCCGCCCGCGCCGGTCAGGCCTTTGCGCGGCTGCACGGCTCGGGTGCCGTGTTCCCTGCCCGGTTCGAACTTTTCGCCATGATCGACGATTATCTGCGCCTGCTGTCCGGCAGGGACGTGGCGCTGCCCCCCGGCTATCACGACGTTCTGGCCGAGTCGCAGGCCGTCCGCGCCGCGCTTGCCGCCGCCCCGCTGCCGCTGGCCCCCTGCCATTGCGATCCCCTGTGCGAGAATTTCCTCGATACCGGCGACCGGATGTGGATCGTCGACTGGGAATATTCCGGCATGAACGATCCGATGTGGGATCTGGGCGATCTGTCGGTCGAGGCCGGGTTCGATGCCGCGCAGGAGGCCGAGATGATGCAGGCCTATTTCGGCCATGCCCCGCGCGCGCAGGATCAGGGCCGCATGGTGATCTACAAGGCGATGTGCGACCTTCTGTGGACGCTCTGGGGCCTGATCCAGCTGGCCGACGGCAACCCGGCCGACGATTTCCGCGCCTATGCCGATGGGCGCTTTGCTCGCTGCAAGGCGCTGATGGCCAGCCCCGACTTCCCCCGCCATCTGGCCGCGATCACGGCGTGAGGCGGAAGGGTGAGTCGCTTGCGGATGATAAGGATGGCGCCACTATCCCTGACGCCTGAATGATACTGCGGCCGGGTTAACAGCCGCGTCAGCGGCCCCGGCCAGCGCCCGACCGCCCCTGGGCGGGCGCTTCTGCGCCGACAGTCTTCCGACCGACCGCAGGAGAGGCCGCACCATAAAGCGCATCGTACAGCCGTTGGATGCGCCCACCCGCGGTCGGGCACCGGCCTCTGTTGCGCCGAATGTCCGCTTCATCCCGCAAGCCGGTCATCCGCAAACAAAAGGACGGGAGCCTGCGCCCCCGTCCCTTGCGGCTCCCTTCAGATCACTTTTTCACGATCCGCCCGTCGACATAGGGCTGATAGGGCGCGTTCGCCGCGATGAACTCGGCCACCACATCGGCCAGGTCGGGGCCGAAATCATAGGCCTTGGCCGCATCGGTGAACATCTTGAACCCGTCGCCGCCGGTGCGGACATAATTGTTCGACACCACCAGATACATCGCCGCCGGATCAATCGGCGCCCAGGCGTCGCCGCCCACCAGCACCTGCACATCGCTGACCCGCTCTCCCACCGGCTTCGACACATCGAACGCATATTGCATCCCCGCCACCTGCAGGAAGCGCCCGGCCTTTTCCTCATACTGGCTGACACCGTTCTCCAGCGCCTCGACCAGCGTGGCCCCCGACACCTCGAAGGTGGACAGCGTGTTCTGGAACGGCAGCACGGTCAGCACCTCGCCCATCGTCACCTCGCCCGCGTCGATCGAGGCCCGCAGCCCTCCCGAGTTCACCAGCGCGATGGTCACGCCTTGATCCTTCACCCGCGCCAGCGACGCATCGGCGACCAGATTGCCCATGGTGCATTCCACCTGTCGGCAATTGTCGCGGTTGCCGTCGATCTCGGCCGCGGTTTCGGCAACAACCTTGTTGCGGATTTCCTCCAGCGGCTGACCCAGCTCGGCAATCCGCGCCAGCGTGTCCGAATCCTCGGCAACCGCCTTGTCCATGATCAGGGGCTCGCCCGTCGCCGTGACGATCTCTCCGGCATCGTCGAAGGTCACGTTCAGCTCGCCCAGGAACTTGCCATAGGCATAGGCCTGCACGATGGCGGTCTTGCCCACCATGGTCGGATAGGGGCCCTTAGCATCCTCGGAGGTGTTCGAAAGGTAGGTGTTGTCATGGCCGCCGACGATGACATCCACGCCCGTGGTGCCCGCCGCAACCTTCTGGTCCACCAGATAGCCGGAATGCGACAGCACGATGATCTTGTTCACCCCCTCGGCGGTCAGCTTGTCGACTTCGCCCTGCACGGCCTGAACCGGATCGGTGAAGATCACATTCTTGCCGGGCGAGGCGATTTCCGGCGTGTCCAAAGGCGTCAGACCGATCAGACCGATCTTCTCGCCGCCCCGCTCGATCACCGTCGACTTCAGGATCTTGTCCTTCAGCAAAGGCTCCATGCTGATATCGGCATTCGACATCAGCACCGGGAATTTCACCGCCTCGACAAAGCCCTTCAGCACCTCGGGCCCATCGTCGAATTCATGGTTGCCCACCGTCATCGCGTCATAGCCCAGCCGGTTCATGAACTCGGCCGTCATCACGCCCTTGTAATAGGTGTAGAACAGCGTGCCCTGGAACTGGTCGCCGCCATCCACCAGAATCGTGTTGTTCGACCGCGCCCGCGCCTCGGCCAGCGCCGTCACCAGCCGGGCCGACCCGCCAAAGCACTCGCCCGCCGTATTGTCTTCGGCCGAACAGGGGCCGTCATAGGCCGAAATCGGCTCATAGCGGTCATGGAAGTCGTTGGTATGCAGGATGGTCAGCGAATAATCGGCCTGCGCCGCGCCCGCGCTGAAGGCCAACGCCGCCACGGTTCCCAGAAATCTGCGATACATCGTAATCCTCCGTATTGGTTGATGCCGTTACATTGCTGTTACATCGGTCCATGAGTCAAAGGGGCATCTTTGCCGCCCCGTCCGATGGCATCTTCCTGCCCTGCCTGCCTGACAGCCGGATGACAGCGGCATTGACCGGCTGGCCGTTCCGGTGCAATGCAGCCGCCATGCTGATCTACAAGATCCTTCGCCGCCCCGAATGGGATGCCTTCCGCGCCGCGGGCGAAACCCTTGGCGCGCCGGTCGATCTGGCCGATGGCTTCATTCATTTCTCCACCGCCGCCCAGGTCGCCGAAACCGCCGCCAAATGGTTCGCCACCGAAAGCGACCTGGTGCTGGTGGCCTTCGAGTCGGACCGCCTTGGCCCGGCGCTGAAATGGGAACCCTCGCGCGGCGGGGCCCTGTTCCCGCATCTCTACCGCAGTCTGATGCTGGCCGAGGTGGTCTGGGACAAATCCCTGCCCCTTGGGGCCACCGGCCATATCTTCCCCGAGGGTGTGTGGTGAGCCTTGTCGAATCCCTTGGCCTTGCCCTGCTGCGCCGGGTGGACCCCGAACGCGCGCATGGCCTTGCGCTCAGGGCGCTGACCTCGGGCCTGGCCCTGCTGCCCGGCCCCGTTACCTCGGCCCGGCTGGCCTGCACCTTGGCCGGGATGCCGCTCTTGAACCCGGTCGGGCTGGCTGCGGGCTTCGACAAGAACGCCACCGCCGTGGCGCAGCTCTGCCGCGCCGGCTTCGGCTTTGTCGAGGTGGGGGCCGCCACCCCGCTGCCGCAGCCCGGCAACCCGAAGCCGCGCCTGTTCCGGCTGGCCGAGGACCGCGCCGCCATCAACCGCTTCGGCTTCAACAATGACGGTGCCGACGCCATCGCCGCCCGGCTTGCCGCCCGCCCGCGCGGCCCGGTGCCGGTGGGGCTGAACCTTGGTGCCAACAAGACATCGGACAACCGCGCCGCCGATTTCGCCCGCGTTCTGGCCACCTGCGGCCCGCATGTCGATTTCGCCACGGTCAACGTCAGCAGCCCCAACACCGAGAAGCTGCGCGACCTGCAAGGACCCGCCGCCCTTGCCGCGCTTCTGGCCGGCGTGATGGAGGCCCGCACCGCACTGGCCCGCCCGATCCCGGTCTTCCTGAAGATCGCCCCCGACCTGAGCGACGAAGACCTTGCCGCCATCGCCGGGGTCGCGCTGGACTCCGGCCTGTCCGGTATCATCGCCACCAACACCACCCTGTCGCGGACAGGTTTGAAATCTGCACATCGCGGCGAACAGGGCGGCCTTTCCGGCGCACCCTTGTTCGAAAAGTCCACCCGCGTGCTGGCCCGCCTGTCGCAGCTGACAGATGGAAAGCTGCCGCTGATCGGTGTCGGCGGCATCTCCACGCCCGAAGAGGCCTATGCCAAGATCCGGGCCGGGGCCCATGCGGTGCAGATATATACCGCCATGGTCTATCATGGCCTCAGCCTTGCCGCCCGCATTGCCAGGAGGCTCGACAGCCTGCTTGCCCGCGATGGTTTCGCGTCGGTCAGCGCCGCGATCGGCACCGACCGCGCCTGCTGGCTTTGACCGGGACACGAGTTTTAGACGAAAACTCGCCCCGCATTTTCGTCGAAAATCCGCGCCTCAGAACGCCCGGAAGGTCATCGTGGTCAGCGTCTTCACCACGCCTGACACGATGAACAGCTTCGAGGCCAGGTAATGCCCCACGTCCTGATCCTCGGGGATATAGACCTTGGCGATCAAGTCATATTCGCCGGAGGTGGAATACAGCTCGGACACCACTTCCAGATCCCAGATTTCATTCGCCACATCATAGGTCTTGCCCGGCGTGCAGCGGAACTGAACGAATACCAGCGCCATTTCGGTCTCTCCTTTGCCGCCAGACTAGCTGTCCTCGGCCTCCAGCGCCAGCGGGGCCGCCGTCCCCCGCAGGTCATCGACCGACAGGGGGCTGGTCGGCCGCGCCAGCCGGTTGCGCACCACCCAGTGCAGTCGCATCTCGGCACGGGTGATCGCCACATAGGCCAGCCGCTTCCACAGGGGGATGCCCGCCTCGGTCCGGTTGGCCCAGGCCGCCGCCGACAGGTCGGGGGCAAAGACCTGCACCTCGGGCCATTGCGACCCTTGCGCCTTGTGGATCGTCACTGCCGCGCCATGCAGGAAGGCCGCGCCCATCGTGGCGGCATGCGGGATGAAGGGCTCTTCCTCGTCCGGTCGTTCGATCTTGATGATCGAGGCCGCCGACAGGCGCGGGTCTTCGGTGCCCAGCACATGCAGCTTGGCGAAACCGGGGCGCGAGCCGGGACCAAGATAGATCACCTGCGCGCCCTTGATCAGCCCGCGCGCCTCCAGATCGATCCGCTTCTTGCGATGCTTCAGCGGCAGCTCGATCCCGTCGCAGACCAGCGGCTCGCCCGGCAGAAGATCGGTGTCCGGTGCGCCATGCGCCATGCGAAAGGCTGAAATCAGCTTGATGCGCGTCACGTTGCGCCAGACCAGCACCGGGCTGCGCGCCATCAGATCGGCATTCACCCGTTCGGCCCAGACCACCCGGTCATCCTGTTGCGCCCGTTCGCGCACCAGCCGCTCGAACCCGTCGAAGGTCAGGGCCTCGTCCGAAAGGGCATGGGCCAGATCCAGGATCGGATTGTCCTGCGTCTGGCGGTGGATGCGGTTCAGATGCAGCTTGCGCGCCGGGGCCAGCCGGTCGAAGACCATCTCGCCCGATTGCCCCACCGGGGCCAGCTGCGCCGGGTCTCCGAACAGAACCAGCCGGGGGAAGATCTCGCGCAGGTCGTCGAACTGCCGTTCGTCCAGCATCGAGGATTCATCGACCAGCCCGATGTCCAAAGGCTCCTCGCGCCGCTTCCAGCCCTTGATGAAGTCCGATCCCTTCAATCCCGCCGCTGCCAGCGCGCCCGGAATCGACGCGACCTGTTGGAAAAACGCAAAGGCGCGGTCCAGCGCCTGATCGGTCAGCCCTTCGACCGTGGGGCGCGGCCCCTGCCCGGCCAGCCATTCGGCGATCTTCTCATATTCCGGGTCATAGACCGGAGTATAAAGAATGCGGTGGATCGTGGTCGCCGGAACCCCGCGCAGCCGCAACACCGAAGCCGCCTTGTTGGTCGGGGCCAGGATGGCCAGCGTGCGGCGATCCTTGCGGCGCTTGCCCTCCCAATCGGCCGAGATCACCTCGACCCCGGCCTCTTTCAGCGCCTTGTACAGCCCGGCCAGCAGCATGGTCTTGCCCGACCCGGCCTTGCCCGTCACCGCCATCACCATCGACCGGCCTTCTGCCTGCGGCGTCAGCAGCCCTTCGGCCAGATCGACGCCCTGCCCCTCGAATTCGGCGGCCAGCCGGTCCCAGGCTTCGGCCTGATCGTCGGAAAATGTGATGGGGGTCGCAGACATGCGGCGGACCTTAGCGGCGGCACGGGGAAAGGACCAGCCCGACCCGTGCCCGCGCCCGGACATGGCAAATCCCGAAGGATTTCAGAATCCTGCTAATGCGCCCGTCCGGGCCGTGCCCCCCCGGCAGGATCACCCGCCGGGCCAAGGTCATGCGCGGCTGCAATCTCGGCCCGCGCCACGGCCATCGCCGCCTCGACCCGCGCGGCCAATGCGGGCAGGTCGTTCCTTTGCGCATAGCTCAGCAGGTCCCTGAGAACGTCGAAAACCCAGTCGTGCCGCATGAGACCCCCGAAGCTGTGGTTCAGGCCGCCTCGGCACCGGATACAGGACCTGCGGGCTCTGCGGCAGGACAACAAGGCGATGCCCGGCCGCAATTCTCAAGCGAATTCGGCGTATCGGCAAGAGCCTGCCGTCCTGCCCTGCTGGCCCTTATTGGCCCCGGCTGGCCTCCAGCGTGTCCTCGAAGGTGCGCAGACCGGTGCGCGGCGCCTGCACCAGAACCGCCATGTTGCCGGGCTTGTGCTGGTTCTTCCACATCAGCGTGTGCGCCTTGGGGATCTCGGCCCAGGGAAAGACCTCGGACATGCAGGGATCCAGCCGCCGTTCGCACATCAGCTTGTTCGCCGCTGCCGCCTGTTTCAGATGGGCAAAGTGCGACCCTTGCAGGCGCTTCTGGTGCATCCACATGTATCGCACGTCGAAGGTGCAGTTGAATCCGCTGGTGCCGGCACAGATCACCACCATGCCGCCCTTCTTGCAGACCAGCGAGGACACCGGGAACGTCGCCTCGCCCGGATGCTCGAACACCATGTCCACCGACACGCCCTTGCCGGTGATGTCCCAGATCGCCTTGCCGAACTTGCGGGCCTCTTTCAGCCAGACATTGTATTCGTCGCTGTTCACCTTGGGCAGTTGCCCCCAGCATTTGAAATCATTGCGGTTGATCACGCCCTTGGCGCCCAGCCCCATGACGAAATCGCGCTTGCTCTCGTCGCTGATGACGCCGATAGCATTCGCCCCCGCCGTATTGGCCAGCTGGATCGCATAGGAGCCAAGGCCACCCGAGGCCCCCCAGACCAGCACGTTCTGCCCCGGCTTCAGGTCATGCGGCGCATGGCCGAACAGCATCCGGTAGGCGGTGGCCAGCGTCAGCGTATAGCAGGCCGATTCCTCCCAGGTCAGGTGCTTCGGCCTCGGCATCAGCTGCTGCGCCTGCACCCGCGTGAACTGCGCGAAAGAGCCGTCATGCGTCTCATAGCCCCAGATCCGCTGGGTCGGGCTGAACATCGGGTCGCCGCCGTTGCATTCCTCGTCGTCGCCGTCGTCCTGGTTGCAGTGGATGACGACCTCGTCCCCCACCTTCCAGCGCTTCACCTTGCTGCCCACCGCCCAGACGATGCCCGAGGCATCCGAGCCCGCGATGTGATAGGGCTGCTTGTGGCCGTCGAACGGGCTGATCGGCACGCCCAGGCCGGCCCAGACGCCGTTGTAATTGACCCCCGCCGCCATCACCAGCACCAGAACGTCATTGCTGTCCAGCGTCCAGGTGTCGACCACCTCCAGCTGCATCGCCTCTTCCGGCGCACCATGGCGTTCGCGGCGGATCGCCCAGGAATACATCTGCTTCGGCACATGGCCCAGCGGCGGCATCTCGCCGATCTCGTACAGATCCTTCACCGGCGCGTCATAGGCGACGATCTCGCTGGCGGTGTCCAGGGCCATGGCTCTCTCCATCACATGCCGCGCCGCAGAATCGGGGCGGTTATGGCGCAAGGATTAGGAAGGGTTGCGCAACTTTGCAATAGCACAGATGTATATTTTGTAATTTTATGTCCGCCGCGTCGCAGAAAGTGATCAGCTTTCGGGCACCGAGGCGGCATAGAACGCCAGCAGCGCCACCTCGGACGGCACCGGCTGCAAGGCTTCGGTCACGATCCCGCGCCGGATCAGCGGGGCCAGACCTTCCTCCAGCGCCGCCGCCACGCCCTGTGGCGGCAGTTTCAACACCGCCCCCGCCGCCTGCAACCGCGCCACCCGCGCCTCCATCCGCGCCAGCAGGTCCGCGCGGCTGGCGGCCCCCTGCCCCAGCGCCGCCGCCACCAGCGGCACCGGCAGCACCGGCACCACCGCCGCGATCCGCTGCATCAGCAGCGCGCCCAGTTCCTCAACCGGAGCGGCATGGCCCTCGGCCAGGAAGGCCCGCAGACTGACCGGCGCACCGAACCCCGCCGCCGCGGTGCCAAAACCTTTGGTCCGCCCGCGCCAGCGCGCCCACAGGAACCGCAGCGCCAGCACCGCCACCCGAAAGGGCCGGTTGCGGAACCGCCGCGTCCCCGCCGCCGCCGCCTCGACCAGGACCTTGTCCTCCAGCACCCGGTCATAGCCCAGGCCCACCGGGACAAAGACCACGTCCCGCTCGGCCGGGGTCCAGCCTTCCACGATATAGCTCAGCAATCCCAGCTTGGCCGCCCCGACCCGCCCGTCCAGTGACAGCCCGCCCTCGGGGAACATCGCCTGCGTGGTGCCCTCTTCCGTCGCCATCTGCACATAGCGCGCCAGAACCTTGCGGTAGAGCGCATTGCGGCTGCCGCGCCGGATGAAATAGGCCCCCATCGAGCGGATCAGCGCCGACAAGGGCCAGACCCGCGCCCATTCGCCCACCGCATAGCTGACCGCGCTGCGTTCCGACACCAGCCATGTCACCAGCACATAATCCATGTTGCTGCGGTGGTTCATCACGAAGACCACGGTGGCCTTGGGGTCGATCTCATGCAGCGCCTGATCCACCCGCCCGACCCGCACCCGGAACACCAGCCGCGACAGCCATTTCGCCGCCCGCGTGCCAAAGCCGAAATAGACCGTGGCGGAAAACCCCGGCACGATCTCGCGCGCATAGCGCTGCGCCTCTTCAAAGGCCACTTCGCCGGGCAGCCCCGCTTCGGCGGCATGGGCCATCGCCGCCTCGACCACCTTGGCATCATAGGCCAGCCGGGCCACCATGTCCGACCGCCGCGCCAGCTTCATCAGGTCGATCTTGCGGTCCAGCCGCGCATTCAGCCGCGCCAGCGCCTTTTCCGCCCGCCGCCGGAACACCCAGCGCACCGAGGGGAACAGGAAATGCGTGGCAAAGCTGATCGCGGCAAAGCCCAGGATCAGCACCAGCAGCCACAGCGGAACCTCGACGGCGCGGAACATCCCTCAACCCTATCCGATCCCGCCCCCTCCTCAATGTCTTTCATCTTTGCCCAAATACCCTGGGGGTCCGGGGGCTGGCCCCCGGCCTCGCCTTTGCCGCAGCGCAGCGATTGACAAGCATCGAAAATGTCTTCTATCTGCATTGCAGCGAAATATTCTTGCGCAAGCACGAGTCGGAGACCCCTGATGACCAAAGACGCCCCCTGGCTCTTCCGCACCTATGCCGGCCATTCCACCGCCGCCGCCTCGAACGCGCTGTACCGCTCGAACCTCGCCAAGGGCCAGACCGGGCTGTCGGTCGCCTTCGACCTGCCCACCCAGACCGGCTATGACAGCGACGATCCGCGATCGAAGGGCGAAGTCGGCAAGGTCGGCGTCCCCGTCTGCCATCTGGGCGACATGCGCGCGCTGTTCGACCGGATCCCGCTGGAGCAGATGAACACCTCGATGACGATCAACGCCACCGCGCCCTGGCTGTTGTCGCTGTATATCGCGGTTGCGCAGGAACAGGGGGCCGACATCTCGGCCCTTCAGGGCACCGTGCAGAACGACCTGATCAAGGAATACCTCTCGCGCGGCACCTATATCTGCCCGCCGAAGCCCAGCCTTCGCATGATCACCGATGTCGCGGCCTACACGCAGAAGCATCTGCCGAAATGGAACCCGATGAACGTCTGTTCCTACCACCTGCAAGAGGCGGGGGCCACGCCGGAGCAGGAACTGGCCTTCGCCCTTGCCACCGCCGTCGCCGTGCTGGACGACCTGAAAGACAAGGTCCCAGCCGCCGATTTCCCCAACATGGTCGGCCGCATCTCGTTCTTCGTCAACGCCGGCATCCGCTTCGTGACCGAGATGTGCAAGATGCGCGCCTTCGTCGACCTGTGGGACGAAATCACCGAACAGCGCTACGGCATCACCGATGCCCGCTATCGCCGCTTCCGCTATGGCGTGCAGGTCAACAGCCTTGGCCTGACCGAACCGCAGCCCGAAAACAACGTCTACCGCATCCTGCTGGAGATGCTGGCCGTCACCCTGTCGAAGAACGCCCGCGCCCGCGCCGTGCAACTGCCCGCCTGGAACGAGGCTTTGGGCCTGCCCCGACCCTGGGATCAGCAATGGTCGCTGCGCATGCAGCAGATCCTGGCCTATGAGACCGACCTTCTGGAATATGACGATCTCTTCGACGGCAATCCGGCGGTGGACCGCAAGGTCAATGCGCTGAAGGACGGCGCCCGCGCCGAACTGGCGCAGATCGACGCCATGGGCGGGGCCGTGGCCGCCATCGACTACATGAAATCCCGGCTGGTCGAGGCGAATGCCGACCGCATCGCCCGCATCGAATCCGGGGAAACCGTGGTCGTCGGCGTCAACCGCTGGCAACAGGGCGTAGCCTCGCCGCTGACCGCGGGCGACGGGGCCATCATGGTTTCCGACCCCAAGGCCGAGGCCGACCAGATCGCCCGCCTGCGCGACTGGCGCGCCACCCGCGACGAGCCCCGCGTGAAACAGGCGCTGGAGGCCGTGCGTCAGGCCGCCGCCAGCGGCACCAACATCATGCCGCCGTCGATCGAGGCGGCACGGGCCGGGGCCACGACCGGCGAATGGGGCGACATGATCCGCGCCGCCTTTGGCCAGTATCGCGGGCCGACCGGCGTGTCGAAGAACCCGTCGAACCGCACCGAAGGGCTGGAGAGGATCCGCGAAGCCGTAGATCTGGTCTCCTCCAGGCTTGGCCGCCGACTGAAATTCGTCATGGGCAAGCCCGGCCTTGACGGCCATTCCAACGGAGCCGAGCAGATCGCCGCACGCGCCCGCGATTGCGGCATGGACATCCATTACGAAGGCATCCGCCTGACGCCGCAGGAAATCGTCAATGCCACGGCGGATCAGGAGGCGCATGTGCTGGGCCTGTCGATCCTGTCGGGCAGCCACCTGCCGCTGATCGCCGACACGATGCAAGCGCTGCGCGAGGCGGGGCTGTCGGTGCCCGTGGTCGTCGGCGGCATCATCCCGGACGAAGACGCGGCGCAACTGCGCGCCATGGGGGTGGCCGCCGTCTATACGCCGAAGGATTTCGAGCTGAACCGCATCATGCTGGACATCGTGGCGCTGGCCGACCCGGAAAAAGCCGCCGCATAGGGAAAGCCGTCTTTCCGAACCGCCCGCAGGATGCGACAAGACCGGCATCAATCAGAGGTGCCGTATGATCCGTCTTGTCCTGCTTCTCGTCGTCTTTCCCCTGCCCGCGCTGGCCCAGGACCTGCCGTCCGCGGTGCAATCCGTGGTGGACGAGGCGGCGGCGCTTTGCGAAAGCCCGGTCGAGATGGCCCCCGAAGCCGTGGTTGAGGCCGATCTGAACGGCGACGGCGTGCAGGATTGGGTGGTCGACACCGGCTATGTCATCTGCCCCGATTTCGCCTCGCTCTATTGCGGCACGTCCGGCTGCGGCATCACCACGGTGATCAACGGCATCCGCGGCGACCTGATCCTGCACGACTGGTCGGTCGACACCACCGGCGGCCAGACCTACCTGACCGCCCCCGACGATCAGGGCCGCCGCGTCCGCTTTCTGTGGACCGGCAGCGAATGGCTGTTCAAGGGCTGAACCGCCCCTTGCGCACGGCGCAGCACCTCCGCTTAATGCAAGGGGATGCGGCTTTCCGGCAAGACGGAAGCCAGACGCCAGGAAGACAGGTAAAATCACGGGATTTCAGGATATTAATACTGATGCCCGCGCGAGGGGGATGAATGAGCTTTCACATCGGCGCCAAACCCGGCGACATCGCCGAAACCGTGCTTTTGCCGGGCGACCCCTACCGCGCCCGCTGGGCCGCGCAGAACTTCCTTGAAAATCCGGTGCTTGTGAACGAAGTCCGCGGCATGCTGGGCTATACCGGCACCTGGAAGGGCCACCGTGTCACCATCCACGGCACCGGCATGGGGATGCCGTCGCTGTCGATCTATGTCAATGAAATGATAAGGGAATATGGGGCAAAGACCCTGATCCGCATCGGCTCGGCCGGGGCCCTGCAACCCGATGTCAAGGTGCGTGACGTGGTACTGGCGATGTCCGCCGCCACCACCCACACCCCCTCGGCCGAGATCCTGCGCGAGGTGAACTTCGCCCCCACCGCGAATTATGGTCTTCTGTCAGCGGCTTACGCCGCCGCACAGGGGCGCGTCGCCACCCATGTCGGGATGATCCTTTCGTCAAACACCTTCTATTCCGAACGCCCCGATCTGGATGAGCAGTTGCAGCGCCACGGCTGCCTCTGCGTGGAAATGGAGGCGGCCGAGCTTTACACTCTGGCCGCAAGATATGGTGTGCGCGCGCTGGCCGTCCTCACCATCTCGGATCACATCCTGACGCATGAGGCGCTGCCCGCCGAAGACCGCGAACGCAGCTTCGGCGATATGGTCGAAATTGCGCTGGAGGCCGCCTTCGCCTAGCCGCCCTGCCCGGCCAGGAAATCCGCCACCCTCGCCACAGCACTGCCCCGGACCATCGGCCGCGCCGACCACAGCCGCAGGCCCGATGGCAGCGCAACCCTTTGGCAAAACGGGGAAACCAGCGTTCCGGCCGCCAGATGCCCGGCCACCAGCGGCCCATGTCCCATCAGCACGCCCGCGCCGTTGACCGCTTCTTCCACCGCCAGCGCGTAAAGCGAGAATACCGGCCCCCGCACCGCTACCTTGGCCCCCACCGCGCGCAGCCAGATGTCCCAGTCGCTCTCCCAGACCGAATCCGACAGGCAGGGCACGCCGCCCAGATCGGTGATCCGCACCAGCCGCGCAGCCATTTGCGGCGCGCAGACCGGCAGCAACTCGTCCCGCGCCACCAGCCGCCCACCGCTTTCCGCCGGGAACAGG
This sequence comes from Paracoccaceae bacterium, assembly GCA_036745335.1. Lineage (GTDB taxonomy): Bacteria > Pseudomonadota > Alphaproteobacteria > Rhodobacterales > Rhodobacteraceae > Pseudogemmobacter. The sequence goes on from DAIOGH010000041.1 coordinate 21,444, forward strand.
CTCAGGTCATGCAGGCTGCGCTTCAGGTTCGGCGGGGCCTCCATCGCGGTGATCGACACCGAAATCTCCGGGGCCGCCGCCCGCAGCGCCGGCAGGCGCGGCGACAGCCACAGCTGCGCAATCGCCGGCAGCGTGGCGACATGCACCTGCTGCGGCGCCGCCATCGCCCGCAACCCGGCCTCGGCCTGTGCCAGCACGTCGAAGGCGGCGGTAAAGCCCTCGGCCGCCGTCCGCCCCAGCGCCGTCAGCCGCACGCCCCGCGCCTGCCGCTCGAACAGCGGCGCGCCCAGAATGCCTTCCAGCGCCTTCACATGCGCCGTCACCGCCCCCGGCGTCACCCCCAGTTCCATCGCGGCCAGGGTGAACGCCCCCGTCCGTGCCGCCGCCTCGAAGGCGCGCAGGGCATTCAGCGGAAGTCGGGTCAAAGGCGGCGGGGCAACGGGCATGGCTTAGTTTTCCTAACCCTAATTTTTCGCAGAACTGATTTGTTTGCAAGCCCCCCGCTGGCTATCCTGCCGCCAAAGGAGACTGCCATGCCCCATCTCGCCCCCCGTCCCTGGGTTCCCGCCGCCTGCGAAACCCATATCCAGACCCTTGCCGAAACCGCCGCCGGACCTTCGGCCAGCGTGGCCGCACGGATCGGTCAACTGATTGATCACAATCAGGAAATCCATGATGAGGAGTGTTTCAACCTCAACCCCGCCACCAATATCATGAACCCGAAGGCCGAGGCGGCGCTGGCCCGTGGCCTGGGGTCGCGTCCCAGCTTGGGCTATCCCGGCGACAAATACGAAATGGGGCTGGAGGCGATCGAGGAGATCGAGGTCATCGCCGCCGAACTGGCGGCCGAAGTCTTTGGCGCGAAATATGCCGAAATCCGCGTCGGATCGGGCGCGCTGGCCAATCTCTACGGCTTCATGGCGCTGGCGAAACCGGGCGATTCGATCATCGCCCCGCCCGGCAGCATCGGCGGCCATGTCACCCATCACGCCGATGGCTGTGCCGGGCTGTACGGGTTGACCACCCATGCGGCACCCGTGGATGCCGATGGCTATACGATTGATATCGCGGCACTTCGTGACCTTTCCCATGCGGTGCGGCCCAAGGTCATCACCGTCGGCGGCAGCCTGAATCTGTTCCCGCATCCGGTGGCCGAAGTGCGCAAGGTGGCCGATGAGGTCGGTGCCAAGGTCCTGTTCGACGCCGCCCATCAATGCGGCATCATCGCGGCCGGGCTCTGGGCCAATCCCCTGACCGAAGGCGCGCATCTGATGACGATGTCCACCTACAAATCGCTGGGCGGCCCGGCGGGTGGGCTGATCGTCACCAATGACCCAGGAATCGCGCAACGCCTTGATGCGATTGCCTTCCCCGGCCTGACCGCCAATTTCGACGCCGCGAAATCGGCCGCCCTCGCGCTTAGCCTGCTGGACTGGCGCGACCACGGCCGCGCCTATGGGCAGGCCATGGTCGACCTTGCCCGCGCCCTGGCGCAAGAGCTGGCCGCCCTTGGCCTGCCGGTCTTTGCGGCCGACAAGGGTGCCACCCGCAGCCACCAGTTCGCCATCGAGGCGGCGGCCTTCGGCGGCGGGCAGGCGGCATCGAAGACGCTGCGCAAGGCGGGCTTTCTGGCCTGCGGCATCGGCCTGCCGATCCCGGCGGTGGCGGGCGACATGAACGGGTTGCGCATCGGCACGCCCGAACTGGTCCGCCGCGGCGTCACCCCCGCCGACGCCCCCGCCCTGGCCGCCCTGATCGCCGAGGGCCTGCGATCCAACGCGCCCGAAACCGTTGCCCCCCGCACCCGCGAGATGCGCGCCCGCTTCCGGGGCATTCATTACATGAATGCCTGACCCTGCCGACCGGCGCGGACCAAGGTGGACCCGCGCAGGCAACCACACAGAATAAGGAACGGAATCCGCAGCCGGATCAGCGGCTTGGGCAGGGTGGCTCAGACCACCCGCTCGACCATCATCTTCTTGATCTCGGCAATCGCCTTGGCCGGGTTCAGCCCCTTGGGGCAGGTCTTGGCGCAGTTCATGATCGTGTGGCAGCGATAGAGCTTGAACGGGTCTTCCAGCCCGTCCAGCCGCTCGCCCGTCGCCTCGTCCCGGCTGTCGACGATCCAGCGATAGGCATGCAACAACGCCGCCGGGCCAAGGTAGCGGTCCGAATTCCACCAATAACTCGGGCAGGCGGTCGAGCAGGAGGCGCACATCACGCATTCATACAGCCCGTCCAGCTTGGCCCGGTCGGCAATCGACTGCCGCCATTCCTTTGCGGGGCGGTTGGTCTTGGTTTCCAGCCAGGGCATGATGCTGGCGTGCTGGGCGTAGAAATGCGTCAGGTCGGGGATCAGATCCTTCACCACCGCCATATGCGGCAGCGGGTAGATCTTCACGTCGCCCTTGATCTCGTCCAGCCCATAGATGCAGGCCAGCGTATTGCCGCCGTCGATGTTCATCGCGCAAGAGCCGCAGATGCCTTCGCGGCAGGACCGGCGGAAGGTCAGCGTCGGGTCGATCTCGTTCTTGATCTTGATCAGCGCGTCCAGGACCATGGGGCCGCATTTGTCCATGTCCAGGAAATAGGTATCCACCCGCGGATTCTGCCCGTCATCGGGATTCCACCGATAGATCAGGAACTTGCGGATGTTCTTCCCGTCAGGCTTCGGCCAGGTCTTGCCGGTGCGGATCTTGGAATTCTTCGGCAGGGTGAACTGGACCATGGCTAGCCTTTCCTGTCTTGCAGGTCGTAATAGGGCCGCGTCGGGGCCTGCCCCGATTTGGACATGACGCAGGTTTCGTAAACGGCAGAGGGATCCTTGCCGAGGACGTAATCCGAAGACACGCTCAGCTCCAGCCCGCCGACAGCCTTGCCGGAGGAGGTGCCGCCCAGCGTGACCATGCCGCGCGGTTTCTCGGCCAGACGGGCGCGGTCGAAACATTCGCGCTCGGCCTGCTGCACCGACATCGGCCCACAGGCCGCCAGCAGCAGGGGCAGGATCAAAAGCCGCCGCATCAGCGCAACGGGGGCACGCCAGAGGCGGCGAAACAGGCCTGCGCGGCGGGGCGCAGGGCAAGGTTGCGGATGTTTTCCTTGGTCTGCGTCCCGGCTTCGACCCCCAGATCGCGGGCCAGCGCGCGCTGTTCCTCGATACTGGCGGCCTGCAGGATGCATTCGGTGGCCGCCTTGGCCGGGGCGGCAGGCATTTCCTTGATCACCACCGCCTCCACCACCTCTCCGGCGGTGCGGCGGACGGTACCATCCACCATCGCCTGCGGGTCGCAGGCGGCCAGAAGCGGCAAAGCAATGATCAGAAAAGGCGCGCGGATCATGTCAAACCTCACAGATCAAGACCCTGCGCCGCCAGAAGCTGGCTGCCCGACAGGGCCTGCACCAGACATTGCGTCGCCTCGGGCCGCCGCGCCACCGTTCTGACCACCGGCCAGGCTTTGGCGGCAACATCCTGCGCAGCCCCTGCGCCCGCCGCCTGCGCCAATTGCAGCAGTTCGGCGGTCGAGGCGTTGTTGATCACGCAATCGCTATAGGGGCTGACATCCACGCCCGGCACATAGCGCGCGGCAGCGGCATTGACGGCGGATCGCGCCAGGCTGCGCGTGGTCTCCTGCATCACAGCCTCGCCGGCCACACAGGCCGACAGAGCGAAAGGCAACAGAAGGGCCAGCCCGCGCATCAGAATTTCCGCTCCGCCGGGGCGATCTTCTTCAGGGAAATCCCGCCTTCGTCCTCGGTGGTCAGCGGCGCGGTGTGGACGGGGCGGAAGTCCAGCCGCACCGTGTTGCCATCCACCCAGGCCAGCGTGTGCTTGCGCCAGTTGGCATCGTCGCGGGTCGGGTGATCCTCATGCGCATGGGCACCCCGGCTTTCGGTGCGGGCATGCGCGCCATAGATCGTGGCCAGTGCGTTCGGCATCAGGTTGGTCAGTTCCAGCGTCTCCATCAGGTCGCTGTTCCAGACCAGCGACCGGTCCGTCACCTTCAGGTCGCCCATCTTTCCGGCGATGGCGGTCATCGCCACCTCGCCTTCGGCCAGCGTCTTTTCCGTGCGGAAGACGGCGGCGTCGCGCTGCATGGTGCGCTGCATCTCCAGCCGCAGATCGGCGGTCGGGATTGCGCCATCGGCATTGCGCAAGCTATCGAAGCGGTCCAGCGCCTTGTCCACCTCAACCTTGTTGGTGTCGGGGACCGAGGCCCCCTTGTCCACCACCTGCCCCGCACGGATCGCGGCGGCGCGGCCAAAGACCACAAGGTCGATCAGGCTGTTCGACCCCAGCCGGTTCGCCCCATGCACCGACGCACAGCCCGCCTCGCCCACCGCCATCAGGCCGGGGAAGACCGCATCGGGGTTGTCATGCGTGGGGTTCAGCACCTCGCCCCAGTAATTCGTCGGCACGCCGCCCATGTTGTAATGCACGGTCGGCAGCACCGGGATCGGTTCCTTGTGCAGATCGACCCCGGCGAAGATGCGCGCGCTTTCGGTGATGCCGGGCAGGCGCAGTTCCAGCGATTCCTTCGGCAGGTGGTTCAGGTGCAGGTGGATGTGGTCCTTGCCCGCGCCCACGCCGCGCCCTTCGCGGATCTCCATCGTCATGCAGCGGCTGACATAGTCGCGCGGGGCCAGATCCTTGTAATGCGGGGCATAGCGTTCCATGAACCGTTCGCCTTCGGAGTTGGTGAGGTATCCACCCTCACCCCGCGCGCCTTCGGTGATCAGACAGCCCGAGCCATAGATGCCGGTCGGATGAAACTGCACGAATTCCATATCCTGCAGCGGCAGGCCGGCGCGGGCCACCATGCCGCCGCCGTCGCCGGTGCAGGTATGGGCGCTGGTCGCCGAGAAATAGGCCCGGCCATAGCCGCCGGTCGCCAGAACGGTCATCTTGGCATTGAAGACATGGATGGTGCCGTCGTCCAGCTTCCAGCACACCACGCCGGTGCAGGCGCCGTCGGTGATGATCAGGTCGATGGCGAAATATTCGACGAAGAATTCCGCCTGCTGCTTCAGGCTCTGGCCATACAGCGTGTGCAGGATGGCGTGGCCGGTGCGGTCGGCGGCGGCGCAGGTGCGCTGCACCGGCGGGCCTTCGCCGAATTCGGTGGTATGGCCGCCGAAGGGCCGCTGATAGATCTTGCCCTCTTCGGTGCGGCTGAACGGCACGCCGTAATGTTCCAGCTCGTAAACCGCCTTCGGGGCCTCGCGCGCCAGATATTCCATCGCATCGGTGTCGCCCAGCCAGTCGCTGCCCTTCACCGTGTCATACATGTGCCATTGCCAGCTGTCGGGCCCCATGTTGCCCAAGGACGCCGCGATGCCGCCCTGCGCGGCAACCGTATGGCTGCGCGTGGGGAAGACCTTGGTCACGCAGGCGGTGCGCAGGCCCTGCTCGGCCATGCCCAGCGTGGCGCGCAGACCGGCACCTCCGGCCCCGACGACAACCACGTCATAATCATGCACTTCGTAAGGATAGGCAGTCATGGTCATTCCCTAAAGTGCGATTTTCAGAAGGGCGAAGATGCCGATGGCACCCACGACCCAGGCCAGCGAGATCACGAAGATCACCGCCATCTTGCGGGCGGTGCCGTGCAGGTAATCCTCGATCATCCCCGTTGCGCCCATGGCGAAATGGCGCATCCCGATCACCAGCACCAGCGCCGACAGGATCGCCGGGAAGGGATGCGAGAAGGTCTCGATCACCTCGGCCCGGCTGCCTCCAAGGGCGGAGCCGAAGATATACAGCCAGGCCGGCACCATGAAGGCCAGGCCGACGGCCGACAGCGTCATCGACCAGTGATGCTCGGTGCCGCTGTGCGAGGCACCCTTGCCCTCGGCGCGTTTGCGGGCGGTCAGATAGCGCATGTTCGCCCCCTTACTGAACCAGAAGAATTGTGATCACGGTCAGCACGACCGATCCGATCAGGCAGGCCCAGCCCAGCTTTTCCGCCGTCGGGATGTCCAGTCCCTTGCCCGCGTCATAGTAAAGATGCCGCAACCCGGCCAGGTAGTGATACCACACCGCCCAAAGCGAGCCCGTGAACACCAGATCGCCGAACCAGCTGGTCGCCACCGCATTGGCAATGGCGAAATGCGCCTCGGACGTGGCGGCCGCAAACAGCCACCAGATCCCCAGAAGAACGCCCGCGACCAGCCCGTGCCCGGTAACGCGGGTCAGGATCGAGGTCAGCATCGGGATATGCCACCGGTAGATCTGCAAGTGGGGGGAGAGCGGTCGTTCGATCCGCTTGGCCTCTGCCATGTCAAATCCCTTCCTAGCTGGCTGCCCGATCGCGGGGCGGGCGCGCGTCCTGTTCTTCCTTGGCCGATATTGCCGCCCGAGTCACGCCCATGAAAGCCGCAAAATGCATGCGTTGGCGGTAACGGGCGCAATTTTATTCAGCATGTGATCACACTTTCCGAAGTCGTGATCACAGATTTTCATCTGTCTGCAAATATCCCGCGGGGGGTCCGGGGGGCGCGAAGCCCCCCGTCGCGGCCCTAGACCGGAACCAGCGCCCAGTAATCCAGATCCAGCAGCACCTGGGGCAGATACCGCCCGGCCTCGTCCTTCAGCGCAAAGGAGGTCGCCCCCTGTTTCACCGCCACCAGCCGCAACCGCAGCGCCCCCACGCCGGGGGCGGATGTCTCGGCGCGGTCCAGCACCTCGGACCAGGCCCTGACCGTATCGCCCGCAAAACAGGGGTTCGCATGGGCCCCGGCATTCAGCGCCACCATCATCTGCGCATTTGCCAGGCCGTTGAACGACAGCGCCCGCGCCAGGCTGATCACATGGCCGCCATAGATCAGCCGCCTGCCATCCTCGCGCAGGGTGGCGTCGAAATGCACCTTGGCGGTGTTCTGCCAAAGTCGCGTCGCCAGCATATGCTCGGCCTCTTCCACGGTGACGCCATCGACATGGTCGATCCTCTCGCCCACGACATAATCGCCCCAGCGGTGCCGCTCTCCGGCCAGCGCAAAATCGTAGTTGGAGAAATCCAATCCGGCAGGCACCACCAGCGCCTCGGGCGACACCACGGCTTGCAGTTTCGGAACAACGGCCTCGGGCGCGGCGGTGGCGCGGTTCTTCCGCACCATCGCCCAGCGCACATAGTCCAGCACCACATGCCCATGCTGGTTCAGCCCGCACGTCCGCACCCAGACCACGCCGGACTTGCCGTTGGAATTCTCCTTCAGTCCGATCACCGTGCTTTCCGACCGCAGCGTATCGCCCGGCCAGACCGGCCGCAGCCAGCGCCCTTCGGCATAGCCAAGGTTGGCCACCGCGTTCAGCGAAATGTCGGGCACCGTCTTGCCGAACACGGTATGAAAGGCGATCAGATCGTCCAGCGGGGCCGCCGGCAGGCCGCAGGCGCGGGCGAATTCGTCCGATGAATACAGCGCCCCCCGCGCCGGATACAGCGCATGATACAGCGCCCGTTCCCCCCCCGACACCGTGCGCGGCACGGCATGGGCGATGGTCTCGCCCAGGGTGTAATCCTCGAAAAACCGGCCCGGATTGGTCTTCATCACATCTCGCCCAATTTGGTGTCGGGGGAATAGGTGCCCGGCACATCCTTGATCACCGCCTGCCCGCAGCGCATCACCCCGCGCGCGGCGTCAAAGGCATAGGTCGGGCTGCCGTGCAGATCCCAGCCCTTCGACAGCGCCAGCGAAACCTTGTGACAGAACGCCGAGGTGTCGTCGTCCGACAGAAAGCGATAAAGCCTCACCTCATCCCCCCCAGGGCTGCACGCCCAGCCAGTTGTGGATCATCATCACCGCCACGACGGCAAAGATCGTGCCGGCAATCGCCTTGGGCGCGGCCCCCGGCTTTGCGGGCTTCGGCGCCGGTCTGGGCTGGCTGCGGTTGATCACGATCACCGTCACCACCGCCCAGGCCAGAAGCCCGCCGAACAGGATCACCGACGCCAGATCGCCGTTCACCAGCAGATGCGCCACGGCCCAGGTCTTGAACCCGGTCAGTTGCGGGTGCCGCATCCGGCGGGCAAATCCCATGCCGGTGCCATCGGCGGCAAACAGGAAGAACGCCAGCACCATCAGCAGGTTGTTCACATGCACCAGCCATGCGGGCGGATACCACAACGGCACGAAGTCCGCCGCACGATAGCCCAGCACCATCAGCACGACCGAGCCCAGAACCGCCAGCGCCACCAGCGCCTTGCCGCCATCGCCCAGCCGGGCGCGCGGCCCCGGTGCCAGTCGCTTGAAAAGATGCGCCGCCCACCACAGGGCAAGGCCAAGGATCAGAAGGGTCATCTGGCATACTCCGGCTTGATGGCCTGCACCCTGCCTTCAATTCGCCATGCCCGCAACCGCCAGCGCCTCGATCGAGCGGGCCTTTTCCAGCGTCGCCCGCGCCGTGGCGACATGCAGGTTCTCGACGATCCGGCCATCCACCACCGCCACCCCGCCGCCCTGTGCCAGCACCGCATCGAAGGCGGCGATCTGGCGTCGAGCCAGGTCGATTTCCGCCTCGGATGGCGCAAAGGCGGCATTCGCCACCTCCAGCTGCGCCGGATGGATCAGGGTCTTGCCGTCGAATCCCATGTCGCGGCCCTGTTCGCATTCCGCCCGCAGCCCCTCGTCATCCTTGAAGGCGTTGTAAACCCCGTCAACAATGATCCGGCCCTGCGCCTTGGCCGCCAGCAGGCACAGGCCCAACCCCGCCTGCATCGGCAGGCGGTCGGGGCGGAACCGGCTGCCCAGTTCCTTTGCCAGATCGTTGGTGCCCATCACCATGCCGCGCAACCGGGGATGTGCCGCGATTTCGGCCGCGTTCAGCATCCCCGCCGCCGTTTCCATCATCGCCCAGAGATCGGCCCCCGGCACCAGCGCCGCCACCGCATCCAGATCGGCGGCCCGGCTGACCTTGGGCACCAGAACCGCGTCGATCCGCGCCCCGCCCGCGATGGCCAGCGACATCGCCTCGGCATCGGCGCGGCCCCATTCGGTGTCAAAGCCGTTGATCCGCACGATCCGCAGCCGCGCGCCATAGTCGAAATCGCGCAGCACCCGCGCCAGCAGCGCCCGCGCCGCCGGTTTTTCGTCCGGGGCGACCGCATCCTCAAGATCGAAGATGATCGCATCCGCCGCCAGCGTGCCGGCCTTTTCCAGCGCCCGCTCCTTCGATGCGGGGATATACAGCACGGAACGGCACGGGCGGGACATGGGCTGGCTCCTTGCGCAAGATTCTTGCGGCAGAAACCACGATTCCGCCACTTTCATCAAGGGCAGATTTGCCGCAGCGCAGAAATTCTCTCTGCCATGCCCGCTGTCCGCCCCCGAACCCTGCGTTAACCGCCCTGCAACCGCCCTGACGCAGCCTTTACCCGGCAGGCCCCCCCTGCGACATGCGAGGGCGGCCCGGCACGGGGTTTGCCGCGCCACCGCCCCGCCCAGCACAGCACAGGCGGATGACGATGACCCAGACCCATCTTGCGCTTTCCCTCGGCTTCGCTGCCGTGATCCTTGCGACACAGGCGGCCTTTGGCCAGTCGCCGCAATGCGGCCCGCGCGATACGGTCGCCGCCCGGCTGGCCGAACGCTATGGCGAAACCCGCCGCGCCACCGGCCTTGCCACAGGTGCCGTGGTCGAGATCTTCGCCAGCACCGATACCGGCAGCTGGACCATCGCCGTCACCACGCCCGACGGGCGGATGTGCCTTGTGGCCGCCGGTCAGGGCTGGCAGGCGGTCGACGAAGACCTGCCCGCCCGCGGCGAGCGGATCTGACGCGAAGAGTGGCCGCAGGCCGGCGATGAGCCGTCCCTGCCCTATCCCCACAGCCCCCGGCCGCCATCCCAGATCAGCTTGACCGAGATCACCAGCAGCGTCCATGTCACCAGCCGGTAGAACAGACGTTCGGGCAGCCATTTCACCAGCCGCACCCCGGCAAAGACCGCCAGCGCGGCGGGCAGAGCCAGCACCGCCGCCAGTTTCAGATTGGCCGGGCTCAGCAGGCCCAGTTGCCAATAGGGCAGCAGCTTCACCGCGTTGATCACTGCAAAGGCAATCGTCGAGGTGCCGGCGAACACCGCGCGCGGCATCCCCAGCGGCAGGGTGAACACCTGCCAGGGCGGCGCGCCGGCATGGCTGACGAAACTGGTAAACCCGGCCACCGTGCCCCAGAACAGCCCCGGCCCCACCCGCGCCTGCCGCCGCCCGGCCACCACCCGCCGCCGCAACACCAGGTTCAGCGCAAAGGCCAGCCCGATCACCCCGATCAGCAGCGTCACCGCCGCCTGCGAAACCAGGCTTGCCGTGGCCCAGCCGATGCCGATCCCCGCCACCGCCCCCGGCAGCGCAATCGCCAGCACCCGCCCGTCAAAGCTGTGGCGATAGGCCCAAAGCCCGAACATGTCGCTGACCACGAAGACCGGCAGCAGCAGTCCCGCCGCCATTCCCGGCGGAATCACCAGCGCCAGCACCGGCACGCCCAGCATGCCCAGCACCGGAACGCCGCCCTTTCCGGCCCCGACCAGCGCCGCCGCGATCACCGCCGCCACCCAGAACATCCCGCCGTCCATCGGCCCCCCAAGGCGCAAATCCCGCGCGTTACCGCTAAACCGTGACGCGAAGGCCGGAAAGCCCCGATTTTGTATGCAATGGCATACTGTCGCGGCACCGCAGCGCTGGACAGGGGGCGGATTAGGGGCTAGGCCCTTGCGCGACTCAGGCAAAGCTCAGGAGGCTCCCATGGCTCGTCCCAAGATCGCTCTCATCGGTGCAGGCCAGATCGGCGGCACCCTGGCCCATCTCGCCGCGACCAAGGAACTTGGCGACATCACCGTCTTCGACATCGCCGAGGGCACCCCGCAGGGCAAGGCGCTGGATCTGGCGCAATGCGGCCCGGTCGAAGGGTTCGACGCCGTGCTGAAGGGCACCAATTCCTATGCCGATATCGCAGGCGCCGATGTCTGCATCGTCACCGCCGGCGTGCCGCGCAAGCCGGGCATGAGCCGCGACGA
>DAIOGH010000042.1:0-30384 GCA_036745335.1 Paracoccaceae bacterium
GCCTTCGTCGGTCGACAGCCCGTATTCGGCCAGGAACACCTCCATCAGCCCCGGCCTTGTGGCGGCGCGGATGCGGCGCACCAGATCGGCCCCGGCGGCCACGATGGCCGCCCGGTCGGCGGGCGGCAGCGCGGCCTGATCCAGCAGCTGACGGACCAGTGCGGTTTCATCGGTCAGCGACTGGTTGGCGATGATGTCCCAAGACGGCGTTGCGGGCATGGCGGGCTCCTGTTCCTTCGGCGCAGGATACAGCCGAAATGCCGGGCTGTTTTCCCGAAAGTGACATGCTATGCAGCCGGAACGCCCGAAGTTGAGGAGAAACCCATGCCTGTTGGACCGGAGCCGCTGGACCGCTTCGACCGCGCCATCCTGAATGTTCTGGCGGCCGAGGGCCGCATCGCCGCCGTCGAGCTGGCGCGGCGGATCGGATTGTCGAAAAGCCCCACGCAGGCACGGATGAAACGGCTGGAGGAATCCGGCGTGATCGCGGGCTATCGTGCCATCCTGGACCCGGTCAAGATGGGGCAGGCGCATGTGGCCTTTGTCGAGGTGCGGCTGTCGGATACCCGCGAGGCGGCGCTGCAGGCGTTCAACCGGGCGGTGCGGCAGGTGGCCGAGGTCGAACAATGCCACATGATCGCCAGCCGCTTCGACTATCTCTTGAAGGTGCGGACCGGCGACATCGCCGATTACCGCCGGGTGCTGGCCGAACGCATCAGCGCCCTGCCGCATGTCGCCAGCACATCGACCTATGTGGCGATGGAGGCGGTGAAGGATACGGCCTGATGCTGGGCGGTGTCCGCTTTGCGGGACGAAGGGGACGGTGGGTAGCAACACAGGCCAGCGCCCGACCGCGGGTGGGCGCATCCAGCGGCGCGGGTGCAGTGCTTTATGGTGCGATCTCTTCTGCGGGTCGGGCGGAAGACTGACGGCGCAGAAGCGCCCGCCCATGGGGCGGTCGGGCGCTGGCCGGGGCCGCTGACGCAGCTGTTAACCCGGCCGGGACTCCCTTCAAGCGTCAGCGATAGCGGCACCATCCCAACCGTCCGCAATGGGCTCAAACCGACGGGCGCAATGCCCTCGCCGCCCGCTGGTACCCGCGGCCGGACTCGAACCGGCACGGCCTTGCGGCCCAGGGATTTTAAGTCCCATGTGTCTACCATTCCACCACGCGGGCAGGCGGCTGCACCATAGCGAAGCTGTCCGTGGGGGGAAGACCCGTCACGATCCCGCGGTGTCGTTTTCCGCCCCCCGATGCCGCGGCGCGGCGATTGACAAGGCGGCGTCCCCCCGCCTTTATGTGGCCCGAGAGTTTGCGGGGGACATCCATGAACAAGGTCTATCCAAATGCTGCGGCGGCGCTTGAGGGGCTGCTCAGCGACGGGATGCTGATCGCGGCCGGGGGCTTTGGCCTCTGCGGCATTCCCGAACTGCTGATCGCCGCCATCCGCGATGCGGGGACAAAGAACCTGACGGTGGCGTCGAACAACGCGGGCGTTGACGGGTTCGGGCTGGGTCAGCTTCTGGAAACCCGGCAGGTGAAGAAGATGATCTCCTCCTATGTCGGCGAGAATGCTGAATTCATGCGGCAGTATCTGTCGGGAGAGCTGGAGCTGGAATTCAATCCGCAGGGAACGCTGGCCGAACGTATGCGGGCGGGCGGCGCGGGCATCCCCGGCTTTTTCACCGCGACCGGCGTCGGCACGGTGATCGCCGAGGGCAAGGAACACCACGATTTCGACGGCCGCACCTATATCCTGGAACGCGGGATCGTCGCCGATCTGGCGATCGTCAAGGCCTGGAAGGCCGATCCCTCGGGCAACCTCGTCTTCCGCAAGACCGCGCGCAACTTCAACGTTCCCGCCGCCACCTGCGGCAAGACCTGCGTCGTCGAGGTCGAGGAAGTCGTGCCGCTGGGCGCGCTGGACCCTGACACGATCCACCTGCCGGGCATCTATGTGCATCGCATCGTGCAGGGCAAGCACGAGAAGCGGATCGAACAGCGCACGGTGCGCAAGCGGGAGGCGGTGTGATGAGCGATCAAAAGGGCTGGGACCGCAACGGCATTGCGGCGCGCGCGGCGCAGGAACTGCGCGACGGCTGGTATGTGAACCTTGGCATCGGCATCCCGACGCTGGTGGCCAACTACATCCCCAAAGGGGTGAACGTGACCTTGCAGTCGGAAAACGGCATGCTGGGCATGGGTCCGTTTCCGTTCGAGGGCGAGGAAGACCCCGATCTGATCAACGCGGGCAAGCAGACCATCACCGAACTGCCGCAGACCGCCTATTTCGATTCGGCGCAATCTTTCGCCATGATCCGCGGCGGCAAGATCGCCATGGCCATCCTGGGCGCGATGGAAGTGGCCGAGAACGGCGATCTGGCGAACTGGATGATCCCCGGCAAGCTGGTCAAGGGCATGGGCGGCGCGATGGATCTTGTGGCCGGTGTGGGGCGCGTGGTGGTGGTGATGGACCACACCTCGAAACACGGCGAATCGAAGGTGCTGAAGGAATGCACCCTGCCGCTGACTGGCAAGGCGGTGGTCAACCGCGTCATCACCAACATGGGGGTTCTGGACGTGGTGCCGGGCGGGCTGAAGCTGGTGGAACTGGCCCCCGGCATCACCGAGGCCGAATTCCGCGCCGCGACCGAGGCCACCCTTGTCTGAGGCGCATCATGTCACGCGGGAACACGGGGCGACGAAAGGCCGCTTCGTGATCCGCCGCGGCGGCGGCGAGGCGGAACTGACCTATTCCGTCACCACGCCGACGCTGATCATCGCCGATCACACCGGCGTGCCCGACAGCTTTCGCGGCACCGGTGCCGGGCTGGCGCTGGTCGAGGCGCTGGTTACAGCGGCGCGGGCCGAGGGGTTCAAGGTGGTGCCGCTCTGCCCCTTCGTGAACGCCCAGCGCCGGAAACATCCCGAATGGGCCGACGTCTTCGCCGTGTGAAACCTGGCAGGGGGCAGCGCCCCCTTTCGTCAGCCCCCGGCGGCCACCACCTTGAAGACGCAGGGGTCGCTGACGAGATCGGGCTGCGACAGGCACAGGCCCTTGGCCACCTGCCAGGCCGCCAGCACCTTCGGCACATAGTCGCGGGTCTCGGCATAGGGGGGCACGCCCTGATTCTTGCGCACCGCGCCCTCGCCCGCATTGTAGGCGGCAAGAACCATCAGCGGATCATGGTCGAACTCGCCCATCAGCCAGTCGAGATAGGCAACCCCGCCCCGGATGTTCTGCACCGGATCGGTGGAATCGGTGACGCCAAAGCGTTCGGCCGTGGCGGGCATCAGCTGCATCAGCCCGGTGGCACCCGCGCTGCTGACGGCATCCTTGCGGCCCGCGCTCTCGATCCCCATCACCGCCAGCACCAGCGCGGGCGAGACTTTGGTGCCCACGGTGGCGACCAGAATGTCCTTGCCGTAGATTTCGGCCAGCGTCTGCATCGATTGCATCCGGGGCGCGGCCACCTGCGCCCCGCCCGGCCCCATCGACAGCGCCGCCATTGCAGCGTCATAGCGGCCTGACGAATCGCCAAGACCGGCGGGAATCGTCTCCCAATACCAGGCATAGCTGGACTTGGGTGCAGGAACCGGCACACCCGCCGCATCGGGCGGGGTCGCCTCTGACGATTTCAGAGCCGGGTCCTTCCAGGCCGTCGCGGCCAGACGGCGGGCCTGTTCGACCGGGTCGATCTGCACGGTGATCAGCTTGCCCGACACCCGATCCGATGCCTTGATCCGCTTGAAGGTAAAGTCTTCCTGTGCCGAAGCCCAGGTCACGGGCAGGGCAAGGAAGAGAATCGCCAGAATCGCGCCCGTCGTCGCGCCGTTCGAGATCCGCATCTGCGCTGGCCTGCTCTGTTCTTCTTTTCCGGCAGAATCGCAGAGAAACCCCCTCCGGCAAAGCGGAATCGCCGTCCAAAAATGGCATTTCCGCCCGATTTGACCGGAAAACCACGGTTCCGAAGCAACCGCCCCCATCCGTTAACAAGAAATGAATCTTTTGGATTCAGTCGATTACCGGAAATTCATCAGCATTTGACCACGAACCCGAAAAGGCCCCGATCAGAGCCAACTGCCGCCACGATTGGGGGGCCATATGCAGACATCCCGAACGGGGATCGGAACGGAACAGAGGCCGGACTGATCAAGGACCGTGGCGGATAAGTGAACAACCTGAGCACCTTGAAAGGGACATCGACATGAAAGCTCTGAACCTGCTGAAGCGTTTCCAGAAAGACGAAGACGGCGCCGTGACCGTTGACTGGGTCGTGCTGACCGCCGCCATCGTGGGCCTGGGCCTGATCGTCATGGCCGCCATCCGCCCGGCGATCTCGAACCTGTCGCAATCGATCGCCGACGAGATCGAAGCTGCCGACGACGAATTCTGAGCCACCCGCCGGGCCTGACCCGGCTGTCTCAGAGGCCGCGCTTCCGAAAGGAATGCGCGGCCTTTCGCATTTCCGGCACCTGCCCTTCTGCGCCCGCTGGCCGCGCCAGGTGCAGTGCCAGCCTGCCGCGCGTCCATGATGTCAAAGCCCCGATGTGACCGCAGAAGCAGAAGGAAACGATAGAATTCTGTTGTTTCCAGGAAATCGCCAAGACTCCGCATTTCCGCCGCAAAGAACCGTGGTTCTTCCCAACTGCCGCCACGATTGGGGGGCCATATGCAGACATCCCGAACGGGGATCGGAACGGAACAGAGGCCGGACTGATCAAGGACCGTGGCGGATAAGTGAACAACCTGAGCACCTTGAAAGGGACATCGACATGAAAGCTCTGAACCTGCTGAAGCGTTTCCAGAAAGACGAAGACGGCGCCGTGACCGTTGACTGGGTCGTGCTGACCGCCGCCATCGTGGGCCTGGGCCTGATCGTCATGGCCGCCATCCGCCCGGCGATCTCGAACCTGTCGCAATCGATCGCCGACGAGATCGAAGCTGCCGACGACGAATTCTGAGCCACCCGCCGGGCCTGACCCGGCTGTCTCAGAGGCCGCGCTTCCGAAAGGAATGCGCGGCCTTTCGCTTGCAGGGATGCCGCGCCGATACTGCGAAAACGCCGCGAAATCCCCCCGGACCCTGCAAAGATTTGCCGCAATCTGCGGGCAAAAGACTGGATTCAAAGCAGGACGCATCTGCGCCTGCGCATCGGACGGAGTGGTAACATGCGGAAACTCGTCAAATCCTTCGCCAGCTCGCAAGACGGCGCGGTGACGGTGGATTGGGTTGTGCTGACGGGCCTGATCGTGGGCATCCAGGTCATTCTGCTGCTGACGCCGATGCGCGACGCCCTGGTGGGCGTGTCCGAAAACATCGGCGACAAGGCATCGGAATACCAGGAGTTCCTGGAGCAATGACCCTGTGCGGCCGGATCGGGCGCTGACCGCGACCGGCCGGGCAGGAAAGGCAGGATGACGGCGCTGCAATGAGGTGGTGCCGTATGGGTGAACCGGGCGACGGCAAGGCCGCGTCTGGAAGGTGATAGGGGTAACGGGAATGCGGGCAGTCTTTGCACTTGTGCTGGTGGTCGGCATGGCGCTTGCGGGCGTCGCCGTCTACATGGCGCAGAGTTATCTGGGTCAGACGCAGGCGGAATTGGCCAGGGCCAACGCGCTGAAGAACAAGACCGGCAAGCTGGTGCAGGTCTATGCAGTGAACAAGCCGCTGTCCTTCGGCACGCCGCTGACCAAGGACGATGTCGAGGTGATCTATGTGCAGGAGAAATTCCTGCCCGCCGGGGCCTATCTGGTGCCCAAGGAAGACGAGGTCATCGAATACAAGGCCACCTTGCCCGCCAAGGGCGACGAGGTGGTGATCCAGACCCCGACCGGCCCGCTCTTCCCCGAGAAAGAGGAAAAGCCGCGCTATGTGATGCGCTCGATGGAACCGCATGAGATCGTTCTGGCCAGCCGCGTGACGGAACCCGGCCAGGTGGCCGGCCTGACGGGCAAACTGGAAAAGGGCATGCGCGCCTTCCAGATCAAGGTCAGCTCGTCCTCGGGCGTCGCCGATTTCGTGATGCCCGACAATTACATCGACATCTACTGGACGGGCGTGTCCTCGGGCAACATCAACGGCGAGATCACGCGGCTGATCGAAAGCGCGGTCCGGGTGATCGCTGTCGACCAAGCCTCGGGCGAAGGTCAGACGGTATCGGGAACGGCGCGCACGCTGACCGTTGCCGCGACCCCCGAACAGGTGGCGCGCCTGGCGCAGGCCCAGTCGACCGGCAAGCTGTCGATGTCGCTGGTGGCCGATTCCGCCGATGCGATCGACGGCCTGGTCGAGGTGGACGGAAACTCGCTTCTGGGCATCCAGCAGCAGGAAGTCGTGGCTGTCGAAGCCGAGAAAACCTGCTCGATCAAGACCCGCAAAGGGGCGGATATCGTCGAAGTTCCGATCCCCTGCACCAACTGAGCCATGCAGAATTCCGGGCGCGGGCCACATCATCTGGTGCCCGCGCCCGACCGTTCCAACCAAGAATTGCGGCCTGTTGCAGGTTATCCACATAAGGAATGGCCTCCAAGCAGTTGATTCTTGCAAAAAAACACCGCCTCCGGCACATTGAGGCAGTAATATGGGCATCAAGACCCGTCCCGAGGCGTGATCGAAAGGGCAGATCACATGAGCATGAAGACAATCCTTGCAGCCGGCGCATTGGGCGCGGCTCTGGCGACCACGGCGCTGACGCCGGTGGCTGCCGAAGTCCTTCGAGTCGCTACGGGACAGGCATCCTCGGCGCTGAACGTGCCGATGAACCGCGCCGTGGTGGTGGAAAGCGACGTTCCCTTTGCCGAACTTTCGATCGCCAACCCCGGCATTGCAGACATCTCCACCCTGTCGGACCGGTCGATCTATGTGCTGGGCAAGGCCCCCGGCCGCACGACGCTGACGCTCTTGTCCCCGGATGGCAAGCTGATCTCGAACGTCGATGTGCATGTCACCCCCGACATCGCCGAATTCAAGGAACGCCTGCAACAGATCCTGCCCGGCGAACGGATCGAGGTCCGCACCGCCAATGACGGCATCGTGCTGTCGGGCACCGTGTCGTCGACGGCCAAGCTGGACCGCGCGCTGGATCTGGCCAACCGTTATGCGCCGGACCGGGTGTCGAACCTGATGGTCGTCGGCGGCACCCAGCAGGTGATGCTGAAGGTGCGCTTTGCCGAAATGCAGCGTTCGGTGTCGAAGAACCTGTCGTCGTCTCTGGCGATCAATTCGAACAGCAGCACGGTGGGCGGCGCGGTCGAGACCGGGACCTGGCTGAACGAAAACAACGCGCTGGGCACCCTGCCGGTAGAAGTTCGCGGCAATACCAACGGGGCCATGCTTCTGGGTTTCACCGCCGGGGCGTTCGAATTCGGTGTGCTGCTGGAGGCGCTGGAATCCAAGGGCATGGTCCGCACCCTGGCGGAACCGAACCTGACCGCCCTGTCCGGGCAAGAGGCCAAGTTCCTGGCCGGTGGCGAATATCCGATCCCGATCGCCGCGGGCCAAGGCCAGATCGGCATCGAATACAAGCCTTTCGGCGTTGAGCTGAACTTCACGCCGGTCGTGGTGGATGGCGACATCATCAACCTGACGCTGAACGCGGCCGTCAGCTCGATCGACAGCACCATCTCGCTGGAATCGAACGGTTTCTCGATCAACGCCTTCAAGCGGCGCGAAACCTCGACCACTGTGGAAATGCGCGACGGCGAAAGTTTTGCCATCGCCGGCCTGTTGCAGGACGACTTCCGCGACCTGAATGGTCAGGTGCCGTGGCTGGGTGACATTCCGGTGCTGGGCGCGCTGTTCCGCAGCGCGGAATATCAGCGGGCGCAATCCGAACTGGTGATCATCGTTACCCCGCATCTGGTGACGCCGGTCAATGGCGAGGCGCTGGCCCTGCCGACCGACCGCGTGCGCATCCCGACCGAACGCGAGCTGTTCCTGTTCGGCGATGTCGCCAAGCGGCCCAAGGGTGCGGCCGGCGAAGTCGCGCAGCAGGACTTCTCCACCTCCTACGGCTATGTGATGGAGTAAGGCGATGCAAAGCAGGATCACCTCCCTTCTCGCCTCGACTGCCCTGCTGGGCCTTGCCGCCTGCGGTGAAACCTCGACCAGCTTTGACAAGGAGCTGGGGTCCGAGGTGGACAAGGGCCAGTTCGGCAATGCCACCATGCACAACACCCTGATCCAGACCGGCGAGATGGAATATACCGTCGCCCTGGCGCAGCGGTTTGCCAATGAAGTGCCCGATACCGTCAACTTCGAATTCAACCGGTCGGACCTGTCGGCCGAGGCGCGTTCGGTCCTCGACAAGCAGGCCAATTTCATCCGGCAATTCCCCGAAGTGCGCTTCAAGGTCTTTGGCCATACCGATCTGGTCGGAAGTGCGGGCTACAACCAGGCGCTTGGGATGCGGCGTGCGAATGCCGTGGTCAACTATCTGGTCGGAAAGGGAATTTCCCGGTCGCGGCTGGAAGCTGTGGTCAGCTATGGCAAGACCCGCCCGATCATCCAGACCAACCAGCCCGAAATGCGCAACCGCCGCACGGTGACGGAAGTGTCGGGCTTTGTCAGCAATCACCCGCTGGTGCTGAACGGCAAATATGCCGCGATCATCTGGCGCACCTACACCACCACACTGGCCGAACGTCCGCATCCGGGCAACACCACGGTCGAGACCCAGACCAATCCCGAAGGGTGACGGGGTCGCATCCATTGCAGAAAGGCCGGGCCATCGTGCCCGGCCTTTGTCTTTTCGGGCCTTGATCGGCGCATTCTGCCACAGCCGGACCCGCAAATTTCAAGGATTGACGACAATCTAGCCCCAATCTCGCCAACATCCGCCGCCAATGTCCTGCCAATGGGAACGATCGCGGCGGGATTCCAACCACCGCGCGGCATCCGGGGCATTGGGCAACACGGCCATGAAACGATGGCAGGCCAGTGTCTTGCGGAGCCGTCTTGAAAGGACGTGAGGCAGATGACGAGCGTGGCAACCCTTCAGCCTGATCCGGCACCGATCGTCGCGTGTACGGTTTCGCGCGACGTGCAGAATTTCGAAATCCTGATCGACGACATGGAGGCCGAACTGGGCGAAGCCTGGGGCGACCTGAGCTTTGACGATGCGCTGCTGTTCCTGGACCAGCCTGATTCGGCGGCCCTGGAATTCGTGGCCATCGCCGTCGACGCGGATGATGAAAGCGATCTCAGCCGCGTCAGCGACGTGATCCGCAAGGCAAAATCCCGCAAGGTCAAGGTGGTGCTGGTCGCCAACGAGGTCAGCCCCATGGCGCTGCATCAGCTGATGCGCCTCGGGGCCGATGATTTCGTGCCCTATCCCCTGCCCGAAGGGGCCCTGCATGACGCGGTGGACCGCATCCGCCGGCCCGAGCCGGAACCCGCGCCTGCGCCCGCTGCCGCACCCGCCCCCGAGGCCGACGCGACGGCCCCCGCCTTCAAGGCCAAGGGCGACCGTCAGGGCGTGCTTCTGCCGGTGCATGGCATGGCGGGCGGTTGCGGCACCTCGACCTTTGCGGTGAACCTGGCTTGGGAGCTGGCGACCATCGACAAGGACGCCCCGCGCGTCTGCCTGATGGATTTCAACTTCCAGTATGGCTCGGTCGCCACCTATCTGGATCTGCCGCGCAAGGAAGCGATCTTTGAACTGCTGACCGATCCGACCCAGGCCGATGCCGACAGCCTGATCAAGACCATGCAGACCTTCAACGACAAGCTGCATGTCTTCACCGCACCGGCGGACATGCTGCCGCTGGACATCATCTCGGGCGAGGATCTGGGCCGGCTGGTCGATCTGGCGCTGTCGAACTTCGATTTCGTCGTGATCGACATGCCGCCGACCGTGGTGCAATGGACCGAAGCGGTGCTGACCCGTGCCCATGTCTATTTCGCCATGCTGGAACTGGACCTGCGGTCGGCGCAAAACATCCTGCGCTTTGTCCGCGCGCTGAAGGCCGAAGGGCTGCCGCATGAAAAACTGCGCTATGTGCTGAACCGCGCACCGAAATTCACCGATCTGTCGGCGAAAAGCCGGGTCAAGCGGATGGCGGAAAGCCTGGACATCGACATCGAGGTGCAGCTGCCGGATGGCGGCAGCCAGGTCACGCAGGCCAATGACCACGGCCTGCCGCTGGGAACCAGCGCCGCGAAAAACGCGCTGCGCAAGGAACTGCAAAAGCTGGCCAAGTCGCTGCACGATCTGAACAAGGCCGCCGAAAGCGGCGCTCGCAAGTAAAGCACGCCCCGGCCACGCCGGGGCAAGTCACACCGGGTTTCGCCCAAGAGGTTACGCAAGATGTTCAGCCGCTTCAAGAAAGACGCCGCCAGCGACCGGCCCGCAGCCCCCGCTGCCCCCGCACAGGCCGCGCCGCGCCCCGCGCAGGCGGCCCCGGTCGCCGCGATGCGCCCGCCCGCCGCCGGTGCCGCGCGCAGCCCGGCCGAAGCGGTCGCCGCCGACAAGGATGCCAAGCGCAAGGCCCGCTTCATGGAATTGAAGCTGGAACTGCACAAGCGGCTTCTGGAGACGCTGAACCTCTCGGCTCTGGAACATGCCAGCGAACAAAGCCTGAAGCAGGAAATCTCGGCGCTGGCCAGCGAGGCGCTGGACGAAATGTCCGTGGCGCTGAACAAGGAAGACCGCACCCTGCTGGTGCAGGAACTGTATGACGAAGTGATGGGCCTTGGCCCGCTGGAACCGTTGCTGAAGGACGAAACCGTCAACGACATTCTGGTGAACGGGCCGAAACGGGTGTTCGTGGAACGCGCGGGCAAGTTGCAGCTGACCGATGTCACCTTCCGCGACGAACGCCACCTTCTGCGCATCATCGACAAGATCGTGTCGGCCGTGGGCCGCCGCGTCGACGAATCGAACCCCTATTGCGACGCCCGTCTTGCCGATGGATCGCGTTTCAACTGCATGGTGCCGCCGGTGGCGGTGGATGGGTCTCTGGTTTCCATCCGGAAATTCAAGAAGGAAAAGCTGAAGATCGCCGATCTGGTGCGCTTCGGGGCCTTCACCGAAGAGATGGCCGCCTATCTTCAGGCTGCTGTGTCCTGCCGACTGAACATCATCGTGTCGGGCGGAACGGGTTCGGGGAAGACCACCACGCTGAACGCGCTGTCCAGCTTCATCGACAACACCGAACGGGTGCTGACGATCGAAGACACCGCCGAACTTCAGCTGCAACAGGTTCATGTCGGCCGGATGGAAAGCCGCCCCGCCAACGTCGAGGGCAAGGGCGCCGTCACCCAGCGGGATTGCTTGCGCAACGCGCTGCGGATGCGTCCCGACCGGATCATCGTCGGCGAAACCCGCGGCGAGGAAGTGATCGACATGCTTCAGGCCATGAACACCGGCCACGACGGATCGATGACCACGATCCACGCCAACAACCCGCGCGACGGCATCAGCCGTCTGGAAAACATGGTCGCCATGGCCGGGATCGAGATGCCGCTTAAGGCCGTCCGCAGCCAGATCGCATCGGCCGTCAACCTGATCGTGCAGGCCAGCCGCCTGCAGGACGGGTCGCGCCGCATGACCAGCGTCACGGAAATCACCGGGATGGAAGGCGAGGTGATCTCGATGCAGGAGGTGTTCCGCTACGAACGCCTTGGCATCGAACCTTCGGGCAAGATCATCGGCCGCTTCAACTCGACCGGGATCCGCTCGGCCTATTCGGATCGCTTCCGGCAGTGGGGCTTTGACCTGCCGCCGTCGATCTACGAACCCATCGTCTAAGGTATCGCCATGCAGATCAGTGCAGCCCCCCTTATCTACATCATGATCTTCGTGGCGGTGGTGGTCCTTGTCGAGGGCCTCTACCTGACGGTGTTCGGCAAGTCGATCAGCCTGAACAGCCGGATTTCCCGCCGCCTGACCCTGCTGGAAAAGAACGGCAACCGCGAACAGGTTCTGGATCAGCTTCGCAAGGAGATGAACCAGCACCTGAATTCCAAGAACATCCCGCTTTACTCGATCCTGGCCAAGAAGGCGCAGCGCGCCAACATCGCCTTTTCTCCCAAGGCGCTGGTCGGCATCATGGCGGGCCTGTCGGTCTTTGCCTTTCTGGCGCTGACGGTCGGCACCTCGGCCGAACTGGCGATCCGCGTCATCCTTTCGATCGGGATGGGCGTGGGCGGCGTCTATGTCTGGGTGAACAACAAGGCCAAGAAGCGGATGTCGCTTCTGGAAGAACAGTTGCCGGACGCGGTGGAACTGATGGTCCGTTCCTTGCGTGTCGGCCACCCGTTCAGCAGCGCCATCGGCATCGTGGCCAAGGAAATTCCCGATCCGCTGGGGTCGGAATTCGGCATCATCGCCGACGAGGCCGCCTATGGCCGCGACGTGGCCGAAAGCCTGAAAGCCTTCGCCGAACGCATGGACAGCCAGGATTTGCGCTTCCTTGCCGTGGCGGTGTCGATCCAGCAGACCTCGGGCGGCAACCTGGCCGAGATCCTGGAAGGGCTGGCCAAGGTGGTGCGCGCCCGGTTCAAGCTGTTCCGCCGCGTCCGCGCCATCACCGCCGAGGCGAAATGGTCGGGCATGTTCCTGTCGGCCTTCCCGATCGGCGCGCTGGTGATGATCAACGTCATCCAGCCCGACTATTATGACGAGGTGCGCGAAACCGCCGCCTTCGTTCCGGCCGCACTGGTCGTCGTCGCCTTCCTGATCATCAACGTGATCTTCATGAAGGTCATGGTCAACATCAAGGTCTGAGGTCCCGCCATGTTCACTGCACTCAACGACTGGCTTGTCGGTCTGATGGGCCCTCTGGGACCGCTGGTGGCTGTCGGCCTGCTGGGGATGCTGCTGATCATCGTCACCCTGCCGACGATGCTGAAAAAACAGCGCGACAGGTTTTCGGAACTGAAGCACGAGGCGCGCCCCGGCAAGGGCGATGACAAGGCCCTGCGTCGCACCGCCGGGGGCCGGGCCGAAAAGCTGGAAAAATTCGCCCATTTCCTTGAGCCGCAGAAGGCCGAGGAAATGTCGGCGATCCGGCTGAAGCTGCTGCGCGCCGGATATCCCGACAAAAGCGCCGTCCACATGTTCCATGCCGCCAAGCTGGTGCTGGGCATCGGGGCGCTGGTGCTGGGTCTGCTGTATGCGCTGATGAAATCCGCCAACGAGGAAGTATCGACCCAGTCGATGATCCTTTACACGCTGATGCCGGGCGCGCTGGGGTATTACCTGCCGCAATACTGGGTGACAAAGCGCATGAACAAGCGCCAGACCGAAATCATCCAGGGCTTTCCCGATGCCCTGGACATGATGCTGGTCTGCGTCGAGGCCGGGCAGTCGCTGGACCAGTCGATCATCCGCGTCGCCCGCGAAAGCCGCGCCGGCTATCCCGCGCTTGCCGATGAATTCGACATGGTCAGCCACGAGGTCAAGGCCGGGAAGGAACGCGTGACCGTTCTGAAGGACATGTCGGATCGGGTGGGCGTGCCGGATGTGGCCTCTTTCGTCACCACGCTGGTGCAATCGGCCACCTTCGGCACCTCGATCGCCGAGGCGTTGCGTGTCTATTCTGCCGATATGCGCGACAAACGGGTGATGCGCGCCGAAGAGAAAGCGAACATGTTGCCGACGAAGCTGACTCTTGGCACAATGATGTTCACGGTGCCGCCCCTGATGATCATCCTCATCGGCCCCTCGGTTTATGGCATCGCCACGATGCTGGGGGAAATGGGCACCCGTTAGGGCAGACGTGACAAGAACAGGCATAACGCTATTTTCGCTGATCCTGCTGGCCGCCTGTGGCAACATGGGCGGCCCGGACGTATCCAGAAACACCCCCTACGGCGTCAACCCGCGCGGCGAGGCGGTCGATCCGCTGATCGTCGGGCATCGGCTGATGGCGGCGGGCGAGTATGAACTGGCGCTGAAGGCCTATTACGGGGCCGCCGCCGAACATGGTGTCAATGTCGACACGCTCTCCGCCGTCGGGTCGGCCAACCTAAAGCTGGGCCGTCTGGGTCAGGCCGAAAAGATCCTGCGCCGGGCGCTGGAACAGGACCCGACCTTTGTGCCCGCGCTGAACAATCTGGGCGTCGTGCTGATGGAACAGGGCAAGAATGGCGAGGCGAAGATCGTCTTTCAGGAAGCCTATGCGCTGGACAGTGGCCAATCGGACTCGATCCGCCAAAATCTGATGCGCGCTATCGCCGCGACCGAAGCCAACGTGTATGCTCCGGCTGAAGAAGAAGGCGAGTACCAGCTGGTTCGGCGCGAGAAGGGCAAATACGTCCTTCTGACGCAGCTCTAGCCAAGGGCTCCGGGCAGTCAACGAAAAGGACGCAACAAATGCGCCAGACGGTTTTCTTCGCGCTGTGCCTGGGTGGCACCGCGTTTCTTGCGGCGTGCGGCGGGGGCAATGACGCCCAGGTGCAGCGCGCGCTGAAAGACGTGAACGTCATAGACGAATCCAACCTGAACGACATCATGCTGTCGGTCGGCGACCCGGACGAAGCCGTGGCCTATTTCCAGGGTGCCCTGCAAAAAGACCCCGGCCGCGTGGATCTGATGCGCGGACTGGCCAAGTCGCTGGCCCGCGCCGGAAAGCCGACCGAAGCCGCCGCCATCTGGGAAAAGGTGACGACCAGCGCCGAAGGCACGATGGAGGATCGGGTGATGCTGGCCGATGCCTATATCCGCGCGAACCAGTGGGACAAGGCCAAGGCCACGCTGAACACCATTCCGCCGACACATGAAACCTATGACCGCTACCGGCTTGAGGCGATGGTCGCCGACAGCGAGAAGAACTGGAAGAAGGCCGACAGCTTTTATGAGATCGCCGCCGGGCTGACCACGAAACCCGCGGGCGTGCTGAACAACTGGGGCTTTTCCAAGCTGACGCGCGGCGACAATGCCGGGGCCGAAAAGCTGTTCACCGAGGCGCTGAAATACGATCCCACCGTCTTCACCGCCAAGAACAATCTTGTTCTGGCCCGTGCCGCGCAGCGCAAATATGACCTGCCGGTGGTGGACATGACCCAGACCGAACGGGCCGAACTGCTTTACACAATGGCGCTGGCCGCCATCAAGCAGGGCGATGTCTCGGTGGGCAAGGGTCTGTTGCAACAGGCCATCGACACCCATCCGCAGCATTTCGAGGCCGCGACCCGCAGCCTTGCCGCCCTTGACGCCAACGTCCGCAACTAGGGCCGACCCATGGATTTCAGCTATCCCCCGCTGACACTGGCGCTGTGGTTTCTGCCCTTTGTCCTGCCGATCGCGATCTGGGTCGCCTGGTCCGACATGGCGCGGATGAAGATCCCGAACAAGGCCGTGCTGGCAATGGCGGCCCTTTGGCCGCTTCTGGGCTGGATCGTGTTTCCCTGGCAGCTTTGGCTGATGGGCTTTGCCATTCTGGCCATCGTGCTGGTGGCAGGGTTCATCGGCAACGCGGCCGGGCTTTTCGGCGCGGGGGATGCGAAATTCGCCGCCGCCATGGCCCCCGTCTTCACCGCGGGCGATCCGATGTTCATCGCCACGCTCTATGCCGTCTGCTCGATCGGGGCCTTTGTCGTCCATCGCGGCCTGCGCGCCATTCCGGCCGTGCGCGCGATGACGCCCGACTGGAAAAGCTGGACCCACAACAAGTTTCCGATGGGTCTGGCGCTGTCGTCGATGGTGGTTCTCTATCTTCTTGCCGCCTTCCTGCCCCAAGGCTGACATTTTCCCCCGCTAAGGCTGGGCCCCAAAGACAATCCGTCTGGGGCACAAGGCATAGGGGCAGTCATGAACGTGCAGGTCAATCCGGTCGCACCGGGCGCAACTTCGGGCGTGCAATCCCCGCCCGGTCCGCGCAGCCTTGCCGATGTCGGCATCAACATCGTGATGATGCGCGACATCCTGCTGAAGACGATGTTCCGCACCAATCAGTCACTGGTGTCGGAAATCAGCCGCTCGATCTGCCTTCCGGTGCCGCTGACCCAGGAACTGATCGACCTGGCCCGCAGCCAGCGGATGCTTGAGGCGATGGGCACCCTGCATGCCACCGGCGGTAACGAGATGGGCTATCAGCTGACCGACGGCGGCAAGGCCCGCGCGCTGGATGCGCTGTCGCAATCGGAATATTACGGTGCCGTGCCGGTGCCGCTGGAACAATACCGCGAGCAGATCAAGCGCCAGTCGGTGCGCAACATCAGGCTCAGCCGCGAACAGCTGATGTCCGGCATGGGCCATCTGATCCTGCCGCCCGACCTGTTGTCGAACCTTGGCCCCGCCGTCACATCCGGCCGGTCGATCCTGATGTATGGCCCGCCGGGCAACGGCAAATCCAGTATCTCGCACGGCATCCGCGCAGCACTTGGCGACAAGGTCTATGTCCCCCGCGCCATCGAATATTCCGGCCAGGTGATCAGCGTCTATGACCCGATCGTGCATTCCTCGGCCGAAGCCAACGTCGACGATCCGACCGCGCTGCGCCGCACCTCGAACCGCTATGACAACCGCTATGTCTATTGCGAACGCCCGTCTGTGATCACCGGGGGCGAATTGTCGCTGGACATGCTGGACCTGACCTACAACCCCACCGCCCGCACCTATCAGGCACCTTTGCAGCTGAAGGCCACCGGCGGCATCTTCATCATCGACGACCTTGGCCGTCAGGCGGAACCGCCGCAGAAGATCGTCAACCGCTGGATCGTGCCGCTGGAGGAAAGCCGCGACATCCTTGCCCTGCAATCGGGCGAGAAATTCACCGTGCCCTTCGATACGCTGGTGATCTTTTCCACCAACTTCCACCCGAACGAGATCTTCGACGGCGCGGCCCTGCGGCGGATCTTCTTCAAGATCAAGATCGACGGGCCGGACCAGCAGAACTTCCTGAAGATCTTCGCCATGGTGGCGAAGAAGAAGAAGATGCCGCTGGACGAAAAGGCGCTGATGCATCTGTTGAAGGTGAAATTTCCCACCATCAACAACAATTACGCCAACTACCAGCCCACCTTCCTGATCGACCAGATGATCGCCGTCTGCGAATTCGAAGGCATCCCCTATCAGATGACGCCCGACCTGATCGACCGCGCCTGGGCCAACATGTTCGTGGCGCAATCGGAATTCGCGCACTGACGGGGCAGGCCCTGTGCCTCAGCGCAGGGCCACCACCTTGCGCGACCAGGGCGCTTCGTCCGAGGCCGACGCCTCGCGCAGGGGCAGAAGCGACGGCAGGTGCAGCCAGACCTCGACCGGGTCTTCCTCGGCCCCGTTCACCCTGCGGCGTGTCTCGATCCGGGTCACGTCATAGCTGCAACCCGCCACCTCCAGCTGTTCGGTTCCGGCGACCGACAGCGTCAGGCTGACCGGCACCCGTTCCCCCCAGGCATCCACATTGCCCTTGAGGTCGAACTTTGCCCCCGGCACCAGATCGGCGGCCGAAGGCAGGGGCGTTGTCCAGTCATGGCTGACCGGCCCGTCCGCCCCGGAATTCCACAACGGGACAATCCCGGCCTGCGTCCTGAACCGGACGGGATAGCGGTCCCCGCCGCCCATCGGGATTTCGCTGTCCAGCGCCAGCACGTCATTCTCACGATCTGAAACGGTATCGCGCGCACCGTCATCCCAGTCGATGTGGGTGATCGTCACTGGACAGGCCCCGGCCAAGGCCGCCGAGGCATTTGCCATCAAGACAAGCGCCGCCAATGCTGCTTTCATCACGCGTCCTCCACTCTTTCACTCCATCACCACCACTTCCTGCGCGCGCATCCTGTCGCCCTCGCGCACTTCGCTGCGCAGGGTGATCAGGGTCGCCGGGTCCACCCATTTGGTGATCTCGCCCAGATCCTTGCCGGCCTCGCGGTTCTTCACCACCATCTTCAGCGCCTGCATGGGGCAACCCGCCACGGTGATCTCTTCCATCCCGATGATTTCCAGATCGGTGATGAAGGGGCGCGGCGGCAGGAAGCCCGGCGTGGTCAGGATCGCCTCTTCATGGAATTTTGCGCCGGGGGTCAGCTCGGCCAGCGCCGGCAGCGCCTCTTTCCAGTCGAACACCGCGCCTTCGCCGTCGCGCAGGGCGCTGACGGTGAAGATGCCGGCATGGACAGTCATTTCCACCTGCTTGCCGGTCTCGGCAATGGTCTGGCGATAGCGGATCACCTCGCCCTCGCGCGCCAGCACCTCGACCACCGCGCCGGAATCGAAGGTGATTTTCGACGGCAGGGTGCCGTCCGGCAGACATTCCGCCAGTGCGGGCATCGCAAGACCGGTCAGGGCAGCGGCGAAAAAGGCGGGGCGGATCATCGGCATCTCCTGAATTCTCGCGGCGCAGATTAGCGCGGGAACGCGGGCCTTGGGATGAAAACTTCCGTCATCAGCGCACTATTCCAGCCCGGTCAGCGCATAGGAATAGGTCGCGCCGGTTGCCGGTTCGGTGGAGTCGCTGCGGAACGAGATCATCGCGCCGGGGGCATAGAGGATCACCCCGTTCGAGATTTCCTTGCCGCCGATCCACAGCATCTTGCGGAATTCGGTCACGTCATAGCGGCAATCTTCCCAGTCAAGGGTGCGGTTGCCCAGAATCTCGATTTCGATTGCCACCGTCTGCGGTGATTTTCCCTGTTCCGTCTTCTGCCCCTCGACCCGCGCCTTGCCGCCCGCAGCGGCAATCTCGGACAGCGTCGGCAGCGGATCGTCCCAGCGGTAATCGACATTGTAGGAGGCGCCGCGATGCTCCAGCGGCCAGATGCCATCCTTCATGCGCGAGGTCAGCTGTCCGCTGCGATAGGTCAGCACATCGCCGTCACGCGCCAGATAGTCCAGCGTCGCGCCCCCGTCGTAGATGGCCTTCGCGGGCATGTCCTCGGCGGTGAAGCACCCGGCCAGCGCCGGATCGGCGGCCATCACAGCGACAAGGCAAAGGGCCCGCATCATCCGAACTCCGTCACGCCTTCTTCCGTCACCACCGCATCCAGTTGCTGATCAAAGCTGTCGATCGGCACCTCGTCCACCTCTTGCGCGGCAAAGGCAAAGCCCACGGCCAGGGTCGGCCGCCTTGCCCGCAGCATTTCCAGCGTGCGGTCGTAATAACCACCGCCATAGCCCAGCCGATAACCGCGCGCGTCAAAGGCCAGAAGCGGCACGATCAGCACGGCAGGTTCGACAAAGGCCCCCTCGGCGGGGATCTGCGTGCCGAAGCCGCCATCCTCCATGGCACAGCCGGGCGACCATTCGCGGAACTTCAGCGGCACGGCAGTGCCGGGGATCACCGGCACCCCCACCACGCCGCGATGCGCCGCCATGGCGGGCAGGGGGTCGATCTCGGTCCGCATCGGCAGATAGCCGGACAACACTGCGCCTGCATGGCGCGACAGGTAATCGGCCAGGATTTCCGCCGCCTGCCCCTGGCCCCTGGCAAAGGCATCCTTGCGGGCGGCAAAGGCCGCCTTGCGCGCCAGCGCTTTCACATCGGTCATAGCAGCACCACCGTTGCCAGCCCCAGAAAGGCAAAGAATCCAACCACATCCGTCACCGTCATCACAAAGGTGCCAGAGGCCAGCGCCGGATCGAATCCCAGCCGGTCCATCGCCAGCGGCACCAGAATCCCCGCCAGGGCCGCTACACACAGATTGATGATCATCGCCGCCGCCAGGACGACGCCCAGCATCGGCATCCCCAGCACCAGCCAGCCCGCCAGCCCCATCAGCGCCGCAAAGGCCAACCCGTTGATTACCCCCACTGCCGCTTCGCGCCGCACCACGCGCATCGCATTCGACACCGTCAGATCGCGCGTCGCCAACGCACGCACCGCGATGGTCAGGCTTTGCGTGCCCGCGATTCCGCCCATCGACGCGATGATCGGCATCAGCGCCGCCAGGATCACGATCTGGCCGATGGTGCCCTCGAACTGGCCGATCACCAGAGCCGAGATGTTGGCCGTGATCAGGTTCACGAACAGCCAGGGGATGCGGCCCTTGATCGTCTCCCACACACCATCCTGGATCGAGCTTTCACCACCGACCCCGGCCAGACGCAGCATGTCTTCCTCATGTTCTTCGTCCAGCACGTTCATCGCATCGTCGATGGTGATGACGCCGACCAGCCGCCCGTCGGTATCGACGACGGGGCAGGAGATCAGGTGGTACTGGTTGAAGATATAGGCCACGTCGGCCTCTTCCGCGGTCGCCTTGACGGTGCGGAAACTGTCTTCGGTGATGTCGCGCAGATGGGTGGCGCGGGGGGCCGAAAGGACCCGGCCCAGGGTGACATAGCCCACCGGCTTCATCCGCGGATCGGTCAGGATGACGTGATAGAACTGGTCGGGCAGCAATTCGGCCCCGCGCAGCCAGTCGATCGCCTCGCCCACGGTCCAATGTTCCGGGGCCACCACCGTTTCGCGCTGCATCAGGCGTCCGGCGGAATATTCCGGGTAGGACATGGCCTGTTCCACGGCCACCCGGTCGGCATCCTCCAGCGCGTCGAGAATCTTTTCCTGCGCCGGCTCGTCCAGATCCTCAAGGATGTCGACGACATCGTCGGTATCCAGCTCGCGGACGGCTTCGGCCACCACCTCGTCGGGCAGGAAGTCGATCACCTCTTCGCGGATCGACTCGTCGATCTCGGACAGGATCTCGCCGTCGATCCCGCCATGCCACAGCGTCAAGAGCGCCTCGCGGTCCGCCGCGCCGATCTGTTCCAGAAGGTCGGCGATGTCGGCGGCGTGCAACGGCTCCAGCAGGGCATCGACCGCTGCGGCATCTCCGGCCTCGACAGCCTGAAGCACGGCCTCCAGCCGGATCGAGGCTTCGGCCTCTTCGTCGCGCTCTGCCCGGTCTTCCGCCATGCCGCCCCCAGTTTGATTGCCCCGACCTTACCGGAAGCAGTTTCAGGGAAACAGAAGAAAGCGGCGGATTCCCTTTGCGCGCCGACCGCTTATGATGGGGCGGTTTGCAGCAGGGGGACAGGAATGGCCGATCTACTTCTGGGGCAGGTGCTGTCCTTCACCGCAGATCCCTTTGCCGAAGGGCCGCAGGCCGCGCGTCATATCGCCGATGGGGCGGTTCTGGTCGAAGACGGCAGGATCGCCGCCGTGGGCGAAGCGGCTGCGCTGAAGGCCGCCCATCCGCAGGCGGCGCGGCACGATTACGGCCGCGCGCTGATCTCTGCGGGGTTCGTCGATGCCCATGTGCATTATCCGCAGACCGCCATCATCGCGTCATGGGGCAAGCGGCTGATCGACTGGCTGAACGGCTATACCTTTCCCGAAGAGATGCGCTTTGCCGATCCGGCCTATGCGACGGACATCGCCAACCGCTATCTTGACCTGACGCTGACCAACGGCACCACCACCGTCTGCAGCTATGCCACGATCCATCCGGCGTCGGTCGATGCGATCTTTTCCGCCGCCCAGGCGCGCGGTCAGCGGCTTTATGCCGGCAAGACCTGCATGGACCGCAACGCCCCCGATGGTCTGCGCGATACCGTGCAATCGGCCTATGACGATTCGAAGGCGCTGTTGCAGACATGGCATGGGGTGGACCGGCTCTCCTATGTCATCACGCCGCGCTTTTCGCCCACCTCGACGCCCGAACAGCTGGCCGCGATGGGGCAACTGTGGAAGGAACATCCCGACTGCCTGATGCAGACCCACCTGTCCGAACAGACCGACGAAATCGCCTGGGTCAAGGATCTGTTCCCGCAGTCACGCGACTATCTGGATACCTATGAATCGCAAGGTCTGCTGCGCGAAGGCGCGCTCTACGGCCATGCCATCCACCTGACGCAGCGCGAGAAGGACCGGCTGGCCGAGGCCGGGGCCTCGCTGATCCACTGCCCCACCTCGAACACCTTCATCGGCTCGGGCCTGTTCGACATGGGGCTGGCGCGGCGTTTGCGGGTCGGCCTGGCCACCGATACCGGCGGCGGATCGTCCTTTTCCATGCTGCGCACGATGGCCGCAGCCTATGAGATCGGCCAGTTGCGCGGGCAGGCGCTGCATCCGTCGCAGCTGTGGTGGCTGGCCACGCAAGGATCGGCCCGCGCGCTGCATGCCGATCACCAGATCGGCAATATCGCACCGGGGATGGAGGCCGATCTGGTGATCGTCGACCTTGCATCGACCTTCGCCATCGAACAGGCCACAAGGCGGGCGGATGACATCTGGCAACAGATCTTCCCGACCATCATGATGGGCGACGACCGGGCGATCCGTCAGGTCTGGGTGGCGGGCCGCAAGCGCTGATCACCCATACCGCAGTCGGGCGGCGTTCATTCGGCCAGTTCCCAGCCGTCGGGATAGAAGTCGAAGGCCAGCGCAATCGCCGTCGCCATCTCTTCCCAATGCCAGATTTCCTCGGCCGTCACCGGAACCGGGCCGATCGCGGCCACCACCGTCTCGCCATCGCCCAGGCGTTTGACGCGAAAGCCCTTGGCCTTCAGCGCCCGTTCGAACCCGGTCCAGTCGGCGTCGTTCTCCTCGACGAAGAAGTCATATTCCACCACCGACCGCGCGGGCAGGCTGATCCCCTTCGACTTGCGGAAGGTATCGAAGGTGTCTTTTCTCTGGGCGGCGTAATTGTGGCGCATTCCCCCTTCTACGCCCGGACGGCCGCCATCTCAACCACCTGCCCTGCTGCACCAGCCGCGATCATAGGCCGCGCCGAAATGCCAGGCCGAGGCATTGGCCGCCTCGAAATCCATCGCGGGCAGGTCGCGGGTCCGGCCATCCTCGATCACCTTGCCGGCCCGGACATCGACCTCGCAGACCGAGACGACCGGCGGCGCATCATAGGCAAAGAAAGTGTCCTGATGTGCATAGCCGATGACCGTATACTGGTTGTCCAGGAACTGAACCTGCACAACCTCCCGGCCCTCGCCTTCCTCATCGGCATAGCCCGTCACCACCAGCAGCACGCTGCCATCGGCGGTATCCTGCACCTCAAGATGCTGATCGGTGGCAAAGGCCGCCAGCGCAAACCCGTCGACCCGCAGGTCCGGGTCGCCGCCCGGTGCGGGCACGGCATCAAACCCGTTCCAGATCGTCAGATTGGCCTTGTCGCCCGCCTGCTCCAGCCGGGCGCGGAAGAAGAACCCGCCGCCGCCCGGTCCGGCCCAATTGCCCGTCACCTCTGAAACCGGGGCTTCGGCCAGCACTGGCCCGCCCTGTGTCAGCGCCGCCACAGATCCGATGCCAAGTGCGGCCACTGCCGCAGAAATGCCACGCATTGCCGATCTCCCTGATGCCGCACCGCCGGGATAGACCGGGCCGTCGGCCGGGGCAAAGCAGGATTTCCCCACTCTGCCCCCGGCCTGCCCGTCAAAATCCCTTGCGGCGCGCAAATCCCGGCCTCACAGTCCCGTGAGCCCGATCGAACTCAGGAGGCCGCCCATGCGCGCCATTGCCATCCTTGCAGCCCTTGCCATGGTCGCCGGGCTTTTCCTGCCCTGGCTCAACCCGAACATATCCGGGCTTGGCTTTGTGCCTTGGGATCTGGTCAAGGATCTGGACCCCAGCGTCGATACCGTGAAGACCCTGGCCGACCGGGCACCGGAGCTTCTGGGCTTTCTTGCCACTTTCGTGCTGGCGGCGCTGTTCCTGCTTCTGGCCATCCTGGGTGCGCCGTCCCGCCTGCTGGCCTTCCTGTCAGGCGGCAGCGCGGTGGGCATGGTCGGTTACGCCTGGAT
Organism: Paracoccaceae bacterium; assembly: GCA_036745335.1. Lineage (GTDB taxonomy): Bacteria > Pseudomonadota > Alphaproteobacteria > Rhodobacterales > Rhodobacteraceae > Pseudogemmobacter. The sequence goes on from DAIOGH010000042.1 coordinate 23,644, forward strand.
GCAGCTCAAGGGCACGGCCACAGCCTATGGCATCCCGATGCCGGATGCGGAGAATATGGCTGATTATGCCGGCCGCATCCCCGAGATTTTCGGCACCGGCGCGATGGCCTGGGCCGGGGGTGGCGTGGTCCTGCTGCTCTGCGGCCTGATCGGTTTCCCCTCGCGCCGCTGACCCGCAGAAAGCCCGCCGATGGGAAATCGCCTGACCTTCGTTGCCGTTGCCCTGCTGCTGGGGCTTGGCGTCGCCTATCTGATGCTTGGCCCCAATGTCTTTCTGGGCGGACCGACGAAATCGGCCATCGTTGACGCCACCCGCGCCGCAATGATCACCGCCGCCGCCTCTGCCGAAGAGGACGCCGCCGCCAAAGCTGCCGACATCGTGCCGCAGGGCCTTTGCGCCAGACATGACGGCGACAGCCTGGCCTGCATGGTCGAAATCACCCTGGCCGGGGCCGCGCCGAAGGCGTTCATCTCGGTTTTGAGGCAGGACGACACCGGGGCCTGGGTCCCGGTGCCCTGACCTTCATCCCGCCAGCCGCGCCGCCAGCCGGTTCTGCCGCGCGATCACCTGGGGCAGGTCGATGGTGGCCATGGTGCCATCCCTCACCACCCGGCGGCCTTCGACCCAAAGATCGCGCACCCGCTGCGGCCCGCACAGCACCAATGCAGCGACCGGGTCCCATGCGCCGGCCGCCTCGACCCCGCGCATATCCCACAAGGCGACATCCGCCCGCTTGCCCGGTTCCAGCACCCCGCAGTCGCTGCGGCCCAGCACCCGCGCCCCGCCCAGGGTGGCAATCTCCAATGCCTCGCGTGCGGACATGGCATCCGCCCCCCGCGCCACCCGTTGCAGCAGCATCGCCATGCGCATCTCGCCCGCCAGATTGCCGGCATCGTTCGAGGCCGAGCCATCCACGCCAAGCCCCACCTTCACCCCGGCATCCCGCATCGCCCGCACCGGGGCAATGCCGGACCCAAGCCGACAATTCGAACATGGGCAATGCGCCACCCCGGTCAGAGACCGGGCAAAAAGTGCAATTTCCGAACCATCCAGCTTGACGCAATGGGCATGCCAGACATCCGGCCCGGTCCAGCCCAGATCTTCGGCATATTGCCCCGGACGGCAGCCGAACTTCTCCAGCGAATAGGCGATGTCCTCGTCATTCTCGGCCAGATGGGTGTGCAGCATCACCCCCTTGTCACGCGCCAGCAGCGCCGCTTCGCGCATCAGGTCGCGGCTGACCGAGAACGGTGAACAGGGGGCCAGTCCCACCCGGCACATGGACCCCTCGGCTGCGTCATGGAATCCGTCCACCACCCGCAACATATCGGCCAGAATCGCCTCCTCGCGTTCGACCAGGGCATCGGGCGGCAAACCGCCCGAAGATTCGCCGATGCTCATCGCCCCGCGGGTCGGATGGAACCGCAGTCCGACTTCGGCGGCGGCATGGATCGTATCCTCCAGCCGGGCACCGTTCGGGTAAAGATAAAGATGATCCGAGGTCAGCGAACAGCCGGTCAGCGCCAGCTCTGCCAGCCCGACCTGCGCGCTGACAAACATCTCATCGGGGCCGAACTGCGCCCAGATCGGATACAGCGTCTTCAACCAGCCGAACAGCAGCGCATCCTGCCCACCCGGCACCGCCCGCGTCAGCGTCTGGTACAGATGGTGATGGGTGTTCACCAGGCCCGGTGTCACCACACAACCCGCAGCCTCCACCACCTCGGCCCCCGGCGCGGCCAGCGCCTGCCCGACAGCGGCGATCACGCCGCCCCGGATCAGCACATCCCCGCCCGCGATCTCGTCACGGGCCGCATTCATCGTGACAACGGCAGCGGCATTGCGGATCAGGATATCCGTCATCGTTCCCTCCATACCCCTTCGGTGGAACGATCCGGCGGGCTGACAGAAGGGGGAAGGACTCAGGGCACCGCAGCTCGGGACATAGCCGAAAAGCGGGCCGCGCTCAACCATGCCAGCGGGGCTGCGGCTTTCCCTTCCGCAAATATCCTCCGGGGGTCCGGGGGGCGAAGCGCCCCCGGCTTCTGACATCGGCCAAAGGCGCGACGCCGCCCCTGCCCCGGATCAGGCCCCGTTCAACAGCGCCATCGCCTCGGCATGCAAGGCGCGGCAAGACGCCGCCAGAACCTGCCCGCCGTCATGCACGGGGCCGCCCTGCCAGTTGGTCACGATCCCGCCGGCCGCTTCGATCACCGCAATCGGCGCCTGCACATCATAGGCCTGCAGGCCCGCCTCGATCACCAGATCGATCGACCCGGCCGCAATCAGCGCATAGGCATAGCAATCGGTGCCATAGCGCACCAGTCTGGCCCCCGGCGCGACCCGGCGGAAGGCGGCGCCTTCCTCGGCTGTGCCGACCTCGGGGAAGGTGGTGAACAGGATCGCCTCGGCCAGCGGGCGCGGCGCGCGGGCCTTCAGCGCATGGCAGCCCAGCGGCCCCGTCACCTGCGCCAGACCAAGGCCGCCTTCGAACCGCTCGCCGATATAGGGCTGGTCGATGATGCCATAGACCGGCCCCGCCGCATCGCGGACCGAGATCAGCACCCCCCAGGTCGGCGTGCCCGAAAGATAACCGCGTGTGCCGTCGATAGGGTCCAGCACCCAGGTCAGACCGGATGTTCCGGCAACTGCACCGAATTCCTCGCCCAGAATGCCATCCTGCGGACGGCGGTCTGCCAGAAGCGCCCGCATCCGCTGTTCGCTTTCGCGGTCGGCCACCGTGACCGGATCGAAGCGCAGGGTTTCCTTGTTCTCGGCCGACAGGCCCGATTGCCGGAAATGACGGAGCGTGGCCTCGCGCGCCGCATCGGCCAGCGCATGTGCCGTCGCGATCAGATCCGCCGCCTCGCCTGCCGATACCCGCATGATCCGCCCCCAGAAAACCGGGCCCCTGGAAATCCGGCCCTCAGAAGTGCATTGCCCCGGCCTAGAGCAAGGCCGGGGCAAGGGTCAAGAAGACTGAACCGCGCCCGTGGGGGCAGAATGGGCCGGTTCAGGCCGCTTCGGACAACACACGCGCCAGATCGAACAGACGGCGGCGCTGGGCTTCGGGGATGGCATAGTAGGAACGCACCAGATCCAGTGCCTCCTTGTCTGCCAGAATATCGCCCTGCGACACGGCGGCCGCGGTCTCTTCTTCCGTCAAACCTTCAAAAAAGAACGCAATCTGCACACCCAGAGCATCCGCGATGTCCCAAAGCCGCGAGGCGCTGACCCTGTTCATCCCGGTTTCGTATTTCTGGATCTGCTGGAACTTGATACCAACCTTGTCTGCGAGTTGTTGCTGGGTCATGCCCACCATCCAGCGGCGATGACGAATACGTTTGCCCACATGGGCGTCAACAGGATGCTTCATTCTTTACTCCGTATTGCGCCGTCGCAGCGCGTGGTCCCCTCGATCCATATAAGCATAAATCATGCCATGTTCTCGGATTTCTGAAAAGAATCGAAGATCAAGCAATTGATTGTCTAAACCTGTCCATTTGGATAGGTGCAATTATACGCCCGTATAACAACTTGTCTCGGCAAAGTGGACAATACCCTGACGCGCCAAGAGACTCGTCAACTCGCCTTTTGCGGGTTTTCCATTATGCATTTGCAATTTGCAATAAAATCCCAAATCGCACAAATTCATCCTCTGGTCGTTTCCGCCAACCCGCGCTAACCTGCCCTGTCAAAGCGGGGGCAGAACGTGAAGGCCTGGCAAATCGAATCCCTGGGCCAGCCGCCGAAGCTGGCCGACCTGCCCCGCCCGGTGCCGCGGCCGGGTGAAGTGCTGGTGCGGGTGGCGGCGGCCGGTCTCAATTTTGCCGATCTGCTGATGGCCGAGGGCAAGTATCAGGACCGCCCCGCCCTGCCCTTCATTCCCGGCATGGAACTGGCCGGAACGGTTGAAAGCGCGGCCCCCGGCGCACCTTCGCCCGGCAGCCGCGTGGCGGCCTATCTGCGCTGCGGGGCCTTTGCCGAATATGCCGCCGTGCCGGTGGACCGGCTTCTGCCGCTGCCCGATGCAATGCCCTTCGATCATGCCGCCGGGTTCCAGATTGCCTATGGCACCTCGCATCTGGCGCTGGCGGTCAAGGCCGGGCTGCAACCGGCCGAGACGCTGTTTGTCACCGGCGCTGCGGGCGGCGTCGGACTGACGGCAGTCGAGATCGGGCACCTGATGGGCGCGCGCGTCATCGCCCAGGTCCGCGGGGCGGACAAGGCGGCGATCGCGCGGGCGGCCGGGGCGGATGTGGTTATCGACCACGACCCGCCCGATCTGAAAACCGCGCTGCGCGATCTGGGTGGCGTGGACGTGGTCTATGATACGGTTGGCGGACCGGGGTTCGACGCCGCCCTGCGCGCCACCCGCCCCGGCGGCCGGATGCTGGCCATCGGCTTTGCGGGCGGACAGGTGCCGCAGGTGCCGCTGAATCAGCTGCTGGTGCGCAACGTCAGCGTGATCGGCCTGTGGTGGGGCGGCTATCTGTCCTTTGCGCCGCAGATGCTGACCGGATCCCTGGCCACCCTGCTGGCCTGGTATTCCAAAGGTCGGCTGCATCCGCATATCTCGCAATCGCTTCCCTTCGACCGTCTCCCCGAAGGGCTGGAGGCGATCCGCAGCCGCAAGGCGACGGGCAAGGTCGTGCTGACGCTGGATCAGCAGCCGTAAGCGCAGCGCAATTCCGCCATCAGCATCTCGATCACCTCGTCCTTGCGTCGCGCGCTGCGATAAAGGCCGATCTTCATCTCGCCCAGCCGTGGCAGCATGTTGTCGCCCGGAATGGCGACGCAGCCTTCGGGGATGCCCCCCTGCATCCGCACCGAAACCGCCAGATCGGCGGCCACCGTCGCCTCGACCGCCTGTTCGCTTTCGCCGCCCGTGGCCATCTCCCAAGGGATGCCCGCCTCATCCAGCGCCGCCTGGGTGCGCGGGCGAAAGATGCAGGTGTCCTTGAACCCCAGCCGCAGCGGCCGCCGCTGCCACGCCGTGCCATCCTGCGCGCCCACCCAGACCAGCTGTCGCGCGCCCAGCACCTCGGCCGCCGGATCGGGGGCCATCTCGGTCGTCAGGATCACGTCGAATTCGCCCTTGGCATGGGCTTCCTTCAACAGGATCGTGAACGAGGACATCAGATTGACCCGCACCCGCGGATAGGCCTGCGCCAGCCGCTTCAGGATGCCGGGGATCGCCGGATAGACGATGTCATGCGGCACGCCCAGCCGGATTTCGCCGTCGCAACTGCCCGCACTGAACCGCGCCAGCACCTCGTCGTTCAGCGCCAGCATGCGGCGACCGTAGGACACCAGTTGCTCGCCCTCGGGCGACAGGGCCAGCTTTTTCGCCGCGCGCAGGAACAGCACCTGGCCCAGGCTTTCCTCAAGCCGCTTGATCTGCATCGACACCGCCGATTGCGTCAGGTTCAGGAACCCCGCGGCCCGCGTCACCCCGCCCACATCGGCGACGGTGACGAAAGAGCGCAGCGAGGCGAGGTCGAGGTTGCGGGTCATATCACAAATCCTGATTCACGGCGTCACGATCATTCATTTCCATAATGAAGCACAGCTCCACATATTCATCAACAGGAATGATGATGGATGCATACCGCATCACCATTGATGATGGAGACCACCATGACCTTGCTGTCACAGGCCACCGCCTGCCCCGCCCGCCCCAAGCGCCGCCACCGTGGATTTTTCGCACTGTTCCATAACCTTGCGGCCCTGCGCCGCCAGCGCTGCGATCTGTCCCGGCTGGACGATCACGCCCTGCACGACATCGGAATCAACCGGTCGCAGGCCCTTGAGGAAGCCGCCCGGCCGGTCTGGGACGTGCCCGCGCATTGGCACAGATGACACCTTGCGACCCGCACCACGGCTTTGCGTTGAATTGCCACGCTTTTTCAGGACGGAAATCCTTGAAATCATGCGCGGCAGACCCGATATTCTGGCCATGAGGCCGCGCCGGCCTAAATCGGCGTTGCCCTTAGGGACAACATCGGAGGCTTGAATGGCACAATACGATACCGTCACCAGCGTGGGCGTCGGTGCCCGTGCGCGGATCGACGAAGGGCTGCGCGCCCATATGAACAAGGTCTACGGGCTGATGTCCGTGGCGATGGTGATCACCGCCGGCGCCGCCTGGGCGATTTCCGGCATGGCCACCACCACGAACCCGGCCGATGCCGTGGCGCAATTGTCGAACGGCACCATGCTGAACGACTTCGGCGTCACCATCTATGGCGGCCCGCTGAAATGGGTCATCATGTTCCTGCCGCTGGTCATGGTCTTTGCCTTCGGCGCGCTGATCAACCGGCTGTCGGTCGCCTCGGCACAGCTGTTCTTCTACGCCTATGCGGCGATGATGGGCCTGTCGCTGTCGTCGATCTTCCTCGTCTTCACCGGCGCTTCGATCGCGCAGACCTTCCTGATCACCGCCATCGCCTTCGCGGCGCTGTCGCTTTACGGCTACACGACCAAGAAGGACCTGTCCGGCATGGGCACCTTCCTGATCATGGGTCTGGTCGGCCTGATCGTCGCCATGGTGGTCAACATCTTCCTCGCCTCCTCGGCGCTGGCTTTCGCGATCTCGGTGATCGGCGTGCTGATCTTCGCGGGGCTGACCGCCTGGGACACGCAGAACATCAAGAACACCTACATCCAGCATGCCGCAGCGGGTGATCAGGAATGGCTGGGCAAGGCCGCCATCATGGGCGCGCTGAACCTCTACCTCG
>DAIOGH010000043.1:0-28805 GCA_036745335.1 Paracoccaceae bacterium
GAGATGGGCGTCACCCATATCGTGCGCGGGGCGGATCATGTCACCAATACCGCGACGCAGATCCAGATCATGCAGGCGCTGGGCGGAACGCCGCCCGCCTTTGCTCACCATTCCTTGCTGACCGGCGCGCAGGGGGAGGAACTGTCGAAACGGCTGGGTACGCTGTCCTTGCGCGACCTGCGGGCGCGGGGGGTGGAGCCGATGGCGCTTCTCAGCCTGATGGCGCGGCTGGGGTCGTCGAAGCCGGTGGAGCTGGCCCGGTCGATCGACGAACTGGCCGAGGGCTTCGATGTCGGCTCCTTCGGGGCCGCGCCGACGAAATTCGATGCCGAGGATCTGTTTCCGCTGACCCGCGGCGTAGTGCAGGCCCGGCCCTTTGCCGAGGTGCGCGACCGCATCTCTGCCCTGGGCGTGCCCGCCGATCTGGCTGAATCCTTCTGGGCCGTCGCCAAGGGCAACATCACCGTGCTGGATGACCTTGCACCATGGTGGGCGCTGATCCGCGACGGGGCGGAGCCACTGGTCGATGCGGCTGACCGCGATTTCGTGGCGCAGGCGTTGGCGATGCTGCCGCCGCAGCCCTGGACGGCGCAGACCTGGGGCGACTGGACCGGCGCGGTGAAGGCCGCCACGGGGCGCAAGGGCAAGGATCTGTTCCGTCCGCTGCGCCGGGCGCTGACGGGCCGCGATGCCGGGCCGGAGATGGCCGATCTGATGCCGCTCTTGCGCCACCGTCCGCAGGTCTGAACGGCTGCACGCCGGTTTCGGTCGGTATACGGTCGCATTCCGTTTTTCGCTTGCCCGGACTGCGGGCAATCGGCTAGTCCTGTTCGGGCAGGATCGGGAGAATCCGGCGGGTGCCGAACGGCACCATCCGGTGCCGAAGGAGCAACCGCCCCGGTAAACTCTCAGGCGCAAGGGACCGTTTCTGCAAGAGACTCTGGAGAGTGGCGCAGCCGCGCCCGCCGAAGGGATAACGATCTCAGGCGCCGCAGGTTGTGGCAGGGACAGAGGGGGCACCGGGCGGCAGGGGAACTGCTGCGGACGGTGCCGGAGCGACTTCCGGCCAGACAGGGGAGAGGCGGCTTGACCGACCTTTTGCGGCTGGGGCTACACGACCTGCATGTCGGCCTTCAGGGAAAGATGGTGCCCTTTGCGGGCTATGAGATGCCGGTGCAATATGCCGCCGGGGTGATGAAGGAGCATCTTCACACCCGCAGCGCGGCGGGGCTGTTCGATGTCAGCCACATGGGGCAGGTGATCCTGCGGCCAAAGGCCGGGATGGCGGCGCTGGCGGCGGGGTTCGAGGCGCTGATGCCGGTGGACGTGGCGGGGCTGGCCGAAGGCCGCCAGCGCTATGGCCTGTTCACCAATGACGCGGGCGGGGTGCTGGACGACCTGATGTTCGCCAACCGGGGCGATCATCTGTTCGTGGTGGTGAACGCCGCCCGCAAGGGCCATGACATCCCGCATATGGCCCGGCATCTGGCCGAGGTGGCCGAGGTGATCCCCGTCACCGACCGCGCCCTGCTGGCGCTGCAGGGACCCTTGGCCGAGACCTGCCTTGCGCGGCTGGTGCCCGAAGTGACCAACATGCGTTTCATGGATGTGCGGGTGGTCGACAGTCTTTTCGGCGCGCTGTGGATCAGCCGCTCGGGCTATACGGGCGAGGACGGGTTCGAGATTTCGGTGCCCGAGAGAGGGGCAGATGGCCTTGCCCGCGCGCTTCTCGCGATGGCGGAAGTCCTGCCCATCGGCCTCGGCGCGCGCGACAGCCTGCGGCTGGAGGCCGGGCTTTGCCTTTACGGTCATGACCTGGACGAGGCGACCAGCCCGGTCGAGGCCGGTCTGACCTGGGCGATCCAGAAGTCCCGCCGCGCCGGTGGGGCGCGCGAAGGCGGCTTTCCGGGGGCCGAGCGCATCCTGCGCGAACTGGCGACCGGCCCGGTCCGCCTGCGGGTCGGCCTTCGCCCCGATGGCCGCGCGCCGATGCGCGAGGGCACGATGCTGTTCCGGGCCGATGGGCCTGCGGGCAGCGTCACCTCTGGCGGCTTCGGTCCTTCGGTCGAGGCCCCGATTGCCATGGGCTATGTGCCCGCCGCACTGGCCATCCCCGGCACCGCGCTGGAGGGCGAGGTCCGTGGCAAACGGCTGCCCGTCGCCGTGGCCGACATGCCTTTTTACCCAACGTCCTACAAACGCTGAGGAGCGTCCGATGAAATTCACCAAGGAACACGAATGGCTGCGCGTCGAGGGCGATCTGGTCGTCGTCGGCATCACCCCCCATGCCGCCGAGGCGCTGGGCGATGTGGTCTTCATCGAATTGCCGGAACCCGAGACCCAGGTGGCCGAGGGCGACGAGGTTTGCGTGATCGAAAGCGTCAAGGCGGCCAGCGACATTCTGGCCCCGCTGGATGGTGAGATCGTCGCGGTCAATCAGAAGCTGGCCGACAATCCCGGCCTGGTGAACGAGGACCCGCTGGCCGCAGCCTGGTTCTTCAAGATGAAGATCGACGATCTGGGCGTGCTGGATCAGTTCATGGACGAAGACGAATACAACGAGCTGATCGGCTGATCAGAGGACACGATTTTTCGTCGAAAAATCGGGGCTTTCGGGTTTTCGACGAAAACCCGTGCCCCGGTCGCACAGGATGCATGGGATGACCTTCACGCCGACCGACTACAATCCTTACGACTTTGCCAACCGCCGCCACATCGGCCCCTCTCCGGCCGAAATGGCCGAGATGCTTTCCGCCGCCGGGGCCGCCAGCCTTGACGCGCTGATCGACGAGACGGTGCCGAAGGCGATCCGGCAGGCGAAGCCGCTGTCATGGGCCCCCTTGGCCGAGCATGAGCTGCTGGCCCGGCTGACCGAGGTGGCGGCGAAGAACCGGGTGATGACCAGCCTGATCGGGCAGGGCTATTACGGCACGGTGACGCCGCCCGCGATCCAGCGCAACATCCTGGAAAACCCGGCCTGGTATACCGCCTATACCCCCTATCAGCCGGAAATCGCCCAAGGCCGGCTGGAGGCTTTGCTGAACTTTCAGACCATGGTCTGCGACCTGACCGGACTGGACGTCGCCAATGCCAGCCTGCTGGACGAGGCGACTGCGGCAGCCGAGGCGATGGCGATGGCCGAGCGGGTGGCGAAATCGAAGGCCAAGGCGTTCTTCGTCGACCGTTTCTGCCATCCGCAGACCATCGCGGTGATCCGCACCCGCGCCGAGCCGCTGGGGATCGAGATCATCGAGGACGACGTGCGTAACCTGGACCCGGCAAAGGTCTTTGGCGCGATCTTCCAATACCCCTCCAGCTACGGCCATGTTGTCGATTTCACCGTCCGCATCGCCACGCTGCATGCGGCGGGGGCCATCGCGATCATGGCGACCGATCTGCTGGCGCTGTGCATGCTGAAGGAGCCGGGTGCGATGGGGGCGGATATCGCCATCGGGTCGTCGCAGCGCTTTGGCGTGCCCTTGGGCTATGGCGGGCCGCATGCGGCCTTCATGGCGGTGAAGGATGCGCACAAGCGGCAGATGCCGGGGCGGATCGTCGGCGTGTCGGTGGATGCGCAGGGCGGCAAGGCTTACCGTCTGTCCCTGCAAACGCGCGAACAGCATATCCGGCGCGAGAAGGCGACGTCGAACGTCTGCACCGCACAGGCCCTGCTGGCGGTGATGGCCAGCATGTATGCTGTCTTCCACGGGCCGAAGGGGCTGCGCGCCATTGCCGAGCGGGTGCATTTCCTGACCCAGCGGCTTGCCCGTGCGCTGAAGGCGGCGGGGGCGAAGGTGTCTCCGAAAGCCTTCTTCGACACCATCACGGTCGAGGTCGGCGTGGGACAGGCCGGCATCCTTGCCGCCGCGCGGGCCGAGGGGCTGAACTTCCGCAAGATCGGCCTTGACCGGATCGGGATTTCGCTGGACGAGACCACCGATGAACGCGTGCTGATCAAGGTGCTGCGCGCCTTCGGCATCCTTGGTCTGCCGCCGCATCGCGCCAGCCTTGGCTTTCCCGAAGAGATGCTGCGGACGACCGACTACCTGACGCATCCCGTCTTCCACATGAACCGCGCGGAATCCGAAATGATGCGGTATATGCGCCGCCTCTCGGACCGCGACCTTGCGCTGGACCGGGCGATGATCCCGCTGGGCAGCTGCACGATGAAGCTGAACGCCGCGGCCGAGATGATGGCGATCACCTGGCCGGAATTTTCCAGCCTGCATCCCTTCGTGCCGGCCGATCAGGCCGCAGGCTATGCCGAGGCGATCGGCGATCTGACGGCAAAGCTGTGCGAGATCACCGGCTATGACGCCTTCTCCATGCAGCCCAATTCTGGTGCGCAGGGGGAATATGCGGGCCTTCTGACCATCCTTGCCTATCACAAGGCGCGCGGGGATCATGACCGCAAGGTCTGCCTGATCCCCACCAGCGCGCATGGCACCAATCCGGCATCGGCCCAGATGGCAGGGATGGAGGTGGTGGTGGTCAAGTCCGCGCCGAATGGCGATGTGGACCTGGACGACTTCCGCGACAAGGCTGCGGCGGCGGGCGCGCGGCTGGCGGCCTGCATGATCACCTATCCTTCGACCCATGGCGTGTTTGAAGAGACGGTGAAGGATGTCTGCCGCATCACCCATGACCACGGCGGACAGGTCTATATCGACGGCGCGAACATGAACGCCCTTGTCGGGCTGGTGAAACCCGGCGAGATCGGCGGCGATGTCAGCCATTTGAACCTGCACAAGACCTTTGCCATCCCGCATGGCGGCGGGGGTCCGGGCATGGGGCCGATCGGGGTGCGCGCCCATCTGGCGCCGCATCTGCCGGGGCACCCCGAGACGGGCGGCCCCGCGGGCGCAGGCCCGCAAGACGACTATGCAGGGCCGGTTTCGGCCGCGCCGAACGGTTCCGCTTCGATCCTGCTGATCTCATGGGCCTATTGCCTGATGATGGGCGGCTCGGGCCTGACGCAGGCGACGCGGGTGGCGATCCTGAACGCCAATTACATCGCCAGCCGGTTGAAGGGGGCCTATCCAATCCTGTTCATGGGCAACAAGGGCCGGGTCGCCCATGAATGCATCCTGGACACCCGGCCCTTTGCCGACAGCGGGGTGACGGTGGATGACATCGCCAAGCGGCTGATCGACAACGGATTCCATGCGCCGACGATGAGCTGGCCCGTCGCAGGCACCCTGATGGTGGAACCGACCGAGAGCGAGACCAAGGCCGAGATCGACCGCTTCATCACCTCGCTTCTGGCAATCCGCGAGGAAATCCGGGCGGTGGAGAACGGCGATATCTCGTCCGAGGACAGCCCGCTGCGCCACGCCCCGCATACCGTGGCCGCACTGGTGGGGGACTGGGACCGCAAATACAGCCGCGAGGCGGGCTGCTTCCCGCCGGGGGCTTTCCGGGTCGACAAATACTGGCCGCCGGTCGGGCGGGTGGACAACGTCTATGGCGACCGCAACCTGATCTGCACCTGTCCGCCGGTCGAAAGCTATATGGACGCGGCGGAATAACGGATGTCCGGGGCTGCCCCTCAGGGGTGGCCCCGTCTCAACCCGAAGCGATGGGTTGACCGGCCGTTCTGGTGTCGTCAGGGGCTGTCGATCGGCTGCCAGCGGTGCAACAGTTCCAGTCCCGGAAGGGTGGCCGCCCAGTAATGGCCCTGTGACGGCTGATCCAGCGCCCGGCTGATCGGCAGGTTCAAAAGACGGCACAGCATCAGCGTGCCGACCGCGCCATGCGAGACGACCGCCAGGTCGCCCCCGTTGTGGCCTGCAAGGATGCGGTGCAATGCGGCGGCAATGCGGCTTTGCGCCGATACCGCGGTTTCCCAGCCGCGAAAGCTGTGGTCCGGCCGGGCAAAGAATGCATCGGCCGCGGCTTCGAAGGCGGCCGGGGGCAGAAACCCTGTGGCCGATCGGTCGTTCTCGCCAAGCCCCGCATCCGCATCGACGGAAACGCCAAGGGCAGCAGAGAGAACGGCGGCGGCCTCTTGCGCCTTGGTTTCGGTGCTGGACCAGATCGCGGTGATGCGGGCGGCATCGGGGCTGCGGGCAAAGACCTCCATCCGGCTGCGGCCCATGGGCGACAGCGACCAGCGCCGGATGTCTTTCTCGGGGTCGATGATGACCTGCGGATGGGTCAGAAAGATCAGGCGGGGCGCGAGACCTGTCATTCCCCGTCCGGTCGCCGGGGCGGGGCAAGACCCAGCGGCCGGGCCATCTGCACCGGCTGCGCCCCGCCCGAGGCCCCAAGCGCAGGCTTGGCGGGTTCCGGCGTGGCGGCGGGGGCCGGGGATGCCGCTGGGCCCGGTGCGGGAGTGCCTGCGGGGGCGGCGGAGGCCAGCTTGCCGCCACGGCCGTTGACCGCAAGGCAGGCATTGGCCTGCGCCAGCGCGCCGCCCATGCCGCGCACATCGAAGGACTGATCCACCCCCACGCCCAACAGGCGCAGGTAGGTGCCTTGCGAAAGGAAATCCAGCCCGTCGTTCAGCCCGGCAATGGTGAAGGCGATGAAGTTCTGGTCCACCGCGAAGGCCTGGCCATGAATGGGATACCCCACCTCGGTCATCAGGCTGGCCTGATAGGTCTTGCCGGGGGCAAAGGCGGTGCCGGGCTGCGACAGGAAGACGGTCAGGGAATCGTCGCCATAAAGGCCGACCCAGAGCTGTTCACCGTTCACATAGCCGACCGAGATATAGCAATCGAGGAACCGGCCATCCGATCCGGTCTCGGCCGCGCCAACCCAGTTGCCCGAGGCGAATTCCGTTCCCGGAATGTCGCCCGCAAAAGCGGGAGAGGCGGTCAGGGCAAGGGTGGCGGCAAGGCGGGGAAATGCGCGCATGGGGGCCTCGTGAAGAAGATGCAATGGGTTGGTCGGCAATCGGATGCAGGCTAGCAGGACCGGAGTCCCGGTCAAGCCGGGTCGGCATCGGGAATACCGGAGGGTTGCGATGACGATGGCGTGAGAGTGGCATGAGTGGGGGCGTTGACAGACAGGGCACGGCTGGCGCATTCGGGGTGGCCGGAACAGGGGGCGGGAATGCGGGACGAAGTGAAATCGCCGGGCTTTGCGGCCGGCGCGCTGGCCGGGGTGCCGATCGCGCTGGGCTATTTCCCGATCGCATTTTCCTTTGGTGTAGCGGCGGTCCGGGTCGGACTGACCGGCTGGGAGGCCACCTTCCTGTCACTGGTGATCTATGCCGGGGCCAGCCAGTTCCTTGCGCTGGCGCTTGTCGCCGGGGGTGCGCCGGTGCTGGTGGCGGCGTTCACCCTGATCGCGATGAACCTGCGGCATCTTCTGTATGGGCCTGCGCTGATGAAACAGGCCGGGCCCGAAGCCGGGCGTCGCCATGCCTGGGCCTGGGCCTGGGGCCTGACGGATGAGGTGTTCGGTCAGGCGCTGGGCGCGCTGGCCCGCGGGCAGCGGTTTTCCGAAGCCTGGATGTTCGGGCTGGGGCTGGCGGCCTATGCGTCCTGGGTGGGCGGCACGGCGCTGGGGGCCTGGGCGGGCGGCGGCGCGCTCGAGGCATATCCGGCGCTGAATGCCGGCCTTGGCTTCATGCTGTCGGCGCTGTTCCTGGCGCTTTTGCTGTCGATCCTGACGCGGGCGGCACTGCCCGCGATTGCGGTGGCGGTGCTGGCCACGGTGGCGGGAACGCTGTTGGGGTCGGGCACCGCGGGCATCCTGGCCGGGATGATCGGCGGGGCCTTGGCGGGGGTGCTGCGGAAATGAACTGGGATCTTGTGCTGCTGGCCGCGATGGCGGGGGCCGCGAACTGGGCGTTCCGGGCGTTGCCGGTCCTTCTGATGCGGGGCGAGGCGCGTCCGGGTGGTGTGGTCGCGCGCTTCCTGGCCGCCACCGGCCCGGCGGCGATTGCAACGCTGTTCATCGCCTCGGTCCTGCCGCAGCTTTGGCCCGCGCCGCGCGACCTGATGCCCTTGACGGCGGGCGTTCTGGCCACGGTGGCGGGGTTCTGGCCGCGCCGGTCGGTGGTGGCGGGCACATTGGCCGGGGCGGCGGCTTATGCGCTGGCGGTCTGGATGACAGGTTGAGGCGACTTGACGCTTGCGTCAGTGCCGCAGGTCTGGGACCATGGCGAACGGAGGTTGCCCATGATCGAGATAAGCCCTGCCAAGGTCGTGCATGTCATCTATCTGGCGCGCGAGGAACGCGCCGGAGAGGCGGAGTTATATGCCTTCATCGACGGGCTGAACGCCGAGGAAAAGGCGCATCTGACCGCTCTGGCCTGGGTGGGGCGCGGCGCGTTCGAGCCCGAGGATTTCGACGAAGCCGTCGGCACGGCGATTGCCGAGGCGACCACGCCGACGGCCGATTACCTGATGGGCATGCCGCATCTGGCCGAGAATCTGGAATCCGGGCTGGATGCGATGGGCGTCGATGTGACGGGCGAGGAAGAGGATTTCCTCTGATCGCCCTTGTCGGCGTGGCCGGGGCTTCCAATATATTCCTAAGATGGAATGTGAGGTGCCGAGATGGCGCAGACGATCGACGGGGCGCGGCTGACCTGTGCCACCTGCGGACAGGGCAACCGGGTGCCGCTGGCGCGGCTGGATCAGGGGCCGAAATGCGGGTCCTGCGGGGAACCGCTGCTGAATGGCGCAGTGGCTGAACTGGATGCCGGAACGCATGACAAGGTGATCCGGGCCGACGGGCTGCCGGTGCTGGTGGATTACTGGGCCCCATGGTGCGGTCCCTGCCGGGCGATGGCCCCGGAATTCGCCAAGGCGGCCAAGGTTCTGGCCCCCGGTGTGCGGCTGATGAAGCTGAACACCGAGGGTCATCCGGGGATCAGCGCCCGCGCTGGCATCCGCGGCATCCCCGCGCTGATCCTGTATCGCAACGGCCGCGAGGCGGGCCGATTGGCGGGTGCCCGGCCAGCGGCCGATATCGTGGCCTTCGTGCGCGGGCAATTGGCCTGAACCGGGATGAAACGGGCGCGGGCGGGCGCTTGACAAGACCCTGACCTTGCGCCAAATACCGCCTCAGGTCGAGGGGCAGTAGCTCAGTTGGGAGAGCGCGTCGTTCGCAATGACGAGGTCAGGGGTTCGATCCCCCTCTGCTCCACCATGACCGTCTCTAAGGCATTGATGCTGAAAGAGTAATTCGTTTTCAGATACCTGGCTCGTGTCAACTGGCAACAAAGCTGGCAACATGGAGCGATGAAAGAAGTGTCGAAGACCTTCCGCATCACGAAGATCGGCAACGCTTGGCACTAAGGTGTCATCCGGGTGCCGTCGAGTACGCTGAATTTCGGTTGTCGGAAAATCCGCCAGCGTGGCGAACTGATCCATCGGAAATCTGCCGGCATGCCCCTTCTTGGGGACGCGCCTTCCGCCGGGTGGATTGGGGGGAGGTGTGGCGCTTTGGGGGTCAGGGCAGCGCGAAATGTTTCGGGAACAGACGCGCGGCGCAGGTTCGGGCGGTGATCAGGGCTTCGGCGCTGTCGTAGGGGGCGGACATGGTCATCAGGTCCAGCCAGGTGCCCTCGATGGTGAGGCGCAGGATGCGGGCCAGGCGCACGGGCGTGCCGGAATAGCCGCCTTCGGCGATCAGGCGGGCGCAGATCGCTTCCATGCGGGCATTGTAGGCGTCGTCCTTCTCACCGCAGCTTTCCTGATACATCGGGCGGCTTTGCGCCTCGCCCCAGAAGGCGCACCAGGCGGCAAGCCGGTCCGGCGTGCATATGGCGGGCGAGAAATCCGCCTCGATCAGCGCGGTCAACTGCTGGGCGGCACCGGGCCCGGCGGCGTCAAGCGCCTGTTGCCAGTTCTGGCGGTATTCCTCGGCCAGCGCCGACAGGGTTTCGGACAGCAGCCCTTCCTTGGTGTCGAAATGGAACAGCACAAGGCCATGCGACAGCCCGGCCGTGCGGGCCACTTCGGTCAGCGTGGTGCGGGCAAAGCCACGGGCGGCCAGGGTGCGAATCGTCGCCTCGATGATCTGCGTGCGCCTTGCCTCGCGGCTCATCGTGCGCGGCGGGCGGGGCAGGTCGGCGGCGTCTGCGGCACGGGTCAAGGGCAGAATCCTTTGCGGCGCCCGTGCCTTCGCGGCCCTTGGGCGGTTCTGCCAGTTGTAACGCAAAGGGGGGCGGAGGGAAGCCTTTCCTGATCTGATTGACAACTCAGTCAGTGGCGTGACAGTCTGACGCAGCCGCCACAATGAGAAAGATCGCCCATGCCGACCCAGAGACTGACCCCGCCCGCCCGCGACCTGACGAAATCCAATGCGCAATACCGGCGCGCGGTGCAGCGGCTGCCTTTGGGGGTGTCCTCGACCTTCCGCTACTGGGGCGATGACCGGACAATCTATGTCCACCATGGCAAGGGCGGGCGGACCTGGGACATCGATGGCAATGCTTACGTCGATTACCGGCTGGGCTATGGCCCGGCGATCCTGGGCTATGCCGATGACCGCGTGGATGCCGCCGCCCGCAAGGGGATGGAGGTGGGCGGCGTCTTCGCGCTGTCGACGGAAAAGGAACTGGTGGTCGCCGACCGGATTTCGAAGATGGTGCCGGCCGCCGAACTGGTGCGGTTTTCCAATTCGGGCACCGAAGCGGTGATGGCGGCGCTGCGGCTGGCCCGTGCCCATACCGGGCGCGAGGAATATCTGCTGGTCGAGGGCGGCTATCATGGCCTCTTCGATGCCGCGATGTGGATGGCTGACATGGAAGGCTGGGTGCCGGGATCGAACGACGATCCCGAGATGGTGCCCTATGGCAAGGGCATCCCGCCGACGGTGAAGAAGCTGGCGCATCTGGTGCCGATGAACGACATGCAGCGGCTGGAGGATACGTTCAGGAAGCACGGCGACCGGATGGCCGCGATGCTGATCGAACCCATTCAGGGCAATTGCTGCGGCATCTCGGCCCGCAAGGACTATGTCCAGCTGGCCCGCGATCTTTGCACCCGCTACGGCGTAATGTTGATCATCGACGAGGTGAAGACCGGCTTCCGCGTCGGCAAGGGCGGCATCCAGGGCATTCTGGGCGTCACGCCCGACATCACCACCTTTGCCAAGGCGGTGGCCAATGGCTATCCCATCGCGCTGGTGGCGGGGCGCGAGGAAGTGATGCGCAGCTTCCGCTATGGCGGGGCGTCGCATGGCGGCACCTATACTGCCCATTCCGTCAGCCTTGCGGCAGCCGAGGAGACCTTGCGCATTCTGGATGAAACTCCGGCGCTGGAGACGCTGGCCAACTATGGCGAGCGGCTGAAATCCGGGATCTCGGGCATCCTGAATGCGCGCGGGATCACGCATTCCTTCTCGGGCCATCCGTCGATGTTCGGCATCTTCTTTGCCGAAGTGCCGCCGGACAATTACCGGGCCTGGAAGACCAGCGACTACAGTTTCTACGACCGGATGTCGCATTATCTGCACGATCTGGGCATCATCGTCGAACCCGACAGCCGCGAGCCCTGGTTCATGTGCGAGGCGCACGGGCTGGAGACGTCGTGCCTGAGCGATACGCTGGCGGCGGTGGAGCGGGCGGTGGACCTGACCTTGCAGGATCAGGCCGACGGCACGCTGGACGCGGCCGAATGATGCCGCTCATCGTCGGGCTTCGCCCGCTCTTCGCTGACCTTCCGACGAGGCATGACATGCCCGAGGAGGGTGCATGATCTATGATGCGGTGATCGTGGGGGCTGGCCACAACGGGCTGGTGACTGCTGGTTATCTGGCGCGGACGGGGATGAAGGTCTGCGTGGTGGAAAAGAACAACTGGATCGGCGGCGCTGCGGTGTCGCGCGAGCTGTTCCCCGGCTTCACCTATTCCAACTGCTCTTACGTCTCGTCGCTGTTCCGGCCCGAGATCATGCGCGATCTGGAGCTGCCGAAATACGGGCTGCAGATCCTGCCCTATGAAGGCGGCGCCGTCTTCAAAGAGGGCGGCGGATACTTGGGCATGTACCGCGACCACGACGCCAACCGCCGCGAATTCGCCCGCCATTCCAGGCGTGATGCCGAGGCCTATGACATCTACGCCCGCGACATCCTGCGGTTCTGCCGCTTCATCCGGCCGATGCTGATGCGGACGCCACCCGACCCGTCCAGTTTCCGCCCCCGCGATCTGGCCGAACTGATGTGGCTGGGCAAGGAGATGGGCACCCTGTCGGCCGAGATGCGGGCGCGGATGGTGCAGTTCTGGACCATGTCGATCTCGGATTTCCTTGACGAGTATTTCGAAAGCCCGGTGATCAAGGGCTATCTTGCGGTCTCGGCCATCATCGGCACCGCCCTGGGGCCGATGTCGCCGGGGTCGGCCTATGTGCTGCTGCATCACTACATGGGCGATGTGGACGGCAATGTCGGCGCATGGGGCTTTGCCCGCGGCGGCATGGGGTCGATCACCCGCGCCCTGACCCAAAGCCTGCAGGCGGCGGGGGGCGAGGTGCGCACGGGCCACGGGGTCGAGAATATTTTGGTCAAAGGCGGCCGGGCCGTCGGCGTGGTGCTGTCGAATGGCGATGAGGTGAGGGGCAAGCGCGTGATCTCCAACATGGATGTCAAACGCACCTTCCTGAAGCATGTCGACGAGGGCGACCTGCCGGACGAGTTCGTCAAGCGGGTCAAGGCGTTCAAGATCAGGGGGTCTTCGGGCAAGCTGAACATCGCGCTGGATTCCGCCCCCGTCTTCCCGGCGTTGCCGGAAGGGGCACCAAACATCAAGGGCGACCTCCATTTCACCGATTCCATCGAGAAGATGGAGCGCGGCTATGACGACTGGAAGAACGGCCGGTTCAGCCGCGATCCGTTCCAGGATGTGATGATCCCCACCATGATCGACCCGACCATGACCCCGCCTGGCAAGCATTTCATGTCCTGCTTCGTGCAATATGCTCCCCCGAAGATCGACGGGCATGACTGGACCGATGCCGACCGCGACGCCTTCCGCGACACCTGTCTGAACCAGATCGAGACCTATTCCCCCGGCTTCAAGAACCGCGTCCTGCATGTCGAGGTGCGCACCCCGCGCGAGTTGGAGGCCGAAGTGGGGCTGACCGAGGGCAACATCTTTCAGGGTGAGCTGACCTTCGACCAACTGCTCTTCAACCGCCCGGTGCCGGGCTATGCGCAATACCGCAGCCCGATCAAGGATTTGTGGATGTGCGGATCCTCCACCCACCCCGGCGGCGGGGTGATGGGGGCGCCGGGCCGCAATGCCGCGGCCGAAGTGCTGCGCGAGGCCGGGATCAAGGGGGGGATGCGCGATGCCTATGCCGTCCTCTGAGGTGATCGTCATCGGCGGCGGCATCAACGGGTTGGCCTGCGCCGCCCGGCTGGCCGCCAAGGGTCGCCAGGTCACGCTGCTGGAAGCGGCGGCCACGGTCGGCGGCGGCGCGGGGGAGCGGGAGTTCGCCCCCGGCTATCGCGCGCCGTCCCTGGCGCATCTGACGCAAGGACTGGATGCGCGGATCATCGAGGGCATGGGGCTGGAACGCCACGGGCTGACCTTCCACCCCGCCCTTGCAACCACGGTCCTGTCAGGCGCGGCCGATCCGCTGTTGGTGAAGGGCGGCAGGACTTCTGGACCCGATGCCGCGGCATGGGCCGCGCTGCACCGCAAGCTTGCCGATTTCGCCCGCGTGCTGTCCCCCTTCCGTCAGATGCGGCCGGTGAAGCTGGCAGGCGAGAACCGGCTTTTCGGGCTGGCCAAGCAGGGCCTGGGCATCCGCGCCCTGGGCAAGGATGATTTCCGCGAACTGCTGCGCATGGTGCTGATCAACGCCTATGACGTGGCGGTGGATGAGCTGACCGATGACCGGCTGAAGGCGCTGTTGTGCTTCGATTCCACCCTTGGGGCCTGGCTCGGCCCACGCTCGCCCAACTCGCTGATCCTCTATCTCGACCGGCTGTCGCGCGGGCCCGATCCCCTGCTGCCCAAGGGCGGCATGGGCGCGCTGGCCGTCGCCTTGGGCAAGGCAGCTGCGGCGGCTGGCGCGAAGATCCGCACCGATGCACCGGTCGAGCGGATGCTGATCGAGGGCGACCGGGCGGTTGGCGTCCGTCTGGCGGGCGGCGAGGAATTGCGGGCGCGGCTGGTGGTTTCCGCCATGAACCCGCGCACGACCTTTCAGGCCCTGGTGGGCGCGGCGGCGCTGGACACCGGATTCTTCAAGGCGGTTGGCCATATCCGGTCGCGCGGGGCGGCGGCCAAGCTGCATCTGGCGCTGAAGGGCACACCCGACTTCCGGGGGGCGGACCTGAAATCCCGCATCGTCATCGCGCCGTCGGCCGAGGCGGTGGAACGCGCCTTCAATCCGGTGAAATACGGCGAGGTGCCGGAGGCCCCGGTGATGGAGGTGATTGTTTCCTCGGCCCATGACGCCGGGCTGGCGCCGGACGGCCATCATGTGCTGTCGGCCATCGTGCAATATGCCCCCCATGCGCCGAAGGCGGGCCTTGAGGCCGCGCGGGCCGCAATGCTGGAAAACACCCTTGCCGTGCTGGAAGCGCAGGCCCCCGGCCTGCGCGCACAGGTGGCCCATGCCGAGATGCTGATGCCGCAGGACATCGAGGCGCGTTTCGGCATGGTCGGCGGCAACTGGCATCATGGCGAACTGGCGGTGGAACAGATGCTGTTCAACCGCCCGACCTTTGCCGCCGCGCAATATGCCACCCCGCTGCCGGGCCTGTGGCTGGCAGGCGCAGGCAGCCATCCCGGTGGCGGCATCAACGGGGCGGCGGGCTGGAACGCGGCAGAGGCCATTCTGGAGGCGAAAGTCCTGAAAGGAGTTGGGGCATGACCGCGCTGACCCATTTCCGCACACCGCTCTTGCAGACGCCGTTCCATCCCCGCACATCGTCCGCCAATCTGCTGAACCGCTGGGGGCCATGGGGTGGCTACATGACCGCGCTGTGCTTTGGCGACAGCGACATGGAATATACCGCAATCCGCAACGGCGCCTCGGTCTATGACCTGTGCCCGATGGTGAAATATCGGATCACCGGACGCGATGCGGCGGCCTATCTTAACCGGCTGACGCTGCGCGATGC
The DNA here is from genome assembly GCA_036745335.1 of Paracoccaceae bacterium. Lineage (GTDB taxonomy): Bacteria > Pseudomonadota > Alphaproteobacteria > Rhodobacterales > Rhodobacteraceae > Pseudogemmobacter. The sequence continues at coordinate 15,037 of DAIOGH010000043.1, forward strand.
GGGCAAGCTGACGGTCGGCGGCGTGCATTACACGGCTTGGACGGATGACGCGGGCAAGCTCTTGGATGACGGCACACTGTTCCGCCACGGGTCGGAGGATTACCTGATCTGCTGTCAGGAACGGCATCTGCCGTGGTTCCTCGACTCGGCCACCGGCTTTGACGTCCAGATCGCCGAAGTCACCGAGGATATTGCCGCCCTGTCGCTGCAAGGCCCCTGCTCGGCCACGGTGTTGCAGGCGGCGGGCTTCGATGTGCAGGCGCTGAAACCCTTCCGCATGGCAAAGTTTCCCTTCGGCAAGGGTGAGATCACCATCTCGCGCACCGGATTCACCGGCGATCTGGGCTATGAGCTGTGGCTGACCCCGGATCAGGCGTTGTCCTTCTGGGATCATCTGATGGCGGCGGGCGCGCCCTGGGGCATCCGGCCGATCGGCACCGATGCGCTGGATCTGGCGCGGATCGAGGCCGGGTTCATGATCACCAACATGGATTTCATCCCCGCCCATCAGGCCCTGCGCGAAGACCGGCCGCGCAGCCCGCTGGAACTGGGGCTGGGATGGATGATCGACTGGCAGAAGGGCCATTTCACCGGCCGCCGGGCGCTGCTGGCGGAAAGGGAAAAGGGATCGGTCTGGGCGCTGGTCGGGCTGGACATTCCCGGCAATGTCAGTGCCGAAGGGTCGATCCTCTATCATGACAAACGGGTCGAGGCGGGGATGATCACCGCCGCCGCCTGGTCGCCCGCGTTGAAGGCCAATGTCGCCATCGCGCAGGTCGAGACGCGCTATCTGCAAAAGAATGATCTCTGGGTCGAAATCTATGCGCTGCGCGAGCTGCAATATGCCAAACTGATGCTGCCGGTGACAGTGGCGGAGCGGCCCTTCTTCAACCCGCCCCGCAAACGCGCCACCCCGCCGGGGAGGGTCTAGGATGACGACCGCGCAGGTCCGGGATGCCGGGACCCGGAGTTTTGGAAAACTCCGGGGCGGAGCCTTCAAGGGCTCCGCCGCGATTTCTTCAAAGAAATCGCCGCCCCTGCCGCAGCGACAGAACCGCCTGTAAGGAAGGGAAGCCATGGACGACCACCGCCATCCGCCAAGCCGCCACCCCCAATCGCCGCGCCTTGACCATTGCCCCGAAGGTCTGCCGCGCGCCGCCTATCTGGACGCGGGCTGGTATGCGCGCGAGATGGAGACGATCTTCGCCCGCGAATGGGTGATGGTGGGGCGCGTGGATGATTACGCCCCCGGCACCATGCGGCGGGTCACGGTCGGCACGGCCCCGGTGATCGTGACGCGCAGCGCCGAAGGCAATGTGGCGGCCTGGCACAATTCCTGCCCGCACCGCGGATCGGAACTGTGCCGGGGCGAGGAAGAGCCGCTGGGCAAGCTGATCCGCTGCCCCTATCACGCCTGGTCCTTTGCCGCCGCTGACGGCAGGCTGGTCTCGACCGCCCATGCCGTGCCGACCGAAGATTTCGACCGGGCAGCGCATGGTCTGCACCCGGTGTCGCACCGGGTCTGGAACGGGTTCCTGTTCCTGAACCTTGCCGCCGATGCGGAAGAAATCGGGTCGGATGTCGGGCTGCACACACTGGACAACTGGCCGATGGACGGGCTTGTCACCGGGCACCGCTGGGAATCCGAGATCGAATGCAACTGGAAAGCCTTCTGGGAAAACTACTCGGAATGCCTGCATTGCCCCGGCATCCACCCCGAACTGTGCGACATGGTGCCGATCTACGGCAAGGGTGTCATGGGCCCGACCGAGATGCTGGGCTGGACCCCCGAGGACGAACCGGGCCGGATGCTGAAGCCGGGGGCGGAAAGCTGGACGATGGACGGCGTGCCGTGCGGCCCGATCTTTCCCGGCCTGTCGGAAACCGAGCGCGAGACGGGCTATGCCTTTGTTACGATGTGGCCATCGACCTATGTCGTGGCACATGTGGATTATGTCCGCTCGGTCCGGCTGGTGCCGCTGGGGCCGGAACGGACGCGGCTGGTGGCGGAATGGCATTTCCTGCCCGAAACGCTGGCGCAGCCGGGCTTTGACGCGGCCGCGGTGGCGGCCTTTGCCAAGATCGTGATGGCGCAGGATGGCGCGGCATCCGAGATGAACCATCGCGGCATCCGCTCGCCTGCCTTCAAGGCGGCCCGGCTGATGCCCGAGGAATATGAGCTTCACAGATTCAAGACATGGGTTCTTGACCGGATGGAGGGGAAGACATGGCCGAAATCCCGATGAAATCCCTGACGGTGCCGAATGACTGGGACCGCAGCGGCCTGCCGGCCTGGACCTACAGCAGCCAGGCACTGTTCGAGCTGGAGCGCGACAACGTGTTCCTGAACCACTGGCAGGTCGTGGGGCATGTGAACGACATCCCCGCCCCCGGCGACTGGCTGGCCTTCGATCTGCTGGGCGAACGCGCCGTGGTGATGCGCGGGCAGGATGGCGTGGTGCGCGCCTTTCACAACCTTTGCCGCCATCGCGGTGCGCGGGTGGTGGACGGGGCGCAGGGCCAGTGCCGGGGGGCGGTGGTCTGCCCGTTTCATGGCTGGGTCTACAATCTGGACGGTTCCCTGCGCGGCGCGGCGCAGCCCACCACATTCGGCACGCTGGACAAGTCGAAATTCGGGCTGAAGCCGATCGAGATGGAGCTGTTCCACGGCTTCGTCTTCCTGCGGTTCAAGCCCGGTCCGCAGGCCCCGGTGGCCGAACTTCTGGCCCCTTATGACGCCGATTTCGCCGCCTATGCCGCCGCCGACCTGCTGCCCGCCGATCAGGCGCTGTGGCACACCGAACTGCCGGTGAACTGGAAATCGGTGCGGGATGTGGACAACGAAGGCTATCACGTCGCGCTGGCGCATCCGGCGCTGCAGGAACTGTATGGCCGTGACTACCGCGACCTTTACCTGTCCGACGGTCTGCATGCGTCCTTCGGGTTTTTCGGCGACCGGCCGGGGCGGCGCTGGTCGGTCAAGGAATATGTGAAACACGCGCCGGAACGGCCGCAGCTGCCCGATCATCTGCGGAAAAGCTGGACCTATTATGGCCTTTGGCCGAACACGGTCTTTGCCTTCACCCCCGAAGGCGCCCAGTTCTACCACGATCTGCCGCGCGCGCCGGGCAAGACCCTGCTGACCGGCCGCACCTATCGCCCGGCCAACGAGACGCGGCCGCAGCGGCTGGCCCGCTATCTGGCGGCGCGGATCGACCGCGATACCTCGGCCGAGGATCAGCAGCTGACGATCTGGTCGAACGAATCGATGAAATCCCAGGCCTTCGACGGGTTCCATCTGTCGGACATGGAATACGGCCTGCGCCGTCACCATGACCGGCTGCGCGCGCTGATCCCGGTGATGCGGCAGGCGACCGCGCCGGAGGAGGCGGAAATTCCCGCGCTGAACAAGGAAATGCTTGGCAGGGGCTGAGAGCCGGTTAAGCTTTTGATCAAACCAGGGCCGCAAGGCCAAGCCACATCAGATGGCACCACAACAGAGGAGAAGACCCATGAAGCTGACCCGTCGCTCCACTCTTGCGGCCCTAACGGGCGGTCTGGCAATGCCCTATGTGCGCCCGTCCTGGGCCCAGGCAGGCACGGTGAACGTCTACAACTGGTCCGACTATATCGGCGAGACCACCCTTGCGGATTTCGAGGCGGAAACCGGGATCGGCGTGGTCTATGATCTTTATTCCAGCGCCGAAGAGGCACAGGCCAAGCTGTTTGCCGGATCGACCGGCTATGACGTGGTTCTGCATGCCGGCATGTCGATGGCGCGGTTCATCGAAGCGGATGTGTTCCAGAAGATCGACAAGTCGCGGCTGACCGGCTGGGCCAATCTGAACCCCGAAATCCTGAAGATCGTCGAAGGCTATGATCCCGGTAACGAATATGGGGTTCCCTACATGTGGGGCTCGGTCGGGATGACCTATAATGTCGACATGGTGAAGGAACGGCTTGGCGCGGATGTCGACCTGAACGATCTTGCGGTGCTGCTGAACCCCGACAACGCCGCCAAGCTGGCCGATTGCGGGATTTCGGTGCTGGACAGCCCGACCGACAGCGGCTTCATGATCATGAAATATCTGGGGATCGACACCGATACCGCAGGGGCTGCGGAATATGCCAAGCTGGCCGAGGCGATGGCCCCGATCCGGCAATACATCACCACCTTCGACAATGCCAATTACCTGACCACGCTGCCCAATCAGGAATTGTGCGTGGCGAACACCTGGTCGGGCGATTATGGCGTGGCCAAGACGCGCGCGGCCGAAGCGGGGATCGACGTGAACCTGGCCTACTATGTGCCGAAAACCGGTGCGCCTGCCTGGTTCGATCTGTGGATCATGCCGAAGGACGCGAAGAACGTCGACAACGCCTACACGTTCATCGACTATCTGCTGCGCCCCGAGGTGATTGCCGCCTGCACCGATTTCACCGGCTATGCCAATGCCAACAAGGCGGCGACGCCGCTTGTCGATCCGGCGATCACCAGCGATCCGGCGGTTTACCCGGATGAGGAAACGCTGAGCCGGATGTATACGCCCAAGGCCCAGTCCGACGAACAGGAAGAGGCGATGACGCGGGTCTGGACCGCGATCAAGACGGGCAGTTGACCGGATGTCCGCGTCGGTGGCTGGTTCCGGGGACGAGCCCTTTCTGAAGATCGAAGGCGTCTCGAAAATGTTCGGCACCTTTCAGGCGGTTCGCGACGTGTCGCTGACCGTCGGCAAGGGCGAGATCTTTGCGCTGTTGGGCGGGTCCGGCTGCGGCAAGACCACGCTGCTGCGGATGCTGGCGGGGTTCGAGGAACCAACCTCGGGGCGCATCTTTCTGGATGGGCGCGATATGGCGGGTGTGCCGCCGTGGTCGCGCCCGGTCCACATGATGTTCCAGTCATATGCGCTGTTTCCGCATATGACCGTGGCGAAGAACATCGCCTACGGGCTGAAGCACGAGAACATCGGCAAGGCCGAGCGTGACGAGCGGGTGCGCGAGATGCTGGATCTGGTGCAGCTGACGCCCTTCGCGGCGCGCAAGCCGCATCAGATTTCCGGCGGGCAGCGGCAGCGGGTGGCGCTGGCCCGCGCGCTGGCCCGGCAGCCGAAACTGCTGCTGCTGGACGAACCCCTGGCCGCTCTGGACAAGAAACTGCGCGAACATACCCAGTTCGAGCTGATGTCGATCCAGCAGCGTACCGGCGTCACCTTCATCGTTGTGACGCATGACCAGGAAGAGGCGATGACCCTGGCCGACCGGATCGCCGTGATGGACAAGGGGCAGGTGAAGCAGGTCGGCAGCCCGACCGAGATCTATGAATTCCCCAACAGCCGCTTTGTCGCCAGTTTCATCGGTTCGATCACCTCGTTCGAGGCGCGGGTGACAGGGCGCGACGGCGGCAATCTGGTGCTGGACGCGCCCGCACTGGGCGGCCGGATCGTGGCGCGCGATGTGCCCAGCGTGGTCGAGGGGCAGGACGTGACGCTGGCGCTGCGGCCCGAAAAGCTGACGATCTCGCGCGACAGGCCCGAGGCTGCGAATGTGGTGGAAGGGGCGGTCAAGGACCTGGCCTATTTCGGCAAGGACAGCCTTTACCGCATCACCCTGGCGTCCGGCGCGCTGGTGCAGGCCCATGCGGTGAACGCAAGGCGCGGGGACGAGGCGGCGCGGGTGGCCGACTGGGACGACCGGGTCTGGCTGAGCTTCGACCCCGGCTCTGCCATCGTGCTGGCGGAGTAGCGCCATGGCCGACACCCCGTTCCGCCGCTGGTTCGACAACAAGGGCTGGCCACGCCTGATCATCGGCGCGCCCTATGTCTGGCTGGTGCTGCTGTTCCTGATCCCCTTCCTGATCGTTGTGGCGATGAGTGTTGCCACCAAGACCCCGACCGCCCCGCCGATCAGCTGGGGCGGTGACGCGCCGCTGGTCAGCTGGGAATCCTATGCCCGCGTCTTCGGCGACGGGCTGTATCTTCGCGCCTTCCTGACATCGGTGATGAATGCGGCACTGGCGATGGTGCTGTGCCTGTTGATCGGCTATCCGATGGCGCTGGGACTGGTGCGGGTCGCCCCCGCCTGGCGCAACATCCTCTTGATGCTGGTGATCCTGCCGTTCTGGACCAGCTTTCTGCTGCGGGTCTATGCCTGGATGGGGCTGATGGGGCGCAACAGCTGGTTCAACGGCATGCTGACCGATGCCTGGAACTTTCTGGTCCCGATCGACTGGGCCGTGAAGTCGATTCCGATGATGAACAGCAATTTCGCCGTCGTTCTGGTGATGGTCTATACCTATCTGCCGTTCATGATCCTGCCGCTTTATGCCAGCCTTGAACGGCTGGACCCCACGCTGGACGAGGCGGCGATGGATCTGGGATCGAAGCCTGCCCGCGTGTTCTGGGACGTGACCCTGCCGCAATCGGTGCCGGGCATCATCGCAGGCGGAATGCTGGTCTTCATCCCGGCGGCCGGGGAACTGGTGATCCCGACGCTGGTCGGCAATGCCTCCAGCCCGATGATCGGTGCGCTGATCTCGACCGAATTCGCGCAGGCGCGCGATTGGCCGATGGCCTCGGCCGTGGCGGTGGCGCTTCTGGTGCTGATGGTGGTGCCGACGATGCTTTACAGCCACTATCAGGCCAAGGCGGAGGGCAGCCGATGAAACGCCGCCCGGTCTTTCTGATCACCATGCTGGCCTTCGGCTTTGCCTTCTTCTACATCCCGATCCTGTCGATGATGGTCTATTCCTTCAACGAAAGCAGGCTGGCGACGGTCTGGGGCGGCTTTTCGACCAAATGGTATGTGTCGCTGTTCTCCAACCGGCAGGTGATGTCGGCGCTGTGGTTGTCGCTGAAGATCGCCTTCATCTCGGCCTCGATCGCCACGATCCTGGGCACCATGGCCGGGATCGCGCTGGCGCGCTACAGCCGGTTCCGCGGCCGGGTGCTGTTTTCCGGCCTTGTCACCGCGCCCTTGATCATGCCCGAGGTGATCACAGGGATTTCCAGCCTGATGTTCTTCATCATGCTGGCTGAATGGGTGGGCTGGCCCTCGCAGCGCGGCTTTACCACCATCACGCTGGCGCATATCACCTTTTCCATGGTTTTCGTGACCACGGTGGTGCAGGCCCGGATGATCCAGGCCGACCGCGCCATCGAAGAGGCGGCGATGGATTTGGGATCACGGCCCTGGCAGGTGCTGTTCGATGTCACCCTGCCGGTGATCTTTCCTGCCGTGATGTCGGGCTGGCTTCTGGCCTTTACCATCAGCCTTGACGATGTGGTCATCACCTCGTTCACCACCGGGCCGGGGGCGACCACGCTGCCGCTGTTGATCTGGTCCAAGGTCAAGCTGGGTGTCACGCCCGATGTGAACGCGCTGGCCACTCTGATGGTGCTGGTCGTGGGGACCGGGGTGCTGATCGCCGGCATCGTGATGAACCGTGCGGCGGCGCGGGCCAGTGCCGATGCCCGGCTGGCCTATCGGGCCAATGAATGACCGGGCTGCTGGGCGTTCCCTTGGGCGCGCGCGGGTCGGGCCGGGCGCGCTATGGCCGGGCGATGCGGCTTTGGGCCGAAGGCGTGCTGTCGCCAGCGCAGCTTGAAGCCTACCGCGTTGCCGCCGCCGATGACCGCCGCCCGCCGGCCGAGGTGCTGGAGGACCGCCGCCTGCCGGTGCCCGGTGATGCCGCGCCTTCTGCCGAAGGGCTGCTGCGGGCCTTGCTGGAGGAAGCCGACCGCTATCTTGCAGGCCTGCCCGGCCCCGGCGTGGCCGAGGTGCGGCTGGGCCTGGCGCGCTGGCGGGACGGGGCGGTCAGCCTTGGCGACGCCGCCGGGAATGCCGTTGTGGCCGCGCATCTGGCCCCGGCGCTGGACGTCCTGGCGGGGCAGCATCCGGCGCTGGCCGGGTCGATTGCCGCCGCCGCCCCGGCGCTGAACTGGATCACCTATGACGGCTATGATCCGGCGCGAATCGGGGCGGATTTTGCCCAAGGCCATGCCTATTGCTCTCTGATCGGGGAAGAGGCGCATATCCCGGCGCAGGATTACGACTTCGGGCTGTTCCTGATCGCGCCGCATGTGCTGTACCGCGACCACGCCCATCCCGCGCCCGAGCTTTATGCCCCCCTGACCGGCCCGCATGGCTGGCGTTTTGGCCCTGGCCGCCCGCTGGTGGTGAAACCCGCGCATTGCCCGGTCTGGAATCCGCCGCTGACCCCGCATCTGACCAAGGTAGGCCCGGTGCCCTTCCTTTGCCTGTTCGGCTGGACACAGGATGCCATGGCCCCGGCGCATGTGATCCCGGCCGACGACTGGCCCGAACTTGAAAGGCTGCGCCTTGGCTGACCTCGTGATCCACAACGCCCGAATCCGCACGATGGACCCGGCCCGGCCCGTCGCCGACTGGCTCTTGGCGCGGGATGGTCGGATCGTGGCATTGGGGCGGGGGCAGCCGCCCGAGGCGGCTGACCGGATCGACGCGGGCGGCAGGCTGGTGCTGCCGGGGTTCCAGGATCCGCATATCCATCTTTTGTCGGGCGGGCTGGATCTGGCGACGGCGGCCTATCTTTACGACGCCTCGACCGAGGCGGAGTTGCTGGCGGCGCTGGCCGCCCATGTGGCCGCCAAGCCCGACCTGCCGTTGATCATCGGTTCAGGCTGGCAACCGGGCTATTTCGGTGATCACAACCTGACGGCGGCACTGCTGGATCGGGTAACGGGCGACCGGCCTGCCGTGGTCTATGACAGCAGCTTTCACAACGCCTGTTTCAACTCTCGCGCACTGGAGATGGCCGGGATCGGCGATGACACCGCCGATCCGGTCAACGGCCATATTCTGCGCGATGGCGCGGGCCGGGCGACCGGGATGCTGCATGAAGAGGCGATCGTCTGGGCGGTGTCGCAGCTGCCGCAGTTCACCGATGACGACTGGTATCAGGGCCTGCTGGCCGGGCAGGCGCATGCCAATGCCCATGGCATCACCGGCGTTCTGGACCCGCGCATCACCGATCAGGAGGCGCGGATCTATGCACGTGGGCTGGCGGCGGGGGGCCTGAACCTGTGGGTCTGCGGTGCGGCGCTGGTGACAGAGGCGGATACGGCTGAGACCGCCGTCGCCCGGCTATCGGCCATGCGCGCGGCCCATCCGGGGCCGGACTTCCATGTTCATTCCGCCAAATTCTTCATGGATGGCGTGTTTGAAAACCGCACCGCCGCCTGTCTGGCCGATTACGCCGATCAGCCGGGCAATGCCCCATGCATGTTCGGGGCCGACCAGACGAAGGCGCTGTTCACCGCGCTGGATGCCGCCCGCTTTGCCATCCATGTCCATGTCATCGGCGATGCCGCCGTGCAGCGCAGCATCGAAGGGCTGGAGGCGGCGCTGGCCGCGAATGCCCCCTGGCCCGCGCAGCATCAGTTGACCCACCTGCAACTGATGGACCCCGGCGATTACGTCCGGCTTGCGCGGGTGGCGACGGCGAATATCCAGCCGCTCTGGGCGCGTCTGGACCCGGCGATCCCCGATATCGCGCTGGAGATGATCGGCGCCGCGCGCCACAAGGACACCTATGCCTTCCGCCGGATGCTGGATCAGGGGGCCGACTGGTGCCTGTCCTCGGACTGGCCCGTCAGCACGCTGAACCCGTTCGAGATCATCGAAACCGCGGTGACGCGGCAGGCTAGGCGGGCGGAAAACCCGAAAGAGCCGTTCCTGCCGGATCAGCGCCTGACGGTGGAAGAGGCGGTGCTGGGCTATACCACCCATGCGGCCCGCGCCTGCTGGCGTGCGGGGTTCACCGGGCAGTTGCGCACGGGCTTTTCGGCGGATCTGATCGTGCTGGACCGGGACATCTTCTCCTGCGGGCCGGATGCGATTTCCGATACGCAAGTGCTGCTGACGCTGTTCCGGGGCCGGGTGGTGCATCGGGCAGGGCCGGTGTGACGGCTGAGGATCACATGCGGAACGCCGCATGTATTGATCCCGATCAAAGCCATCGGCCCCGGAATCGGGCATCATTGCAGGAACGCGCGCCTGAAGGAGAGTGGCATGACCCGCCTGATGATGATCCTGTTCTCGATAATCTCGACCGCCCTGATGGGGTCGTTCATCGTGGCCGCCCTGACCATGGGATATGACACGCTGCAACCGATCCTGATCGCGGCCGGGCTTGGCTTTGTGCTGGCGCTTCCGGTCAGCTGGGCCGTCGCACGGCAGATCGCGGGTTGATGCGGCTGCGGCCTCAGGCGTCCAGAAACACCCGGACGGTTTCCTCGAATTCGCGCGGCTTGTCGGCATGCAGCCAATGGCCCGCGCCGGGCAGTTTGGCGAACCGCGCCTTGGGGAACAGCGCGCGGATCGGGTCGCGCGCCTCGGGGCGGACATAGTTGCTGTCGGCCCCGGTCAGGAACAGGGTGGGGTGATCGAACACCCCTTCGGTGCCCGGCCAGCCGACGATCTTCGGCATCTCGGTCTCCAGCACCGGCAGGTTCAGCCGCCAGCGCGGGCCGCCTGCCGCCTTCAGGTCCAGCGATTGCAGGAAGAAGGCCCGCAGGCCCGGATCCTCGACCCCCGCCGACAGTCGGCGGTCGGCTTCGCCCCGTGTCGTGACCCCGGCCAGATCCAGCGCCATCATGGCGCGGGCATGGTGGCTTTGGTCGTGGGCGTAAGCAACCGGCGCAATGTCTGCCACCACCAGTCGCCGCAGAAGCGTGCCATCGGTCAGCGCCAGCTGCATCGACGCCTTGCCGCCCATCGAATGCCCCAGAAGATCGACCGGTCCGCCGATGCTGCGGATCACCTCGGCCAGATCGGCCGCCATCTCGGGATAGCCTTGCACCGGCATCCGCGGGCTTTCCCCGTGATTGCGCATGTCGACCGCCACCACGTCGCGGCGATCCGCCAGCCGCCGCGCAATCACGCCCCAGTTCCTGCCAGAGCCATAAAGGCCATGCGCGATGATCAGCGGCGGTGCGGTTGCGCCCTGGGCGGCGGGGTGAAGGATCGTGGCAAGCATGTCCGCCTTCTTAGCGAAACCGCGTCTTCGCTGCCAGAGCGGTTGCATCCCGGCGGCCCATGACTACATTCCGCCGGGCAGGAGGGCGGGGCATGAGCGCTGTAACCATCATCCAGATGACAGACAGGGTCTCGGCCCTGATCGAGGAACGCCTGGGCATCCGTGGCCGCACCCTGGAAGACAAGGTGCGCAAGGCCGGACGGCGGCTGCCAAAGAAGGTGCGCCTTGCCGCTGCGGCGCTGGCCGATGCGCAGAAGATGGCGCAGAACCCCAAGCTGCTGGTGCAACTGGACGAAGGCGAGGTGGCCGCCAATTATGACACCTGCATCCGCCATCTGGGCGGCATCAACCGGGGGGCGGCGCGCAAGTCGGCGGTGCTGGGGGCCGCCGCCTCGGCCGCCTTTGCGATCTTCATCGTCATGCTGCTGGCGATTGCGGTGATCTACTGGCGCGGTCTGATCTGAACCGGGCGGCCGGGCGGATACAGCGCCGACCGGCTGACCAGCGTCACGGTGACGAAGGCGACATAGAGCAGAAGATACCACGATCCCAGCTTGGCCAGGCTGACCAGCCGGTCCGGCGTCTGCCCGGAATAAAGCCAGGTCCCCGTTGCCGTGCCGACATTCTCGGCCAGCCACAGCGCGAAGCTGGACAGAAAGGCCGCCAGCGGCAGGGGCATCCACCAGTCATGGTCATGGATGCGGAACCAGATCCGGCAGCGGCCAAAGATCAGCACGGTGGCCGCGAACAAGACCAACCGGATGTCGGGCAGGAAGTGATGGGCGAAGAAATTCACATAGATCGCCACCGCCAGCAGCACGGTCAGCCAGAACGGCGGATAGGGGGCAAAGCGCATGTCGAAGATGCGGATCACCCGCGCCATATAGCTGCCGACGGCGGCATACATGAAGCCGGAAAAGAGGGGCACGCCCATCAGCTTGAACAGCCCGGCTTCGGGATAGGCCCAGCTTCCGGCCCCGACCTTGAACCATTCCATCGCCGTGCCGGTCAGGTGAAAGAGCAGGATGACGCGGGCTTCCTCCCAGGTTTCCAGCCTGCGCCACAGGAAAAGCGCCTGGGTAGCGACGGCGAACAGGAACAGCGCGTCGTAACGATGGACCGGCCAGCCCGGCTGCCAGATCAGCCGGGTGCCGATGATCGCCGCCAGCAGCAGGCCGCCGAACAGGCAGGCCCAGCCCTGTTTCAGTACGAACATCACCAGTTCGGCCAGCGCATAGGGCAGGCGCGCGCGCGCCCAGTCGCCCATCCGCCGTTCAAGGCTGCGGGTGGCGGGCGGGGTCACAACCGGCCCCCGGCGTCACGCAGGGCGGTGAAGCGGCGCTCCAGCGCGCGCCAGCTGACGGCGGCCACCAGCAGAAATCCGGCGGCGGCCACAAAGAACGGCAGTTGCAGGGCCTGACCGCGGGGCAGGGGTCCATCGGCCAGCCGCACCACCACGCCGGACAGGGCCAGCCCCACCGGCATCATGCCCCAGGCCAGCAGGCGGTAAAGGCTGTTGACCCGGCCCAGAAGGCGGTTCGGGATCGCCCTTTGCCGGGTGGAAACCGACACCGTGTTCCAGACGAATCCGGTGAATTCGAACACCATGAACATTGCCGCCAGCACCCAGCCGTTCGGGGCCAGCCCGACGCCCAGAAAGGTGAAGGCCGAGGCCAGCATCGTCACCTGTGCGGTCCGCCCCGGCCCCAGCCGCCGCGCAACCCATCCCCCCGACAACCCGCCAAGGATGCCGCCCACCGCGCCGCCGGCAAGGACCAGACCGTAAATCTCGGCCGAAAGCCCAAGGTTTTCCTGCACATGCAGGATCATCGCCACGATCATCATCTGGTGGAACAGGTTCCAGAACCCGGTGATCCAGGCCAGCAGCCGCAACAGCGGGGCCTGTATCAGAAAGCCCCACCCCTCGGCCAGTTCGGCGCGCCAGCCCCGGCTTTCGCCCTGCGGGGCGCGGAAATCCCCGGCGATCCCGGCCACCAGCAGCGCGGCCAGCCCATTGGCCAGCGCATTCACCGCGAAAGGCAGGGTGATCAGCGCCGCCACCAGCACCGCACCCAGCGCCGGGCCGACCAGCGAATTGCCGATCAGCTCGACGCTCCACAGCCGCCCGTTCGCCTGCTCCAGCCGGTCGCGCGGCACCAGCGACGGCAGCATGGTCTGCGCGGCATTGTCACGGAACACCTCGGCCACGCCGACCACCGTCGCGGCGACCAGCAGGGCGACAAAGGCAAAGGGCGCGGAAAGTCCGCTTTGCGGGGCAGGGGACAGCGGCAGCGCGGCCCACAAGGCCAGCGCCGCCGCGCCAAAGGCCACCGCCCGCACCAGATCCATCGCCAGGATCAGCCGCCGCCGGTCCACCCGGTCGGCCACCAGCCCGGCGGGAACGGCGAACAGCGCCCAGGGCAGCCGCAACGCCACCGCCACGGTGGCAATCAGCAACGGGTCGCGCGTCAGGAGCGAGGCGACCCAGGCCCAGGCCAGCGTGGCGATGCCATCGCCCAGATTGGTCAGCCCGCTGGAGGCGATGAAGCGGGACAGGCTGCTGCGCGGCGCGGGCATGGACATTGTGAAATCGTCACCGAAGGGCGGAAAATGAAAAGGGCGCGCTGGTGCGCGCGCCCCATATTGGCCGTGAAGGCGTGAAGATCACAAGTCCTGGTATATGGGGAATGTGTTGCACATGGCTTCGGCTTCGTTTCGGACCTTTGCCTCGACGGCGGCGTTTCCGGTTTCGCCG
>DAIOGH010000044.1:0-28213 GCA_036745335.1 Paracoccaceae bacterium
TAGCAGCCCGCGTTCATCCGCACCGCGCCGCCGATGCTGCCCGGAATGGTGCGCAGGAAGGTCAGGTCGCGCCCGGCCTCGGCGGCGCGGCGGGCGACGTGAGCATCCAGGGCGGCGGCCCCGGACACCACCCTATCCTCTTGAATTTCAATGGAATTGAATCCCCGCCCCAGCCGGATCACCACCGCCCGGATGCCGCCGTCGCGCACGATCAGATTCGATCCGACTCCCATGGGGAAGACAGGGATGGCGGGGTCGAGGTCGCGCAGGAAATCGGCCAGATCAGCCTCGTCCGCAGGCTGGAACAGCCAGTCCGCCGGGCCGCCGACGCGCAGCCAGGTCAGATCGGACAGAGGGCGGTTCGGGGTCAGGATGCCCCGGGGTGTTGGAAGCGGTGTCATGCCCGGTTGGTAGCCCCTGGCCCCGGGGGGAGGCAAGGGCTGGCAGAGGCGGGGTGCGGCTATTCGCCGTCATCCGGCGCGGGCGGCTTGCGCGAGGCGCGGCGGTGCAGGCCGGCCAGCCACAGGCCCCCTGCCCCCAGCATGACCAGCAGCAACAGTCCCACAAGCGGGCCAAAGGCGCCGAAGGCATCGCGCAGCCCCTCGCGCACAGCCTCCAGAGCAGCGGCGAGTGTGGCGATCACGATGAACAGCAGGATCAGCGCCGTTTCGAGCCCGGACCTTTCGGACCCGGAAGAGCCGGTGCCGGTGGCCGTCTGAAAACTGCCGAAGGCCAGAAGGCTCAGCCCCCCGATGATGGCAAGGGCAACCAGGACAAAGCGCCGCTCAGCCCCACGGATGAAGGGCAGGGACAGGAGGAAGAGAAGCGCCATGAAGGCGGGAAAGACCATGGAAAGCGGCATGGGCAGGTCACTCCGGATCGGTGGCGTTGCGGTGGAGAAGGTAAAGGATCAGCGCCACCGGCAGCCCGACCGCTGCAATGGCCAGCACCAGGGCGGGAGAGCCGCTGAACAGCTCCATCCCCCAGCCCCAAGTGTCGGCCCCCATGCGCGCCAGACGGTCGGACAGCCGCGACAGGAACAACCCCCGCCCGTTCACCGGCGAGACGGGGCCGTGGTCCATCTTGCTCCAGACGTCGACGCACAGGGCAAGGAAGGCACAGAAAATCCCCAGCCCGAGCAGCAGAAGGAACGAGGCCCGCCGCTCGCGGGCGTTGAAGAAGGGGCGCGACATCAGGAAGATGAAGGCAAGGAAGGTGGGGATGATCTTGGCCATGGGGGCTGTTGTGACACGCAGGCATGGCGAAATCTGGGCAATAGGCGGGGCGAAGCGTGGCGCCCTACCCCCGGCGCACCCAGCGCCAGAGATGGACCAGCGGCCAGCGCAGCAGCGATGCCCCAGCGGCCAGGAAGGCCAGGCCCCAGAACGGGCCGGCGGCCCATGTGACCCAACCCAGAAGCGGGATGCCGAGGGCAATCAGCCCATAGGCCGCGCGCCAGTGATGATCGCGCGAGGGCAGCATGGCGATCAGGTTCGCCGTGACCAGCCACAGGCAGGCAAGGCCGAGGGGAAGCATCATCTTGCGGCCCCCGCAGGCAGAAGGACTCGGCACCGCATCCGGTCAGGCGGCCTTCGCGGTCAGCTTGGCGGGCAGGCCGTTGGCCCAGCCGCTGATCGTCCCCGCGCCCAGACAGACGAAGATGTCGCCCGGCCGGGCCTGTTCGCGGAACAGGCGGGCCAGATCGGCCTCGTCCAGGCAGGCGCGGGCATGGCGGTGGCCATGGGCGATCAGGCCCGCCACCAGATCATCGCGCGAGGCACCGGGGATCGGATCTTCGCCGGCGGCATAGACATCGGCGATGGCGACCACATCCGCCTCGTTGAAGCAGGTGCAGAAATCGTCGAACAGGTTCGACAGCCGGGTGTAGCGGTGCGGCTGGTGGACGGCGATCACGCGGGCACCGGGGGTGTTCGACACCGCCTGACGCGCCGCCTTCAGCACGGCGGCGATTTCGACCGGGTGATGGCCGTAATCGTCGATGATGGTCGCGCCATTGATCTCGGCCACCTTGGTGAAGCGGCGGTTGACCCCGGCGAAACCGGCAAGGGCCTCGCGGATTTCATCCTTCTTCATGCCCAGATGGCGGGCGACGGCGACGGCGGACAAGGCGTTCGAGACGTTGTGCTGCCCCGGCATCGGCAGGGCGCAGCCTTCGATCCGGCTGTCGTCACCTTCGTTCTGCAAAAGGATGTCGAATTTCGATGTGGCACCGTCGAAGGTCAGGTTCACCGCGCGCACATCGGCCTGAGCGTTGAAGCCGAAGGTGACGACGCGGCGGTCGGTGACGCGGCCGACAAGGGCCTGAACCTCGGGGTGGTCGGTGCAGCAGACGGCGACGCCGTAGAACGGAATGTTCGACACGAAATCGAGAAAGCCTTTGCGCAGGGCGTCGATGGTGCCCCAATGCTCCATATGCTCGGGGTCGATATTGGTCACGATGGCAATCGTGGCGGGCAGGCGGTTGAAGGAACCGTCGGATTCGTCGGCCTCGACCACCATCCATTCCCCTGCCCCGGCCCGCGCGTTCGACCCATAGGCATGGATCACGCCGCCGTTGATCACCGTTGGGTCAAAGCCGCCCTTGTCCAGAAGGGTGGCGACCATGGTGGTGGTGGTGGTCTTGCCATGGGTGCCCGCAATGGCGATGTTCGAGCGCAGGCGCATCAGTTCGGCCAGCATCTCGGCCCGTCGCACCACCGGCAGCTTGCGGCGGCGGGCTTCTTCCAGTTCGGGGTTGCCCTTCTTGATGGCGCTGGAAATCACGACCACCGCCGACTCGCCGATGTTATCGGCACTTTGGCCTTCGAAGAAGGCGGCCCCCAGCCGGACCAGCCGGTCGGTGATCTTGGACGCTTTCGCATCCGACCCCTGCACCCGGTAGCCCAGCGTGATCAGCACTTCGGCGATGCCCGACATGCCGATGCCGCCGATGCCGACGAAATGAATCGGGCCAAGCTCCAGCGGCAGTTTGGTGGCGGCGTTCATGCGGGGTCTCCAGTCTGGGTCCGGGCCAGGTCTTCGACAAGGGCGATCAGGCGGGCGGTGGCGTCGGGCTTGCCTTCGGCCAGCGCATTGCGGGCCATGGTCTCGGCGGCCTCTGGGTTGCCGAGGATCGCGGCGATGTGGCCTGCCAGCGTGGCGGCGTCAAGCGCCTTTTCCGGGATCACCACCGCTGCCGCAGCGTCAGACAGGCCGCGGGCATTGGCGGTTTGATGATCGGCGGTGGCGGCGGCATAGGGGATCAGGATAGACGGACGACCGATCACGCTGATGTCGGCGATGGAGGAGGCCCCCGAGCGGCTGATGACCAGCTGCGCCTCGGACAGGCGGCGGGGGATGTCGGTGAAGAAGGGGGCGATTTCGACGCGGACGCCTGCGGCCTCATAGGCGGCGGCGGCGCGGGTGGCGTCTTCGTCGCGGGCCTGATGGGCAATGCGCAGGTTGGCCAGAAGGGTCTCGGGCAGTTGCGCCACGGCGGCGGGGACGACATCCGACAGGATGCGCGCGCCCTGGCTGCCGCCGATCACCACCATCGACATCGGATAGTCCCCCGGCGGAATATAGGGGGCGGCGGCGCGCTCCAGAACGGCGGCGCGCACCGGATTGCCGGTGGGCGTGCCTTCGGCCCCCTGCGGCAGCGCGGTGGGCCAGGTGCCGCAGGCGATGCGGTCGACGCGGGGGGCAAAGATCTGGTTCACCCGGCCCAGCACACCGTTCTGTTCATGGATCATCCGCGGGCGGCGCAGCACCCAGGCCGCGGCCAGCGCCGGGATCGACGGATAGCCGCCGAACCCCACCACCACGGCGGGCCGGTCGATCAGTTGCGACCAGACCGCCCGCAGGATGCCGCCCGCGATGCGGAACGGCACCGCCAGTTTCGCCAGCGCCCCGCCGCGCGCAAAGGTGGCCGAGGCGGTCTGTTCCACCGTCACCGCCGCCGGAAAGCCGCCCGCATAGCGCGCGCCGCGGTCGTCGGTCGACAGCTTGACCCGCCAGCCGCGCGCCAGCATCGCCTCGGCCAGCGCCTGCGCGGGGAACATGTGCCCGCCGGTGCCGCCCGCCGCGATGAGAAGAAGTTTCGCCCGGTCGGCCATCTAGCGCCCGCTCCGCCGAAAGACCTCGGACATGCGGTCGCGCGGCCGGGTGCGCGTCATCGCCAAGAGCGCGCCGACGGTGATGCCCGCCGCGATCAGCGACGACCCGCCGTAGGAGATGAAGGGCAGCGTCATGCCCTTGGCCGGCAGAAGCCGCACCGCGACGCCCATGTTGATCATCGCCTGCACGCCGAAGATGCAGGCCAGCCCCGCCCCCGCCAGCCGGGTGAAGGGATCGCGCTCGGACATCAGCCGCACCAGAGACCGCACGACGATCACCCCGAACAGCCCGAGGATCAGGAGAACCAGCAACAGGCCGTATTCCTCGGCCGCGACGGCGATGATGAAATCGGTATGGGCATCGGGCAGCGACCATTTCACCTGGCCCTCGCCGACGCCGACGCCGAAGAAGCCGCCCTCTTGAATCGCGTTGGTGGCATAGCCAAGCTGGGTGCGCGGGTCGACATCGGGCGACAGGAAACCGTCGATACGCCGGGCGAAATGCTCGGACGCGCCATAGGCGATGACGCCGCCCCCGGCCACCAGACCGGCAATGCCGAGGATCAGCAGCATCGGGGCCCCGGCGACGAAATAGATCACGCCCCAGGCGAACAGGATCAGCGCCGACTGGCCGAAATCGGGCTGCATGGCCAGAAAGCCGACGACAATGCAAAGCAGGCAGAACGACAGCGCCTTGCCGGGCGGACCGCCGACCTGCTGGGCCGCCGCCATCAGCCAGGCGGTGACGACGACGAAGGCCGGTTTCAGGAATTCCGACGGTTGCAGCGAAAAGCCGCCGATCGACAGCCAGCGGATCGCGCCCTTGCCGTGATCCTCGCCCACGAAGGGCAGCGCCACCATCAGCGCCATCGCCCCCACGAAGCCCAGCACCCCCAGCCGCCGCACGGTTTCCGGGGCCATCATCGACACGGCGACCATCACCGTCAGCCCCAGGGCACCGAAGATCGCCTGACGCTGCACATAATAGAACGGCTCCAGCCCGTTGCGGTTGGCCAGCGGGACCGAGGCGGCAAGGCCCAGAAGAAGCCCGATGCCGAACAGCAGGAAGATCGACGACAGCGTCCATTTGTCGATGGTGCGCCACCAGCGCGGCAAGACCGGTTCCGTCACCGGAACGGGGTTGGAGCCATAGACCATCTCAGTCATGGGAAAGCCGCCTCGATTTTACTGCCTCTGGCCCGGATGTTCCCTCCAGGCTCTGCGGCAACTCTAGCGGCAATCGCGGCGCGTGGCTAGCGCGAATGCGGGGCCGGCCGGCCGGGGCCGAAGGCGGCGGCCTCATGCCGCAACAGCCAGTCCTTGCGCGCAAGGCCGCCGCCATAGCCGGTGAGCCGGCCGTCCGACCCCAGAAGCCGGTGGCAGGGCACCAGGATCGAGATCAGATTGGCCCCGTTCGCCGCCCCCACCGCACGGGGCGCATCGCGCCTGCCGATGCGCCGGGCCAGCCCGGCATAGGTCTCGGTCTGTCCGGCAGGAATCCGGCACAATTCCCGCCAGACCGACTGGCGGAATTCGGGGCCTGGCTGGCGCAGGTCCAGATCAAAATCCGCGCCCGTCCCGGCGAAATAGGCGGCAAGCTGGCGGCGGAGCCGCGCATGAACCACGGTTTCTCCGGTCTCGATCCCGCCCAGGGCCGCCAGCCGCCTGCGCCCCGTCGCCAGCCGCCCGCCCTCGTCCCAGTCCAGCAGATGCAGCGCCGCCTCTCCGGCAACCGCCAGCATCGGACCCAGCGGCGTATCGATCCAGCATTCCTTCACCGCAGCCTCTTTCCTGCCCGATTGAGCGGCTGCCGCCGCAAGTCTTCCGTCTCGTCGTCGGCCTGCGCCTCCTCCTCGGGGATGAGGGGCCTTGCCCCTCAAACTCCCCAGGATATTTGCTGAAGGGAAAGCAGAAGCGTCCCGGCTTTCCCTTCTGAAAATATCCCCGCCGGAGGTGCGAGCGGGCTGCGCCATCGGTTCGAGCAGACCGCGAGCGGCCCGAGCCGGTTGCGCCGCAAGGCGCAGAGGCGAGACAAAAAAACTGCGGCCGCAAGGCCGCGCCGCATGACAACCGCCGGTCCGGGGTCAGCCGGTCAGGGCCTTTACCTGCGCGGCAAAATCCTCGCCGCGTCTTTCGAAATTCGGATACTGGTCGAAACTTGCCGCCGCAGGGGCCAGAAGGACCACCTCGCCCGGTTCGGCCTCGGCGGCGGCGCGGGCGACGGCGCGGGCCATGGTCTCGCAGATCTCATGCGGGGTTGCCCCGATCTGCAAGGCGAAGTCGCGGGCGGAATGGCCGATCAGATAGGCTTTCACCACGGGGCCGAGAAAGGGCTGCAACGCTGTGATGCCGCCGTCCTTGCCCATGCCGCCCGCGATCCAGCGGATGCGCGGAAAGGCTTGCAATGCCTTGGCGGCGCTGTCGACATTGGTGGCCTTGCTGTCGTTGATGAAGCGGATGCCACCCTTTTCGGCGACCAGCTGGCTGCGGTGCGGCAGGCCGGCAAAGCTGTGCAGCGCCGCTTCGATCAGCTTCGGTGCCAGGCCCAGCGCGCGGGTGGCGGCATAGGCGGCGCAGGCGTTCTGGTGGTTATGGGCACCGGGCAGGCCCTTCACCTCGCGCAGGTCGATCGAGGCCATCTGCCTGCCCTTGCGCCATTCGGCGAGGAACCCCTTGCGGGCGAAGACCGACCAGCCGAAACCCTCCAGCTTCTGCCCCGAGGAGATGCGGATCACCCGGTCGTCGGCCGGACCCTGCCCGATCTGGTTGGCGAGATAGGCGCCTTCGGTTTCATCGACGCCGATCACGGCCCGATCCGGCCCGCCTTCGGCGAAAAGGCGGCGCTTGGCGGCGAAATAGCCGCCCATGCCGTTGTGACGGTCCAGATGGTCGGGCGAGAGATTGGTGAAGACCGCGACATCGGGCGTCAGGGCGCGGGCAAGGTCGGTCTGGTAGCTGGACAGTTCGAGAACGACCACCTCGCCATCCTGAAGGGGGTCGATCGACAGCACGCCCTTGCCGATGTTGCCCGCCATCTGGGTGGGGCGGCCCGCCACTTGCAGGATGTGGTGGATCAGCGCGGTGGTGGTCGATTTGCCGTTCGATCCGGTGATGGCCACCACTTTCGGCGGCTGTTCGAAATTGTCCCAGTCCGGCCGGGCATAGCTTTGAAAGAACAGGCCGATGTCATTGTCGACCGGGACCCCCGCCGCGATGGCGCGGGCGATCACCGGATGCGCTGCGGGGTAAAGATGCGGGATGCCGGGGCTGGTGATCAGGGCGGCCACTCCGTCAAAGGCGGCGTTGCGGGTCAGGTCGGTCAGGGTGAAGCCTTCGGCTTCCGCTTTGTCCCTCGCCTCGGGGCTGTCGTCCCACAAAAGCGGCGTGGCCCCGCCCGCCGCAAGAGCGGCTGCCGTGGCAAGGCCGGAACGGCCGAGGCCGAGGACGGCGACCCTTGCGCCCTTGTAGCCGATGACCGGGATCATGGATTGCCCTTTCCTTCACTGGCATGAGGAATAGGGGAGGCCGGGGCAAAGGGAAAGGGCCGGCTCATCGCCCGCGCCGTGCAAGCCGACGCCTCTGCCAGCGGTGCAGCAGGAAAAGGGCCGCAAGGCACAGCATTACGGCCAGCACAAGGTGCCAGTGCAGGCGCAGGGGGCCAAGGAGCAGGCCGATCAGATGGCCCGAGGCATGGCCGATCAGCGTGACGCAGCCCGCCCAGACGAGGCAGGCCAGCGCATCCAGCACGGCAAAGCGCGGCCAGGGGATGCGACGGGTGCCGATCAGCACCGCGCCGGCCGACTTCAGCCCGTAGAGAAAGCGAAAGCCGAGGATCGCCGCAACGGGGTGCCGGTCAAGCCGCTCGGCAAGGAAGACCACCGGCCCCCTGGCCAGCAGGCGGCGGGCGAAGGCGCCCTGCCCCGCCCTGCGGCCCAGAAGAAAGAACAGGTTGTCGACCAGGATTGCCCCCAGGGTCGCCGCAAGGATCGCCTGCCAGAGCGGAAAGAACCCGCGATGCGCCAGAACACCGCCCAGGAAGGCGACGCCGTCGCCTTCGACCACAACGCCAAGGGCGATACCGGGCAGGCCGTGGGTCTGGATCAGGGTTTCAAGGGTCATGCCATGATCTGCCTGGCACAAGAGCGGTCGGACCGCATGGATCAGAACGGCCAGAAGATCGGCAGGGCGACCATCGAGACCGCGACAACGATGCCTTCCAGCACGATGCCCGGACGCCAGTAATCACCGAACCGGAAGCCGCCGGGACCAAGGATCAGCGTGTTGTTCTGATGTCCGATCGGCGTCAGGAAGGAACAGGAGGCCCCGACCGCGACCCCGATCAGAAAGCTGTCGGGGCTGATCTGCATGGCGGAGGCCACCGACAGGCCGATCGGGGCCATGACGGCGGCGGTGGCGGCGTTGTTCATCACATCCGACAGGAACATCGTGGTGACGATCAGCAGGAACAGGGCCAGCAGGGGCCGACCTTCGGCAAAGGAAACCACCAGCACATCGGCAATAAGCTGGGCCCCGCCGGTGGCCTGCAAGGCGGCGGCCACGGGCATCATCGCCCCCAGCAGCACGATCACCGACCAGTCGATCGAGGTATAGAGCAACCGCAGCGGCATGGTGCCGAGCAGGACCGACGCGACGGCGGCGGCGGTGAACGCCACGGCGGTCGGCAGGATTCCGAAGGCCGCCAGCGCCACGCCTGCCGCAAAGATCAGCGCGGCGAGAAGTGCCTTGCCGGGCTGGGGCAGTTCCATCCCACGGTCGGCCAGCGGAACAACACCGGCCTCGGTGGCGAAATGGGCCAGTTGATCGGGCTCGCCCTCGACCAGGACCAGATCGCCGGGCCAGAAGCGGGTCTCGCGGATCCGGCTGACCTGCTGCTTGCCCGCGCGGGATACCGCAAGGACGTTGATGCCGAAGCGGGTCCGCAGTTCCAGCCTTGCGGGGGTCTGGCCGATCAGAAGGGAATCGGGCCGCACCGCATATTCGCGCGCCCTGTGAGCGCGGGGGCGCGACGGAGTTTCGGCTTTTGCGTCATCGGCTGCGGAGGGCACGGCATCGGCGGGGTTTTCTTCCTCGGTCTCGGCAGTGGTTTCGGCTACATCACTTCCGGCTTTGGACTTGTGCAGGACCACACCCAGATCACCCAGACCTTCGCGCAGGGCATCCAGCTCGCCCTCTACCACCAGAACATCACCCGACTCGACCGGGCGCGAGCCGCGCGGGACGGCAAGATAGACCTCGCGCCGCACCAGCGCGGTGATCTGCGCGCCGTGTCCTTGCAGGGCGCGCTCGACCTCGGCCACGGTCATCCCCACGGCGCGGGCACCTTCGGGAACGATGAATTCCGTCAGATATTTGCCGGCCGAGAAGGTCTCGGCCCCCTGCGGCTTGCGGGTGGGCACCATCCGCCACAGGAACAGCGCCAGCGCCGCAATACCCGCCAGCGCCACCGCAAGACCGACAGGCACGAAATCGAACATCTCGAACGCGCCAAGGCCCGCATCCTGCCGGATGCCTGAAATGATCAGGTTCGGCGGGGTGCCGATCAGCGTGACCATGCCCCCCAGCAGGGTTGCAAAGGCCAGCGGCATCAGCACCTGACCCGGCATGAGCCCGTTGCGCGAGGCCAGCTTTACCCCGACCGGCAGCAAGAGCGCCATGGCACCGACATTGTTCATGAAGGCGGACAGAAGCGCGGCCAGACCCAGAAGCGCGGTCAGACCCAGCGTGATGCCGCCCCGCTCCGGTATGGCGCGGCGGGCCAGCATGTCGACCGCGCCGGTCAGTTGCAGCGATCTCGACAGCACCAGAACGGCCGCAACGGTGATGACGGCGGGCTGGCTGAAGCCGCTGAAGGCCTGATCCCCCGGCAGAAGCCCCGCCCCGACCACGGCAAGCAGCGCAACAAGTGCTACGATGTCATGCCGCAGCCGCCCGGACAGGAACAACGCCATGGTTCCCACAATTATGATGAAGATCAGAACTTGCGGGGTTGTCATGACCTGTCTCTGTAGGGTTCAGCGCACCTTCAGCGTGGCAAGGCCTATGGCCGCAAGAATCAGCGAGATGATCCAGAACCGGATCACGATCTGCGGCTCGGCCCAGCCCTTTTTCTCGAAATGGTGGTGGATCGGGGCCATCAGGAAGATGCGTTTCTTCGTGCGCTTGTAATACAGCACCTGGATGATGACCGACAGCGCCTCGACCACGAAGAGCCCGCCGACAACGGCCAGAACGATCTCGTGCTTGGTGCAGACAGCGATGGCACCCAGCGCGCCGCCCAACGCCAGCGATCCGGTATCACCCATGAACACCGCGGCCGGGGGGGCGTTGTACCACAGGAAGCCAAGGCCCGCGCCGAACAGGCCCGCCGTGAAGACCAGCAGTTCGGCGGTGCCGGGAACGGCATGGATGCCAAGGTCATTGGCGATGGCGGAAGAGCCGACGACATAGGAGATGATGCCAAGCGTGCCTGCCGCGATCATCACCGGCATGATGGCCAGACCGTCCAGCCCGTCGGTCAGGTTCACCGCATTGGCCGCGCCGACGATCACCACCATGCCGAAGGGCACGAAGAAGACGCCGAGGTTCAGGAGCGCGTCCTTGAAGAACGGAAAGGCCAGCTGGTTGGTCAGCGCATCGGGATGGAACTGCGCTGCGGCATAGGAGGCCAGCCCGGCGATCAGCAGGCCCAGCAGGAAGCGCAGGCGCGACGACACGCCCTTGGTGTTCTGCTTCGTCACCTTGGCGTAATCGTCGGCAAAGCCGATCAGCCCGAAGGCCAGCGTCACCAGCACCACGATCCAGACATAGGTGACATCCAGCCGCGCCCAGAGCAGGGTCGAGACCATCAGCGCCGACAGGATCAAGAGGCCGCCCATGGTGGGCGTGCCCGCCTTGGCCAGATGGCTTTGCGGCCCGTCATCGCGGATCGGCTGACCCTTGCCCTGCTTGCGGCGCAGAAGGTCGATCAGCGGGCGGCCGAACAGAAAGCCGAACACAAGGGCGGTGGCAAAGGCCCCGCCGGCGCGGAAGGTGATATAGCGGAACAGGTTGAAGAACCCGCCGGTGTCGCCAAAATCCGCAAGCCAGTACAGCATTCATTCGGTCCCTTCTGTTGGGGCGGCTCTCTGGCCGAGTTTGCGCATCTGGTCAACGATCAGGCTGACTTTGGAGCCTTTCGACCCCTTCACCAGCACGATATCGCCCGCATCGAACAGGCTGCGCGCGCGGCCGGCCAGTTCGGGCGCAGTTTCCACCCATTCGCCGCGCTGGCCGCGCGGCAGCGCCTCCCACAGGTGGCGCATCCTGGGGCCGACGCAATGGATGGTGGCGATGGCCTTCAGGCCGGGGTGGTGGGCAATGGCACGGTGCATGGCGATCTCGTCCGGGCCAAGCTCCAGCATGTCGCCCAGAACGGCGATGCGGCGGCCGTCGCCGACGCTGCCCATGCCATGCGTGGGCCGGGCGGCGATCAGCACCTCCAGCGCGGCGGCCAGCGAGACGGGATTGGCGTTGAAGGCATCGTCGATCAGGTCGAAATGGGTTTCGTCCACGATGTCGAGGATGATGCGTTCGCGGGTGCCGCGGCCTGCGGGCGGGACCCAGCGGCCGATGTCATGCGCGGCCAGCACCGGATCGGCGCCCAGCGCGGCGGCGGCGGCCAGCGCACCCAGCGCGTTCAGCGCGAAATGGCGGCCGGGGGTGGCGACCTTGAAGAGGACGGGGCCTGCGGGCGTGGTGGCGCGGCAGACGGTGGCGCTGTCGCAGATCGTGGCGCTGTCCAGATGCCAGTCGGCCGCCGTTTCGCCGAAAGTGACGGCGGTGGCCCCGCTGTCGCGGGCCGCGCGGATCATCAGCGCCGAGGTGGACAGGTCGGCATTGACGATGGCCGTCCCGCCGGGTTCCAGCCCCTTGAAGATGCTGGCCTTTTCGGTGGCGATGCCGTCAAGGCCGTCGAATGCCTCAAGATGTGCGGGGGCGATGGTGGTGATCATCGCCACATGCGGCCGGGCCAGCCGGGCCAGCGGCTCGATCTCGCCAGGGTGGTTCATGCCGATCTCGATCACCGCATAATCGGCGTCCTGCGGCAGGCGGGCCAGCGTCAGCGGCACGCCCCAGTGATTGTTGTAGCTGGCTTCGGCGGCATGGACGCGGCCCTGACCGCCCAGCAGCGCGCGCAGCATGTCCTTGGTCGAGGTCTTGCCGACCGAGCCGGTGACGCCGATCACGCGGGCCTTGGCGCGGGCGCGGCCCGCAGCGCCAAGGTGTTCAAGAGCCTTCAGAACATCATCCACGATCAGCAGCGGCGCATCGGCGGGCAATCCGTCGGGGATGCGGCTGACCATGGCGGCGGCGGCCCCCTTCGCCAGCGCCTGCGCCACGAAATCATGCCCGTCGCGCGCATCGGTCAGGGCCACGAACAGATCGCCGGGTTGCAGGCTGCGGGTGTCGATCGAGACGCCGCTGGCCTGCCAGGCGGTTGTGCTGCGGCCCCAGGTGGCAGCGGCGGCGTCGAGGGCGGTCCAGAGGGTCATACCGATGCCTCTTGCAGCCGGCCGCGCCGGCGGGGGTTTTGCACCCCCGCACCCCCGCAGGATATTTTCGTTCTGAAAGAGGGAGATGTGGTCTTCATCAGATCAGCCCGTCCAGGGCGGCGACGGCGATGGAGGCCTGTTCCACATCGTCGAAGGGGAAGATGTCGCCCTTGATGACCTGGCCCGTCTCATGCCCCTTGCCCGCGATGAGAAGGGCGTCGCCGGGTTGCAGCGCATCGGTGGCGCGCAGGATCGCCTCGGCGCGGTCGCCGACCTCGTTGGCGTCCGGGCAGGCGGCAAGGATGGCGGCGCGGATCAGGGCGGGGTCTTCGCTGCGCGGGTTGTCGTCGGTGACATAGAGGACATCGGCATTGTCGCGGGCGGCGGCCCCCATCAGCGGCCGCTTGGTGGTGTCGCGGTCGCCACCCGCGCCGAAGGCGACGATCAGGCGGCCCATCACATGCGGGCGCAGCGCACGCAGCGCGGTTTGCAGCGCATCGGGGGTATGGGCGTAGTCGACGAAGACCGAGGCACCGTTCCGGCGTGTCGCCGCCAGTTGCATCCGGCCGCGCACGCCGGTCAGGCGCGGAAGGGTTGCCAGCACGGCGGCGGCCTCGTCTCCGGCCGCGATGGCAAGACCGGCGGCAAGGGCGACATTCTCGGCCTGGAAGGCGCCGATCAGGTTCAGCCGGGTCTGGACCGCCTGCCCCTGCCAGAGATAGCGCACCTCTTGCCCGGTCGCATCGGGGCGGGTGGCGGTGATCTGGAGATCGGCCCCCTGCCCCTTGCCCACGGTCAGCAGCCTGAGGCCGCGGTTCAGCGCCAGTTCGGCGATGTCGGAGCCATGCGCGCCGTCGAGATTGACCACCGCCACGCCGTCGGGCGGCAGGAGGCGGGTGAAAAGGCCCGCCTTGGCCTGAAGATAGGCCTCCATCGTGTGATGATAGTCGAGGTGGTCCTGCGTCAGGTTGGTGAAGCCGGCCGCGCGCAGACGCACGCCTTCCAGCCGCCGCTGGTCGAGGCCGTGGCTGGATGCCTCCATCGCGGCATGGGTGATGCCTGCGGCAGCGGCCTCGGCCAGCATCCGGTGCAGGGTGACGGGGTCGGGCGTGGTATGCGACGAGGGCGCGGACCAGGCCCCTTCGACGCCGGTGGTGCCGATGTTGATCGCCTCGTGCCCCAGCGCGGCCCAGATCTGGCGGGTGAAGGTGGCGACGCTGGTCTTGCCGTTGGTGCCGGTGACGGCGACCATGCAATCAGGCTGTGCCGCGAACCACAGCGCCGCGGCATAGGCCAGCGCCTCGCGCGGGTCATCGGCGACGACAAGGGCGGCACCGGACGGGCCCAGCCGTTCCGAGGCGATGATCGCGCCCATCGGATCGGTCAGGATGGCGGCGGCCCCGGAATCGAGCGCGGTGGCGATGAAATCGGCACCATGGCGCAGGCTGCCGGGAAGCGCCGCGAACAGCATTCCGGGGGCAACGGCGCGGCTGTCGGCGGTCAGGCCGGTCAGCAGAGGGTTGCGCCCTTCGCGGGCGTTCAGCCCCAGGTCGGCCAGCCGTCTTGTCCCCGCCATGATCGTCCCCACGATGGCACCCGTTCAGTTCTTGGCGGCTGTTAGCGTGGTTTGGTCGGGAAGTTCAACCTTCGGCCGGAGGCCCATGATCGGGGCGATGCGGCGGACGATCTCGGCCGTGACGGGAACGGCGGTCCAGCCTGCGGTGCGCTTGGGTTTCGGGCCCGAGGTGTCGACAGGTTCGTCCAGCGTCACCAGCACCACATAGCGCGGGTCCGAGGCCGGGAAGACCGAAGCGAAGGTGTTGATCACCTTGTCCTTGTAATATCCGCCCGATTTCTTGGGCTTGTCGGCGGTGCCGGTCTTGCCCGCAACCTCATACCCCGGCACTTCGGCCAGGCTGGCCGTGCCGGTGGTGACGACCAGCCGCAGCATCTTGACCGCCTCATGCGCCACCCGTTCGGACAGGATGCGGGTGCCCTTGGCCGGGCCGGTCTGTTTCAGCAGCGTCGGTTTCACATAGATGCCGCCATTGCCGATGGCCGCATAGGCGGCGGCAAGGTGCATCGGGCTGGCCGACATGCCATGGCCGTATGAGGTGGTGATGGTCACGATCTCGGGCCATTTCTTCGGGATCAGCGGCCTGGCCCCCGGCGCCTCGATCAGCTCCAGCGGGGTCGGGTCGAAAAAGCCCAGCGATTTCAGGAAGGCCTGCTGGCGCAGCCCGCCGATCATCAGCGCGATATGCGCGGTGCCGACGTTGGAGGATTTGGCGATGACCTGGCTGACCGACAGGAGCGGACCATAGTTCTTGCCTTCGAATTCCTTGATCCTGTGCTTGCCCCAGGTCATCGGCGCATTGGCGTCGACCATGGTGTCGGGGTTGACGAGACCCAGTTCCATCGCCTGAGCGGCGGCAAAGATCTTGAAGGTGGAGCCGAGTTCGTAGACGCCCTGCACCGCGCGGTTGAACAGCGGGCTGTCCGACGGTTCGGCATCCTTCGACACCAGCGGCACCGGCCGGTCATTGGGATCGAATGTGGGGGCCGAGGCCATGGCGATGATCTCGCCGGTGTTCACATCCATGATGATCGCGGCACCGCCCTTGGCGTTCAGCGCGGTGATGCCGGCCTGAAGCACCTCTTCCACCGTGGCCTGAACGGTCAGGTCGATCGACAGTTGCAGGGGTTCGCCGCCCTGGGCGGGATCGCGCAGCCGGGCATCCATCGCTTTTTCGATACCGGCGGTGCCGATCACTTCGGCGGAATGCACGCCTTCGGCCCCGAAGGAATAGCCGCCAAGGATATGGGCCAGAAGGGTACCGTTGGGATAAAGCCGCATCTCGCGCGGGCCGAACAGCAGGCCGGGGTCGCCGATCTCATGCACCAGTTGCATCTGTTCGGGCGACATCACCTTGCGGATCCAGACAAAGCGGCGGCCGTCGGTAAACCGCTTTTCCAGCGCCCTGGCGTCAAGTTCGGGGAAGATCGCCGCCAGTTTCTGCGCGGTGCCCTTGGGGTCCACCATGTCCATGGGATGCGCATAAAGCGCGTGGGTGGTCATGTTGGTAGCCAGGATCCGGCCGTTGCGGTCGACGATGTCGGCGCGCTGCGCCACGATTTCCGCGCCCGGCGCGGATGCGACCGGCTCCATCGGGACCGAGGCGGCAAGATGGCCCATGCGGACGCCGATGGTCAGGAAGAAGGCGGCAAAACAGGCGGCCATCAGCCCCAGACGGGCGGCGGCACGGGTCTGGGTGCGTTCCTGGATCGCCTGCTGGCGGCGGTTGATGTTCTCGCGTTCGATCAGATCGGGATTGCTGCCTTCGGCACGGGCCTGAAGGATGCGGGCAAGCGGGCGAAGCGGTGTGCGCATGGTCAAAGCCCCCCGTCTGCGGCGGCGGCCACCGCTTCGGTCTGGTCGGCAAGCGTATCCTCGACCGAGGTCACGCCCGCGATGGTGTCGATCGGCCCGGTGATCGCCGGAACCTCGGGCACCGGGAAGGCCACCTGCGCCACGCTGCCGAACTGGCCCGGTTCCATCGGCATCAGCATCAGGCTGTCGAAGTTCAGGCCGACCAGCTCCCGCAGGCGGTCGGGGCGGTTGAGATAGGCCCATTCGGCGCGCTGCACCGACAGCGCCTCGCGCAGGCCGGCGATTTCCTGTTGCAGCCCGCGCACTTCGCGCAAGGTCGCCTGGGTGGCGTAATTCTCGCGGTAGGCCCAGAAGCCAAGGGCGATCAGGCCAAGGAAGGTCAGGACGTAAAGCACGGGGCGCATCTATCGGCGTCCTTTGCGGGCAAGGGTGGGCAGGCCCAGATCGGCCGGCGGGATGGCTTTGGCGGCGGCATCGGTGCGGATGCCGACGCGCAGTTTCGCGCTGCGGGAACGCGGATTGGCGGCCAGCTCGGTCGCATCCGCCGCAATGGCCTTGCGGGTGGCCATGGTGAAGCGCGCCGCCGCCTGCGCCGTGGCGGGGGCATATCGGTTGGCGGCGGGTTCGTGACCGGAGGCCAGCTGGAAGAACCGCTTGACGATACGGTCCTCAAGGCTGTGGAAGGTGACGACCGCCAGCCTGCCGCCCGGCTTCAGCGCCCGTTCGGCGGCGGCCAGCCCTTCGGCCAATTGGTCGAATTCGGTGTTCACCGCGATGCGGATGGCCTGGAAGCTGCGCGTCGCGGGGTGGCTTTGACCGGGTTTCGGGCGGGGAAGCTGGCGGGCGACGATCTCGGCCAGCCGCAGGGTGGTGGTGATGGCCCCCTTGGCGCGTTCCGCCACGATGGCGCGGGCGATGCGGCGCGAGGCGTGTTCCTCGCCGAAATGATAAAGGATGTCGGCCAGTTCGCCTTCGGCTGCGGCATTGACCAGATCGGCGGCGGAAGGCCCGTCCTGCGACATCCGCATGTCCAGCGGGCCGTCCTTCATGAAGGAAAAGCCGCGTTCGGCCTGATCCAGCTGCATGGACGACACGCCGAGGTCGAGGACCACACCGTCAAGCGGTTCGCCGCAAAGGTGATCGAGATCGGAAAAGGTGCCGTGCTTCAGGGTGATGGCGGGCATCCCGGCCAGCCAGCCGGCAGCCATCTGATGCGCCAGGGGATCGCGGTCGATGCCGATCACGCGGGCGGCCCCGGCGGCAACCAGACCGCGGGCATAGCCCCCCGCCCCGAAGGTGCCATCGCACCACAGGCCCGAAACCGGCGCGACCGCCTGCAAGAGCGGGGCCAGCAGGACAGGGACGTGCGGATCGGGCGGATCGGTCGGGGGGGCCATGGCAGCGGCGGACATCGCGTCACCCGCTGCGGCTGGCGCGGCCCACCAGGGTCAGCGGATCGGTGTCGTCGTCGTCCTCGTCGGCCTGTTCGGCCTCGTAGACTTCGCTGCGATACAGTTTGAACCGGTTGGTCGCCCCGGCAAAGACCGCCTCGCCGCCCTGGGTGGTCAGGTCGCTGCCCAGAAAGCCCATCTTCTCGCGCACTTTCTGCGGCAGGACGATGCGGCCGTCGGGTTCGATTTCCACCATGACCGAGCGGCTGATCAGATCGCGCTCGGCACGGTCGCGTTCGGGAGATCCAAGCTCCATCGCCTCGATCCGGGCGGCAAGGGCATCGGCCCCGGTCTTGGAATAGCATTCGACGAAACGCCGCGACTTGCCGCCGTAAACCATATACAGCCGCGCGCCGTTCTTTTCGCCTTTCTGGGGATCGTCGGCATCCAGAATGCGGCGGAAGGCCGCCGGGATCGACACCCGGGCCTTCTTGTCTACCGACTGGTAGATCTCGCCTCTGAACGCCTCAGCCATCTGTCCTGTGGCCTCTGCCAAAACCTGTTACGCACCCTGCGAATGAAAATGGGCGGATCGGACTGCTGCCACTGTCCGATCCGCCGCTGTCCCATCGCTGGGCGTCCAGCTACGCGCGCCACCTGGGGGAGATGTCTGCTCGCTCGCGCGCCGGATCTCTGTCGTCCGATGAAAGGGGCTGCCTGTATGAAGCTGCCTTATTCGCCTTGTTCGGGGTCTTTCGCCGCCCCTGCGTTTTGTTTGCCCGTCTCATCGTCCGTGGAGAAAGAAATGCATGGGATGGCATGGGATAGCAAGGGATTTTTCGGGACGCATGGCCCGACATTTAGTTCCAGAGCCCGCCGAAAAGCATCATCTGGTAGAGATTTTACCAATATCAGGATAATTCTTGGGGATCACGGCAGCGTGTTCCGCTAGATATTGTGTTGTGAGGTCGCGTCAGAATTTTTCCCACAAGATCCCAATATTTTTCTGGATCCAGGTCAGGCGCCCCACGATACGGCAGGGTTTCATGGCGATCTTGCAACCTGAGAGCATGGAATCAGTCGATGGAGCGCCCCGCTGAAGCACCATTTCCCATGAAATCCCAGGAGCGTGATTCGTTTCCGGGCCCGATCCGGGGCGGCCGGCTGCGGGTCCGGGTCAGCCGTGCCGCATCGGCCCAAGCAGACCGGCGCCAGCCGGGCGGCGGCATCGGGTGCGCTTTGCCGCCTTTGTGCTGCTGTTCGTCTATCCGCTGGTGACTGTGTTGCAGGTCGCGCTGATGGTGAGGGCGATGGACCGGGGGATCATCCCCTTCATCCCGACCCAGCTGCGGCGCGGGTTGTAAGCGGGCACCCGTCCGCGGGTCA
The DNA here is from genome assembly GCA_036745335.1 of Paracoccaceae bacterium. Classification (GTDB taxonomy): domain Bacteria; phylum Pseudomonadota; class Alphaproteobacteria; order Rhodobacterales; family Rhodobacteraceae; genus Pseudogemmobacter. The sequence continues at coordinate 18,836 of DAIOGH010000044.1, forward strand.
GGCCATGCCGCCCGCGATCAGCCGGTGCGCCAGCCGGGCATAGGCCTCGGCGTTGGGGCCATCACCAGCGGCGATGGGGGTGCCCGCATCGCCGGCCTGCCGCACTTCCAGCGCCAGCGGCAATTCGCCTAGGAAGGGCAGGTCCAGCTTCGACGCCTCGGCCGCAACGCCGCCATGACCGAAGATATGCGCCTCATGCCCGCAGTTGGGGCAGATATAGGTGGACATGTTTTCAATCAGGCCCAGAACCGGGGTCTTCAGCTTGGCGAACATGTCGATCGCCTTGCGCGCATCCAGAAGCGCCACGTCCTGCGGGGTCGAGACCACCAGCGCCCCGGTCAGCTGGGTGCGCTGGCACAAGGTCAGCTGCACATCGCCGGTGCCGGGCGGCAGGTCGACGACCAGCACATCCAGCGTGCCCCAGGCCACCTGCCCCAGAAGCTGCTGCAAGGCCCCCATCAGCATCGGGCCGCGCCAGATCACCGCTTCATCCTCTTTCAGCATCAGCCCCAGCGACATCATTCTGACGCCATGCGCCTGCGCCGGGATGATGGTCTGGCCGTCCGGGCTGGCCGGGCGTTCGGTGACGCCCATCATCTTGGCCTGGCTGGGGCCAAGGATATCGGCATCGAGAAGACCGACCTTCCGCCCCTGCCGCGCCAGCGCCACCGCAAGGTTCGATGATACGGTGGATTTGCCCACCCCGCCCTTGCCGGAAGCCACCGCGATGATCCGCGCCACGCCCGAAACCTTCTGCGGCCCGCCCTGCTGCGCTGTGGGATGGCCGCCGATCTTCAGCTGCGGCGGCGGCTCTTTCTTCGCGGGGCCATGCGCCGTCATCACCACGCCGACCTGCGCCACGCCCGGCAGCGTCTTCAGCGCCGCCTCGACCTGCGGCTGCACCGGTGCCAGCAGACGGGCCTCGTCGGGGGTGGCCGCCTCGATCACGAAGCGGATCACGGTGCCGCCGGGGCCGTCCTCAAGGGTCAGCGCCCGAATCAGATCGCGTGACACCAGCGTGCCGCCGCCCGGCAGCGGGATAGTGTCGAGCCTGCCCAGAATGCTGTCGCGGGTGACGGACATCGGATAATTCCCCCTTGATCTGCGACCAAGGTGTTAGGCTTTGCCGGAAAGGGCAAGGGCTGTTGACCAAATGCTCAAAAATCCATCAAAGCCGTTCAAAACAATGACAAAATCATGACACTCAGCCATGCGGATGCTGCATGGCAGCATTGCGGAGCCGGTCATTGTGCAGGTGCAGCAAATGACCCAAGTTAGCGGCAACAGCAGGACAGAACGTCCGCAAGCGAAACGAACCCGAGGCTAGAGTATCATGGCTTACGTCACCACGACCCGAATTGCCGCCCCCAGCCGCGCCCGCCGTTCCACCGGCCTGATCGGCGCGCTGAAGACCGCCTTTGCACAACGCCGCGTCTATGCGCAGACGCTGGCCGAACTGAACCAGCTGAACGACCGCGAACTGGCCGATCTGGGCATCTCGCGGCTGTCGATCGCCCAGGTGGCCCACGAAGCCGCCTACGGCAGATAAGATTTCTTGCTCGGGCCCCACTCCTCCTCCCTCGGGGTCCATGGCAAAAGCGGCGCTGCCTCTCCTCCTCCCTGGCAGCGCCGCACTTTGAACGGCTTCGGTGGCTCTCTCTCCTCCCTCCCTGAGAGTCACTGGAACAGCGGCGGCACCCTCTCTTCCTCCCTCGGGTGCCGCCGCGACAGGATAGATTTCGGCGGCCCTCTCCTCCTCCCTCGGGCCGACGGAACCAGCGACGGTGCCACTCCTCCTCCCTCGGCACCGTCGCACCCTTTGCGGGCCGCACGGCCCAGGATTTCGGCGGCCCCTCCTCCTCCCTCGGGCCGACGGAACAAGCGGCGCTGCCTCTCCTCCTCCCTCGGCAGCGCCGCCCCTTTCCTTTCCCCGCGCCGCCCCCGATAGTCCGCCCCGGTCCCGTGGCGGAGGTTTTCATGCGCGCATCCCTGATCTCGGCCGCCTTCGTCGCGGCGCTGGTCGGCTATGGCTCCACCATCTCGCTGGTGCTGGCCGCGGCGGCGGCGGTCGGCGCGACCGAGGCCCAGACGGCAAGCTGGGTGCTGGCGGTCTGTCTGGCCAAGGCGGTGGGGGCGGCGGTGCTGTCCAGCTGGCACCGGGTGCCGGTGGTGCTGGCCTGGTCCACCCCCGGCACCGCGCTGGTGGCGGCGACAACCGGTATCAGCATCCATCAGGCGGTCGGGGCCTTCGTGCTGACCGGCGTGCTGATCGCCCTTACCGGGCTGCTAAAGCCGCTGGGCCGGGCGGTGGCGATGATCCCCGACGGGATTTCCGGCGGCATGCTGGCCGGCGTCCTTCTGCCCTTCGTGCTGAAGGGCGCGGGCGCGGCGCAGGCGGCCCCGGTCCTGGTGCTGCCCATGGTGGCGGTCTTTGCGCTGGTGCGGCTGAAGAACCCCGCCGTCGCCGTCATCGCGGCACTGGCGGCCGGGCTGGCGCTGGCCTTCGGCACCGGACAGGCCGACTGGCCCGCGCTGGCGCTGCCGCTGCCCCGGCTGACCTTCATCGCGCCCGAATTCGACATGGGCGTCGTGGTCGGGCTGGCGCTGCCGCTGTATCTGGTGACGATGGCCAGCCAGAACCTGCCCGGCTTCGCCACCATGCGGGCGGCGGGATACGAACCGCCGGTGCGGGCGGCGCTGGGGGTGACGGGGATCGTATCGGCGATCTCGGCGCTGTTCGGCGCCCATACCACCAGCATGGCGGCGATCACGGCGGCGATCTGCATGGGGCCGGATGTGCATCCGGTCAAGGAAGAACGCTGGAAGGTCGGCCTCGCCTATGCGGTGTTCTGGGGCCTGCTGGGCCTGATGTCGCCGGCGATCCTGACGCTGCTGGCCGCCCTGCCGCTCCAGGTGATGCTGGCACTGGTGGCGCTGGCGCTGCTGGGGGCGCTGACCGGCGCGCTGGCCGGGGCCATGGCCCTGCCGGACCAGCGCCTTGCCGCCACGCTGACGCTGGTCGTCACGGCGGCGGGGGTGCCGTTTCTGGGCATCGGGGCCGCCTTCTGGGGCCTGCTGGCGGGGATTGCGATTCACGCGCTGGAGCAGGCAGGCCGCAAGGGCTGAGCCTGCGCAACCCTCGAACCGCAGCTGGGGGCGCTTCGCCCCCCAAACCCCCCGAGGATATTTGCAGAAGGGAAAGGTGACGGTTTTCGGCTTTCCCTTCCTGAAATATCCCCGCCGGAGGCAAAATCGCCGAGCCGGTTGCGCGGAACGCGCAGAGGCGAGACGGGGAACCCGCGGCCGCAAGGCCGCTCCGCCTAGAACGGAACTTCATCGGCCAGATCGGCGGGCATCACGAACCGGGCGACGATCTTCTTTTCTCCCGCTTTGTCGAAGCGGATGTCCAGCTTGTCGCCTTCGATCCCCGTCACCCGGCCATAGCCGAACTTGCTGTGGAACACCCGGTCGCCGACGGTATAGGCGCTGTCGGCGCTCAGGTCGATGGTCATGGTCCGCGCCTCGCGCGGCTGGGCCACGGGCCGGGTGCCCTGCCGGTCCTGCAGGCGGCGCCAGCCGGGGGAATTGTAGACATCGGCCTTGGCCACGCGATCTTCCAGGCCCGACCCGAAACCGCTGCCGAACCCCGGTGCCGCCGCGCCATAGCCGCCGCCCATCAGGCCGGGCGGCGTCAGCACCTCGACATGATCCTGCGGCAGTTCGTCGATGAACCGGCTGGGCATCTGGCTTTGCCACTGGCCATAGACCCGGCGGTTCGACGCAAAGGAAATGGTGCAGATCTCTTCGGCCCGCGTGATGCCGACATAGGCCAGGCGGCGCTCTTCCTCGATCCCCTTCAGCCCGGATTCGTCGATGCTGCGCTGGCTGGGGAACAGGCCGTCTTCCCACCCCGGCAGGAATACCACCGGGAATTCCAGGCCCTTGGCCGCATGCAGGGTCATGATGCTGACCTTCTCGCCCGCTTCTTCGGAATCGTTGTCCATGATCAGGCTGACATGTTCCAGAAAGCCCTGCAGGCTGTCGAACTGTTCCAGCGCCTTGACCAGCTCCTTCAGGTTTTCCAGCCGCCCCTCGGCCTCGGGCGTCTTGTCGTTCTGCCACATCGAGACATAGCCGGACTCCTCAAGGATCACCTCGGCCAGCCGGACATGGGTCAGGTCGCTGTTCGGCGGCGTATCGGGCAGCAGCGGTTCGATCACCGCATCGGCCACCGGCGCGCGGGCGGTGCGGATGGCGTCGTGCCAGCGGTCCACCGCCTCGACAAACACCCGCAGCTGCGCCCCGCCCTTGCCGCCGATGCCGCCCGAGGCGACCAGAGAGCGCGCGCCTTCCAGAAGGCTCATCCCCAGGCCCCGCGCTTCGCGCTGAATCTCCTGCTGCGCCTTGTCGCCAAGGCCGCGGCGGGGCAGGTTCACCACCCGTTCGAAGGCCAGATCGTCATCGGGCGACACCGCCAGCCGGAAATAGGCCATGGCATCGCGGATTTCGGCGCGTTCATAGAACCTTGGCCCGCCGATCACGCGATAGGGCAGGCCGATGGTCAGGAAGCGGTCTTCAAAGGCGCGCATCTGGTGGCTGGCGCGCACAAGGATGGCCTGCTTGTCCAGCGACATCGGTGCCCGGCCACGGGTGCCGCGCTGGAGGGATTCGACTTCCTCGCCGATCCAGCGCGCCTCTTCCTCGCCGTCCCAATGGCCGATCAGGCGGACCTTCTCGCCCTCCTGCGCCTCGGTCCACAGGGTCTTGCCCAGACGGTCGGCATTGGCGGAAATCACCCCGCTGGCGGCGGCAAGGATATGCGGGGTGGAGCGGTAGTTCTGTTCCAGCCGGATCACGACCGCGCCGGGGAAATCCTTTTCGAACCGCAGGATATTGCCCACCTCGGCCCCGCGCCAGCCATAGATCGACTGGTCGTCGTCGCCGACGCAGCAGATGTTGTGATGCGCCTGCGCCAAGAGCCGCAGCCACAGGTACTGGGCGACGTTGGTATCCTGATATTCGTCGACAAGGATATAGCGGAACCAGCGCTGGTATTGCGCCAGCACGTCGGGGTGTTTCTTGAAGATTTCCACGCAATGCAGGAGCAGGTCGCCGAAATCGCAGGCGTTCAGGCTGCGCAGGCGGTCCTGATATTCGGCGTAGATCTCGGTGCCGATGTTGTTGTAGGCGCCGCCTTCGGACGAGGGCACCCGGCCGGGCGTCAGCGCCCGGTTCTTCCAGCCGTCGATCAGCCCGGCCAGCATCCGGGCGGGCCAGCGCTTGTCGTCGATGTTGCGGGCGGCGATCAGTTGCTTAAGCAGGCGCAGCTGGTCGTCGGTGTCGAGGATGGTGAAACTGGGTTTCAGCCCGACCAGTTCGGCATGGCGGCGAAGGATCTTGACCGACAGCGAATGGAAGGTGCCCATCCAGGGCATGCCTTCGGCCACATCGCCCAACATGCGGACGACGCGGGATTTCATTTCGCGCGCGGCCTTGTTGGTGAAGGTCACGGCAAGGATTTCGTTCGGGCGGGCGCGGCCCATGGTCAGCAGATGCGCGATGCGGGCGGTCAGCGCCTTGGTCTTGCCGGTGCCGGCCCCGGCCAGCATCAGGACCGGGCCGTCCAATGCCTCGACCGCCGCGCGTTGGGCGGGGTTCAGGTCGTCAAGATACGGGGCCGGGCGCGCAGCCATTGCCCGCTGCGACAGCGGGGCTGTCGGAGGGGTGGGCGCATTCAGCGGATCGGAGTCATCCCATCGGGTCATTCCGACAGGATAGCCGGGCTTTGCGGCAAGGGAAAGCGTTGTTCTTGTATTGTTCAGGCTCAGGGCGCAACACAGGCCAGCGCGCGACCGCGGGTGGGCGCATGCAACGTTGCGCAGAGGCTCTTTATGGTGCGGCCTCTCCCATGGGTGGAGCAGGGAACTGCCGGCACAGAAGCGCCCGCCCCCCAATTCTGTAACGGGGGGCGGTCGGGCGCTGGCCGGGGGCGCGTGGCGCGCCTGTTAATCCGGCGGGGACTTCGGCTCGACCGACGGCACTACGGGGCCGGATATTCCCGCCGCATGCCTTCGGAAAACCGGCCGAACAGCCGGGCGAAGCTGGCGATATCCTCCTCGGACCAGTCGGCGAACAGCCGCGACAGCCGCTGCCATTTCGCCGCAAGGAAAGCCTGCATCAGCGCGGTACCCCGGTCGGTGGGGGTCAGGATAGAGCGGCGGCCGTCTTCCTGGCTGACGCCGCGCGCCACCAGCCCGCGGTCGACCAGATCGGCGGCGATGCGACTGGCGCGCGACGGATCAAGGCACAGCTCTTCGGCCAGCAGGCCGACGGTGGGTTCCTGCGGCGCGGGCCGACCATAGCCGCCGCGGATGCGCAGCAGCGCCGACAGGGCGTGGAACTGCGACACTTCCAGCCCGGTCTCCAGTTCCCGCATCAGCGCCTGGGGCATGTCCCCCTTCATCACCCGGCGGACATAAAGGAAATTCTCGGCGTCGAAGTCCAGCAGCGCGGCGATGGCACCGGGGGCGAAGCCCTGCCCCGCCAGCAGGTCGGAGACCAGCGCGCGATAGGCGGGCGAGCCCTTGCCGGAGGGGGGGGCTGAGGCGGGCCGATGGGAAGGGGATGCGTCGGTCATGTCGGCGTGATGGCGCAGATGCATGCCAATGTCAATATATTGCTAACAACATTTATATGTTATTGACACACATTTGCCCGCAAGGCATGTAACCTGCATCCCGGAATCCGAATTTTCGCAGCGAGTCGCCCATGTCTTCCCCGCTTTCCCCGCCTGCCCCGTCACCCGTGCAGGGCGCATCCTCTGTCCGGGTCGTCATCGGCTCGGTCGCGGTTCTGCTGCTCTTGGCGGCGCTGGACCAGACCATCGTGTCGACCGCGCTGCCGACCATCGTGGCCGATCTGGGGGGCCTGGATCACCTGAGCTGGGTGGTCACGGCCTATATCCTGGCCTCGACCATCGTGGCGCCGCTTTATGGCAAGCTGGGCGATCTTTATGGGCGGCGGAAGATGGTGATCGTCTCTGTCACCGTCTTTCTGACCGGATCGGTGCTGTGCGGGCTGGCGCAGAGCATGGAGTTCCTGATTGCCGCCCGCGCCTTGCAGGGGCTGGGTGGCGGCGGCCTCTTCGTGCTGGCGCTGTCGATCATCGCCGATGTGCTGCCGCCCAAGGATCGCGGCAAGGTGCAGGGCGTCTTTGCCGGGGTGTTCGGCGTGTCGTCGGTGATCGGGCCGCTGATCGGCGGCTGGTTCGTCGAGGTGGCCAGCTGGCACTGGATCTTCTACGTCAACCTGCCATTCGGCCTTGCGGCACTGGCCGGGTTCATCTGGGGCTTTCATGCCCCCGCCGAGCGGGTGGAGCATCGGATCGACTGGGCGGGCGCGGCGCTGTTGTCGCTGGCGCTGGGGTCGCTGATCCTTGTCACCTCGCTGGGCGGGCGGTCCTTCGGCTGGGGCAGCCCGATTGCGCTGGGGCTGATCGCGCTGTCGGCCCTGTCGCTGGCCGCGTTCCTCTGGGCCGAGACGCGGGCGGCCGAGCCGGTGCTGCCGCTGGATCTGTTCCGTGGCAATGTGTTCAACGTCACCTCGGCCATCGGTTTTGTCGCGGGGGCGATGATGTTCGGCACCGTCACCTTCATGCCAGTCTGGTTGCAGATCGCGCGCGGGGCCAGCCCGACGCAATCGGGATGGGAGATGATCCCGCTGACGCTGGGGATCCTTGCGGCCTCGACGGTCTCGGGGAATTATATGGGCCGGACCGGGCGCTACCGCATCCTGCCGCAGGTGGGGCTGGCGGTGGCGGCGCTGGGGATGGCGGTGCTGACGCAGCTGTCGCCCGACCTGCCGAATCTGTTGCTGTGGGCCGCCCTCCTGGCCATCGGCATCGGGATGGGCACGATCTTTCCCGTGGTCACGACGGCGGTGCAGAACACCGTGCCGCGCCACCAGATCGGCACGGCCACGGCGGCGGGGCTGATGTTCCGGCAGGTCGGCGGGTCGATCGCGGTGGCCGCCTATGGCGCGATCTTTGCCGCCGGGGTGGCGGCCAGCCTGGGGGCTGCGGGCACGGGCGCGGTGCATGTGGCGGAGTTGGGCCCGCAGATGATGGCGGGGCTGGACGCGGCGGACCGGGCGATGGTGGGGCAAGCGGTGTCCGACAGCCTGCGGCCGGTGTTCTGGATCAGCCTGGTGCTGGTGGGAATCGGCTTCGCGCTGACCTTCATCCTGCGTGAGGTGCCGCTGGTGAACCGGGTGGTGCCGAAGGGCGAATAGGCCCTTTGCACCTGCAAAGACCGGCCTGCATATTTCGCAAAATTTGCAGGCCATGTCGTCCCGCGCACTTGCGCTGCACCGCAGCACCCCTAGAGTGACCGCAGAAAAGCGCCAGTCTGGGGAAACGGCCGATGCCCGAGTTCAAGAAGATTCTTGTCGCCAACCGGGGCGAGATCGCCATCCGCGTGATGCGCGCCGCCAATGAGATGGGCAAGAAGACGGTCGCCGTCTATGCCGAGGAAGACAAGCTGTCGCTGCACCGCTTCAAGGCGGACGAGGCCTATCTGATCGGCGAGGGCCTGTCGCCGGTGGGCGCCTATCTGTCGATCCCCGAGATCATCCGGGTGGCGCGAATGGCCGGGGCGGATGCCATCCATCCGGGCTATGGCCTGCTGTCGGAGAACCCCGATTTCGTCGAGGCCTGCGATGCGGCGGGCATCACCTTCATCGGCCCGCAGGCGGCAACGATGCGGGCCTTGGGCGACAAGGCTTCGGCCCGCAAGGTGGCCATCGCGGCGGGCGTGCCGGTGATTCCGGCGACCGATGTGCTGGGCGATGACATGGCGCTGGTGAAGAAACAGGCCCGCGAGATCGGCTATCCCTTGATGCTCAAGGCCAGCTGGGGCGGCGGCGGGCGGGGGATGCGGCCGATCGCCTCCGAGGACGAGCTGGAAGCCAAGGTCCGCGAAGGTCGGCGCGAGGCCGAGGCCGCCTTCGGCAACGGCGAAGGCTATCTGGAAAAGATGATCCTGCGCGCCCGGCATGTCGAGGTGCAGATCCTGGGCGACAAGGCGGGCAATGTCTGGCACCTGTGGGAACGGGATTGCACCGTGCAGCGGCGCAACCAGAAGGTCGTCGAACGCGCCCCCGCGCCCTATCTGAGCCAAGACCAGCGCGAGGCGGTCTGCGAGATGGCCCGCCGCATCTGCGCCCATGTGAATTACGAATGCGCGGGCACCGTCGAATTCCTGATGGATATGGATTCGCAGGACTTCTACTTCATCGAGGTGAACCCGCGCGTGCAGGTGGAACATACCGTCACCGAGGAAGTGACCGGCATCGACATCGTGCAGGCCCAGATCCTGATCG
>DAIOGH010000045.1:0-24867 GCA_036745335.1 Paracoccaceae bacterium
CGATCTGCAACCCGACGGTGAACAGCTACAAGCGCATCAACGCGCCGCGCACCTCGTCGGGGGCGACATGGGCGCCGAACTCGGTCACCTGGACCGGCAACAACCGCACCCATATGGTGCGCGTCCCCGGTCCGGGCCGGTTCGAACTGCGCCTGCCCGATGGCGCGGCCAACCCCTATCTGATGCAGGCGGTCATTCTGGCGGCCGGTCTGGACGGCGTGCGTTCCAAGGCCGATCCCGGCCCGCGCCACGACATCGACATGTATCAGATGGGCCATACGGTGAAGAACGCGCCCAAGCTGCCCTTGAACCTGCTGGACGCGCTGCGCGCCTATGACAAGGACAAGGTGCTGAAATCGGTGATGGGCGATGAATTCTCGGCGGCGTTCCTGAAGCTGAAACACAAGGAATGGGACAGCTACGCCTCGCATTTCTCGGTCTGGGAGACCGAGAATACCTTGGATATCTAAGCCCCTTCCCCATGGGCTTCGCCTGCGGCCCCGGTTGCGACCGGGGCCTTTTTTCTTGGGCCTCAGCCCTTGTTGCGGGCGGCATCCGCCGCTGCGAAATGGTCAAGCTGATCCTGCCGCGCCTTGACGAAGGCCGGGCGGTCGCAGAGCCGCCCGAGATAGGCCCGCAGCGCCGGATGATCGGCCAGCGCCCCCAGATCACCCGGCAGGCGCAACACCTCGGCCATGGCGATATCGGCCACCGTAAAACGCCCGTCGGCCAGCCAGTCACGCCCGTTCAGCACTGCCTCAAGCCGGGAAAATCGCTGCTGCATCCAGCCTGCCAGCGGGTTTTCGGCGGGCTTTTTCAGGCCGATGAACCACCATGGAACAGTGACCATCTCGACCGAGTTCAGCGCGGCGAAAAGCCATTGCAGGGTTTCCGCCCGCCCCGCCGGGTCGCGGGGCATCAGAACCTCGCTTTTCTCGGCCAGATGCAAAAGGCAGGCGCCGCTTTCAAACAGCCGGATGTCGCCATCCTCAAGGAAAGGCACCTGCCCGAAGGGTTGCCGCGCCAGATGTTCCGGCCCGCGAACACCGGCCGGAACCGTGGCCACATTGTAGGCAAGCCCCGCCTCTTCTGCGGCCCACCGCAGCCGAATGTCGCGCACATAGCCGCGCGGCATTTGCGGCACCCAGTCATAGGTCCAGATGGTCAGGGCCATGGTGCGGGTTCCCTTATTCCACCGAAATCTCGGGTCCGGCGATATGCACCGCCAGAAGACAGCCGTTTGGGGTATAGGAATTATGTTCCGACCCGTCGCGGTAGAACACCAGATCGCCGGCCTTCAGGATGGTGCCGTCGCTTTCGTGCAACTCGCCTTCAAGGATCAGGAATTGCTCATGCCCGTTGTGGCGGTGGCCGCGTGTCGTCATGCCCGCGGGCATCCGGTAGACGTGAAAGCCGGTGCCCAGCTCGCGCCCCTTGTCCAGTTGCAGCACGGTATCGCCCAGAGCCAGCCCGTCGGGATAGACAAAGGGGGTAAAGGCGGCGTCATGGATGTTGGCGACCTGACGGTCTTCGGCGGTGATCGGTTTCATGGTGGCTCCCGGCAGGATTTTGCCTTTGGGTGAACGTTTTTTGATACACGTCAAGGCGGTTTGCTCAGAATGAGGGCTTCCTGTGCCGCAGGTCAACTGTGAGCAAGGAGCGACCGCCATGAGCAAGAAGATTCTCTGTCCCACCGATGGCAGCGACCATGCAACCCTGGGCGTGATCCGCGCCGCCGAGATTGCCCGGCAAAGCGGGGCGGAACTGACGCTTTGCGTCGTGAACATCGCCCATGGCGGGGCACGTGGCCCGACCATCAACCATTGGCGCGAAGAAGAGGTGGCCAGCCTGCTGGAGGGGGCGGTGGCCGCTGCCAAGGCCGCCGGGGCCGAAGCCGCCGATACGGCAGAGCTTGTCGCGCGTGAGCCGGGGGCGGCCATCATCGCCTATGCCGAGCAGCATGGCTATGACCAGATCGTCATGGGCACCGGCGACAAGCGCGGGGTCAAGCGGCTGGTTCTGGGCTCGGTCGCCGCCGAGGTGGCGGGGCAGGCGCATTGCACCGTGACGGTGGCGCGCTGAAGGCGCAGGGCAGCCCGTTTTCTCATCGCTCCGGCCTGGGATGCCGGGGCGATGTGTTTACCATGGGGAAGAAGATTTGACACACACGCAACTTCTCTTCTAGGTTCGGATGCAAGGCAGCGCGCGAAATCAACTGCCAAGAACAGCCAGCATCCGGAGGTGTCCATGAAGAAGAGAGTAGCGGTGATCGGTGCCGGTCCGTCAGGACTGGCGCAGCTTCGCGCATTCCAGTCGGCCAAGGCCAAGGGGGCCGAAATCCCCGAAGTTGTGTGCTTTGAAAAGCAGTCCAACTGGGGCGGCTTGTGGAATTACACTTGGCGCACCGGCCTTGATGAACATGGCGAGCCGGTCCACTGCTCGATGTATCGCTATCTCTGGTCGAATGGCCCGAAGGAAGGTCTTGAATTCGCGGACTATTCCTTTGAAGAGCATTTCGGCAAGCAGATCGCCAGCTATCCGCCGCGCGCCGTGTTGTTCGACTATATCGAAGGCCGCGTGAACAAGGCGGGCGTGCGCGACTGGATCCGGTTCAGCAGCACGATCCGCATGGTCCGCTATAATGCGGACAAGGGCAATTTCACCGTCACCGTGCATGACCTCAAGAATGACCGGATGTATGACGAGGATTTCGACAATGTGATCGTCGCTTCTGGCCATTTCTCGGTGCCGAACGTGCCGGAATATCCGGGGTTCGACAAGTTCAACGGCCGCGTCCTGCACGCCCATGACTTCCGCGATGCGCGCGAGTTTGCAGGCAAGGATCTCTTGCTGCTCGGCTCGTCCTATTCGGCCGAGGATATCGGCAGCCAGTGCTGGAAATACGGCGCCAATTCGATCACCGTCGCCTATCGCAACGCGCCGATGGGCTTCAACTGGCCCGACAACTGGAAGGAAGTGCCCGCGCTCGACCACATGGACGAGGATACCGCCTACTTCAAGGACGGCACCTCGAAGAAGGTTGATGCGGTGATCCTCTGCACCGGCTACAAGCACCATTTCCCCTTCCTGCCCGACGATCTGCGGCTGAAAACCGCGAACCGGCTGGCGACGGCGGACCTCTACAAGGGCGTGGCCTGGGTGCATAACCCCAAGCTCTTCTATGTCGGAATGCAGGACCAGTGGTTCACCTTCAACATGTTCGACGCGCAAGCCTGGTGGGTGCGCGACGCGATCATGGGGCGGATTGCGATTCCCGCCGATAAGGCCGCGCTGATCAAGGATGTCGAAGACCGCGTTGCGGGCGAGGATGCCGGGCAGGACGCACATGACGCCATCCATTATCAGGGCGACTATGTGAAGGAACTGATCGCGGAAACCGATTACCCGTCCTTCGACGTGGACGGCGCCTGCGAAGCGTTCTTCGAGTGGAAGGACCATAAGAAGGAAGACATCATGGGCTTCCGCAACCACGCCTACAAATCTGTCATCACCGGCACCATGGCGCCGATCCACCACACGCCTTGGAAAGACGCGCTGGAGGATTCGATGGAAAGCTATCTGCGCAACTGACCGCACCGCGCTGCAAACCAAGGCCCCGACCCCGTGTCGGGGCCTTTTTGCGTCCGGTTTTTGGGCAAGCCGGGGTTGGACCCGATTCTCAGGAAACAAACTTTCGGGAAAATGAAAATTTTCTCGCCATGGCGGCGGTCCCGTGCTTTTCTTTGGCCATCGGGACGGCGCCTTGCGCGGTCCGGTGCCGCCGGGGAAACGCGGGAACAAGGAGACCACGGAAGACCGCCGGGCGTGCTGCCCCAAGGCGGATCGTTCGGAAATGAAGGCGCGGAAGGACGGGGCCAACCCCGAACCCTCCGCCGGGTTCAACAGGAGAGAGGGATATGACGGATAAATCAGGCTCGGGCGAAATGGTCCGGGCATTGGATTGGAGAGGCGCCTTCTGGGTCGCGGCGGGTGTGCCGCCCTTGGTGCTGTTCTCGATCGGCGGGATTGCGGGGACGACGGGCAAGCTGGCCTTCCTCGTCTGGATCCTGTCGATGATCATGGGCTTTCTGCAAAGCTTCACCTATGCCGAAATGGCGGGCATGTTCGGCAACAAGTCGGGCGGCACCTCGGTTTACGGCGCCACGGCCTGGCTGCGCTATTCCAAGCTGATCGCGCCCTTGTCGGTCTGGTGCAACTGGTTCGCCTGGTCGCCGGTGCTGTCCTTGGGCTGCGCCATCGCGGCGGGCTATATCCTGAACGCGCTGTTCCCGATCCCGCTGGCTGAAAGCCAGCAGGTGGTGGATTGGGTGGCGGCGAACCTTGCCAGCTATACGGCGGAAACCCCTGCGGTGGTCGAATATCTGGCCGCCAATGCCGGAAGCACCGCTGCCGATGCCATCACCGCTGTTGCCACCGCCGATGGCGTGAATGCCCTGACGCCGTGGTTCCGCGGCTACGAGGCGTTCAACATCGCCATCCCGGGGCTTGGCACGCTGCATTTCAACTCGACCTTCATCATCGGCGTGGCGCTGATGCTGATCATTCTGGCGATCCAGCACCGCGGCGTAGCGCAGACCGCCAGCGCGCAGAAATGGCTGGCGATCATCGTTCTGGTGCCGCTGCTGCTCGTCGGTCTCGTGCCGATCCTGACCGGCGCCATCAACACGATGAACGTCACCAACCTGCTGCCGCCCACCGCCGCCTATTCCGGCGTGGACGGAGAGTGGAACATCGGCGGCTGGACCCTGTTCCTGGGCGGTATGTATATCGCCGCATGGTCCACCTACGGCTTTGAAACCGCCGTCTGCTATACGCGAGAGCTGAAAGACCCCAAGACCGACACCTTCCGCGCGATCTTCTATTCGGGCCTGCTTTGCGCGGTGTTCTTCTTCCTGATCCCCTTCGCCTTTCAGGGCGTTCTCGGGCAGGAGGGGATGCTGGCGGCTGGTATCGTCGATGGCACAGGCGTCGGCGAGGCGCTTGGCAACATGATCGGCGGCGGGCCGGTGATCACCCAGATCTTCGTGATCCTGATGATCATGGCGCTGTTTCTGGCGATCATGACGGCGATGGCCGGTTCGTCGCGCACGCTCTATCAGGGCTCGCGCGATGGCTGGCTGCCCAAGTATCTGGGCGAAGTGAACAGCCACGGCGCCCCGCACAAGGCGATGTGGACCGACGTGGCCTTCAACGTCATCCTGCTCGCGCTGGCCTCGGATGTGGCTGGCTATTTCTATGTGCTGGCGATCTCGAACGTCGGCTACATCATGTTCAACTTCCTGAACCTGAATGCCGGCTGGATCCACCGCATCGATTCGGCGCATATGGAGCGCCCGTGGAAGGCGCCGACATGGCTGATCGGCATCAACACCGTTCTGGCCTTTGTGAACGCGCTGTTCCTGGGCGCGGGGGCCAAGGTCTGGGGTTACGAGAATGCGCTGTGGTCGGGTCTGGTCTTTGCCGCCTTCATCTTCCCGGTGTTCTGGTATCGCCATTACATCGTCGATGGCGGCAAGTTCCCGAAAGAAGCCTATGACGATCTGGGCCTGAAAGAAGGCGATCTGGGCGAACGCAAGGCCGGGATGCTGCCCTATCTGGCGCTGGTCGCCGGGGCGGCGGTGGTGCTTTGGGCCAACTGGTTCTTCGTGCTGCCGGCCTGAGTGCCTGTTTTCTGACGCTTAGGGAAAGGGGGCCGCGCAAGCGGCCCTTTTTTCATGCAATGTTTTCTGCGAAGAAAAATACTTGCATTTCATTATTGATTTTCGTCGCAGACCCTAACAGACTTGGCGAAAATCAGACCAATTCAGGGAGACCGCAGATGACCAATTCCTGGCGTTTTTCGACGCTGATCGACCGCCACCGCGCGCTTGGCTCGAATCTGGAAGACTGGAGCGGGATGGGCACCGCCTGGTCCTATTCCAAGGGCGACCCAGATGCCGAATACATGGCGATCCGCACCAAGGCCGGGCTGATGGATGTCTCGGGTCTGAAGAAGGTCCATATCACCGGCCATGCCGCCAGCCATGTGATCGAGCGGGCAACCACCCGTAATGTCGAAAAGCTGATGCCGGGCCGCGCGGTTTACGCCTGTATGCTGAACGACGCGGGCAAGTTCGTCGATGACTGCGTGATCTACCGGATGGGGCCGAACAGCTTCATGGTGGTGCATGGCTCGGGTGCCGGGCATGAACAACTGACCATGGCGGCGACCGGCCGCGATGTGTCGATCCGCTTTGACGACAACCTGCATGATCTGTCGCTGCAAGGGCCGCTGGCGGTGGATTATCTGGAAAAGCACATTCCGGGCGTCCGCCAGCTTGGCTATTTCAGCCACATGCCGACCAGCCTCTTCGGCAAGCCGATCACCCTGTCGCGCACCGGCTACACCGGCGAGCGCGGCTATGAGATTTTCTGCCGCGGGCAGGATGCCGTGATGATCTGGGACCGGATTCTGGAGGAGGGCGCTTCCATGGGGATCATCCCCTGCCGGTTCACCACGCTGGATATGCTGCGCACCGAAAGCTATCTGCTGTTCTTCCCCTTCGACAATTCGGAAATGTATCCGTTCGAGAATGAGGGCCCTGGCGATACTTTGTGGGAGCTTGGCCTCGATTTCACCGTCTCGCCCGGCAAGGTGGGCTTCCGTGGCGCGGAAGAGCATTACCGGCTGAAGGGCAAGGAACGCTTCAAGATCTGGGGGCTGAAGCTGGAAGGCAAGAATGTGCCCGGCAACGGCGCGCCGGTGTTCCGGGGCGATACGCAGGTCGGTGTGGTGACGCAGGCGATGTATTCGCCGCTGAACGACTGGACCGTGGCCATCGCCCGCCTGCCGGTCGATTGCGCCAACAACGGCACCGATCTGGTGGTGAAATGCGGCACCCATGGCCCGATCAAGGCCAAGACCCATTCGCTGCCCTTCTATGACATCGAGAAGAAGCGCCGCACGGCCAAGGACTGATCCTGCCTGAACCCGGTCGGGGGCCTGTCGGCGCGGACAGGGGCCCCCGGCCGGGTGCAAATCCACAAACGGACGGCCACAAACGGACGGAATGCATGACACAGACCCCCCTTTCCACAACAATCAAAAGTCGCCCGGTCTATGCGACGCTCGCGCCGCGCCCGGGCCGTCTGCATCTGATCGTGGCCGATGGCGAAGGCGCCGAAGCCGTGGTTGACCTGATTGCCCGCGCGCCCGACCGCGCCGCGATGCTGGCTGCGGCGCATATCCTTTACACACCCGGCCCGAACGGCACCGACCAATGGGACAGCCTGCAAGCCTTGGGGGCCGCGCAGGTGTTCCGCGCGCCGACCATCCCCACGCTGTTGCCGCGTCTGGCCAAGGTTCTGGCCGATGCCCATATGGGCACCCAGTTCTACCTTGCCGGAACCGAGGGGCTCATCGGGCAGGCCGAGCGCGACATCATGGCGACCGGCGTGCCCTTTGTGGCGATCCAGAAGGAGCATCGCGGATCAACGGTGCGGCGCGTGCAATGCGTGCATTGCAAGGGCATCACAGAAAACGTCGCCACCGATCCGTTCCGGTGCAGCCATTGCGGCCTGAACCTCTTTGTGCGCGACCATTATTCGCGCCGGCTGGCGGCGTTTCAGGGGGTGAACATTGATGCGGAAGACCCGGGTCAGGTGCCCGAAGCGGTGGCGAGGTTCCAATGAGCGGCGGCGCAAAACTCCACGTCCGCGTGGCCGAGGTGGTGCAGGTCAATGACCTGATCAAACGTTTCCGCTTTGTGGCGCGTGATGGCGGCGCGCTTCCCGCCTTTTCCGGCGGCGCCCATACCGTGGTGGAAATGGACGATCACGGCACAAGGCGGCTGAACCCCTATTCGCTGATGTCCGACCCCGAGGATGGCTCGGGCTATGAAATCTCGGTGCGGCGGGATGATGCCGGGCGGGGTGGCTCGCTTTACATGCACAGTCACGTCGTGCCGGGGATGGAGATGGTGATCTCGCATCCCGTGAACCTGTTCGCGCTGGATAACCGGGCGAAGAAGCATCTGATGATCGCGGGCGGCATCGGCATCACGCCGTTTCTGGCGCAGATCGCGCAGCTTTCGCATTTCGGCGGCAAGTTCGAGCTGCATTACGCCGCGCGCAATCCGGCGCTGGGGGCCTATATGGACCGTCTGACGGCGGCGCATCCCGACCGGGTGCATTGCTATTTTGACGATCTTGGCCAGTCGATCGACCTTGGCCGCATCCTGTCGATGCAGCCCCTTGGCACGCATCTTTATGTCTGCGGCCCCAAGGGGATGATTGCCTGGGTTCTGAAAACCGCCGAAGCCATGGGCTGGCCCGCCCGCGCGCTGCATCACGAGGAATTTCTTGCCCCCGGCACCGGATTGCCGTTCGCCGTGGAGCTTGCCACCTCGGGCAAGACGATCACCGTCGGCCAGACCCAATCCCTGCTTGAGGCGATGGAGGCGGCGGGCGTCGATGCCCCCTATCTCTGCCGTGGTGGGGCCTGCGGGCAATGCGAAACCCATGTGATTCGCTGTGAAGGCACCATCCTGCACCGCGACCATTGGCTGTCGCCCGAAGAGATGGCGGCAGGGCAGAAGATCATGCCCTGCGTTTCCCGTTTTGAGGGCAAGACCCTCGTCATCGACCGATAGGAGCCGCCCCATGAGCCTTGATTTCAAACCCGGCGCGTTCAACGACTTCTTCCGCGACGAGACCTTCCGCGATGACTTCACCTATCGCAACTCGCCGCAGAACATCCGCCGCTTTCCCTTCCCGTTCGACCGCGACGACTACATGTATTCGGTCAATATGGAGCCGCATGTGCCGGGGCGAAAAGGCTCGGTCTTCGAGCATGAGTTCGATGTGGACGAGCATTATGTCTCGGAAATGATCGACCGCGCCAAGGTGCTGGCCGACGATCCGCTGCGCTGTCAGTCGCTGCCGCATATGACGCTGGCGGGCTGGGACTTGCTGGAACTGATCATGGTGTCCAAGGCGCGCGACTATCCGCAATGGTTCAGCCTGACCCGCGACGGCAACCGCTGGCATTGGATCAACCGGCCCTTGGGCATCGACCACACCTTTACTTTCCTTGACGAAAGCACGCTGCCCTACGGGCCGTTCGAATACATCACCCGCCAGACGCAGGGCGATTTCAGCCTTCAGGACGAACGCGACAACGATCTGTGGATGGATGCCGGCATGATCACCAGCCAGGCGGACTGGTCGCTGGATTTCGACATCGGGATGAGCTTCATGGAATGGCACGCGCCGGTGCCGCTGGCGCATGACATGGGCGTGTTCGACCGGGCGCTGAAATTCCTGCTGAAGTTGCAGCACGGCGCCCCGGTGCGCCGCTTCAACTGGACGATGACGGTCAATCCCCTGCTCGACACCGCGCCGGAAACCTATCCGAAATGGGGGCCGTCAAAGACCACGCTGACGCAGGAGAACCTTGGCAACAAGCAGCATCTGCGAGTCGAATTGCAGACGCTGTATCGTCTGCCCCGCTCGAATGCGATTGCCTTCGACATCCGCTGCTATCTTGGCAAGTTCGAAGAGCTGGTGACGGTGCCGAAATGGGCCCGCCGCCTGCACCGTGTTGTGCGCGACCTGCACCCGGACCTTGCAACCTACAAGGGCTTTATCCGCAACCGGCCGGCCATGGTGGAATGGCTGTCGAAATATGATGACGGTGCGCCCACCTCGCCCGGCTGGTGGCCCGAGGACTGATGATGGCGACGCTTGCCCCGCTTCGGCTTGGCTTCCTGATGTTCCCGGGCTTCCCGATGGCCTGCCTGACTTCGGCGATCGAGCCTTTGCGGGCGGCCAATGAAATCTCGGGCCGGCGGCAGTTCGAATGGCGGCTGGTGGCCGAAAGCCATGCCCCGGTGCGCTCTTCGGCCGAGGTGCGGTTTGAGCCGGATGTGACCCTGGCCGAATGCGAGGGGCTGGACCATCTTTACATCCTGTCGCCGCCCACCGGCGCCTTTGCCGATCCGCGCCACGGGCAGGCGCGGCTGCGCTGGCTGGAGCGGACGGGCGTGGTGCTGGGCGCCTTTTCCGGCGGCATCTTCCCCTTGGCCCGGGCCGGTCTGATGGAGGGCAAGGGCTGTTCGGTGCATTGGTGCTATGAGGCGGCCTTCAAGGCCGAATTTCCCAAGGTCGAGGCGTCAGAGGCGGTGATCCTGCGCGACGGGCGGCGGATTACGGCTTCGGGCGCGGGGGCGGTTTTCGACCTGATGCTGCGCCTGATCGAAGAACGGCTGGGCCGCCAATGCATGACCGAGGTGGCCTGCTGGTTCCAGCATCCCTTCGTGCGCGATGAGGATGCCAGCCAGAAAGTGCCCGTCGCCCGCACCGCCAGCACGGCAGACCGCCTGCCGCCCGCGATCCGCGAGGCGATCCGGCTGTTTGAAACCCATGTCGAAGACCCGCTGCGCATTCCCGATGTGGCGGCGGCGGTGGATATGTCGGGCCGCCATTTCGAGCGGCTGTTCAAGCGCGAAACCGGGCAAAGCCCGCTGCGCTATTACCGCCACCTGCGGCTGGCCAAGGCGCGGCAGCGGGTGCTCTATTCCAACGACAGTCTGTCGCAGATCGCGGTGTCGGTGGGCTATCCCACCTCCGGCCCGATGGCGCGGCATTATGCCGAGCTTTACGGCGTCAGCCCCAAGGATGAGCGTCGCCTGATGTCAGGGCTTGGGGCGGCGCAGGCGGCGGAATAGCTATCCCTGCACCGACAGCACGGCGATTCCGGCGAAAACCGTGGCGATGCCCGCCCATTGCACTGGGCGCACCGCTTCGGCCAAGAGGCGCCATGCCAGAAGGATCGTCAGCACCCCGAACAGGGCCGAGGCGACGGCGGCATATTCGGGGTGCGGCAGGCTGCCCGAGGCCAGAACCAGCCCCAGCGCCAGGGCGTCCAGCACCCCCATCGCGGCCAGCGTGCCGCGCTGGCTGCGCGGCGGCAGCAGGGGCGCGCGCAGCGCCAGCGCCAGAACCGCGATCAGCCCCAGCGTGACAAGCCGCGCGGTCAGGGTGGCGGGCAGGTCGCCCATCAGCCGCGCCGCCTCTTGCCCCAGCGCAAAGGTGCTGGCAAAGCCCACAGCCCCCAGACCGGCCCAGAGCAGCGCGGGCAGAACCGGGCCGCTGCCGGCGGTTTCCTCGCGTCCCGTCACGGCGACCACGGCGATGCCCAGAACAATGGCCGCCACCGCCGCCCATTCCAGCGGTGCAATCGCCCGGCCCTGCAGACCGGCGATTCCCAGCGACAGCATCGGATAGGCGCCCAGAATCGGCGCCACCAGCCGCACCGGCGCCACGCTCAACGCCCGATACAGCCCGCCCATGCCCAAAGCATAGGCAAAACCCGCCAGCGCCGACACGCCCAGCCCGGCAAGGCTGACCGTCCCCCAATCCGCCCAGATCAGCACGGGGACCAGCAAGGCCACGCTCCCGGCGGCCAGAACCGTCAGCATCATCGGCAAAAGGGCCGCCCCCTGCGCCAGTTTGCGCACCAGAAGGTCATGCAGCGCCCAGGCAAAGGCCGCCGCGATCCCAAGGCTTAGTGCCAGCATTTTCGGGCCACTCCCTCACGCAATGCTTGTGCCACGCGAAACCCGTGGTTATTCTTCCTGATGAACAAGTTTTATCCTCATTAAAGAGAGGCGCAAGGGAAAGCCATGCTCGACACGCCCTATCCCCAGATCATCCCCGGCCCGCCGCGCCCCTCGCGCATCCTGACACCGCAGGCGCTGCAACGCCACCCGGGGCGCGAACGGCATGTCGTGCCGGGCGCCGGGGCGGTGATGCTGCGGCTGGGGCAGGGCGACCGGCTGACCCTGATCAATGACGAGGGCGGCCAGCCCGCCGAACTGATTGCGGTGGCGCCGGACGGGCGGATCGACGCGGCGGTGCTGGGCCTTGCGCCCAACGGTCAGGCCGAGGGGCTGAAGGCGTTGCTCGCCGGGGGCGGTTCGGGGATGGCGGCGCTGCGGCGGGGAATTGCGGCGCGGGGGATTGATCTGGCGTCAGCGGGTTCGGTTCGGCTTTTTGCACCCGACACGCCTGCCGGAGCGCGGGCCGAGATGACTGCGCTGGACGATGGCTGGCTGATCCTTGCCGCGCCGGGCCTGCCGATGGCCCCCGAGGCGCAGGATACTGCCACACCGCTGACCCTGCTGGTGCAGCGTTCCAAGCCTACGCTGATCGGCAAACACGATCTGCCTGATCCGCTGGCGGACCCGGTGCTGGACCTGCGGGTGAAATCCGCCACCGCCGAAAGCTATTTCGTCAAGGCGGGCGACTATATTCAGATCCTTGATGTCGATGGCCGCCAATGCACGGATTTTCAATGCTTTGATGCGCGCAAGCTGGACCGGGGCATTGAACATGCGCTGGACGTGACCACCTCGCGCACGCTGATGGGCCACGCCTATTCGATGCCCGGCCTGCATTCGAAATACTTCGATCAGGATTGGGTGCCGCTGGTTGAGGTGGTGCAGGATACCGTGGGCCGCCATGACGCCTTTGCCATGGCCTGCGCCAGCAAATACTATGACGACATCGGCTATCCGGGCCATGTGAACTGTTCGGACAATTTCAACGCCGCGCTGAAGGACCGCGGCGTGACGGCCCGTCCGGGCTGGATGGCCGTCAACATGTTCTTCAACACCAATATCGACGCCCATGGCGTGCTGATCAGCGATGAGCCGTGGAGCCGCCCGGGCGACTATGTGCTGCTGCGGGCGCTGACCGATATCGTCTGCGTCAACTCTGCCTGCCCGGACGATACCTCACCGGCCAATGGCTGGTATCTGTCCGACATCCATGTGCGCACCTATTCGGGTGCCGAAAAGTTCAGCCGCGCCATCGCCTGGCGTCCTACCCCAGATTCGGAGCCGAAGATGACCAAGGAAACCGCCTTCCACGACCGCATCTCGGCGCGCACCCGTAATGTTGTGGAATACAAGGGCTATTGGCTGCCCCAGACCTATTCGCAGAACGGCGCGATCGAGGAATACTGGGCCTGCCGCGAAAAGGCGGTGGTGCTGGACCTGTCCCCGCTGCGCAAGTTCGAGGTGACCGGCCCGGATGCCGAGGCGCTGATGCAATGGGTGGTGACCCGCGACATGAAGAAGCTGTCGGCGGGGCAGGTGGTCTATTCCGCGATGTGCTATGAACATGGCGGCATGATCGACGATGGCACGGTGTTCCGGCTGGGCAAGGACCAGTTCCGCTGGATCGGCGGCGACGATTATTCCGGCATCTGGATTCGGGAACAGGCGGAAAAGCTGGGCCTGCGCGCCATGGTCCGTTCATCCACCGATCAGATGCACAATCTGGCGGTGCAGGGGCCGAACAGCCGCGAGATTCTGCGCCGCATGGTCTGGACCGCGCCGCATCAGCCGACGATTGACGAATTGGGCTGGTTCCGCTTCACCGTGGCCCGTCTGGGCGGGCCGTCCGGGGCGCCCTTGGTGGTGTCGCGGACCGGCTATACCGGCGAGTTGGGCTTTGAAATCTTCTGCCACCCCAAGGATGGTTCTGCGGTTTATGATGCCGTCTGGGAACATGGCGGCGATCTGGGACTGAAACCGATGGGCCTTGCCGCGCTGGACATGGTGCGGATCGAAGCGGGGCTGATCTTTGCCGGCTATGATTTCAGCGACCAGACCGACCCGTTCGAGGCGGGCATCGGCTTTACCGTGCCGCTGAAATCCAAGACCGACGATTTTATCGGGCGCGAGGCGCTGATCCGCCGCAAGGATACCCCCAGCCGCAAGTTCGTCGGGCTTGAGATCGACAGCAATGTCGATGCCCACCACGGCGATTGCCTGCACATCGGCCGCGCGCAGGTGGGGGAGGTGACCTCTTCCATGCGCTCGCCGCTGCTGGGCAAGAACATTGCGCTGGCGCGGGTGGATGTGGCCCATGCCGCCGTCGGCACCGCGATCGAGGTGGGCAAGCTGGACGGGCAGCAAAAGCGGCTTCCGGCGGTGATCGTGCCCTTGTCGCATTACGACCCGAAGAAGACCCGTCCGCAGGGCTGATGCCATGGAACCGATGATCGACCGGATCGGCGGCGAAGCGGCGGTTCACCTGTTGGTGGACCGCTTCTATGACCTGATCGAGACCCTGCCGCAGGGCGCCGCGATCATGGACATGCATCTGCGCGGCCACGGTCTGAGCCATGTGCGGCCCGAGCAGTTCGCCTTCCTCTGCGGTTTTTTCGGCGGGCGGCGCTATTACCACGAACGCCACGGCCATATGAACCTGCGCGAGATTCACGCCCATGTCGAAATCCGGGCGCAGGATGCCGAGGATTGGCTGGCTGTGATGGACCGTGCCATGGACGAAACCGGCGTCGCCGAACCGATGCGCGGCCAGATTGCGGCAACCTTCCGCCGGGCGGCGCAGATGCTGGTGAACCGCGCCTGAATTGGTGCCTTGCCCTATTGACCCCGGCCCGCCAATCCCCCACCTGAGGCGTAGAAACCGGAGTATAGCCATGCGCCTTGCCCTTCTGACGACCCTTGTCCTTGCCGCGGCGCCCGCCGCCGCATACACCACCCGGCTTGGCGAAAGGGTCGAGGCGCGCGGAGAGGGGCAGTTCGAGGTGCTGGCCTCGGCCGGGCAGGGGGCCGCGGCAAGCTGGTGTGCCGCAGGGGATTATGTGCTGCACCGTCTGGGTCTGCCGCCCGAAACCCGGATCTGGCGGCTGTCCGCCCCGCCGCGCGCCGCCGGGCAGGGCGTGACCTTCGGCCTTTCGGCGGCGGGTGCGCAGGGCAGCGGCCTGTTCAATTTCGGCTTCAAACCGGGTGCGGATACTGGGCTGACCGCCGCTTTTGCTGAAAACCTGTGCTTTGGCCTTGGGCCAATGCGGGCCCACCCCGAGAGCTGATCGGGCAAAACCATGGCCGGGCAACGAACTCTCCCTATGGGCGAGTTTCTGGCCTTATGGCTTTGTCTTAACTGGCCTCACAGCAATTTGTTGACACCGTCCCCCTGCGCGCGAGTAAGCTTGCCTTACTGACCGCGCAAAGGGGCGGTTTGTCGTGGTTTTGTCACGGATCGCCCCCCAGCCTGTGTCTGTCAAAAAGGGCAGCCTGCCTGCCTTACAAATCCGCGTCAGCGGAACAACTCAGGGAGCATCTACCGTGTCGAATTCCTCTTCGATCAGCCGCCGCGGCTTTCTCAAGCGGTCTGCTGCCGTGGGCGCGGGCGCATTGGCTGCGCCGGCCCTCATCTCGTCCAAGGCGCTGGCCTCGTCGGGCGAGCTGAACTTCGTGGGCTGGGCCGGGTATCCGGCGCTGGCCGAAAAGGTCTTTCCGGCCTTCACCGCCGCCACCGGCATCACCGTGAACTTCAAGGAACTGCCCGATCAGGACACCATGTTCGCCGAAGGCAAGGTGGCCCTTGAGGCGGGCGGCATCGACGTGATGGAGCCGACCATCGACCGCGTCGGCGCCTGGAACTCGAACGGGCTGCTGGGCGCGTTTGACGAATCCAAGCTGGCGATGGACAATTATCTGCCGGGTCTGGCCGATGGCGCCGCGGGCGAGCGCAGCCGCAAGGATGGCGCGCTGCTTTATGTGCCGTCGAACTGGGGCACCGAGGCGCTGGTGGTGAACGAAGCCGAGGCCAAGGTCACCGGCTCGCTGGGCGATCTGTTCAGCGCCGACAATCAGGTCACCCTGCGCCCCCATTCGGCGCTGGCTGCGATGGGCCGCTGGCTGGATGCCACGGGCAAGCTGCCGCGTCCGTGGATGGATGGCTACACCGACATGGCCGCCATGGCCGAGCTGTGGGATATCGCGCTGGCCGAGGCGATCAAGGCCAAGGGCAATGTGGTGCAATGGTGGTCGGGCGAGAACGAGGCGAATGCCGGCTTTACCGCCAATGGCGCCACGGTCGGCCTGTGCTGGGATTCGACCGGCTTCAACC
This sequence comes from Paracoccaceae bacterium, assembly GCA_036745335.1. Lineage (GTDB taxonomy): Bacteria > Pseudomonadota > Alphaproteobacteria > Rhodobacterales > Rhodobacteraceae > Pseudogemmobacter. The sequence continues at coordinate 15,949 of DAIOGH010000045.1, forward strand.
TGCGCAATGACGGCTACAAATATGTCGCCCCCAGCGAAGGTGCCTTTGCATGGCATCAGGGCTTTGTCCTGATGAAGAATGCGGCCAACGTCGAACAGGCGCATGAGTTCGTCAAATACGTCTCCACCGCCGAGGGCGCTGCGGGCTGGGCCACGGCCTTCTCGTCGAACCCGGTGGGCAAGGGCGCGGCGGACCTGATGAACCCCGATGTCTCGGCCTATTACAACGGCACCTTCAACGACGAGGCTCTGTCCAAGCTGTGGTGGTGGCCCGATCAGTCGGCAGAATTCCTCGCCAAGCGCGCCGAATACGCCGACAAATACAAGGCCGCCTGATCAAGGGGCCAACCCTATCCGCGCCGGGTTCCGCAAGGAGCCCGGCGTGCGTGTTTTCGGGCAGAAGCCACCGGCGCTGGACCAATCCGACAGGCCAATCTGGCTATAGCCATTGCAGGGTAATGGCGGCCTGCTAGGCTGCAACAAAGGCCATAACAAAAGACCAACAGGGGGAAGACGATCCAATGAGCGCAGGGATTGATCTTGATGACGTGTGTTGCGATTTCGGCAGCTTTCGCGCGGTGGACCATGCCAATGTCGCCATCAAGCCGGGAGAGTTCTTTTCCTTTCTGGGTCCGTCGGGCTGTGGCAAGACCACCATCCTGCGGATGATCTCGGGCTTTACCGAGCCGACGCAGGGCGCCATTCGCATCGGTGGCAAGGACATGAAGGGCCAGCGGCCAAACCAGCGGCCGACGGCGCTGATCTTTCAGAACCTCGCGCTGTTTCCGCTGATGTCGATCTGGGAGAACATCTCGTTCGGGCTTGAGGTGCGGGGCGTGGACAAGGCGACCCGCCGCGCCAAGGCCGAAGAGCTGCTGCGGCTGGTCGATCTGCCCGGTGCGGCCGACAAGATGGTCAGCCAGCTTTCGGGCGGCCAGAAGCAGCGGGTGGCGATTGCCCGGGCGCTGGCGGTGGAACCGGCGGTGATGCTCCTGGACGAACCCTTGTCGGCGCTGGACCTGAAACTGCGCCAGCATATGCGGGCCGAGTTGCGCGCCATCCAGAAACGCACCGGCGTCACCTTCATCTACATCACCCACGATCAGGGCGAGGCGCTGGCGATGTCCGACCGGGTGGGCGTCATGTCCCAGGGCCGCATCCAGCAGATCGCCGACCCGCGCGACATCTACAACAACCCGGTGAACGGGTTCGTCGCCAGCTTCGTCGGTGAAAACAACATCTTCGAGGGCACGGTCGGCCCCGCCGCCGAAGGTATGGCCGCGTTCTCGGGCCCGCATGGCGCTTTCCGCGCCCGGGTTTCGCCCGAAGCACAGGGCAAGGCGCTGAAGCTCTATGTCCGCCCCGAACATACCCGGCTGACCCCGACCGCCGCGGCGGAAAACTCTGTTGAGATCGAAGTGACCGAATTGGCCTTTGAGGGTGCCTTCATCTCGGTCCACGGGGCCGCCGCGGGAGGCAAGCGCCTGTCAGCCGAAGTGAAGAACGACGGCGTGACCCAGGTGCCGGAGGTCGGCGCCAAGGTCTTCGCGACCTTCGACCCAGCTCGCGCCCTGCTGCTTCCCGACGCGAATGTAAGGGGCTGAGCCATGCAGGATCTCATCCGCCGCTACGGAACCGGGCTGACCGCGGTCTTTTGCCTGTTGGTCGCCTTCTGGCTTTTGGTTCTGGTGATCCTGCCGAACTTCTCGATGCTGTTCGAAAGCTTCTACCCCTATCTGCCGGTCGCCGAACTGGGCGGGCCGAAGGATGTCTTCACGCTGCAGAACTATGAAAAGATCCTGGCCAACCCGATCGACACCAACTGGTTCGGGATCCCGATAACGCTGCCTATTCACATCAGCACCTTCCTTGACACGGTGTTCTTCTCGGCGACGGTCACCCTGTTCACGCTGATCCTGGCCTATCCGCTGGCCTATTTCCTGGCCAAGATCGCCCATCCGAAATCGATCCCGACGCTGCTCTTGCTGCTGTTCGTCCCGATGTGGGTCAGCGAGGCGCTGCGGGCATTTGCCTGGTACATCATCCTGACCTTCAACGGCCCGCTGAACACGCTGCTGAAGGCGCTCGGGATCATCGACCAAGGAGTGCGCTGGCAGAACGGGGTGGTCACCTCCTACGACGCCATCGTGATCGTGCTGACCTATTGCTACGTCCTGTTCATGCTGTTTCCGATCTATACCGCCATCACCTCGCTGGACACCAACCAGATTGAGGCGGCCGAGGATCTGGGCTCGCCTTGGTGGCGGACGCACTGGCGGGTGGTGATCCCCCATGCCAAACCGGGCATCGCATCGGGCTGCGTGATGGTCTTCATGCTGTCGGCAGGGTCGCTTCTGGTGCCGACCGTGGTCGGATCGACCAAGGCCAACTGGTTCCCGCAGACGATCTACACCTGGTTCAACGACGCGCTCGACTGGAACACGGGGGCGGCCTATTCGATGGTCTTTCTCCTGGTCTGCATCCTGTTCGTGATCCTTGCGATGCGCGCCTTCAAGGTCAAACTGTCGGATATCGCCAAATGAGCCGGAACCGCGCACTCCTCGGGCAGTTCTATTTCGCCCTGTTCATCCTGTATCTGCTGATCCCGCTGGTCGTCATGGCAGGGGCAGCCTTCAACGACAGCAAGCTTCCCACCGTGGCGCCGTGGAAGGGCTTCACCTGGGCCTGGTTCGGCGAACTTATTGCCGATGAAACCATGTGGGGCGCCTTCCTGAACTCGATTCTCGTCGCCCTGGCCGTCGTGGCCCTGGCCGTGCCGATCGGAACGGCGGCGGCCATCGTGCTGAGTTCGATCTCGGGCAAGTACCGCGCGACGCTCTATGGCATCATGGTCGCGCCGGTTCTGGCGCCGGGGCTGGTGATCGGCATCTCGACCGTGCTGTTCTGGAACCAGCTTGGCCACGCGACCGGGGCGGATGACTTTGCGTTCTTTGGGCGCGGCCTGCATCTGTCGGCGCTGGGACAGGTCAGCTATATCGCGGCCTATGTGATGCTGCTGGTGCTGGCGCGGCTGCAAAGCTTCGATCCGGGCCTGGAAGAGGCGGCGCTGGACCTGGGCGCGAATCACGGCCAGGTGCTGCGGCGCATCCTGCTGCCGCATCTCTATCCGGCCGTTGCGGCTTCGGCGGCCATCGCCTTCTTCCAGTCGATCGAGAACTTCAACGTCACCCTGTTCACCAAGGCGAACGCGACGACGCTGACAGTCTATGTCTTCAGCCAGGTCCGCTCGGGTATCACGCCGAAGATCAACGCGCTGGCCTTCCTGCTGATCCTGCTGACCCTGCTGCTGGCGCTGGTCTATGAAATGAACCGCCGCCGTCTGGCACGGATCGAGGCCGCGCGCGAAGCAGAAGCCCGCCGCGCCGCCTTCGCGGAAGAACTGTAACGAACCGGGGGGGCGCCCTGACCTGCGCCCCCATCCTCTCTCCAGAAATATCCCGGGGGTGCGGGGGCTGGCCCCCGCTCCGCGGCTTCACCCCTGTGCGGCATCCGCCATGAAGCCCGCCAGATCGCCATAGCCGGTAAAGCGCCGCTCATAGGCCAGACCCAGCCGCGCGGCACAGTCGCGCGCCCGGGCATCGAGCGCAGGGTCGTCGATCTGCGCCTGATAGACCAGCTTGGTGTAATTGCCGAAATACATGTCGCGCAGCTCGGGGTGGCGGTCCAGCCCCATCGGCTTCCAGACAAAGGCATCGAACTGCCGCACCAGAAAATCGGTCAGGTAGAAGGCGGTGAACTCGCTGTCGGCATGGGCGGCAAAGGTATCGTTGCCCTCAAAGAAGCTATAGCAATGCGGTCCGGCGATCATCTCGACCCCCAGACGGTCGCAGGCGGCCTGCAACTGGCCGCCGGTGCCGCAATCGGCGTAAAGCACATGGATGGCGTCATATTCGCCGCGCCGCGCCTCGACCTCGCGGACCACCTCTTCGGTGATCTTCTCGGGGTAGAGGTGCAGTTTCGCGGGCAGGCATTGCAGGTCCAGATGGTTCCAGCCGTTCAGCCGCTTCAGCGCCAGCACCTCATGCGCCAAGGCACCGCAAGCCAAAAGCAGCACACGCCCGGCCGCCTCGGGCGAAGGTCCGACCGCCAGCCCGCTTTCGGTCAGGCTGTCGTCATCCGGCGCCTTGTCCCCGGTCAGCGCCACGCAAGTCCCCGGACGGCGGCGGCCAGCACAAGGGCGCCAAGCGCCGCCCAGATCAGCGGCAGGTCCAGCGCCTGCACGGCCCAGAGCGTGGCTCCGGCGGCGGCGATCACGGCAAGGACAATGGCAAGAAAATGGGGCAGGGGCATCGCAATCTCCTCTGCAACAAAGATGGACCCGCGCGGCGCCTTTGCCAAGAGCCCGCCCCTCAGGCCGGCATCATATAGCCGCCGCGCACCACCATTTTCGGCCCGTTTTTGGTGAACAGCCGGCGCCCCTCGAACACCGTCCGGTAAAGCCAGGCGATTTCCTCGCCGGTTTCGCAATAGCCGATTTCGCCATCGGCAAAGAAGATGTCGATCTTCTCGTCGCCATGTTCGTCGGAATAGGTTTCCTGCGCGCCATGCAGGATCATCGGCACCCCGCAGCGGCGGTTGATGAAGGTCTGCACATCCAGAAATTCGGGGCTGCGGGAATGCGCCTCTCCCAGCCGCTCTTCAAAGACGGCGATGTTGCGGCCCGGGTCCGAGGCCGGAACGATGCCGTAAAGATCGAAGTCGCCGTGAATGTATTTGCCCGCCAGAAGATGGCTGCTGGACGAGAATTTCAGGCAGCCATAGCGTTTGCTCGCCGGGTCAAGATCGACGAAATACTGCTTGCCGCCCGGCACATAGGTCAGGCTTTGCTGATCTTCCCATGTGCGGACCTTCTCGTGGATCTGGGCCTGCGAAAAGCTGCCCCAGATGTCCAGCGCCTTTTGGTATTTCTTGTCGGTCTCATAGGCGGCGGGGCCGGTGACCGTGGGGTCCACCACCAGCCCGGCACAGTCGATCTGGCCCGCCACCGGATGGGCATAGGGGTTGTTCGCCGTCTTGGCCTTGCAGTCCAGCCGCTTGGCCACGCAATCCTTGTCGCCGATGAAGCGCAGCGACATCAGATTGGTCCGCCGCACCAGAATGGTGACGTTGAACAGCTTTGCCGCATCCTGAAAGACGCGCTTGTGTTCGGGGGACATGGCAACTTCGGGCATGACGGACCTTCGGGGGCAAAGCATCGGCTGAAATGCCGACAGATTGCCATACTGCGCGCCCCGGGCAAGTCAAAAGGCCCCGCAGATCGCGCTGCGGGGCCTTTCCATACCTTGCGGGCGGTCTCAGCCGTTCATCTGGTTGTGCTTGCGCGCAACCCAGGTCTTGGCGGTTTCCACCGCGACGGCCGCATCGCGGCAATAGGCATCGGCGCCGATCGCCTTGCCGAACTCTTCGTTCAGCGGCGCACCGCCGACGAGGATGATGTAATCCTCGCGCAGGCCCTTTTCCTTCATCGTGTCGATCACGACCTTCATATAGGGCATGGTGGTGGTCAGCAGGGCCGACATGCCAAGGATATCGGGCTGTTCGGTTTCCAGCGCCTCGAGATATTTCTCGACGCTGTTGTTGATGCCCAGGTCCTTCACCTCAAAGCCGGCGCCTTCCATCATCATGGCGACAAGGTTCTTGCCGATGTCGTGGATGTCGCCCTTGACGGTGCCGATCACCATCTTGCCCATGCGCGGCGCGCCGGTTTCGGCCAGAAGCGGCTTGAGGATGGCCATGCCCGCCTTCATCGCATTGGCGGCGAGCAGCACTTCGGGAACGAAGAGGATACCGTCGCGGAAGTCGGCGCCGACAATCGTCATGCCCGCGACCAGCGCCTTGGTCAGGACGTCATAGGGCGTCCAGCCGCGTTCCAAGAGGATGTTGACGCCTTCCTCGATCTCTTCCTTCAGACCGTCGTAAAGGTCGTCATGCATCTGCAGGACAAGTTCGTCATCGGAAAGTTCGGACAGGATGATTTCGTCGTCGGCCATCTGGGCGCTCCTTCGGGCAGTTGCCATGTGTCTGGGGCCAAAGCCCGGCTGGCACTTTTCGGTTTACGACATGGCCGAAGTCAAAGCCGACAGCAAGGGGTCGCAGGCGGGAAAAGACTTGGGAATGTTCCCGTAATGTTCTATCATGCCGCCATGACCAGAACCGACCGCACCCTTTTGCCCGGAAGCCGGGTCCGTGCCCGGGGCACGGCCGACAATGCCGCCGGCCGGTATGAGCCGACAGCCCGTATCGCCTTTGACGATGGCTGGGATATCGAAGAGACCGACCGGCTCTTGAAAACCGAGGTGCGGGCAGAGGTTCCGCGCTCGGCTCTTACGTTCAACCGCTCTCCCGACCTGCCGTTTGATCGCTCGATCAATCCCTATCGCGGCTGCGAACATGGCTGCATCTATTGCTTTGCCCGGCCAAGTCATGCCTATCTCAACCTCTCGCCGGGTCTCGATTTTGAGACCCGGCTGATCGCCCGCCCCGGCATCGGCGCCGTGCTTGAGCGGGAGTTGCGGGCGAAGTCCTACACGGTGGCGCCGGTGGCGTTGGGCACCAATACCGACCCCTATCAGCCTTGCGAAGCCGAATGGCGGGTCATGCGCGAGGTGGTCGTTGTGCTGGCGGCCTTTCGCCATCCGCTGGCCATCACCACCAAGGGCACGCTGATCGAACGCGACCTTGACCTGCTGGCACCGATGGCGGCGCAGGGGCTCTTGCGGGTGGGGATTTCGGTCACCACGCTGGACCCCGGCCTGTCGCGGCGGATGGAACCGCGGGCCGCAGCACCCGCGAGGCGGCTTGAGGTGATCCGGCGGCTGACGGCGGCGGGTGTGCCGGTGCGGGCCATGGTGGCGCCGGTGGTGCCCGGCCTGACCGACCACGAGCTTGAGCCGATCCTTGCAGCGGTGAAGCAGGCGGGGGCGGTGGCCGCCAGCTATATCGCGCTGCGCCTGCCCGGCGAGGTGGCGCCGCTGTTTCGGGACTGGCTGGCAAGCCATGTGCCCGACCGCGCGGCCAAGGTCATGGCCCGGGTGCGCGACATGCACGGCGGGCGCGACTATGACCCGGAATGGGGCCGGCGGATGAAGGGGCAGGGGCTTTGGGCGGAACTTCTGGCGCAGCGTTTCGCCAAGGCAGTGAAGCGGCTGGATCTGGTGCGCGACATGCCGGGGCTGCGCTGCGACCTGTTTGCACCACCGCCCCGGGCAGGGGATCAGATGAGCCTCTTCTGAGGCTCATCCAAATTTCTTCGAAGAAATTTGCAAATTCGTTCGAACGAATTTGGCCCGGCCCTAGCCGCGGCGCCCGCGCCGTTCGCGCTTCGGCTCGCCCGAGGTGTCGCCGGTGCCGTCCGAGGCCGAAGAGAAGCCACCCAGCTTGGCCGAAACATCCTCAAGCGTCGGCTTCGGGCCGCGCGGCCGGGTTTCCAGCGCCGCGCGCATCGCCACCAGATGTTCGGCCATGGTGCCGCAGCAGCCGCCGATGATCTTCACCCCGGCATCGCGCGCCAGCACGGCATATTCCGCCATCAATTCCGGGGTGCCGTCATAATGGATATGGCCGTCGTGATATTTCGGGATGCCGGCATTGCCCTTGGCGATCACCGGAAAATGGGCGCCATGGGCGATGAAGCCCATGACTGTGCGCATCAGGTCGCTGGCGCCGACGCCGCAATTGGCACCGAAGGCCAGCGGCGGATAGGGCAGGGTATCGACCAGATCGGACAGCCCGGCCGAAGTGACGCCCATCATCGTGCGCCCGGCGGTGTCAAAGCTCATCGTGCCGCACCACGGCATTCCGGCAAGCCGGGCCGCCTCGGCGGCGGCCTTGTATTCCTCGGGCGCGGAAATGGTCTCGATCCACAGCACATCGGCGCCGCCTTCCTTCAGGCCCTCGGCCTGTTCGTGGAAGATTTCGACGGCGGTGGCATGGGTCATGGTGCCCATCGGTTCAAAGATCTCGCCGGTCGGACCGACCGAGCCGGCGACGATCACGGTGCGGCCCGAGGCATCGGCGATTTCGCGGCCCAGTGCTGCGCCGACGCGGTTCAGCTCGCGCACACGGCCTTGCGCATTGTGCAGCTTCAGCCGGGCGGCATTGCCGCCGAAGGTGTTGGTCAGGAAGATGTCCGACCCGGCTTGAACCGAGCCGCGATAAAGGCTGCGGATATTCTCGGGCTTGTCGGTGTTCCAAAGCTCCGGCGGTTCTCCTGCCGTCAGACCCATGTTGAACAGGTTGGTTCCGGTGGCGCCATCGGCCATCAGCCAGTCGCGGGTGGACAGGAGCTGCGAGAGTTTATCGAGGGACATGATCCGCCTTCGGTCCTTGGGGCTTTGCCTTCTCCTGCCATGGGCAGGGGGCGTTGGCAAATTCATAATCCGCATGATGATGTTCGACGCGGCGCGGGGCAATTGCGCAGGCCCCCGGTGCGGCAGGGGGGCAAAAAGCAGGGGCCGGACGCCGTCCTGCGGTGCCCGGCCCCCTGAACCGCCTGAAGCGGGATCAGAATTCGTTCATCAACTGCGCCTTGGCGACCGGCAGCAATTCGGCCAGTTTGGCGCGAATCTCGTCGGCGCTGGCCTTGCTCCCCAGATCGGCCGCCAGCTTGCGCACCACGTCTTCGTCGCCGGCCTCTTCGAAATCGGCGGCGACCACGCTCATCGCATATTCGGCGGCGGCATCGCCCTCTTTGCCCAGAAGCCCGGCGGCCCAGAGACCCGTCAGCTTGTTGCGGCGCGCCTCGGCGCGGAACTGCATCTCCGAGTCATGGGCGAACTTGTTTTCGAAGGCATTCTCGCGGTCGTCGAACGTGGTCATGGGCTGGCCCTCCGGGGTCATGGATGCGTCATGGATGCTTTCTTCCCATATGCCCAAGCCGGGGCATCGCTTCAAGCCCCTG
>DAIOGH010000045.1:24967-26068 GCA_036745335.1 Paracoccaceae bacterium
GTCATGGATGCTTTCTTCCCATATGCCCAAGCCGGGGCATCGCTTCAAGCCCCTGCAAGCTGCGGCTGATGCGCCCGGGGTCAATCGGGGGTCAATCCGGGGTCAATCGGGGGCAGATGCCAGCGGCAGGCGGTCATCCGGGCCGAAACCGCACAGGACTTCGTATCGCGCCAACCCGCCGCCCGCATCCGGGTGCGCAGGACGGGCTCGGGCAGGGGGGGGCCTCTGCCCTTTGGGGTTACCGTCCAGAGCGGCAGACCGGGATGGTCCGCCATCACCAAGAGCGCCGCCTCCAGTGCAGCAAGGTCGGGCAATTCGGCAACGGCCAGCACGGGCGACCCGGCCCCATCCCCATCCCCGACCCCGGCAAGGGCCTCCAGCAGCGCGGCATCGGTCACCGGACCCAGCCGCAGCACGGCCCTGTCCGGGCCGATGCCCAGCTTTTCGGCCAGCCCCGGCGGCGGTTTGGCCAGCGCGCGGACCCAGGCTGCGGCCTCCCGCGCGCCAAGATCGGCTTCGATCACGCCCGGCCGGGTCTCGATCCGCAGGGTATCGCCCGCGGCGGCAAAGCCGGTGACCTCGCCCCGCGCGATCCGCGCCCGCACCGCGCCGCGCAGGATCAGTCCTTCGGCCTCAAGCAACAGCTTGCCGGGGCCTGCCTTGCCGTCAAACCGGATTTCGCCCGCCGCTTCGCGCCCCATCACACCCTCCATGGCTGCGTCTGAGCCTGCCAGAGCAGGCCGGATTCGTCACGCCCGGGTTGCGTCTGGGCTGAGGGTTGCTTATAGCCGCAGCCAAAGGGAGGGGTGGCCAGCGCCGCCCCGTTTCCCATTGGAACAGAGGCATCCATGGCGCGCAGGAAAAAGGTCTACGAGGGCAAGGCGAAGATCCTTTACGAAGGGCCGGAGCCGGGCACCCTGATCCAGTATTTCAAGGATGATTCCGCCCCGTCGCAAACCGAAGCCGCCCCGGCGGCGGTCGATGGCAAGGGCGTTCTGAACAACCGGCTGTCGGAATTTTTCATGGCCGGGCTGAACTCGATCGGTGTGCCGACCCATTTCATCCGCCGCCTGAACATGCGCGAGCAACTGGTGCGGATGG
>DAIOGH010000046.1:0-24047 GCA_036745335.1 Paracoccaceae bacterium
GTGGTGCAGGGCCTGGTGATCCTGTTCACCGGCGCGCTGGACATGATGGTGCGGATGCTGCTGGTGCGGATCTTCGCCCTGTTCCGCCCCCGCAGGATGGAGGCCGCGTGATGGATTACAACACGCTTCTGCAAATCCTCGATTCCACGCTGCGGCTGGCCACGCCGCTGATGCTGGCCTGCATCGCAGGGCTTTACTCCGAACGCGCGGGCGTCTTCGATATCGGGCTGGAAGGCAAGATGCTGGCCGCCGCCATGTGCGCGGGTGCCGTGGCCGGGATCACCGGATCGGTCTGGCTGGGCCTTCTGGCCGGGGTCGGCGGGTCGCTGATCTTTGCCGCGATCCACGGCGTCACCTCGATCACCTTCCGCGGCAACCAGCTGATTGCGGGCGTGGCGCTGAACTTCCTGGCCTCGGGGATGACGGTGCTGGTGGCGCAGGCCCTGTTCGGACAGGGCGGCCGCACCCCGGCCCTGACGGATGGCGGCCGGTTCCAGCCCGTCACCCTGCCCTTTGCCGACAGCGCCGCCGCCGTGCCGGTGATCGGCCCGTTCTATGCCGAGGTGATCTCGGGCCATTCCCTGCCGGTCTATGCCGCCTTCGCCGTGGTCGGCATCACCTGGTGGGTCCTCTATCGCACCCGCTTTGGCCTGCGCCTGCGGGCGGTGGGCGAAAACCCGGCGGCGGTGGATACAGCCGGGGTTTCGGTGACGGGCCTGCGCTTTGCCGCCGTGGCGATTACCGGCGTCCTCTGCGGCCTGGCCGGGGCCTATATGGCCACCGCCCTGCAGGCGGGCTTTGGCAAGGAGATGACGGCAGGCCGCGGCTACATCGCCCTTGCAGCCCTGATCTTCGCCAAATGGCGCCCGGTGGCGGCCATGTGGGCCTGCCTTCTCTTCGGCTTCTTCCAGGCGCTGGCGCTGCGCCCCGACGTGGTCGAGGCGGTGGTGCAGGTCAAGGTCCCCGTCCCCTTCCTGACCGCACTGCCCTATGTGCTGACGGTCTTCGTGCTGGCGGGCTTCGTCGGCAAGGCGATCCCGCCGCGGGCGGGCGGCCAGCCCTATGTGAAGGAACGCTGAGACGGGTTCCATCAAGGGCCGGGGGTGTGAAACCCCCGGTCATCGGCCCCGATTGAAAGGCACGACCATGCAAGATGCCCTGTCAACCATCCGTGCCCGTGCCGGTGAGGCCCCCGTCGCGCTGGGGCTGATCCTCGGCTCGGGCCTGGGCCATCTGGCCCATGCCGTCGACGGCCCTGCCATCCCCTATGCCGACCTGCCGGGATTTCCGCATGCGGGCGTGTCGGGGCACAATCCGAACCTGCATGTCGGGCTGCTGGAGGGCGTTCGCGTCGCCGTCTTCGGCGCGCGCGAGCATTATTACGAGAACGGCAATCCCGCCGCGATGCGCGGCGCGCTGGAGGTGCTGAAGGCGCTGGGGGCGGGGGATCTGATCCTGACCAATGCGGCCGGGTCGATGCGGGCCGACATTCCGCCCGGCGATCTGATGCTGCTTTCCGATCACATCAACTACAACGGATTGAACCCGCTGATCGGCGAAAAGACCGATGCCCGTTTCGTGCCGATGACCGAGGCCCATTCACCCGCCCTGCGCGCGGCCCTGCAGGCGGCCGCCGCCGCCGAGGGCATCGCGCTGAAGGACGGCGTCTATGCCTGGTATTCCGGCCCCTCGTTCGAGACCCCGGCCGAGATTCGCATGCTGAAGGGCCTTGGTGCCGATGCCGTCGGCATGTCCACCGTGCCCGAGGTGATCCTGGCGCGGTTCCTGGGCCTGCGGGTGGCGGCGATCTCGACCATCACCAACATGGCCGCCGGCATGTCGGACGAGAACATCAGCCACGAGCATACCAAGGCCATGGCCCCCCTGGGTGCGGCAAAACTGGAACGCATCCTGCGGCGTTTCCTGTCGTCGCGCCGATAAGGGAAAACGCGATTTGACATCGGTGCCAAAGGGGCGCAACCCTTTGGCAAATCTTCCTGTCCTTCCCGGCCCCGCCGATGCAGATCTACCTCCCCATCGCCGAGGTTTCGGTAGACGCCTTCCTTCTGTTCGGGATCGGGGGGGTGGTCGGCTTTCTGTCGGGCATGTTCGGCGTCGGCGGCGGGTTTCTGATCACACCCTTGCTGTTCTTCATCGGCGTGCCGCCCGCCGTGGCCGTGGCGACCGGGGCCAATCAGGTGGTGGCCTCGTCGGTGTCCGGCGTGCTGGCGCAGCTGAAGCGCAAGGCGGTGGATTTCCGCATGGGGCTGGTGCTGCTGGCGGGCGGCATGGCCGGATCCGGCGTCGGGATCTGGGTCTTCGCCTGGATGACCTCGCGCGGGCAGGTCGATCTTTTCGTGCAGCTCAGCTATGTGGTCTTTCTGGGGCTGATCGGCGCGATGATGCTGCAGGAAAGCCTGCGCGCCTTTCTGCGCAGCCGCAAGCCCAGCGGGCCGATCCGCCGGGCGCATGTCCACAACTGGGTGCATGGTCTGCCCCTGAAGATGAAGTTCCGCGCCAGCGGCCTTTACATCAGCGTCATTCCCCCGCTGATGGTGGGGGCGCTGGTCGGCTTTCTGGCGGCCATCATGGGGGTGGGCGGCGGCTTCATCATGGTGCCGGCCATGATCTATCTTCTGGGCGTGCCGACCAAGGTGGTGATCGGCACCTCACTATTCCAGATCATCTTCGTCACGGCCTTCACCACCGTCATGCATGCCGTCACCAGCCAGACGGTCGACATGATGCTGGCGCTGATCCTGATCTTCGGCGGCGTGATCGGGGCGCAGATCGGGGCACGGGTCGGGCTGCGGCTGAAGGCCGAACAGCTGCGCATCCTGTTGTCGCTGCTGGTGCTGTCGGTGTCGCTGCGGATCGCCGCCGACCTGCTGATCCGCCCGGACGAGCTGTATTCCGTGATGCCGGGGGTGATGCCGTGATCGGGCGGCTGGCCCTGGCCCTGGCGCTGATGGCCTTTCCCGTTCTGGCGCAGGACGGTGGCGAAGCCCCGGTTGAAACCATCGTCTCGGGACTCAGCCAGAACCGGGTTTCGATCACCGCCGATTTCGACGGCTCTGAAATCCTGATCTACGGCGCGGTGAAACGCGAAAGCCCCGCCCCCGAAGGCCGGGTCGAGGTGATCATCACCGTCGAGGGACCCTCCACCCCGCTGACCGTGCGCCGCAAGGACAGGGTCTGGGGCATCTGGGTGAACAATGCCGCCGTCAACGTGGACAGGGCACCCTCATTCTATGCCGTCGCCACCACCGGGCCGCTGACCGAGATCCTCTCGGCCACCGACAACCTGCGCCATGGCATCACCATCGATCGGGTGATCCGCGCCGTCGGCATCACGGCCGAGGCCGATGCCTCGGAAATCTTCATCGAGGCGATGATGCGGGTGCGCACCGCCGACGGCCGCTATCGCCTGATGGAGGGACGGATCCAGTTCACCGAACAGACGCTGTTCCGGGCCGATGTGGAACTGCCCGCCAACCTGACCGAAGGCATCTACAAGGTGCGGATGTTCATCCTGCGCGGCGGCCGGGTGGTGGCCGATCAGGAACGGCTGATCGGCGTGCGCAAGGAAGGGCTGGAGCGGCTGATCTTCGCCATGTCGCAGCAACAGCCGCTGCTTTACGGCCTGTTGTCGCTGGTGCTGGCGGCTCTGTCGGGCTGGGCGGCATCGGCCGCGTTCCGGCTGATCCGCTAGGCCGCGCATCGGGCCGGTGGCCTGGATGCGAAGACGGTGCCGCGTCGAAGAAGAGAGACAGCCCTCTTTCAGAACCCAAGTATCCCCGCCGGAGACCGCCGACATCGGCAAAACCGATACCGGCCGGGCGGCGCGGCGATTGCGATCCTTCGTCGAAGGATCGTGCCCGGTCGGCCCGCCGTTTCAGCCCTTCTTCCTGGCTTCCAGCGCGTCCAGCCTTGCCTTCAGCACCTCGTTCTCTTCGCGGGCCTTCTGGGCCATGGCACGCACGGCATCGAATTCCTCGCGCGTCACGAAATCGCGGTCGGCCATCCAGCGGTCCGCCAGCGATTTCATCGCCGTCTCGGCCTCGGTCTTCGCCCCCTGCGCCACGCCCATGGCATTGGTCATCAGCTGGCTGACATCATCGAGAAACTTGTTGCGGCTCTGCATGGCATTCTCCTGCGGTCGATCGCGGTCTACCCTATATGCGCGCGCCGCTCCCGCTTCACAAGTCCGCCAGCCGGTTGACTTCGCCGCAACCCGCCCGCATCAAGCCGGGAAGCTGCGGAGCGCCGAATGATCCCCTTCCCCGACATCTCGCCCGAGATCTTCTCGATTTCCGCCTTCGGCATGACCTTCGCCCTGCGCTGGTATGCGCTGGCCTATATCGCGGGGCTTCTGATCGCCTGGGGGCTGGCGGCGCGGACGATCCGCCGCGCCGATCTCTGGGGCGGCCCCCCGCCGCTGATGACCGAGCAGCTGGAACGTCTGATGACCTGGGTGATCCTGGGCGTGATCCTGGGCGGGCGACTGGGCTATGTCCTGTTTTACGAACCCGCCAAATTCGCCGCCGACCCCGCCGCCATCCTGCGGGTCTGGGAAGGCGGGATGTCGTTTCACGGCGGCTTCCTTGGCGTGGCCGCGGCTGGTGTGCTGTTCGCCCGGCGCGAAGGCATCCCCATGCTGGCCCTGGGCGATCTGATGGGGCTTGTCGTTCCCCCCGGCCTGTTGCTGGGGCGGCTGAGCAACTTCGTCAACGCCGAGCTGTGGGGCCGCCCGACCGATCTGCCCTGGGGGGTGATCTTTCCGGGCGACGCGGCGCAGACCTGCCCCGGCATCGCCGGGCTTTGCGCCCGCCATCCCAGCCAGTTGTACGAGGCGGCGCTGGAAGGGCTGATCCTGGGCGCGGCGGTGCTGTATCTGGCCTACCGGCGCGGCTGGCTGCGGTTTCCGGGCCGGATCATGGGGCTGTTCATCGCCGGATACGGTGCCGCGCGCTTCGTGGTGGAATTCTTCCGCCAGCCCGATCCGCAATTCGTGACGCCGGGCAACCCCCTTGGCCTTTATATGCATCTGGACGGCTGGGGCCTGACCGCCGGGCAAAGCCTGTCGCTGCCGATGATCGCCGTCGGCCTGTGGTTCCTGCTCCGCGCCCGCGCCACGGCCCGCCCGGCCGCCACCGCATGACGGCGCTGGCCGCCCTGCTGATCGACCGGATCCGTCAGGATGGCCCGATCCCGGTGGCCGACTACATGGCCGAATGCCTGCTGCATCCGGTCCACGGCTATTACACCACCCGCGACCCCTTCGGCACGGCGGGCGATTTCACCACCGCCCCCGAGATCAGCCAGATGTTTGGCGAAGTCTTCGGCCTTGCCCTTGCCCAGGCCTGGCTGGATCGCGGCGCACCCGCCCGCTTTACCCTGGCCGAGCTGGGGCCCGGTCGCGGCACGCTGATGGCCGACATCCTGCGCGCCACCCGTGGCGTTCCCGGCTTTCACGCCGCCGCGCAGGTGGTTCTGGTCGAGGCCTCTGCGCTCCTGCGGCGGGCACAGGCCGATACGCTGGCCCCGCATTCCGCGACATGGATCGACCGGGTGGAGGATCTGCCCGACCGGCCGCTGTTCCTGATCGCCAACGAATTCTTCGACGCGCTGCCGATCCGGCAGTTCCAGCACGACGCAGTCGGCTGGCGCGAACGGCTGATCGGCCTGCGGAACGGGCGGCTGACCTTCGGTCTTTCCGATCCGCTGCCGCAGGTTCCCGCCGCCCCGGCCTTTGTCGATGCAGCACCGGGGCAGATCGTGGAATATTGCCCGCAGGCCCCCCGGATCATGGCCGAAATCCTGCACCGGCTGCGGCAGTTCGGCGGCATGGCCTATGTCATCGACTACGGCGGCTGGCGGTCGCGTGGCGACACGTTGCAGGCCCTGCGCCGCCACGCCTTCGACGACCCGCTGGCGCATCCGGGCGAGGCCGACCTGACCGCCCATGTCGATTTCGAGCTGTTGGCGGCCGGTGCCGCCGCCCATGCCTATGACAGCCAGGGCGCCGTGCTTGAACGGCTGGGGATCGCCGCACGCGCCGATGTTCTGGCCCGCAACCTGACCGGCCCGGCGCTGGACAGCCATCTGGCCGCGCATCGGCGCTTGACCCATCCGCAGGAAATGGGTTCGTTGTTCAAGGTGCTGGCCGTCTCCGGCACACGTTTTCCGCCGCCACCGGGTTTTGCAGGCCCCTGATGCCGACCACGCTTGAAATCATCACCTCACCGGCACTGACCGCACAGCACGGGTTCTTCACTCGCAAGGGCGGGGCCTCGTCCGGCATCTTCGCCGGGCTGAACTGCGGCGCGGGGTCCAGCGACCAGGCCGAGATCGTCGCCATCAACCGCGCCCGTGCGGCGCAGGCGATGGGGGTCGCCCCCGAGGCGCTGATCACCGTCAATCAGGTGCATTCGCCCGATGTGGTCACGGTCACGGGGCCGCTGGACGGCAGGCCCCGCGCCGATGCGATGGTGACGGCGGTGCCGGGGCTGGCGCTGGCGATCCTGACGGCAGATTGCCAGCCGGTGCTGTTCTCGGATGCCACAGCCGGGGTTGTCGGGGCGGCCCATGCCGGCTGGCGCGGCGCGCTGGACGGTGTGCTGGAAGCCACGGTCGCGGCGATGGAAGCCCTGGGCGCGCGGCGCGAAGACATATCGGCGGTGATCGGCCCCTGCATCAGCCAGGCTGCCTATGAGGTGGGGCCCGAGTTTTTCGACAGCTTCCGGGACGATGATCCGCAGGCCACGCGGTTCTTTGTCAATGGCAGCGGCGACCGGATGCTGTTCGACCTGCCGGGCTATGGGCTCTACCGGCTGCGGGCGGCCGGGGTGGGCCAGGCCGAATGGCTGCGCCACTGCACCTATCGCGATTCGGAACGGTTCTATTCCTTCCGCCGCACCACCCATGCAGGCGAGGCGGATTATGGCCGCCTGATCTCGGTCATCCGCCTGTAATCCGTCACCCCATTGCCGCAATTCAGGAAACAATTGCCTGCCAGATCGGCTGTTGTTCCGATTTTTCGACGAAAAATCGGGGTTCAGGCAACGATCTGCGCGAAAAACCCGGATTGTCGCCCGCCCGGAATTGGCCCCAATCCATCATCAATCAGCCCAAGCGCCGCCGCATTGATCCGCGATCTTCACCCCAAGGCCAGAAGGCCAGGAAGAGGAGAGCAGATCATGACCAACGAGATCAGGACCGAACGCCGCTGGCTTCGCTCGGTGATCGCGGCTTCGGCGGAACCCCTGCCGAGCTTTCCCTGGATGCGCGGGCAGCGCAAACGCCCTGCCGCCCTGAAAGAGGACAGAACCAGTTCTGTCAACACGCCGGTGCAGCACAGCCAGATCACGCTCTTCGGTCGCAAGGGGGCCCTGGCGGCGCGCTGATCGAATCAATCTGCCACAAACTGCGCAGGTTTCCCGCGCAGTTTGTGCAGGGCGGCGCGACAATGACCCAGCCAGACCCGGCATCGTTACGGGGCAACCGGTGAATTGCGGTCTCTGTTTGACAGAGGGTCACATTCAGGCCAGATTTCACCCAGCAGTTGTCCCACTGCGACAGTATCAGTGCTGGGATGGCCGGTAAGACCGCGAAACGGCAGGCCGCCAGATGAAGTGCCCGGATCCCTTGCTCGGGGGTGGCGGGAAAGACGGCCCCGGTGCTCCTCTGGCACCACAAGGGGCCGTTTTCCGTTTTGGGCACCGCTCATCGCTGCGCTGCGCGCGCTCTTCGCAGGGTGGCGGGCGAGGAGTGGCCCCAGATCAATCGAAGCGTGTTGGGGGCAAACGTTCAGGCGCTGCGGGCCAGCCGCGCCTCCAGCACGTCGAAGGGCACGCCGGGGTCGTCCTTGGCGCAGCGGATCACCAGGCTGGTCTTCACATTGGCCACATTCTCGGCCTTCAGCAGTTCTCCGGTCAGAAAGCCCTGAAAGGTCGACAGGTCAGGCGCCACGCATTTCAGGATGAAGTCGATCTCGCCGTTCAGCATGTGGCATTCGCGGACCAGCGGCCAGGCCCGGCAGCGCGCCTCGAAGGCCGACAGATCGGCCTCGGCCTGGCTTTGCAGCCGCACCATGGCGAAGACCGCCACTTCGAACCCCAGCTCACGGGCGTCGATCTCGGCATGATAGCCGGTGATATAGCCCGCCTCTTCCAGTGTGCGCACCCGGCGCAGACAGGGCGGGGCCGAAATCCCCACCCGGCTGGCCAGTTCCACATTGGTCATCCGGCCATCGGCCTGCAATTCCGCCAGGATATGCCGGTCGATCGGGTCCAGCTTGTGTCCGGCCATTGAATTCTCCCTGATTGCCAGCCTTCTAGGCGGTTGCGCCGATCCGCGCAATATTCTTTCGCCGGACACCCCCGCAACCCCCGCCGCGTTTCGCCGCAGCCGCCGGTTCCGCAAGCATTCGGGGCTTTCGGCCCCCCGTGCCATTGCCTATATCGGACAGGCTGCAAACCGGGGGACCACCATGGCCGACAAACAGACGCGCGTTCTCATCATCGGATCGGGCCCGGCGGGCTATACCGCGGCGGTCTATTCCGCGCGGGCTATGCTGAACCCGGTGCTGGTGCAGGGCCTGCAACCCGGCGGCCAGCTGACCATCACCACCGAGGTCGAGAACTGGCCCGGCGACACGCATGTCATGGGCCCCGATCTGATGGTGCGGATGGAAGAGCATGCCAAGGCGATGGGGGCCGAGGTGATCAGCGACTACATCACCGCGCTGGATCTGTCGGCCCGTCCGTTCCGTGCGCAGGCGGACTCTGGCACCACCTATGTCGCCGATGCGGTGATCCTGGCCACCGGCGCGCAGGCGAAATGGCTGGGGCTGCCGTCCGAGGAAAAGTTCAAGGGCTTTGGCGTGTCGGCCTGCGCCACCTGCGACGGGTTCTTCTATCGCGGCAAGGAGGTGGTGGTGATCGGCGGCGGCAATACCGCCGTCGAAGAGGCGCTGTTCCTGACCAATTTCGCCTCGAAAGTCACGGTGGTTCATCGCCGCGATTCGTTCCGCGCCGAAAAGATCATGCAGGACCGTCTGTTCAAGAACCCGAAGATTTCGGTGATCTGGGACAGCGAAGTGACCGAGGTGAAAGGCACCGAAGCGCCGCTGGGCGTCACCGCCGTCGTGGTGCGGAACGTCAAGACCGGGGCCACGCAGGACGTGCCCTGCGCGGGTTTCTTCGTCGCCATCGGCCATGCGCCCGCCAGCGAGCTGGTCAAGGACCAGCTGGAGCTGCACAACGGCGGTTATGTGAAGGTGGAAGCGGGGACCACCCGCACCTCGATCCCCGGCGTCTTTGCCGCCGGCGACCTGACCGACCATGTCTATCGCCAGGCCGTGACCAGCGCCGGAATGGGCTGCATGGCCGCACTGGACGCCGAAAAATTCCTCGCCGGACACTGACCGACCCCGTTGCAACGGCGGCACCGTGGCCCTTTTGCCGCGCCTGCGGAAGGATCTCTGCGGCAGATAAGGGAATATCTGGCTTTTCTCTTTTCGGGGCGGGTCCTTTGAGGTATGTTCAATATTGAACACACCTTGCCGCACATCCCGCAATGCCCGCGTCCCGCCACATCCCGTCCGAGGAAGACCAGCTCTTCCGTCTGCTCCGGCAGCTTGATCGCGCACCGGATGCGGCACAGCGCGCGACAGCCGGGGCGCTTGGAATAAGCTTGGGCAGCCTGAACGCGCAACTGCGCGCCGCGACCGAGGCCGGGCTGATCCATGTCACCGGGCGCGACACCGCAACCGACCGCCGCCAGCGGTTCGCCTATGCGCTGACCCCGCGCGGAAGTGCCGCCAAATCGCAGCTTGTCGACCAGTTTCTGGCCCGGAAACTGGCCGAATACCACGCCCTTCACGCCGAACTGACGGGTGAGGACACCCGCCTCATCCCCCTAAAACACAGGACCGATGTCATGCAGAACAACCTCGCCCCGATCCCGGAGCTTTATGTCTCTTACGATTCCGCCCAGAAGCTGAAACATGAGGCCGCCGCCCTGCCCTCCTGGGACCTGACCCAGCGGCAGGTCTGCGATCTGGAACTGCTGATGAACGGCGGTTTCAACCCGCTCAAGGGCTTCATGGGCCAGGCCGACTATGACAACGTGGTGGAAAACATGCGCACCGCCGATGGCGCGCTGTTTCCGATGCCGATCACGCTGGACGTGAGCGAGGCCTTCGCCGACAAGATCGAACCCGGCCAGGACATCGCGCTGCGCGATGCCGAAGGGGTGATCCTCGCCATCCTGTCGGTCAGCGACAAATGGGTGCCCAACAAGGCGAACGAGGCTGAAAAGGTGTTCGGTGCCGACGATCTGGCGCATCCCGCCGTCAACTACCTGCACAATGTGGCCGGCAAGGTCTATCTGGGCGGCCCGATCACCGGCATCCAGCAGCCGGTGCATTACGATTTCAAGGGCCGCCGCGACACGCCGAACGAACTCCGCGCCTTCTTCCGCAAGATGGGCTGGCGCAAGGTCGTGGCCTTCCAGACCCGCAACCCCCTGCACCGTGCGCATCAGGAACTGACCTTCCGCGCCGCCCGCAACGCCGAGGCGAACCTGCTGATCCACCCCGTCGTCGGCATGACCAAGCCGGGCGATGTCGACCATTTCACCCGCGTCCGCTGCTATGAGGCGGTGCTGGACAAATATCCGCAGTCGACCACGCATCTGTCGCTGTTGAACCTGGCGATGCGCATGGCCGGCCCGCGCGAGGCGCTGTGGCATGCCATCATCCGCAAGAACCACGGGCTGACCCATTTCATCGTCGGCCGCGACCATGCCGGCCCCGGCAAAAACTCGGCCGGCAAGGATTTCTACGATCCCTATGCCGCGCAGGACCTGGTGCGGCAGCACCAGGCCGAGATCGGCATCGAGATGGTCGATTTCAAGCAGATGGTCTATGTGCAAGAAAAGGCACAATATTTCCCCGTTGACGAAGTGCCCGAAGGGTCGACCGTGCTGGACATTTCAGGCACCGAACTGCGCCGCCGCCTGCGCGAAGGGCTGGAGATTCCGGACTGGTTCTCGTTCCCCGAAGTGGTGCAGGAACTGCGCCGCACCAGCCCGCCACGCGCCAAGCAGGGCTTTACGGTGTTCTTCACCGGCCTTTCCGGCAGCGGCAAGTCGACCATCGCCAATGCGCTGATGGTCAAGCTGATGGAGATGGGGGGCCGTCCGGTGACGCTGCTGGATGGCGATGTGGTCAGGAAGCACCTCAGCTCGGAACTGGGCTTTTCCAAGGAACACCGCGACATCAACATCAAGCGCATCGGCTATGTCGCGTCGGAGATCACCAAGAACGGCGGCATCGCCATTTGCGCCCCGATCGCGCCCTATACCGCCACCCGCCGCGCCGTGCGCGAGATGATCGAGGCGTTCGGCGCCTTCGTCGAGGTGCATGTGGCGACCAGCATCGAGGAATGCGAACGCCGCGACCGCAAGGGCCTCTACAAGCTGGCGCGCGAAGGCAAGATCAAGGAATTCACCGGGATTTCCGACCCCTATGAGACGCCCACCAAGGCCGAACTGGTGGTGGATACCGAGAATGTCGATGTCGACCACTGCGCGCATCAAGTGATCCTGAAGCTGGAAAGCATGGGCCTGATCAAGGCCTGATTCCTTTGCCAGAACGGCAGGCGCCCGTGGGAAACCCCGGGCGTTTTGCATTGCGTGCGCGTCCCAAGCGACTATATGCAACGGGCTGGGAAACGCAGGGGAAGACCATGGCGCGCAAGGTGTTCATCGACGGCGATGTCGGCACGACCGGCCTGCAGATCCGCGAGCGGCTGGAAAAGCGCGCCGACATCAGCCTGATCCGCATCGACCCCGCCCTGCGCAAGGACAATGCCGCGCGGCTGGCCGCCTTTGCCGAGGCTGAGGTTGCCATCCTCTGCCTGCCCGACGCGGCTTCGAAAGACATTGCCACCGCGGCGGCCGCGGCCGGGCTGAAGACCCGGCTGATCGACGCCTCCACCGCCTTTCGCGTCGCCCCGGACTGGGCCTATGGCTTTGCCGAACTGGCGCAAGGCCAGCGCGACGCGATCCGCAGCGCCGCCCGCGTCTCCAACCCCGGCTGCTGGGCCACCTGTGCCATCTCGGCCCTGCGGCCGCTGGTCGATGCCGGGGTGATCGCGGCGGATGCGCCCATCGCGCTGTCCGGGGTCTCGGGCTATTCCGGCGGCGGCAAGTCGATGATCGAGGAATTCGAGACGGGCACGGTCGACGGGGCCTTCCTCTACGGCACCGCGCAGAACCAGAAACACCTGCCGGAAATCGCCGCCCATGCGCGGCTGGCGCGTCAGCCGTTGTTCGTGCCCGCCGTCGGAGACTATGCGCAGGGCATGGCGATGGCGGTGGCCTTGCAGCTGCCGCCCGGCGGCGCGGCCGCGGCCGAAGCTGCGCTGCGCGCCCATTACGCCGGCGAAACCTTTGTCAGCGTGGTCGATGCCGCCCGGCACCAGCCGCGGGTGATGCCGCAGGTGCTGAACGGCACCAACCGGCTGGAGCTTTCGGTGCAGGCCAACCCCGAAACCGGTGCCACGACGCTGGTCGCCGTGCTGGACAACCTGGGCAAGGGGTCGTCCGGGGCGGCGGTGCAGAACCTGAACCTGATGCTGGGTCTGGACGAAGGCGCGGGCCTCTAGGCCCGCGCGAAATTCCTTCCTCAAGGAATTTGGCAATTTTCTTGCAAGAAAATTGTGAAGCCCTCAGGCGGGCCGCAGCATCCGCCGCAGCACGCCGTCCTTCAGAACATAATGGTGGAACAGCGCCGCCAGCGCATGCAGTCCGGCCAGAAGGATCAGCAGGTTGGCCAGCAGGGCATGCGGATCGCCCAGCGCATCGGCCCCGCCGAACCAGGCCGCCGCCCCCGCCGCCGGCACGGCCAGCATCAGCAGGTAAAGCAGTCCGTGAACGACCGCGGCCGCCTTGCCCATAACCCTCGGCTCTGCCCCCGGCCCGCCGCGCAGCAGTCGCAGCGCGATGCGCAGCACCACCAGCGCCAGCACGGCCATGCCGGTCCAGACATGCAAGCCGGCGATGTCGATGGAAATCTCCTGCCCTGCCAGATGCTGCCGCAGCGCCCGGCCCATGCCCTCTCTGGCGACATAGTTCACCAGCACGCCCGCCGCGATCAGCCAGTGCAGCGCGATCTGCGCCCCGCTGTAGCCGCCTGTCACCTTCATCGCCTGCCTCCGTTCCCGTGGGTCCAAAGGTCATACGATGGCGCGGCGCGGTTCCGTCGCCGCGCGGGCAGGATCAATGCACGTTCACCGGCGCGAAATCATGCGCACGGGCCAGATGAAAGGCCATCTGCCGGTCGGCCACCAGCGCCAGTTGCTGACCATCGGACCCGTGGACCGAATAGACCACCTCGCGGCCGTCGATCTGTTCGCGCACCTCTTCGGGCAAGTCGGCCACCTGAACGGGGCGGACATAGACGATACGGCTGCCCCCCTTGGGCAGGGCGTCGAAGGGCGTGTTCATTTGCCGCCTCCTTTTCCGATGCGGATGGTCTGGACCACGGTTTCCGGCACATGCCGCCGCAGGTCGATGTTCAGCAGGCCATGTTCCAGGCTGGCGCCGCCCACCTCGACCCCGTCGGCCAGCACGAAGCTGCGCTGAAAGGCGCGGGCGGCGATGCCGCGGTGCAGGAACACCCGGTCGCCCGGCTCGTCCGCCTGACGGCCACGGATCACCAGTTGCCGGTCTTCGACCGTGATGGCGATGTCATCCTCGCGGAACCCCGCGACGGCCAGCGTGATGCGATAGGCATTCTCGCTGACGGCTTCGATGTTGTAGGGGGGATAGCCCTCGGCCCCGGTCTTTGCCGTGCGTTCGACCAGCCGCTCCAGCTGCTCGAAGCCCAGAAGGAAGGGATGGGCCCCAAAACTCAGTTTCGTCATCGGTCTGCCCTTGGTTCAAGCGACATGCCAGCCCTGCGGCCCCGTCATGGGCACCCTCGGGCGTTGATCGGAATATGGGGGTGCCCGACCGGCCCCGCAAGGCCGCAACACCGCAGAATCCTGTTGCGGGCGGCGAGATTCCTTCAAAAGCCGACATGAAGCCGCTATATGATTGATCAAAAGATCAACAAGGGCCCGAGTCGCCAAGATGAATGCTTCGTCCGAGATGAGCTTTGACGACATGCTGCGCGTGAAGCTGGAAGTGCTTCGGCGCGAGCATCGCGATCTGGACGAGGCGATCCATGCGCTTGAAACCAACGGCCGCCCCGATCAGCTTACGCTGCGCAGGCTGAAAAAGCAGAAGCTGGCGCTGAAGGATGCGATTACCAAGATCGAGGACCAGCTGATCCCCGACATCATCGCCTGAACCAGCGCGGTCAGGGCGTCGCAGCCCGACGGTTAGGGGCGGGGCAGCAGCCCCGAGTCCTGCGCCAGCAGCAGCATCGCCGCGCGCAGCCGGTCATAGGCATCTTCCGGCATCGAGGCGTCGATCCGCTGCCAGGCTTCGGGCGGCATGGTCTCGAACGCATCCCAGCGGCCTTCGGCCAGTCTCGGGAAGGGTTGCGGAAACTCGGCCATGGCGCGGCGCAGCCCGTCGGCCAGCGCCGTCTCGCCCCGGATCACCAGCACCTTCACCAGATGCGGGGCCATGTCGGCCCCAACGCCATCCAGCCAGATCTGCGGCGAGGTTCCGTCCAACCCAAGGGCCAGATCCTCCATCATCAACAGCGCCGCCTGGGCGGTGCCCATCGACAGATAGGCGGCATCGGCCGCCTCGGGCGTATACCATTCCGGGGCAAGGCATTCCTGCCGCAACCGCAGCAGCACCTGGTCCAGCGCCGCTTCGGGGCCGCCTGTGGTCAGTCGGCTGCGCAGGATCTCTTCGGTTCCGGGCACCGCCTGCATCAGCGACAGCGCAGCCGCTTCCGCCTCGCCGGGGAAGGGATATTCATCCGACAACCGGTAAACCGCAGAAACCAGATCGGGGTCGATCTCGGTCCCGTCCATCTCGTACAGCGCGAACTGCCGAAGACCCGGATTCAGCTGCCAGTCGGGAAACAGCGCCTTGGCCTCGGCCAGAACGCGGGCCTGACCGGTCAGGCCATGCCGCTCCATCAACGGCAGAAGATCGGGCAGCAGAATGGATTCCGACATGATCAGCAGCGGCGAAACCGGGCTGGTATTGTCCCGCTCGATCTGCGCCAGCAGCGCCAGCCAGGGCAGATCATGTGCCTTGGGCGGCAGGTCGGCGGCGCGGTCGGCCAGCACACCGGGCCATTCGATTGCCTGCGCCAGGGTGTTGTTCAGAAATATCTCTTCCCAACCGGCATCGGGGCCGGGATCAAAGGCCGCAGGGTCCATGCGCTGATAGACCTCGTCGTAATAGCCGCGGGCCTCTTGTCGCAGCAGATATTCGACGGGCACCGGCCCCGCCACAGCACCGCGCTGGCAGATCGGGGCGGACTGCGCCTGAACCACCGGGCTGACAGCACAAAGGATCAAAGCCGCCAGCAGACCCGCCGCCTTCCGCATCATCCGTCGCCCCCCTTGCACGGCTTCAGGATATGGCAGCCCGCCGCAGGGCGGAAGCCCGGCCCATGCGACCGCAACCGATATGTGGGAAATATGTTTTCATATTATATATCAGATACTTGAATAGTTAAAATGTCGCAACCGGAACGGCATGAACTTGATTCAGGTCAACGTGCGGCCCCGGTTCCCGGACCCAGGGTGCAGCCGCGATCAGAAGCGAGTCCGACCATGAAGACCTTCCTTTCCCTCCTCTCTGCCGCCGCCCTTGCCGCCCTGTCTGCTGGCCCCGTCCTGGCCCAGTCGGCGGGCGATCTGACGCTGGGCTTCGGCGTGGCGCTGGTGGCCCCCAAATCCGACAACGGCACGCTGGCCGGGTCGGCGGCGACGGTGGACAACAATGCCCGCCCGTCGATCACGCTGGAATATTTCATCCGCGACAACCTGGGGATCGAACTCCTGGGGGCCCTGCCCTTCAAGCATGGCGTCAATCTGGCCGGGGCCCATGTCGGCGATACCAAGCACCTTCCGCCCACCGTCACGCTGAACTGGCACTTTCCCACCGACGGCGCGCTGAAACCCTTCGTCGGGCTTGGCCTCAACTACACCACCTTCTTTCAGGAAAGCTCGGCGCTCGGCGATCTGAAGATCAAGGACAGCTTCGGCATCGCGGCCCATCTCGGGGCCGACTGGGCGATTGACGACAAACGGGCGGTGCGCTTCGACGTGCGTTACATCGACATCGACAGCGATGTGACGCTGAACGGTGCCCCGATCGGCAAGGTCGAGATCGACCCGATGGTCGCGGGCATTTCCTACATTACCAAGTTCTGAACCAAGTTCTGACGCCGGGACAGGCGAAGGATCGGGGGCAACCCCGGATGACTGGGGCGCGGGATCCCTCTCCGCGCCCCTTTTTGATCTGCCACACGTTCCCGCCCGTTCCCGCGCCCCACGCGGCTTGCCCCGCGCAGACGGGCAGTATATGCGCGGGCCATCTGAGCGGAGGTACGAGATGACCCCACCCGTCGGCATCATCATGGGGTCCCAGTCCGACTGGGCCACGATGAAAGAGGCCGCCCTGATCCTGGATCAGCTGGGCGTGGCCTATGAAAGCCGCATCGTCTCGGCCCATCGCACGCCGGATCGGCTGTGGGATTATGGCAAGACCGCCGTGGCGCGCGGCTTGCAGGTGATCATCGCGGGCGCGGGCGGGGCGGCACATCTGCCCGGCATGATGGCATCGAAGACCCGCGTGCCGGTGATCGGCGTGCCGGTGCAGACCAGGGCGCTGTCGGGCGTCGATTCGCTTTATTCCATCGTGCAGATGCCAAAGGGATACCCGGTGGCCACCATGGCCATCGGCGCGGCGGGGGCGGCCAATGCCGGGCTGATGGCGGCGGGCATCCTGGCCTTGCAGGATGCCGCGCTGGCCCGACGGCTGGACGCCTGGCGCGCGGCCTTGTCGGCCAGCATCCCCGAGGAGCCGAAGGATGACTGAGGCACAGGCGCAGCCGCTGCCCCCCGGATCGGTGATCGGCATCCTTGGCGGCGGGCAGTTGGGCCGCATGCTGTCGGTCGCGGCCAGCCGTCTGGGCTATCGCTGCCACATCTATGAGCCGGGCGCCGCCCCGGCAGGCGATGTGGCCCATGCGGTGACGCAGGCCCCCTACGGCGACGAGGCCTCCCTGCGCGCCTTTGCCGCCGCAGTCGATGTCATCACCTATGAATTCGAGAATGTCCCCACCTCGGCGCTGGACCTGCTGGAATCGCTGCGCCCGATCCGGCCCAATCGCCGGGCGCTGGCGGTCAGTCAGGACCGGATCACCGAGAAGAGCTTTCTGAACGATCTGGGCCTGACCACGGCCCCCTGGGCCGCCGTCAATTCCGAAGCCGATCTGCGCGCCGCGGTGGCGCGTCTCGGCTGCCCGGCGATCCTGAAGACCACCCGGCTGGGCTATGACGGCAAGGGACAGGCGAAGATTTCGACCGAAGCCGATATCCCGGCGGCCTGGGCCGCGATGAACGGGGCGGCCTCGGTGCTGGAAGGCTTCATCGCCTTCGACCGCGAGATCTCGGTCATCGCGGCACGCGGGCTGGACGGATCGGTCGCCTGTTACGACCCCGGCGAGAATGTGCATCGGGACGGCATCCTGCGCAGCACCACGGTGCCCGCGCAGCTGTCGGCTGGCCAGAGGACCGATGCGGTGCTGCTGGCCGCCCGCATCCTGAACGCCCTGGATTATGTCGGCGTGCTGGGGGTGGAGCTGTTCGTTACCCGCGCTGGCCTTCTGGTGAACGAAATCGCGCCGAGGGTGCATAATTCCGGGCATTGGACGCAGCAGGGCTGTGCTGTCGATCAGTTCGAGCAGCATATCCGCGCCGTGGCCGGGCTGCCCTTGGGCGACGGCGGACGCCATGCCGATGTGGTGATGGAGAACCTGATCGGCGACGACATCGACCGGGTGCCCGCGCTGATGCGCGAGCGCGACGCGGCGCTGCATCTTTACGGCAAGGGCGATGCCCGTCCGGGCCGCAAGATGGGCCATGTCAACCGGGTGATCCGGGGCTGAGCCTTCCCCAGGGGCTGCCGCCTCGGGGGGCCTTGCGCCCCCGCTCGGCGGCGTTGCCACGGAGCGAAGGCTGCGGCTGTTCCTTTGGCGGGCCGGGGCCTCCGGCGGGGATATTTGCAGAAGGGAAGCCGGGTCAGGCTTTCTCCGGGGTGCCGTGCTGGAACCGGCCATGGCGCAGGAAATGCACGGTCTGACGGATCACGCGCGGATTCACCGGCATCCAGGTGTGGCTGACCGGCAGGGTCAGGTGATCGGTCATGCCGTCCAGCCGCGTGCTGGCGACCGTCACCTTGCCGTCATCGGCGCCCGGCAGCAGCTGCGAGAACCAGGGCGAGACCGATCTGGTGCCCGCGATGATGCCCAAGGGGTAGTCAGGTGGCGGCAGGCGGTTGGGCCAGCTTTGCGGCCCGGTGCCCAGTGCCTGCCCGGCCGGACCGTTGACCAGCTGGAACACCCGCCAGTTGCCCAGGGTGTCGACCAGTTCCGAACCATGGTTCGGCGGGGCCAGCATCACCACCCGGCCAAGGCCGGGCGGATGCCCGCGGGCCAGAAGGTCGCGCACCAGGATGCCGCCCATCGAATGTGTGACGATATGGGTGGTGCCGGAAAACGGCGCGGCGAAGGCCCCCGCGATGGCGGCCACCAGATCCTCGGGCGCGGCCCTGGTCGAGGGATAGCCCGCGCTTTCCGCCGCAAAGCCCGCGGCCCGCAACGCCAGCCCCATCGGGGCCAGCGAATTCCGGCTGCGGGCCAGCCCATGGACAAGAATGACACGTTCGGACGGCGGGGGGTCTGGCAGGCTGTGGGTCATGGGCCGGATCATGCCTGCGGCCCCCCGCAGGGCGCAAGGCCCCGCGCCGCAAGCCCGCGCGATGTCACGCCTCTGGCGAATCGGTATCCGGCAGGCCCTGCGCCGCCTTGTCGCGCGCCGTCTTTGCCAGCCGTTCGTAGCGTCGCAGGAAATCCGCCAGCATCTTCTCGTCCAGCTCTTCCAGATCGAGCAGCGCGTTATGCGCGCCCTCGGTGGCGCGGATCAGTTCGTCCAGTTTCAGCTGGATGGCGGCGGTGTCGCGATTCTGGGTGTTCTGGATCAGGAACACCATCAGGAAGGTGACGATGGTGGTGCCGGTGTTGATCACCAGCTGCCAGGTGTCGGAAAAGCCGAACAGCGGCCCCGACACCAGCCAGACCACAATCGTTGCCACCGCCAGAAGAAAGGTGGTCGGACGTCCGCACCAATGCGCAATCCGCTTGGCGATCCGGGTATAGAACATCGCGGCCCCCTGTTGCCGGTGTCACTCTGCCGCCCGCAAGGGGCCGGGGCAAGCACCATACCGGGCCTTTGCCGGGTCGCGGGCCAAGACGGCTGGACAAGCTTGCCAAAGCCGCGCAAGCCTGCCGCCATGGCCCGTCTTCGCCCCCGCCTTGCCGTCCGCGCGCTGATCCTTGATGCCGAGGACCGGCTGCTGCTGGTCAATGCCTGGCCGGGCGGGCAATCCGATCTGTGGTGCGCGCCGGGCGGCGGGTGCGAAGCGGGCCAGTCCCTGCCGGAAAACCTGATCCGCGAGGTGCAGGAGGAAACCGGGCTGATCGTGACGGTCGGTGCGCCGGCGCTGGTCAACGAATTCCACGATCCGGCATCGGGCTTTCATCAGGTCGAACTGTTCTTCCGCTGCACCATCACGGCGGGCAGTCTGGACGATCTCTGGCGCGACCCCGAGGGCGTGGTGACTAAGCGGCGCTTCGTCTCGCGCGTCGAACTGGCGGCGGGCAGATTGCGCTTCAAGCCCGACAGCCTGGCCGATGCGGCCTGGGGCAAGGGGTGTGCCTATGACCCGCTGGAAGACATCACCTTCTGATCCTGTGGCGACTTGTCTCTGCTCCGCACGGCCCGTAAGACTTGGGCGGCCGGGGGCGTCCCGGCGGTCTCAGGGCGGGGTGAAATTCCCCACCGGCGGTGACAGCCCGCGAGCGCCCTGCCCATGCGGCAGGGGTCAGCAGATCCGGTGGAACTCCGGGGCCGACGGTATAGTCCGGATGAAAGAGAAACGCTGCCCCGGCGGGGCCGCCGCGCGTCTTGCGCGGAGGACGCTTTCGGGCAGGCTCTTGCTTCACCCTGATTTTTGTTCGGTCCGAAGGGAGACCCGACATGAATCAGAATATCAAAGGTGCCGCCTTCATGGTGCTGGCCGGGGTCTGCTTTGCGCTGGCCAATGCCGTGACATGGACCGTCACCTACAAGCTGGGGTTCAAGGCGCAATCCGATGCCTTCTGGCAATATCTGATCGCCACCGCCTTTTCCGCCCCCTTCCTGTGGCGCAACGGCATTGCCGCGATGCGGACCCGACACCCGCTGCTGCACGGCCTGCGCATCCTGCTGTCGGTTCTGGGCGTGCAGGCATTTACCCAGGCCTTTGCCGCCGGGATTGCCCCCTGGCATGTAATCGCGCTGGTGATGACATCGCCCTTCTTCGTGATGATCGGCGCGGCGGTGTTGCTGGGCGAAAGGGTGGGCCCGAACCGCTGGATCGCCGCCATCATCGGCTTTGCCGGCGCGATGATCCTGCTGCGGCCCTGGGAAAGCGGCTTTTCCGCAACCATCCTCTTGCCGCTGGCCGCCGCCGTCGCCTGGGGTGGAGCCTCGCTGATCACCAAGCGGTTGACGCGGGACGAAAACCAGACGGCGATCACCATGTGGCTTCTGGTGCTGCTGACGCCGGTGAACCTGCTCTTTTCGCTGCAGGCCGGGTTCGAGGTGCCGACGGGCAATGTCCTGTGGCTGCTGCTTGCGGGCGGCGTGGTGATGTATCTGGCGCAGCATTGCCTGACGCTGGCCTATGCGGCGGCGGATGCGGCCTATGTACAGCCCTTCGATGACCTGAAGCTGTTTTCGAACATCCTCGTCTCGTGGCTGGTCCTCAGCTTTGCGCCGGACCTGACCTATTGGCCCGGCATCCTGATGGTGTTTGCCGGATCGGCCTATCTGCTGTGGTCGGAACGCGCGGGCAGAACTGGCGGGCTTTCCCATGCGCGTCCCAATGCCTAGACTGCCGCGATGAGCCGCGCTTTTGTCAACGAGGATGCCGGGGCCGACCGACCGGACCTGCCGGAGCTGCCGGTCAGCCCGCATCCGAACTATGTCACCCCGCGCGGGCTGGCAGTGCTGCAACGGCGACTGGCGGCGCGGACTGCCGATCTGGCCGCGCTGAAGGCGCGGGCGGAGCGGCTGGACAAGCTGCCCGAGGCGGCGGCCGAGCGCGACATCCGCTGGCTGGAGGCACGGCTGAAATCGGCGATTCCGGTCGATCCGGCCACGCATGACCTTTCCGAAGTGGCCTTCGGCCTGCGCGTCACCGTGCGGGGCGAAGACGGCCGCAGCGCAACCTATGAAATCACCGGAGAGGACGAGGCCGATGCCGCCCTTGGCCGCATCGCCCCGTATTCGCCGCTGGCCCGCGCCCTGATCGGCGCGCAACCGGGCGATGAGGTGACATGGCACCGGCCGGCCGGGGATCTGACGCTTGAAGTCACCGGGATTTCCCATGCCGACCCTGCGCCCACTTGACCCGGCCGCCGACCGCGCCGCCGTCGATGCCTTTTTCCGCTCGATCGCCGATTATGTCCGGCTGGAGCGGGACGAAGAACCGGGACCGCAGGTGACGGAGGAGTATTTTTCCGATGCCCCGCCCGGCTGCGACCCGGCAGACAGTCACCGGATCGGCCTGTTCCACGACGGGCGGCTGATGGCGCTGGCCGAAATGGCGCAGGGTTATCCCGGCCCGCAGGATGCCTATCTGGGTTTTCTTGCCGTATCGCAGGCGGGACGGGGGCAGGGATTGGGCCTGCATCTTCTGCGGCATATGGAGGATCTGGCCCGCAAGGGTGGCCATACCACGCTGTATCTGGCCGTGCTGGACGCCAATCCGCGCGCCCGCGCCTTCTGGGAGCGTGAAGGCTTCACCCTGGCCGCCGCCAATCGCCCGGTCACGCTGGGCCGGAAGACGCAGGTCGCGCACCGGCTGTCAAAGCCGCTGTGACCGCTACAGGGCGTAGCTGTAATGCCCGGTCCACCAGCCCGCATCGCCGGACAGCCGCGCGCCCAGCTTGACCAGCCCGGCCACCAGCCCCGCCGGTCCCAGCAGCAGCGCCGCCGTCTTCAACCCGCCGGAGGGTGCGCCGTTCACGACGGCGACCAGCAGGATCAGCAGCAGCCCGGTCATCACCGCATCAAGCGCGATCTTGAACCAGACATAGGCGGCGGGTTCGTATTCCCCTGCCGTCACCAGAACGGCATTCAACGCGCCGAAGATCAGCACCGCGCTCATGCCATAGATAACATACTGATTGACCTTCATCTGATTTGCGGGATCGGCCATTCCAGTGCCTCTCAGCTTTGAAATGGGGAAATCTGCGCACAGATCCTGCGTTCTGGCAAAGAAAAAGGGCGGCCCGAAGGCCGCCCTTTCCGATCCTTCGTCGAAGGATCGGGATCAGAAGTCCATGCCGCCCATGCCGCCGCCGGGCATCGCCGGGGCAGCGGCCTTGTCGGCCGGCTTGTCGGCGATCATCGCCTCGGTGGTGATCAGAAGCGAAGCGACCGAAGCCGCATCTTCCAGCGCGGTGCGGGTGACTTTCGCCGGGTCGATCACGCCGAACTTGAACATGTCGCCATATTCTTCGGTCTGGGCGTTGAAGCCAAAGTTCTTGTCCGAGGATTCGCGCACCTTGCCGGCCACGACAGCGCCGTCGACGCCGGCGTTTTCGGCGATCTGGCGCAGCGGAGCTTCCAGCGCGCGGCGGACGATGGCGATGCCGTTGTCCTGATCCGAGTTCGCGCCTTTCAGACCGTCCAGAGCCTTGCCGGCCTGAACCAGAGCCACGCCGCCACCGACGACGATGCCTTCCTGAACGGCCGCGCGGGTCGCGTTCAGCGCGTCATCAACGCGGTCCTTGCGCTCTTTCACTTCGACTTCGGTCATGCCGCCGAC
The DNA here is from genome assembly GCA_036745335.1 of Paracoccaceae bacterium. Taxonomy (GTDB): domain Bacteria; phylum Pseudomonadota; class Alphaproteobacteria; order Rhodobacterales; family Rhodobacteraceae; genus Pseudogemmobacter. The sequence goes on from DAIOGH010000046.1 coordinate 23,086, forward strand.
GCGGATGACGGCAACGCCGCCCGCCAGCTTGGCCACACGTTCCTGCAGCTTCTCGCGGTCGTAATCGCTGGTGGTTTCCTCGATCTGCGCACGGATCTGGGCCACGCGGGCTTCGATCTCGGCCTTGTCGCCAGCGCCATCAACGATGGTGGTGTTGTCCTTGTTGATGGTGATCTTCTTGGCGCGGCCCAGCATGTCGATGCCGACATTTTCCAGCTTCATGCCCAGATCGTCGCTGATCACCTGACCGCCGGTCAGGATGGCGATGTCTTGCAGCATGGCCTTGCGGCGGTCGCCGAAGCCAGGGGCCTTGACGGCAGCGATCTTCAGGCCGCCGCGCAGCTTGTTCACGACCAGCGTGGCCAGAGCCTCGCCTTCCACGTCCTCGGCCACGATGACCAGCGGGCGTTGCGACTGGATCACGGCTTCCAGCAGCGGAACCATCGGCTGCAGCGACGACAGTTTCTTTTCGTGCAGCAGGATATAGGCGTCTTCCAGGTCGGCAATCATCTTGTCGGCATTGGTGACGAAGTAAGGCGACAGGTAGCCGCGGTCGAACTGCATCCCTTCGACGACATCGGTCTCGGTTTCCAGACCTTTGTTCTCTTCGACGGTGATCACGCCCTCGTTGCCGACCTTCTGCATCGCATCGGCGATCTGGCGGCCGATTTCAGCCTCGCCGTTCGCCGAGATGGTGCCAACCTGCGCAACTTCGTCGCTGTCCTTCACCGGGCGCGAAGCCGCCTTGATCGCCGCGACGACTTTCGAGGTCGCCATGTCGATGCCGCGCTTCAGGTCCATCGGGTTCATGCCGGCGGCAACCGCCTTCATGCCTTCTTTCACGATGGCCTGTGCCAGAACGGTGGCGGTGGTGGTGCCGTCGCCGGCCTCGTCATTGGTGCGGGAAGCGACTTCCTTCACCATCTGCGCGCCCATGTTCTCGAACTTGTCGGCCAGTTCGA
>DAIOGH010000047.1:0-20010 GCA_036745335.1 Paracoccaceae bacterium
TCGAGCAGGTGCATTTCTTCCCGCTGGGCGGGATCAAGACCAATGCCGAATGGGTGACTGCCAATGGCGGTGCCTCGGGCAAACCGGCGAAAGCCGCCTGACCTTCTGACATAGGAAAACCGATGACCCGCACTGTTCTGGAATCAAAAACGAAAACCGTGGTCATCGGCTTTGACGAGCCGTTCTGCGTGATCGGCGAACGCATCAACCCGACGGGCCGCAAGAAGCTGGCCGCCGAGCTTGAGATGGGCAATTACGACACCGTCATCAAGGACGCGCTGGAGCAAGTGGCCTGCGGCGCAACCGTGCTGGACGTGAACTCGGGTGCTGTCTTCACCAACAAGATGGCCGAAGATCCGCGCTATGCCGACAATAACTTTGTCGAGCCGCCGCTGATGAAGGCGCTGATCGAGATCATCCAGCAAACTGTTGACGTGCCGCTGTGCATCGACAGCTCGGTTCCCGGCGCGCTGGAAGCCGGTCTGATGGCCTGCGAGGGCCGCCCGCTGCTGAACTCGGTCACGGGTGAAGAAGAGCGTCTGGAACTGGTGTTGCCGCTGGTCAAGAAATACAACGTTCCGGTCGTGGCGATCTCCAACGACGATACCGGCATCTCGCCCGATCCCGATGTCCGCTTTGCCGTGGCGAAGAAGATTGTGGAACGCGCCGCCGATTTCGGCATTCCGGCGCATGACATCGTGGTCGATCCGCTGGTGATGCCGGTCGGCGCCATGGCCAGCGCGGGCCAGCAGGTCTTTGCGCTGGTGCGTCGACTGCGCGACGAACTGGGTGTCAACACCACCTGCGGCGCGTCGAACATCTCGTTCGGGCTGCCGCACCGCCATGGCATCAACGGAGCCTTCCTGCCGATGGCGATCGGCGCCGGCATGACCAGCGCGATCATGAACCCGGTGCGCCAGCAAGAGATGGAGGCGATCCGCGCCGCCAATTTCCTGATGAACCACGATGCCAACGGCGGCGAGTGGATCCGCTTTGCCAAGGTGCTTGAATCGATGGAAGGCGGGCTCGGCTTTGCCGAAGCCTCTGCCGCCGCCAGCGCCGCCGCCGGGGGCCGTCGCGGCGGCCGCCGCGGCCGCGGCTGATCCCCCGGCTCATCACAGGTCTGCGACCGCTCTTCGTCCGCGAGGAGCCGTCGCAGACGGACGACGAGCTTTCGATTTTTCGTCGAAAAATCGGCTATTTCGCCACTGCCCGCAGGCTTGCCGCGCGGGCGGTTGGCACTATTGCCACCTCGACGCAGGTGAAGACATGCAGCGTGTCCAGTTGCCGGTCAACCACCGCATGGTCGCTGACCCAGCCCCCCATCGCCAGATAGCTGCGCAACAGAGGTGGCAGCGCCGCCACCGCCGCCCGCCGATCCCCAAGCGGGCCGACAAGCGCGGGATAGTCCACCACTTCGGCCACCTTGCGGCGCGGCAGGTGTTCCGCCGGGCCGATATGCCCCGCCGCCAGCAGCGCCAGCGCGGCGCGGTGCGCCTGCCAGTCCGCCCCCCGGAACGACGCGCAACCGACCATCAACCCGGCCTGTCCGTCATCCACCAGCCGCGTCATCGCGCCCCAGGCCAGTCGCAGCACATCGGGATGCACGCCACCCGGTGCCACACAGAACCGGCCCATCTCGGCAATCGGCAGCGCATAACCCGCCAGCGGTTCCACATCGTAGAACCGCGCGGCATAGCCCTGGGCCAGCCCCGCGCCCCAGCCGAACAGCATCACCCGACAGACCGCCAGCAGCCGGTCCGCGCTCTCGACCATCACATGTGCCGACAACGCATCCTGCGCATCCTCTTCCGGCCCGCCATCGCTGCGGGGAAAGGCGGCGGCCCGCAAGGCCATGACCCGTGCCAGATCCGCCGGCCCCGCCGCCAGCCGCGCCACCAATCCCCCCTTTACCAGCGGTCGCACAGTCTTTTCCTCCGCCCCCTGCCATCCTAGAGTCTGTCCGACGCGGATAGAAGCGCCGGACAGACTCTAGATTCTTCGTGGTCGCGCTTCTTTCGCCAAAACCGGATTCCACTTTTGTCGGACACGCTCTATCTATCGCATATCCGAAGGAGGGGCAGAATGTCGAAGATCGAAAAGACCGAAGCCGAATGGCGCGCGCAACTGTCCGACGCGGCCTTTCGCGTCACCCGCCAGCACGGGACCGAACGCGCCTTTTCCCATCCCGGCTTTCCCAAGGCCGCCGGAACCTTTCACTGCATCTGCTGCGGGGCCGCATTGTTCGACCAGCAGGACAAGTTCGAATCCGGCTGCGGCTGGCCCAGCTTCAGCGCCCCCATCGCCCCCGAATCCGTCGAGGAAGAGGTGGACCGCAGTCATTTCATGGTGCGGACCGAGGTGCATTGCCCGCAATGCGCCGCCCATCTGGGCCATGTCTTCCCGGATGGCCCCGCCCCCACCGGCCTGCGCTATTGCATCAACGGCGTCGCGCTGGAGTTCGAGCCGGAAAACAAAGGCTGAAGCCACGGGCCGCCGCGGTCCGTGTCATCTTTACTCGCGGAACAGATCGTTCGCGCTGATCCGGCCGAAGTTGGCGAAAAGCTGCCGGATGAAGCCGATTCCCTTGATGCTGGTCTCGGTCACGCGGCGCGACAGGGCCACGACGCGGCCATCCTCCAGCCCGTAGCGGCCGATATTGTCCACCACGCCGCCGTCATTGAAGGTCACGGCCACGACCTGCCGGTCGACTTCCTTTGGTTCGCGCGGGCCGACGTGTTCAAACCGGCTTTGCACATAGAACCAGCCAACATCATTCAGCAGGCCCTGGGCCGAGGGGCGGCCGATCTTCTGCGCCACCGTCTCGCGGGTATCCTTGCCCACCTCGATCTGCGCCAGGTCCACCTCGTCGGGCACATAGCCGTGGTTGCGCACGACGGTGGCGCAGGCGGCCACCGTCAGACAGCACAGCACCATCAGCGCCAGCCGCAGGCGTTCCGCCCCCGCCTGCACCCTGCCGGACCAAGCCTTCGTGGTTCTGACTGCCATCCCCGCCCCTGTGTCCGGCCTTGCCGCCGATCTTTCCCCGGCCGGCCCGTCCCCCTTGGTCCGGTCGGCCTGATTGCCTCTTGCACCTTGGGATAACAGATGCCACGCCCTATGTTCAAGGACGACAAAGATCATGGCGGGGTCAGGGCGGCCAGACCCCCTCCCCGCAAGGAAGACGGAACAACCGGATGACAGAGGCCAGCCCCAGCCAGTTGCGCAGCGCCACGCTGTCGCATCGCAAGACCACACGGTTCCGGCTGACACCGGATGCCGCCGCGCGCGCGGCACTTGCCGCCTCGCTGGATCTGATCGACCTGCCCGAGGTGGCGTTCGAGGGCGAGATCGCACCGACCGGCCGCCATGATTTCACCCTGACCGGCCGGTTGCAGGCCCGCGCCGTTCAGGCCTGCGTCATCACGCTGGCCCCGGTGCCCGCACGCATCGACGAGACCGTGACCCGGCGGTTCCTGGCCGATTTCACCACACCCGAAGGCGACGAGATCGAGATGCCCGAAGATGACAGCACCGAGCCCTTGCCCGAGGTGATCGACCTGACCGAAATCCTGCGTGAGACGCTGGCACTGGCGCTGCCGCCCTATCCGCGCGCCGAAGGGGCCGATCTTGGCGAGGCGGTCTTTGCCGCCCCCGGCACCGCCCCCTTGCGCGATCAGGACCTGCGCCCCTTTGCGGGGCTGGCCGGTCTGGTCGGCAAGCCGCCGCCCGAACCGGACTGAGCGCGTCACGCGCGGGAAGATTGGGGGTTGCGCCCGGCCGGAATCCGGCTATGTTCCGCGCCTCATTCAAGCTGTGCGCCAGCGGCTGTCGGGCTTTGCCTTCCGCGCTGATTCACAAAGGAAATCCGGGGCCTGTCCCCACTACCCGAGGTCGTGACATGGCAGTCCCGCAGAATCGCACCACCAAATCCCGCCGCAACATGCGCCGCGCGCATGACGCGCTGGCCGCCTCGAATCCGGCCGATTGCCCCAACTGCGGCGAACAGAAGCGCCCGCACCACGTTTGCGGTGCCTGCGGCCATTACGACGCGCGCGAAGTCGTCGCTGCCGCCAAGGCCGTCGATCTGGACGAGGACGCGGCGTAAGCCGCGTCACCTCGGGTCGTCATGGCTGACGGATTGCAGATTCCGCACACCTCAGACGACGCTTCCATCGTCATTTCGGTCGATGCCATGGGCGGAGACCGCGGACCGGCAGCCGTGGTTGCCGGTCTTGTCGATTGCGCCACCGCCCTGCCCCGCGTGCGCTTCCTTCTGCATGGCGATGAGGCGCAGCTTAAGCCGCTCTTGTCCCGCCACCCCGCTTTCGCCCCGCGCGTCACCCTGCGCCATGCCGAGCGTGTGGTGTCGATGGAGGACAAGCCCAGCCAGGTGATGCGCCATGGCCAGGGCACCTCGATGTGGGCCACCATCGAAGCCCTGCGCGATGGCGAGGCCGGGGCGGCAGTCTCTTGCGGCAACACCGGCGCGCTGATGGCTGTCTCCATGCTGCGCCTGCGCAAGATGCCGGGGGTGAACCGCCCCGCCATCGCCAGCCTGTTCCCGACCCCGACGCCCGGCAAGATGAACGTAATGCTGGACATGGGGGCCGATGTGAAGGCCGAACCCGGCGATCTGTTGCAATTTGCCTTCATGGGGGCCTCTTACGCCCGCAACGGCCTTGCCATCTCCCGCCCCAGGATTGGCCTCTTGAATGTCGGCACCGAGGAACACAAGGGCCGGTCCGAACTGCATGAGGCGCATGTGCTGCTGAGCCAGCGCGCCGAGGCCGGCAGCTTCGACTATGTCGGCTTTGTCGAAGGCACCGATATCCTGTCGGATCGTGTCGATGTGATCGTGACCGACGGCTTCACCGGCAATGTCGCGCTGAAGGCGATCGAGGGCACCGCGCGGCTGGTCGGCGATTTGTTGCGCCAGTCGCTGACCAGCACGATTCTGGCCCGGATCGGTGCGTTTCTGGCCATGGGCGCGCTGCGACGTCTGCAAAAGCGGATCGACCCGCGCCGGGTGAATGGCGGGGTGTTCCTGGGGCTGAACGGCACGGTGGTGAAATCGCATGGTTCGGCCGATGCCACCGGCGTTGCCGCTGCAATCCGTCTGGCCGCGCAACTGGCACAGGCCCGGTTTCACGAACGGCTTGCGGCACGGGTTGCATCCGCTGGCGGCGCGGGGCAGGATGGCGACGCTGTGGGAACCGGCGACGAGACCGGACAGGGGAGCAATCCAACCCAATGACGACACGCGCCGTGGTAAGGGGCGTCGGGCATTATCTGCCGGACCGGATCGTTCCGAACGCCGAATTCGAAAAGACCATCGACACTTCGGATGAATGGATCCGCTCGCGTTCGGGAATCGAACGGCGGCATTTCGCGGCCGAAGGCCAGACCACATCGGATCTGGCCACCCGTGCGGCGGCGGCAGCGCTGGCCGATGCCGGGATCGCGGCCGATCGCGTCGATGCGATCATCGTTGCCACCTCGACCGCCGACCTGACCTTTCCGTCGGTTGCCACCATGGTGCAGGCCAACCTTGGCATGACCAGGGGGTTTGCCTTCGACGTGCAGGCGGTCTGCGCCGGATTCGTCTTTGCGCTGGCCAATGCCAATGCGATGATCCTGTCAGGCCAGGCGTCTTGCGTGCTGGTGATCGGCGCGGAAACCTTCAGCCGCCTGATGGACTGGACCGACCGCGGCACCTGCGTCCTGTTCGGCGACGGGGCGGGTGCGCTGGTGCTGGAGGGTGACACCGGCACCGGCACCAATGCCGACCGTGGCATCCTGGCGACCGATCTGAATTCCGATGGCCGCCACAAGGGCATTCTTTACGTCGATGGCGGCACCTCGACCGGGACGACCGGCCACCTGCGGATGGAAGGCAAGGAAGTTTTCCGTCATGCCGTTGAAAAGCTTGCCGAAACGGCACATGCCGCCTTGGACAAACTGGGGCTGAGCGGCGAGGATGTGGACTGGATCGTCCCGCATCAGGCCAATATCCGCATCATCGAAGGCACGGCGAAACGGATGCAGGTGCCGATGGACCGCGTGGTCGTGACGGTGCAGGACCATGGCAACACCTCGGCCGCTTCGATCCCGCTGGCGCTGTCTGTGGGCAAGGCGCGCGGTCAGATCAAGCCCGGCGATCTGGTGGTGACAGAGGCGATCGGCGGTGGCCTTGCCTGGGGGTCGGTGGTCCTGCGCTGGTAACGGCTGTGGCGGCGCTTCAAATGCGCGTCACAAGTCATTGATATTGACAAGGCAATTCCATTCGCCGCATCCTTGCCCCGAAATCACCCGGGGGGGATGACAGAGATGAGCGACAAGACCCTGACGCGGATGGACCTCAGCGAGGCCGTGTTTCGTGAGGTTGGCCTCAGCCGCAACGAATCCGCCAATCTGGTGGAAGCCGTGCTTCAGCACATGTCCGACGCGCTGGCCTCGGGCGAGACGGTAAAGATTTCTTCCTTCGGCACCTTCTCGGTCCGGGCGAAATCCGCCCGCGTGGGCCGCAATCCCAAGACCGGCGATGAAGTGCCGATCTCGCCCCGGCGGGTGCTGTCCTTCCGCCCGTCGCATCTGATGAAGGATCGCGTCGCGGCCGGGAAGAAGAAGTAAGGGCGTCTTTCCGTGGACAAGTCGCCCGAGGCCTTCCGCACCATCTCCGAAGTGGCCGAGGCGCTGGAAACCCCCGCGCATGTGCTGCGGTTCTGGGAAAGCCGGTTCCCGCAGATCCGCCCGGTCAAACGGGCGGGCGGGCGGCGCTATTACCGCCCCGCAGATGTGGCCCTGCTGACCGGGATCAAGCGGCTGTTGCATGACGAAGGCATGACGATCCGGGGTGTGCAGAAAATCCTGCGCGAACAGGGGATCCGGCATGTCGCGGGCCTGCCCGAAGACACCAGCCCCGAGGAAGAAGCGCTGGAGGCCGCAATGGCGGGCCGGTTCGATGCCGAACCCGCCCTGCCCGCCGATCAGGCCGAAGAGGAAACCGCCGCCGCGCTGACGGCCGCGCTGGACGTGGCCCCGGCCGCCAAGATCGTGCCCTTTGCGCCGCCGGTCGCAGAAGATGTTGCGGAACCTCTGCCCGAAGAGCAGAGCGCAACGGATCGGCCTGACGATGCCATGTCCGCCGAACCGGCCGCTGCCGCCATCACCGAGGCCCCCCCGGCAGCTGCGATGCCGCCCTATGAAGACGCCGCCCCGCAGGGCGATCTCTTTGTGGCCCCCCCGGCTCCGCCACCCGAATCGCCGCCTGCGCAAGACGACACCGCCACCCTGGCTGCCCGTCTGCGCGCCCTGCCCCGTGGCAGCCTTGCCGCCCGGCATGAGGATCTGGCCGCCATCGCCGCGCGGCTGACCGCGCTGCGCGACAAGCTGGGCGGTCAGCCGCCGCGGGCATGATCCGGCACGTCGGCACCTCATGCCCCGGATGCGATTGCCGATTTTCCCGCTTGCCCCCGCCCGGAAAACCGCTATGAACGCCCTCGTGTCGGGCCGTAGCGCAGCCTGGTTAGCGCGTCCGTCTGGGGGGCGGGAGGTCGAGAGTTCGAATCTCTCCGGCCCGACCATTGCAAAGCCGCCCGCCTGTTCCGCAGGCCGGGCGGTTTTTCATTTCAACCGAAGGGGTTGGCACAGATGACCGGAGTCCTCCCCGACAGCGCGATCCGCCGGATGCTGGCCGATGGATCGCTGAGTGCAGATCCGGCGGTAATCGACGCCCAGATCCAGCCCGCCAGCCTTGATTTGCGGCTGGGCAAGCTGGCCTATCGCGTCCGTGCCTCGTTCCTGGCCGGGCGTGGCCGCAAGGTGGCCGAGCGCATCCCGGAATTCGAGATGCACCGGGTGGACCTGTCGCAGGGGGCGGTGCTGGAAAAGGGCTGTGTCTATCTGATCCCGCTGGCCGAATCCCTGGCCCTGCCGCCCGGCATCACCGCCGTGGCCAATGCGAAATCCTCGACCGGGCGGCTGGACCTGCTGACCCGCACCCTCACCGATGGCGGCACAGAATTCGACCGCATCCCCGAGGGTTATCACGGCCCGCTTTATGCCGAGGTCTGCCCGCGGTCGTTCTCGGTCCTGGTGCGGGCCGGGCAGCGGCTGAACCAGATCCGGTTCCGCAACGGGCAGGCCGTGCTGTCGGATGCCGATCTGACCGCCCTGCATGCACAAGAGGCGCTGGTCGACGGTACGCCGCTGATTTCCGAAGGCCTGGGCTTTTCGGTCGATCTGAAACCGGCCAAAGGCACCCTGGTCGGCTATCGCGCCAAGCCGCATACCGGCGTGGTCGATCTTGACCGCATCGGCCATTATCCCGCCGCCGAGTTCTGGGAGGAAATCCACAGCACGGAAGGCCGCGTCATCCTTGACCCCGGTGCCTTCTACATCCTCGTCAGCCGCGAGGCCGTGACCATCCCCCCGGACCATGCCGCCGAAATGGCCCCCTATCTGGCGATGGTGGGCGAATTCCGGGTGCATTACGCCGGGTTCTTCGATCCCGGCTTCGGCCATTCATCTGCGGGCGGCAAGGGCAGCCGGGGTGTGCTGGAGGTGCGCTGCCACGAAGCGCCCTTCGTTCTGGAACATGGGCAGGTGGTGGGGCGTCTGGTCTACGAACGGATGCAGGCGCGGCCCGACCGGCTGTATGGCACGGGAATCGCATCGAATTATCAGGGCCAGGGCCTGAAACTGGCCAAGCAGTTCCGGGCCTGACCCGCCCCCGGCGGAGCCCCTATGGCATCAGGACGGCCGGTTTCCAAACACCGGCTAGCTCAATCCGCGTCGAAGTCGGGGTCGGGCACCTCGCCGTCTGCGGCAGGCTTGAACCCTGCACCATCACCACCGCCTTCCCGGACAGGGGCCGATGGAAGAACCAATGGGGTGGTTGAGGCCGCACCGCCATACTTGACGCATTCATATTCTGCGCCAAAACCGCTGGTGGGTCTCGATGAGCATTCATAACCCTGGTCAAGAAGCTCGCGCACTCTGGCGCGGGCTGTCTCGGCCGCAACCTTCTCATACTTGATAACCGACCCGTCCTGAACGGTAATCCTTGTGGTGCAGCCTTGCAGAACCAAGGCAGCACCCAGCACAAATCCGGTTTTTTTCAACATGGCATCCCTCTTTGCTGTAGCAAGCAGGCCAATGCCGCATCATTCAATGAAAACATCCTGTGGCCAAGGGATTTGAGGGCCCGATACCGCCCCCTGCGCCTGTCTCTGGCTCAGCGCCCCAGCCGACGCCCCAGCCGTGTAATCTGCCGCGCGCGTTTCGACAGATCGCGGGCCCTGGCGGCCTGATCCCGTTCGGCGGGTGTCATCTCTTGCGGGGGCTTGCCGCGCCGGGCCAGCATGTCGATCCCGGCATTGATGCCCCGCCGCATGAATATCTTCATCGCCATGTTCAGCAACTGATGCAGGAAACGCTCCATCCGGCCCTCCTCAATCCTCGAACAATTCGCTTTGCCCCGCCTGCGGCTCATCCTCGTCCTCGGTGGCGGGCGTCAGGGGGCCGGGGCGGCTTTCCAGCAGACCGGCCGCGCGCAATTCCTTGATCCCCGGCAGATCGCGCGCCGATTCAAGCCCGAAATGATCCAGGAACGTCTCGGTCACGACAAAGGTCACAGGCCGCCCCGGCGTCATCCGGCGCCGCCCCAGCCTGATCCAGTCCAGTTCCATCAAAAGATCGATGGTGCCCCGGCTGACCGCGACGCCACGGATTTCCTCGATCTCGGTCCGCGTCACAGGCTGGTGATAGGCAACGATGGCCAGCGTCTCGATCGCTGCGCGCGACAGTTTCCGGGTCTCGACCGTCTCGCGGCTCATCAGAAAGCCCAGATCCGCCGCCGTGCGGAAGGCGAAGGCATCGCCCAATTTCACCACCTGCACCCCGCGGCCCTCATAGCGCCGACGCAGATGCACCAGCGCCTCGGCCGGGTCGCAGCCATGCGGCATCCGCGCGGCCAGTTCCGGCACCGTCACCGGATCGGCGCTGGCGAACAGGATCGCCTCGACCATACGCTCCTGTTCGGCCATCACCGGGGCGGCGAACAGGCTTTGTTCGGCCTCGCTCATCCGTCCCTCCGCCGGATCTGGATCGGGGCAAAGGTCTCGCCCTGCCTGATCGCCACCTGCCCGCGCTTGGCCATTTCCAGCACAGCCGCGAAATGCGAGGCGGTGGCCGACCGCCGCGCCATCGGCGTCACGTCCCAGCCTTCGGGCAGGAAAGAGGTCAGATCGGCCCATTCGCCGGCGTATCCGATCAGCCCGCGCATCCGCTCCAGCGCCTGCTCCATGGTGAAGACATGCTCGCGGTCCATCACGAAGGGGCGGAATTCGTCCTTGGTCCTGATCCGGGCATAGGCGCGCATCAGATCCAGCAGCGTGGCGTCATAGCTGATCTTGCGGTGCAGGCTGATGCCTTCGGGCAGGCCACGGGCAAAGAAATCGCGGCCCAGCTGGTCGCGCGCCATCAGCCGCGCCGCGGCCTCGCGCATGGCCTGCAACCGTTCCAGCTGGAAGGCCAGATGCGCAGCCAGATCCTCGGCGCTCGGCCCATCCTCGCCCGGCTCGGGCGGCAGCAGCAGGCGCGATTTCAGGAAGGCCAGCCACGCCGCCATCACCAGATAATCCGCCGCCAGTTCGATCCGCAGGCTGCTGGCGCGGTGGATGAAGGCCAGGTATTGCTCGGCCAGTTGCAGCACCGACACCCGGCGCAAGTCCACCTTCTGCGTGCGCGACAGCGACAACAGCAGATCGAGCGGCCCCTCGAACCCGTCGACATCGACGATCAGCGCCTCGGCCGCCAGCCGGTCGGCCGGTGACAGCCGTTCGGGCTGGGTCCAATCTTCGGGGGGCTCAGACATGCGCGGCCCCTTCGGTCAACGCTGCAAGCGCGGCCTCCAGTGCGGCAAGGTCAGCCTTCGGATCGGGACGGCGTTGCGCCAGCGCCGCGACAGCCCGCGCCCGCGTGTCGTCGCGCATGGGTCCGGCCGCGGCGGCCACCTCCTGCATCTGGGCGAAATCGCCCTTGCAATGCAGGGCAATGTCGCAGCCCGCCGCCAGCGAGGCCGCGGTGCGGCTGGCCAGCGTGCCCTTCAGCGCCTCCATGTTCAGATCGTCGGTCATCAACAGACCGCGAAAGCCGATCTCGTCGCGGATCAGCCGGATCATCGTCGGGCTTTGCGTCGCGGGCAGGCTGTCATGTGCGGCATAGATGATATGCGCCGTCATCGCCATCGGCAGATCGGCCAGCGCCCGGAACGGCGCGAAATCCATCCGGTCCAGCTCTGGGGCCGGGGCCGTAACCGTGGGCAGATCGTGATGCGTGTCCATCCGGCTCAGGCCATGGCCCGGCATATGCTTGACCACCGGCAGGACGCCCCCGTCCAGAAGACCATCGGCCACTGTCCGCGCAATGGCGGAAACGGTATCAGGATCAGTACCATAGCAGCGGTTCTTCAGAAAGGGGTGCGTACAGTCGCGCGCCACATCCGCCACCGGCGCACAATCGGCATCAATCCCGACATCGCGCAGTTCCGCCGCGATGATCCGCGCGCGCAGATACATGGCCGAAACGGCAGCATCGCGCGAAGCCGACCTGGCCACCGTATCCAGAGGCGGCTCCCATTCGCGCCAGTATGGCGCGCGCAGCCTCTGCACGCGCCCGCCTTCCTGATCCACCAGAACGGGCGCATCGCGGCCCACGGCATCGCGCAGATCGGCGGTCAGGCGGCGCAGTTGATCCGGGGTCTCGACGTTGCGGGCAAAGAGGATGAAGCCGAAGGGGTCGTAGTCACGAAAGAATGCCCGTTCCCCGGCCAGCAGCTCTGGCCCCGCGCAGCCGAAGATCGCTGCCCCGCTGCCAATGGTCATCTGTGGGCCACGGGAATGCAGCTGGCATTCTCGATCACCAGCGCCGAACAGAACCGGCGCGCGTCGTCCTCATCCTCGAAGCCAAGGGCCCGCAGGCGATAGAATGTGCGCCCGCCGCTGACCGCCGACTGGATCACCAGCGACTTTCCGGCCATCAGATCGGCGAAACGGCCCGCCAGCCGGGTCCATTCCGCGCGCGCCTCGCTCTCGCTGTCGAAGGTGCCGAACTGCACCAGCCTTGTGCCAGGTTCCAGCGTCGTCGCATCCACCTCGACCGGAGGCGTCACCACGGCCGCCGCCTGCCCTGCCGTGCCCGATGTCCGGTCAGGGCGGGGCTGCGGACGCAAGGACCGGGTGATCGCCCCTTCGGGCGCAGGCAGGCCATCGGCCCCCAGGGCTGCCACCTCGACCCCGGTGTCCACCTCATCTGGGGCAATCCCCAGGGCCTCGGCCAGCGCGGCCGCCACCGCATCATCGGTTTCCTGCGGCTCGACCGGCACCATCTGGCCGGGCGTTTCCAGTCTTGCGGGCTGCAACTCATCCTCGGCGGCGGTCGCAGCGGCCAGACCGGGCATATCCTCCAGCGACAGTTCCACCGGGGCCGGAGCCAGCACCAGCCGCTCGGCCGGAGGGGCGGCGGCTCCTTCGGCCACCACGTCATTCACCGCAAGACCCTGATGATCGGCCACCTCGCCGCCCGGATCCTCGGGGGCCAGCCGTGCGGGCCCCTCCAGCGCGCGGATCACCGGAACGCCGGCAATATCGCGCACCGCCAGCTTGTAGCCCCAGACCCCCAGCGCCACCACCAGCGCCAGCGAACTGACCGCGCCCGCGACCTGCATCATGCGCTGCGCCCGCCCCGGCCCATGGGCCGGGGGCACGCCATATCCGGCAAAATCCCTATCCGCCATCATCGCCTCTGTCCGGCGGGTTGGCCCCGCCTGTTCCGCTGCCCTTCCGGCCGAGGCGCGTTTCTTCAGCGCATTTCTTCGACCGGCGTGACCCCAAGGATAGCAAGACCTGCGCAAATAACAACGCTTGTTGCTTTTGCAAGGGCGATTTTCGCCTGTGAGGTCGGGATATCCTCCTGCACGAAGCGCAATTGCACCTCGTCATTGCCGCGATTCCACAGCCCGTGGAATTCGGACGCCAGTTCATAAAGATAGAAGGCCACCCGATGCGGTTCGTTGTTGCGGGCGGCAATTTCCACCAGACGCGGCCATTCGGCGATCTTCTTCAGCAGGGCCAGTTCGGCGGGATGCGACAAAAGCCGGTGATCGGCGGCCAGCAGGTCAGATCCGCCGGTGGCAATACCGGCCTCGGCCGCCTTGCGCAGAACCGAATTGACCCGTGCATTGGCATATTGGACATAGAAGACCGGATTGTCCTTGGATTGCTCCAGCACCTTGTCGAAATCGAAATCCAGCGCCACGTCGTTCTTGCGCGTCAGCATGATGAAGCGGGTGACATCCGGCCCCGCCTGTTCCACAACGTCGCGCAGGGTGACAAAGGTGCCGGCACGTTTCGACATCTTGAAGGGCGCGCCGCCCTTCCACAGCTTGACCAGCTGGATCAGCTTGATGTCCAGCGGCACCCGTCCCTGCGACAGCGCCGAAACCGCCGCCTTCATCCGCTTGACATAGCCGCCATGATCGGCGCCGAAGATGTCGATCAGCTGATCGAAGCCGCGTTTCACCTTGTTGTAGTGATAGGCGATGTCGGGGGCGAAATAGGTCCAGCCGCCGTCGGATTTCTTCACCGGCCGGTCAACATCGTCGCCATGCGCGGTGCTGCGGAACAGGGTCTGCACCCGTGGTTCCCAGTCTTCCGGCTCCTTGCCCTTCGGCGGCTCCAGCACACCTTCGTAGATCAGGCCAAGCCCGCGCAGCTCTTCGATCGCCGCCTCGATCTCGCCCGTGCCGTAAAGCGCCTTCTCGCTGGAATAGACATCCATCGTGACGCCCAGCAATGCCAGATCGCCGCGGATTTCGGCCATCATCATGCCGGTGGCGAAATCGCGGACATCGGCCAGCCAGTCCTGCTCGGGCTTGTCCAGCAGGCTGGTGCCGTATTTCGCCTTCAGCGCCTCGCCCACGGGGATAAGGTAATCGCCGGGGTAAAGCCCTTCGCGGATTTCGGGCTCCAGCCCGTTGGCCTCGCGGTAACGTTCATAGGCGCTGCGCGCCAGCACATCGACCTGCGCGCCGCCGTCGTTGATGTAATATTCCCGCGTCACCTCATGGCCCGCGAAGGCCAGCAGATTGGACAGCGCATCGCCCACGACGGCGCCCCGCGTATGGCCGACATGCATCGGCCCGGTCGGGTTGGCGCTGACGAATTCGACATTGACCTTCTGGCCACGGCCCAGATCCGACCGGCCATAGTCCAGCCCCGAGGCCAAGACCTGCCGCGCCACCCCCTGCCAGACCTCGGGTGCCAGCCGCAGGTTCAGAAAGCCCGGCCCGGCCACATCGGCCCCTGCGATGCGCGGGTCTTCCATCAACTTCACCGCCAGCGCATCGGCAATCCCGCGCGGGGATGTTCCGGCCGGCTTTGCCAGCACCATCGCGGCATTGGTCGCCATGTCGCCATGCGCCGCATCGCGCGGCGGCTCCACCGCCACGGCCGAAAGATCCAGTCCTGACGGCAAAAGGCCCTCGGCCACCATGCGGCCAAGGGCATCCACCACCGCGCTGCGGAGATCCGCGAAGAGGTTCATTTGATCACATCCCGTCTGATCCCTTGGCATTGCCAGAGAGGATCATCCGGGTCAAGCCGGGCCACTCCTCGGGGATTTCATCCCTCGTCGTCCACCCGCGAGGAGTGCATGCAATGCATCGACGAGCCGCCGCCGGGCCGGATCGTCAGCCCGCTTTGCGCCAGTCCTGCAACGCCGCATTGTCCTCGACCTCGCTCCCCTCCCCCGCCGCATAGGGCGACACCACGCCCCGGTTGCGGAAATACCAGGTTTCTCGCGCGCCGAAATAGAAGGCGACGATCGCCCCCAGCAGCCACCACAGCGGCTCGGGCACCGCATTCAGCCCTACCATCCGATGTGCAAAGGCAATCGGATCAACCATGGCATAGATGAACAGGCCCAGCGTTCCGAAGGCCAGCAGGGGCCGTGGCATCCGGTTCAGCCCGTTGATCATCCGGTCGAACCACGACAGCGCGGGATGCTGGTATTCCTCGCCCAGTTGCCGCAGCGCCGCCATCTGCGCCTCGGCCGACAATTCCATCCGCCGCGTGGCGGACGGCACAAAGATCTCGGCCACCCCCCTGGCCGCCTGCCCAAGCGCCCCCACTGCCGCGGGCCCGCCGATCACCTTGTCGATCACTCCCATGATCACGCCCACCCTGCAACACGGGCGCGGTGCTGCGCTTCGGTCAGATGGTATTTCGGGGCGATGAAAGCCTCGGCCCGCAGGATCCATCCGCCCTTGCCGCCATCCCGCCTGCGGGCAAACTTGCGGCTGGCGGGGCGGGCATCGGCCAAGGCGTAATAGTAATTGCGCCGCGCGATGCCATAGGCATCGGCCAGATGCGACGGGGCCGCCTCATGGGCCGCCTGGGCCGCGCGGATGGTCTGCGGGCCGATCTGGCCATCGGGGTCGCAGGGATAGCCCATCTGGGTCAAGAGCCGTTGCAGGATCTTCACCGCATTCGCGCCCGCATTGACATACATGTCGAAGACCGAGGCCTGAAGCACCTCGGGCAGCGCGCCAAGACCCGGACGGGAAAAGTAATGCTCGATGTAGATTTCCACCGCCTGCGCGCGGGTCAGCGCCTTCACATCGTCGAAGTCGATGCGGGAATCGCGGTTCACGTCGATCCCCAGCCGCCGCAGGGTGTGGATGGTCACACCATGGTTGGTGGCCCCGCCCGGATCCTCGGGGTCGTTCACAAAACCGCCCTCGCGGGCGACGATATCCTGTGCAATTTCCTTGACAGACAGCATGAGCTTTCCTCGTCGGGCAAGCTCCCCCGCGGCCAATCTGTCCTGCAGGCGTTAACGCACTCTCACACCGCCGCGCGCCGACACGGGTTTTCGACGAAAACCCGGTGCTGATTTTCGTCGAAAATCAGCTTTCAGGGTCCTGATAGACCCCCTGTTCCTTCAGGGCGTCGACCACCTCCTTCGGCATATAAGTCTCGTCATGCTTGGCCAGAACTTCGCTGGCGATGAAGGTGCCGTCCTGCATCCTTCCCAGCGCGATCATGCCCTGACCTTCGGCGAAAAGGTCCGGCAGGATGCCGGTATAGCTGACCGGAACGCTCTGGTTGGTATCCGTCACCCGGAACGTCACGGCCGTGCCCTGCCCGCGTTGCAGGCTGCCCTCCTCGACCAGACCGCCGATGCGGAACACCTCATCGGCCGCGGGCGGTGTCTCCACCACTTCGGTCGGCGAGCGGAAGAAGTTCATCGCATCCTTCGGCACGAAGAGCCAGATCACCAGGAAGGCGGCGGCCAGAGAGGCGAAGGCCAGCGCGATCACCTGGATGCGCCGCTGCTTCTTCAGCCCCTTCAACCCGCGGAACTGGGGCTTGGCTGTGGCGTCCATTGGCTCTCTCCCGGTTTGGCTTGCGGCCGCTCTAGGCAAATGAAAGGCGGGCTGCCTTGACCTCGGTCAACTTCAGATAGGCGCGGCGGGCCGCCCTGTCGAGACCCCGCGTCAGCGGGTCACAGCCCTGTGCCGCCCGCAGGCACCCATTGCACCATCTCGACCGACGGCGCCCCGGTGGCCAGCATCACCAGCCGGTCAAAGCCAAGGGCGCAACCGCTGGCGGGCGGCATCAGCGCAAGGGCGGCAAGAAAATCCTCGTCCAGCGGATAGGTCTCGCCATAGACCCGCGCCTTGACCGCCATCTCCTCCTCGAAGCGCAGCCGCTGTTCGGCCGGATCGGTCAATTCGCCAAAGCCGTTGGCCAATTCCACCCCGCAGGCATAGACCTCGAACCGCTCGGCCACACGCGGATCGTCGGCGCAGCGCCGCGCCAGCGCCGCCTCGGCGACCGGATAGCGGTCCAGCACCGTCAGCCGCCCGTCACCCAGATGCGGTTCGACCCGTTCCCCCAGCACGCGGCTGAAAAGATCGGACCAGCTTTCCCCCGGCATATGGGCAATCCCCACCCGATCCATCTGCGCCGCCAGTGCCGCCGCATCGGTATTCCCCTGGGCATCCATCGTGGCGAAAAGGTCGATCCCGGCGTGGGTTTGAAAAGCCTCGGCCACGGAAATCCGCACATGGGCCGCTGCCGGGTCACAGATCCGGTCCCGGAACCGCAGCGCCCCGTCCGAGGCCAGCCGCACCCAGGCGGCGATATCCTCCATCAGCCGCTCATAGGGTTCCCCGACCCGATACCATTCCAGCATGGTGAATTCCGGCGCGTGCAAGGGCCCCCGCTCTCGGTTGCGCCAGACATGGCCCAGCGAGAAGATCCGCCGTTCGCCCGCCGCCAGCAGCCGTTTCATGGCGAATTCGGGCGAGGTATGCAGATACATCTCGCGGGCCAGCCCGTCATTGCCGATGGCGCTTGTGCGGAAAGCGTGCAGATGCGCCTCATTTCCCGGCGAAACCTGCAAGGCGGCCGGATCGACCTCGATGAACCCCTCACCGGCCAGCCAGCCCCGGATCGCGGCCTGAATGCGGTTGCGCGCCAGAAGCAGCGGGCGGCGGTCGGCGTGGCGCGAAGGGTGCCACCAACGGGTGTCGGTCATCAGGTCGGTTCCGGCTGGAAATCTGGGCAAAGGTGCGTTAGACGCGCGCATCCGCGGCGCCCCTCGCGCCCATATCACAAGGATCGCGTCTCGTGAAAGTCATCGCCTCCAGCCTGCGCAAGGGCAACGTCGTCGATATGGACGGCCGCCTTTACGTTGTCCTCAGCGCCACCAACTTCCATCCCGGCAAGGGCACCCCCACCACCACCGTCGACATGCGCCGCATCTCGGACGGGGTGAAGGTGTCGGAACGCTGGAAAACCACCGATCAGGTGGAAAAGGCCACGGTGGATGAACGTCACTACGACTTTCTCTATGAGGACGGCGAAGGCTTTCACTTCATGGAGCCGGAAACCTATGATCAGGTTGTCGTCACCGAAGACGTGATGGGCAGCAACAAGGTCTACCTGCAGGAAGGCATGCGCTGCTATCTGAAAACCTTCGAAGGCGCGCCGATCGCCATCGAGGTGCCGCAGCGCATCACTGTCGAGATCGCCGAGACCGAGCCTGTGGTGAAGGGGCAGACCGCGTCTTCCAGCTACAAGCCGGCGATGACGACCAGCGGGCTGCGGGTGATGGTGCCGCCGCATATCGGGGCCGGCACGCGGATCGTGATCAACACCGATGACGATTCCTATCAGGAACGCGCCAAGGACTGACGGCGGGATCGGGGGCCTTCATCGCCCTTCCCTGGCGGTTCGACAGAAGGCAGGTCATCGGGCCTGCCTTTTTCTTTTGCAGCGCGGCCACCGTGATGGTGCAGCCTGGAAACACGCTAGGGTTGTTATTAATTCTACCTATAGTTGTCAAAATATTACCTTGGCATTTTCACTTTACTGCCCGAATTCGCCACATTCCCGCCTAGGTTGAACAACAGTGTCATTCTCATGAAGAAACTGTGGCGAAAGCCCACAATTTGCAAACCAGGTGAGGAAAGGATCCCGAAGTGACTGATCTTGCACAAAAAGCCCGTCATGGACGGCTGGCCGCCCTGGGCGCTATGCGCAGCAATGATGCGCGGATGACCAATATCTTCTCGGATGGGGCGAGATTTCACGCCGCCAACCGCCAGAATGTCGTCATGTTTCTTTCCCGGCGCGCCGACCGCAGCTCCGGCGGCCTGGGGGCCTGACGGCAGGGGCCTTTTCAGACACCGGCCCGCTTGGCAGCACGAGTTGAGGCACGGTTGATCGCTGGAAAGGCTTGGGCGGGGCAGGAGAGAAGGAAGGATTGCCCCCACAATCCTTCAGGGGGCCTTCTCTCCCGCCTCGACCCGAAACGGCAGGATGTTGCCGGGGGGCGGCAGCGGGCAGATGGCGAAATCGGTAAACCCGCAAGGCGGGGTGAAGGCGCGGTTGAAATCAAGGCGGATCGCGCTGTCCCCCATGGCCTCGCCAAAAAGAAAGCGGCAGGCGGGATAGGTTTCCCCCGCCGTCGCATCGCGGAAGACAAACATCGGCTTGCCGGATTTCCAATGGGTCGGCGTCAGGGTGACGGTCCGGCCCGCATGGATGAAAGTGGCGCGATGGGTCAGCGTCACGGCCGCTTTGGAACCATCTTTCATTTTCACTTCAGAAGCTTGCGGGGCAAAGCTCTCCCATTCCGCGCGAATGTTCCATTCGGGGGCGTCTGGATAGTGGCGCAGGGTGATCTGCGGGCGCAGGGTCAGATCGCGCAACCGTAGTGCCGGGATGCCATCGACCGTATGGATTTCCAGCAGGAAGGGATCGACCCGCAGCTGCGGAAAGGCATCGGGAACCGGAACGAAGTGTTCCGCCGCCTGACCGGGGCGCGCAAAGGTTGCCCCCACCTCCGACAGCGTCAGCGTGCCCAACAGATCCGGGCCGTAGGGAAGGCGAACCTCCTGCGCCGCGCCGACCTGATGGCTGCCGGGGGCAAGCTCGATCCGGGCCACCAGGTTCAGCCATCCGTCCGGGGCCGTCAGGGCAGCAAGGCGGGCGGCGCGCCATTGGGCAAGGTCGGCGGAACAGGGCTCTGTCATGCCGCCTCGAAACTGATCCGGCGGCGCAGGAACTGGGTCGCCTTGTTCGACACATTGGCAGGATCGCCGGTGGTCAGGAACCTTGACGCCTTGCCCGCGCCCAGAAACTCGGGTCGGCGGATCAGATAGTCGGCCAGCGACTCGGCCACCAGATCGGCCTGGGAATAGACCTTGACCCCTTGCCCCAGCGCCTCCTGGAACACCTTTTCCATCAGCGGGTAATGGGTGCAGCCCAGAATGGCGGCTTCGGGCGCGGGCATCCGGCGGCGCAGCGCCTCGACATGGCTGCGCACCAGCGCCTCGGCCAGGATCTCGTCGCCCTGCTCGATCGCATCGACGACGCCGCCGCAGGGCTGGGCCTCGACATCGACGCCGATGGCGCGGAAGGCCAGTTCGCGCTG
>DAIOGH010000048.1:0-19233 GCA_036745335.1 Paracoccaceae bacterium
TCCTGCCGAGAAAATTCTACTTCTGCATCCCCTTAACCATGGGGAGGATTACCCCTTGGCATGACCGCAGAAGACTTCCAAGAGAAGTTTCTGAAGATCGGTTATTCTAAGCGCAAGGATGGGAAGAAGGCGACCGATGGAGGCCGACCGTTCATCGGTGCCAAAGGCATCGGTAAACTCGCCCTGCTGTCCTGCGCCAAACGGGTTTCGATTTACTCGAAGACTGCCGGTACCGGCTACGTTGGGGGTGTAATCGACAACGCCGAACTGGATAAGGCCATCAAGAGCGACAACACTGCCGATCAGTATCCGCTTGAGCAGCCTGACTTCCGCCGCATCGATAAGCTTCAGCAGGGGCACGAGCAAGGGACCATCATCGTATTTGACGGGATGAAGGAGAAACTGCGCAGTTCTCCCGCGCACATTCGGAAGATGCTCGCCATGAGCTTCAAGTTCTCTCTCCACGACAAGGCATTTAAGATCTTCGTGGAAGGGACGGAAGTGACCGAAGCCGACCTAGCTGACTTGGCCGGAGCGACCGAGTTCCTCTGGATCGTCAACGGTTACACTGATGGCTATGTGGCCACGCTTGATAAACTGAAGTCACCCGCAGTGCCCAAGACAACTGAGCTTGGCATACGGGGCTTCTTGGCCACTGTGGAAAAGCCGCGACACCTTAAGATCACCGGTACTGATGAACGAGCAACAGTCGACCTCATCGTCAACGGCCGCATTCGTGAGAAAAACATCCTCCGCCACATCCCAACCCAACGAATTGTCGAGAGCTATCTCTACGGGCAGATACACTTCGACATCATGGACAGAGAGGGGACCGACCCCTTCACGAGCAGCCGTGAGGGCGTGGTAGAAGACGACATCCAGTTCCAATCCTTGATGGACTATCTCAAGCGTGATCTCCTTCCTCAGATCATTGATGAATGGGATGGACTCCGCCTCGATCGGAACCTTGAAGGCGACGATGAAAATAATCGGAAGACTAAGAAGGAGCGCAAGGCCCGTGACCTCGTTAATGCCGCCAAGGATGATTACAAACTAGAGGATGCAGCGCCAAACAAGGATAAAGTTGATACTTGGTTGGATGGGCTTCAGAATGACGCTCAGTACAATCTGCAATCCTACGTTGACTGTTTTCTTTCTGAAAACCTGATCCGGAGCTATTTGGTTGAAAAAGCTATTCCACTAACCACTGTTGCAGCAAAAGACGCCGCGAAGTGGAAAACCATCGAAGCAGACAATCTTGGCAAGGCAAACATCAGCTGGTCAATCAGAACTGCAAATGACGACTTGTACTACATTGAGATGGACGGACTCGCGATAATGGCCGAAGGTTCCAAGTCACCCACTGGCCCGTCTCTTTGGCTTGATGCTGTAAACTATAAACCGGTTAGAAATGCTGTAGGACACACTGGCTTGCTCAGCGCAGCGGGGAAAACTCACCTAAACCAAGTATTTCTTAACGTCAGGGCGCGGATTAAGAATCTACTGGCTCAACCTTAGTTCTCTACACGTTGAGTGTTTGACGTCAAAGCGTGAGTGGATTATGAAGTAAGATCTTTCACCAGATCAATTATGTTGAAACCACTTCTTTGCAGTTTCTGCTATGATTGCAGTTCCGCATCTCCCTCCGCGCATAACCCCAACCCTCGCCAAACCCCACCGCCCCACCCGTTGCCCCACCTTGCCAAGAGTTGGCATCAGTCTGGTACGGGTCCTACCGGTTACTCGAATTCCTGGCGCCCCAGCCAAATCCTTCCCTGACGGGAAGAAACTCCGGGCCCCTTTGGGGCCCGATTTCATATCAGACCGCCTCGGCCAGCAGCCGCAGTACCTGTTCGGGCGGCACGTCCTCGGCCACGAAGGCCTGGCCGATGCCGCGCGCCAGAACAAAGCGCAGGCGGCCGTCGATCACCTTCTTGTCCTGCCCCATCAGCGCCAGCAGCGTCTCGGGGCCGGGCAGGTCGCCGGGGATGTCCGACAGGTTCACCTTCATGCCCATCGCCCGGAGATGGGCGCGGACGCGGCTGGGGTCCTCCTGCGAACACAGGCCCAGTCGGGCCGACAGGTCGAAGGCCAGTGCGCAGCCGATGGCCACCCCTTCGCCATGCAGCAGCCGGCCGGAATATCCGGTCGCCTTTTCAAGCGCATGGCAGAAGGTATGGCCCAGGTTCAAAAGCGCGCGCTCGCCCTCTTCGGTCTCGTCGCGCGACACGATGCCGGCCTTCATCTCGACCGATCGCGTCACCGCCCGCAGCCGCGCCGCAGCATCCCCCGCCGCCATGCCGGGGGCCGCAACCTCCAGCCAGTCGAAGAATGCGGCATCGCCAAGCAGGCCATACTTCACAACCTCGCCATAACCGGCAAGGAAATCGCGGATGGGCAGCGTGTCGAGGACGGCCGTATCGGCCAGGACAAGACTGGGCTGATGGAAGGCCCCGACCAGGTTCTTGCCCTGCGCCGTGTTGATGCCGGTCTTGCCGCCCACGCTGGAATCCACCTGCGCCAGAAGCGTTGTCGGCAGTTGCACGAAGCGCACGCCCCGGCGCAGCACGGCGGCGGCAAAGCCGACCAGATCGCCGATCACCCCGCCACCGAAGGCCACCACCACATCGCGGCGTTCCACCTTCTGATCCAGCAGCCATTCCACGCAACGGGCAAAGTCGGGCCAGCCCTTCGTCGCCTCGCCCGGTGGCAGGGCCAGCGCGGTCACGGTGACACCTTCGGCCTCCAGCGCGGCGGTCAGCCGGGCCAGATGCAGCCCCGCCACGGTTTCATCGGTGACGACTGCCACCCGCCTGCGGCGCAAGAGGGGGGCAATCTCGGCTCCGGCGCGGTCGATCAGGCCGGGGCCGATGCGAACCTCATAGGACCGTTCCCCCAGGTCCACCGGCACGATATTGGTCATCTTCACGCCTCTTCCAGCACATCGGGCCGGGTCTTCAGCGCCTCGATCACGCGCCCGGCCATCTGCTCGACCGAGTAGTCGGGCGAGGCATCCACCGCAAGATCGGCCAGCCGATAGGAGGGCAACCGGGCCTCATACAGCTGGCCGAGGGTGGCGCGCGGGTCCTGCGTGCGCAGCAGCGGCCGCGTTGTCTTGTGGCGAACCCGGTTCCACAGCAGGTCCAGTTCCGCCCGCAGCCAGACCGAGACCCCTGCCCCGGCAATCTGGGCCCGGTTGCGTTCGGACAGAAAGGCCCCGCCGCCGGTGGACAGCACGCAAGGCACCCCGCGCAACAGCCGCCCGATCACCTCGTATTCCCGGTCACGAAAGAAGGCTTCGCCATCGCGGTCAAAGATCTCGGCGATGCTGCGGTCGGCGGCGCGGATGATCTCTTCGTCCGAATCAAGGAACGGCACTTTCAGCTGACGGGCCAGCGCCGTGCCGACAGCGGTCTTGCCCGCGCCCATCATGCCCACCATCACGACGGTCTTCTTCAGCCGCACCATCCACCCCCCATGCCGCCTTGCGCCCGGCGGCAACAGGCACCTGCCGCCCCGGCCGCTCGCGGGAAAGTTCCCCCTGAATGGCGTGAAGTCGCGCGGAAAGCCATATATAATCCGTCGGGCTTTGCCATCGTCGCGCTGTGGTTGCAATCCACTTCCGGCTGGTGCAGGCAGGGCCAGAGGCGAAAGCGCAGCGACACAAGAACAAGGAACGGGCGCATGGGGCGGATCATAAAGGCGGTATTTGTTCTGGCTGTGCTTGGGTTTCTTGCGCTTACGGGCTATGCCTATCTTGGGGACCTGCGGCCGGCGCAGGTGGAGATACGCAAACCCGTGGTGCTGGATGCGGATTGACGCCTGGTCTTGGGCGATACTTGGGCTGACACTGGCGGCGGGCGCGGGCCCGGTGCTGGGTCAGAGCGATCCGTTGTCGGCAATCGACTGGCTGTCGGAATCGGTGACGCCTGCGGCGGGCACCCTGTCCGCCCCCCCCGTGGCTTCGGGCGCCGCCGCAGCCCCGGCGATCAATCCCGACGAACCGCCGGTGTCCTCGGGCGGGGCCCTGCCCACGGTGGTGGCGACAACGCCGCTGGACGGGCCCTCGCCGGATTCGGTGGGGCTGATCTCTCCCGCCGTGTCGGGCCTGCCGCATGATCTCTGGGGCGTCGGCCTGACGGTCGAGGTGGCGCAGGCGGTGACGCGCGACCGCCTGGACAGCCTGCCGGTGCTGCGGCAACTGGTGTTGACGATCCTGCTGGCCGAAACCGCCGCCCCCATCGACAGCGAAGGCAAGGGCATCCTGTTGCAGGCCCGCATCGACAAGCTGTTGCAACTGGGGGCGCTGGAACAGGCGGCGGCGCTGATCGATCTGGCCGATCAGGGCGAATCGTCGGATCTGTTCCGCCGCGCCTTCGATGTGGCCCTGCTGACCGGGCACGAAGACCGCGCCTGCCAGCGGATGACCGCCAATCCCGGCCTTGCCCCCACCCTTCAGGCCCGCGTCTTCTGTCTGGCGCGCGGCGGCGAATGGGATGCCGCCGTCGTGACACTGCAAACCGCCGAGGCGCTGGGTCAGGTCAGCCATGATCAGGCGGCGCTGATGGGCCGCTTTCTCGACCCCGACCTGTTCGAGGGCGAGCCGGTGCCGCGCCCGCCGGTGCCGGTCACACCGCTGGACTGGAAGATGTTCGAAGGCATCGGGGAACCGCTTCCCACAACCACCCTGCCGGTGGCCTTCGCCTATGCCGAAATCAGCCCGAATTTCGGCTGGAAGGCGCAGATCGAGGCCGCCGAACGGCTGACCGCGGCAGGCACCATCGCGCCTAATGTGATCCTTGGGCTTTACACCGAGCGCGATTCCTCGGCCTCGGGCGGGGTCTGGGACCGGGTGGATGCCTTTCAGGATTTCGACAGCGCCTTTGCCGCCCGCGATATCCCCCGCATCGAACAGACCCTGCCGGTCGTCTGGGCGCGAATGCAGACGGTGGAACTCGAGGTGGCCTTCGCCATGCTTTATGGCAGCGACCTGGCCCGGATGGACCTGTCGGGGCCTGCCTCGGCCACCGCCTTCCGCATCGGCCTGTTGTCGCCGGATTTCGAACGGGTGGCCCGCGCCCGCAAGCCCCAGGACCTGACCGAGGCCTTTCTCGTGGCGCTGGCCACCGGCGACATGGACGGTGTCCTGCCGCCCGATTCCCTTGCCCGCGCTATCGCCCCGGCCTTTACCGATCCCCGCCCGTCGGAAACGGCGCGGATGCTGCTCGACTCCGACCGTCTGGGCGAGGCGATCCTGGCTGGGGTCGATGACATTGCCGCCGGGGTGCAGGGCAATCCGCGCAGCGTGACCGAAGGTCTGTCGCTGTTGCGGCTGGTCCGGCTGGACGGGCTGGCCCGGCGCACCGCGCTGGAACTGATGATCCTGGAGCGGCGGGGCTGATGCCGCAGCCGCCCAAAGACCCCGACCGATGGATCTCGACCTTCCTTGACGCCATCGCTTCCGATCAGGGGGCCGCGCGCAACACCCGGCTGGCCTATGGCCGCGACCTGAAGGATTTTGCCGATTGGGCCGGGGCGCGGCAGCTTGATCTTGCCAGCCTGGACCGGGCGGCGGTCGAATCCTATCTGGTGTCCTGCGATGCGCAGGGCCTGTCCAAGTCCACCCGTGCGCGGCGGCTGTCGTCGGTTCGCCAGCTGTTCCGTTTCGCGCATGAGGAAGGCTGGCGCGACGACAATCCCGCCTTGCGCATTTCCGGGCCCGGACGGATGCAGCGCCTGCCCGAAACCCTGTCGGAGGCCGAAGTGACCGCCCTTCTGGCCGCCGCCCGCGACCATGGCCGCACGATGGCCGAACGGCTGCGTGCCACGGCGATGATGGAGCTGCTCTACGCCACCGGCCTGCGCGTCACAGAACTCTGCACCCTGCCGCAGGCCGCCGTCCGCGGCGATCCGCGGATGATCCTGGTCAGGGGCAAGGGCGGCAAGGAACGCATGGTGCCGCTGTCCGCGCCCGCCCGCGCCGCCCTGGCCGACTGGCTGGCGCATCTGGATGCCGAGGCCGGGCCCCTGCGCGCCGCCGGAAAGCCGGTTCCCAAGGTGCTGTTCCCGGCGCGCGGGGCCGATGGCCACTGGACCCGCCAGCAGGTCTTCACCACGCTGAAGGCCATCGCCCTGCGGGCAGGTATCGCGCCCGGCAAGGTGACACCGCACCGGCTGCGCCATGCTTTCGCCACGCATCTTCTGGCGCATGGCGCGGATCTGATGGTGATCCAGACCCTGCTTGGCCATGCCGATGTGGCGACGACCGAGATCTATACACATGTGCTGGACGAGCATCTGAAAGACCTCGTCCTGACCCGCCACCCGCTTGCCCGCAAGGGCTGACCCCAGGACAGGATGACCGCACCCCCCATGGATACCGCCTTCTGGATCACCACCGCCGCCATTGCCGCCCTTCTGGTGCTGTCCGCCTTCTTCTCGGGGTCGGAAACCGCGCTGACGGCCGCGAGCCGGGCCAAGCTGAAGACCCAGGCGGACAGGGGATCCTCCGGGGCCAGGACGGCGATGCGGGTGACGGACGACCGCGAGCGGATGATCGGCGCGCTGCTTCTGGGCAACAACATCGTCAACATTCTTTCGGCCTCGCTGGCGACGGCGCTGCTGACGCGGCTCTTCGGCGATTCCGGCGTGGCGCTGGCCACGATGGCGATGACCGCGCTGGTGCTGATCTTCGGCGAAGTTCTGCCGAAAACGCTGGCGATCACCTTTCCCGAAGCGGTGGCGACCCGCGTGGCCCCGCCGATCCGGCTGGTGATGGTGGTGTTTTCGCCCGTGGTCTCGGCCGTCAGGCTGCTGGTGCGCGGGATATTGCGGCTGATAGGTGTGCGCGAGAATCCCGAAGGCAACATGCTGGCCCTGCGCGAAGAGATCGTCGGGGCCATCGCGCTGGGTCATTCCGAAGGCACGATGGAAAAGGAGGACCGCGACCGGCTGCTGGGCGCGCTGGATCTTGGCCATCGCACGGTCGAGGAAATCATGCGCCACCGCCGCCAGATCGAAATGGTGGATGCCGACCAGACCCCGGACCGCATCCTGACGCAGGTGCTGGCCAGCCCGCACACCCGCCTGCCGATCTATCGCGACTCCGATGACAACATCCTTGGCGTGGTCCATGCCAAGGATCTTCTACGCGAGGTGGACCGGCTGGTCCGCAACGAGGATGGCCCGGCCGAGGGTCTGGCAGGGCTCGACATCGTGAAAGTGGCGATGAAGCCCTATTTCATCCCCGAAACCACAAGCCTTGACGAACAGATGCGCGAATTCCTGCGCCGTCGCACCCATTTCGCGCTGGTGGTGGATGAATACGGCACCTTGCAGGGCCTGATCACGCTGGAGGACATCCTTGAAGAGATCGTCGGCGAGATTACCGACGAATTCGATGTCGTCTCGCGCGAAGGCAGCCTGAAGCGGGATGACGACGGCAGCTACATGGTCGACGGCGCGATGACGATCCGCGACCTGAACCGGGCGATGGACTGGCATCTGCCGGATGATGAGGCCAATACCATCGCCGGCCTGGTGATCCACGAGGCCCAGATGATCCCGGCCGAGGGCCAGGTGTTCAGCTTCCACGGCTTCCGCTTTGCCGTCGTGACCCGGCGCGAGAACCGGATCACCCGGCTGAAGCTGCGCCAGTTGTAACGGCAGACCCGATTTTTCGACGAAAAATCGCATCCCCCCGACGCATCGTGATCCTTCGTCGAAGGATCGTCAGCGCTTGCCGAACAGCGTGCCCAGCACCCCGCGCACCAGCGCCTGCCCGCCCTTTGTGCCCAGTTGGCGAGCAAAGCTCTTGGCAAAGGTTTCGGTGATCGAATCCGACTTGCGGGCGGTCGCGGTCTTCTTCGGCGCGTCATAGCCCTTGCCGTCATAGCGGCGGCCCTTGCTGAACTCGGTCACATCCAGCTGCAGCCCGCCGCCTGCGCGTTCCTCTGCTTCCCCCGCCTTGCGGGCGGCCTCATCCGCGCGTCGGCGCAGCATTTCCCAGGCGGAATCGCGGTCAATCGCCGTGTCGTATTTCCCCGCAACCGGCGACCCTGACAGCGCCGCCGCCCGTGCGGCCTCGTCACAGGGGCCAAGGCGGCTGGACGGCGGGCGGACCAGCGTGCGTTCGGCGACCGAAGGGATGCCCTTCAACTCAAGGAACGATGTCACCGCCTCGCCGGTGCCGACCTCGCGGATGGCATCCTCGATGGCAAAGCGCGGATTGGGGCGATAGTTCTGCGCCGCCAGCCGCAGGTCCTTCTGATCCCTGGCGGTAAAGGCGCGCAGCGCGTGTTGCACCCGGTTGCCCAGCTGGCCCAGGATGTTGTCGGGCACGTCGGCCGGGTTCTGGGTGATGAAATAGACCCCCACCCCCTTGGACCGGATCAGCCGCGCCACCTGTTCGACCTTTTCGACCAGCACCTTGGGCGCGTCGTTGAACAGAAGATGCGCCTCGTCGAAGAAGAACACCAGCTTCGGCTTGTCGGGGTCCCCCACCTCGGGCAGCGTCTCGAACAGTTCGGACAGAAGCCACAGCAGGAAGGTGGCATAGAGCCGGGGCGCGTTCATCAGCTTGTCGGCGGCAAGGATGTTGATCCGCCCCGCCCCCTGGGCATCGGTCAGCATCAGATCTTGCAAGGCCAGCGCCGGTTCGCCGAACAGGCTGGCCCCGCCCTGGTTTTCCAGCACCAGCAACCGGCGCTGGATCGCACCGACGGATTCCTTTGACACTAGGCCATAGCGCGCCGTCACCGCGTCGCCGTTTTCCGCAATGAAGGTCAGCAGGGCCTGCAGGTCCTTCAGGTCCAGAAGCGGCAGCCCTTCGTCATCCGACAGCCGGAAGGCGACGTTCAGCACGCCTTCCTGCGCTTCGGACAGTTCCAGCAGGCGGCTGAGGAGAAGCGGCCCCATCTCGGCCACCGTGGCGCGGATCGGATGTCCCTTTTCACCGTAAAGGTCCCAGAACGTCACCGGAAAGGCGCGATAGGCCAGCCCCAGCCCGATGGTGGCGGCCCGCTTCATGAAGGGCTCATGCAGCTTGCCCGCCGGATCGCCCGGCTGGCACAGGCCCGACAGATCGCCCTTCACATCCGACAGGAAAACCGGAACCCCGGCGGCGGAAAACCCTTCGGCCAGCACCTGAAGGGTCACGGTCTTGCCGGTGCCGGTGGCCCCCGCGATCAGCCCGTGCCGGTTGCCGTATTTCAGCAGAAGGTTCTGCGGCGCACCATAGCCTTCGCCGCCACCGCCCACAAAGATAGAAGGCTCTTCCGTCACACCCGATCCCCTTCGAACTGGCCCACCGGGCCAATCCGGCCCGCGCGAGGCAAACATACATTGTTAACCCGGCCGTGCCAGTCTTGATGTTGATCCGCGTCGGCCACGGCCGCCCGGATCATGACTTCCTCCCTGTCGACTGGCCGCGCCTTCGTCCGAAAGGCGCGGTTTTTTTCTTGCTTTTCGGTGCTGGCGCTGGCCCGGATCCCGCGTTTCACGACAGTTGCATGACAAGAAACCCGTTGACGCCCCGGTCAAAGCGCAATAGCGTCTGGTCATGAAGTCGGCCAGTCCGACAGGGAGCAAAGAATGACACGTCAAAGGGCCGGTCTGCCGGCCCTTTGTCTTTTCGGCGCCTTTCCTGCCCCGTGCTTTCCCGTGCAATTCCGCCCCCGGCAGGCCGCCGCCGCCCTGCCGCGCTTCGCGTTTTTATGACCTGACACTGGTCTTTCTCCGTGATACCACGCCGCCAGCCCGCGCCAGCCATGGTGTTCCGCCCGGTCGCGGCAGCTTCTGATGGATCAAAGGATCACGCATGACCAACGCCTCTCAGATCACCTCGCTGTCTCTGGCATTTGCGCTTGGCCTTGGCCTTGCCCTGCCCGCAGCCGCGCAGGAAACCGCACCCGAGGCCCCCGCGACCGAAACCCCGGCAGAAACAGCGGGCGATGCGGCTTCTGCCGATGGGCTGTCGATGGGGGTCGAGGTCGGTGCCCCTGCCGGTGTCGGCGAAAGCTATGTCAAGGCCAAGTTCGAAAGCTGGGAACAGCGCTGCGTCAAGACGCAAAGCGGCATCGACCCCTGCCAGCTTTACATGCTGCTGAAGGATGAAAACGGCCAGGCGGTTGCCGAATTCTCGGTGTTCAACCTGCCTGCGGGCACCGAAGGCCCGGCCACCGCCGGCGGCACCTTCATCGCCCCGCTGGAAACCCTGCTGGGGGCCGGTGTGACAATCCAGGTCGATTCCAACAAGCCGCGCGCCTATCCCTTCACCTTCTGCGCCGGCATCGGCTGTGTAGCCCGCCTTGGCTTTACCGCCGAAGAGGTGAACATGTTCAAGAAGGGCGGCAATGCCACGCTGACCATCGTTCCCTTCGTGGCCCCGGATCAGAAAGTGACGCTGACCGCCTCGCTCAAGGGCTTTACCGCCGGGCTGGATGCGGTGACGGCGGCCAATGTCGCAGCCGATGCCGCGGCCGCAGCCGCCCCGGCAGAGGCCCCGGCAGAAACGCCCGCCGAAGCACCGGCCGAGAACTGATCCTTTCCCCGGATCGCCATGACGACAGCGACGGCCCCCTTACGGGGCCGTTTGCCTGTCCGGCCTGTCTCAGACCGCCCGCAGCGCCAGCACGGCATTCGTTCCGCCAAAGGCAAAGGAATTCGACAGGGCAGCGCCGGGTTGCGCATGTCGGGCCGTTTCCGTCACCACATCCAGCCCCATATCCGGCGCCACAACGCGGCAGCCCGTGGTCGGCACCAGAACACCATCCCGCAGCGCCGCGATGCAGGCCAGAAGCTCCAGCGCCCCGGTCGCGCCGATGGCATGGCCATGCGCGCCCTTGGTGGAACTGACCGGAACCGCCGCTGCCCCGGCCCCCAGAACCGCGCGCAGCGCCTGCGCCTCGGCCCGGTCATTGGCCAGCGTGCCGGTGCCATGGGCGTTGACATAGCCCAGATCACCCGGCTGCATCCCGGCATCGGTCAGGGCCAGATGCATCGCCGCCGCCGCCCCCTCGGCCGACGGGGCCACGATGTCGCCTGCATCCGAAGTCATGCCGAAGCCCGCGATTTCGGCCAGCGCCCTGGCCCCCCGCGCGGCGGCATGATCGGCATCCTCCAGCACGAAGACGGCGGCGCCCTCGCCCATCACCATGCCGTTCCTGTCGGCATCAAAGGGGCGGCAGCCATCGGGGGACAGCACGCGCAGACCCTCCCAGGCCTTGATGCCGCCGAAGACCAGCATTGCCTCGGCCCCGCCCGCCAGAATCACCCGTGCCCGGCCTTCGCGGATGTCGCGGAAGGCCAGCCCGATGGCATGGCTGGCGCTGGCACAGGCGGAAGAGACCGAGAACGACGGCCCGCGCAGCCCATGGCGGATCGAGACATGCGCCGGGGCCGCGTTCTGCATCAGGCGCGGCACCACCAGGGGCGGCACCCGGTCCTTCCCTTCGGCAAAGACAGCACGATAATTGTCCTCCCAGGTCGAAATCCCGCCCGCCGCCGTACCAAGGATCACCCCCGCCGCCGCCAGATCGGCCGGGGCCAGCCCCGACATGGCAACGGCCTGGTCCGCAGCCGCAATGGCAAAGCGGGTGAACGGGTCCCACAGCGCGGCCTCACGCGCGGTCATGCCGGGAAGGCCGGGCCAGCCCTTCACCTGCGCGCCGATGCGGATCGTCAGCCTGCCCGCGTCGCGGATGTCCAGCGGGCCGATGCCGCTTTGCCCCGCCGCCAACGCCGCCAGCGTGCC
Organism: Paracoccaceae bacterium; assembly: GCA_036745335.1. Lineage (GTDB taxonomy): Bacteria > Pseudomonadota > Alphaproteobacteria > Rhodobacterales > Rhodobacteraceae > Pseudogemmobacter. The sequence continues at coordinate 11,753 of DAIOGH010000048.1, forward strand.
CGGAACGTCATGGGCCAGCGCATTGACCGTGCCCGCCCCGGTCAGGACGACGCGCGGCATCAGTCCCTGGCGGCCACCAGCCGCCGCACCCCGGCCACCACCGATCCGACGGTGGAAATGTCGAAATCCTGCGCGTCCGGTTCATTCGCGTTGAACGGCACCGAAATGCCGAATGCCTCTTCGATGGCAAAGATCGCATCGACCAGACCAAGCGAATCCAGCCCCAGCTCCGCCAGATCGTCGCTGGCCCGCAGGCTGGCCGGATCCAGCAGCGCCTGCGCCGCCAGAATGTCCACGACGCGGGCTTCCAGCGTGTCCATGGTCATTCCTCGCCGGGGCCGCGTTCCATCGCGGCCACGCGGGCGGCCAGTCGCGGCAGTCGGCGCAACGCCTTCTGCATCTCGACATGGGTTTCCATCTTGACCGCCGGATAGCCCAGCAACACCCGGCCCGCAGGGGCATTGGTAAAGATCTTGGTCGCCCCGCCCGCGATCACATCGTCACCGACAAAGATATTGTCGTTGACGCCGCATTGTCCGGCCAGAACCACCCGGTCGCCGATCCGCGCCGATCCGGCGATGCCGACCTGCCCGCACAACAGGCAATCGCGCCCGACCTGCACGTTGTGGCCGATATGGACAAGGTTATCCAGCTTGGTGCCCGACCCGATCACCGTGTCTCGGATCGTGCCGCGGTCGATGCAGGCGTTCGCACCGATTTCCACATCATCCCCGATGGTTACAGCGCCCAGTGAATGCAACCTTGTCCAGCTTTGATCACGGATTTCGGCGCGGGAACCCAGTGTTTCACGGATTTCCTCGACCCCCGATTTCTCGGGTGTCACGAAAGAGAACCCGTCCGACCCGATCACAGCGCCCGGCTGGCAGATGAAGCGGTCGCCGATCGTGACCCGCGCGCCGATCCGCGCGCCCTGAAGGATCAGCGCCTGCGCCCCGATCCGCGCGCCTTCGGCAATCGACACATGGCTTGCAATCCGCGCGCCCGGCCCGATCACCACCCCACGCCCGATGCTGACAAAGGCCCCGATGCGGGCACCCACCCCGATCTGCGCCGAAGGATCGACCGCCGTCATCGCATGCACGCCCGCTGCCAGATCGGGGCCGGGATCCATCAGCCGGGTCAGCCCGGCCATCGCCAGCCGCCCGCGCGGCGCAAAGATCGCCGCCTGCAACCCCATCGCCCGCCAGTCCGCCCCCGGCCACAGCACGGCAGCCCGCGCCTGCCCCTTGCCGATACCGTCGGCATAGCGCGGGTCCATCGCCAGGGCCAGATGATCCGGCCCGGCGGCCTGCGGCTCTGCCGCGCCCGTGACGACCAGATCAATGTCACCCTCGGCTTCGGCCCCCAGGGCAGAGGCAATCTCGCGGATCGTATGGCGCATCTTCCCGGTCTCCGGCTGTCCGGTTCCGGTTTAGCTGTGTTCGGGCACCAATTCCACCCCGGCGGCGGACAGCGCCTCCCACAGGCGGGCATCGCGGCCATAGACATCGCGGCGATAGCCCATCCGCCCCTTTCCTTCGGGATAGGCGGTGAAATAGACCAGATGGATCGGCACCTTGCGATCCAGTTTAACCGTGGTTTCCTGCCCGGTCTTTAGCGTGGCGTCGAACTCTTCCTCGACCGCATCGGACTGGGTCGAGAACAGCGCATGGGCAAAGTCGAACGGATCGGCCAGCCGGATGCAGCCATGGCTGTAGGCCCGCACGTCATGTGCGAACAGCGCCTTGGCCGGGGTGTCGTGCAGATAGATGTTGTACTTGTTGGGGAACATGAATTTCACTTTCCCCAAGGCATTGGCATCCCCCGGCGGCTGGCGCATCGAATAGGGAAAGTTCCCCGCCGTATAGGCCGCGAAATTGATCGACCCGCGCGAGACCACCCGGCCCCGTCCATCGACGATCTGGATATGCCCCGCCGCATTCGGATTGCGCTTCATCAGCGGCAGATATTCCCCAACGATGATCGAGCGCGGCACCCCCCAGCTGGGGTTCACCACCATATGCGCCATTTGGTCGGAGAATTCCGGCGTGCGGCGATCCATGTCCTCGCGTCCGATGACAGACCGGGTGCGGAACACCGTCTGGCCGTCATCGACGATCTTTGCGGTGAAATCGGGCAGGTTCACCCAGATCAGCCGCCCCGACCGGTCGATGTCCATCCAGCGTTCGCGCTCCATGGCGACGATCACCGATTTCAGCCGCTCTTCCGGGCCGACGTTGATCTGCTTCAGCGTCTCGGCCCCGGCCACGCCATCGGCGGGCAGGCCATGCGCCAGCTGAAACGCCAGAACGGCGGCCTCGATCCCCTTGTCATAGCTGCCGGTCGCGCTGCGCCCCAGATAGCCCATGGCGATCAGCCGGTCGCGCAACTGCACCACGGCGGGGCCGGTGTCGCCCGGTGCCAGCGATCCGGCATCGACCGGGGCACCCCAGCCGCCGCCTTCGATCTGCATCTGCAGGCCGATATGCGCCTTCATCAGCTGCATGTAGACATCGGACTTGGGCAACAGCGCGCGCAGCGCCTTTTCCGGTTCGGTCCCGGCAATCCGGTCCAGCAGGCGAACGGGGTCCTCAACCCTGATTTCGCGCACGATGGTGCTGTCGATCTTCTTGGGCTCCAGCATCCCCGAGGTCAGGTCTTTCGCCCAGGTCAGATAGGCCCGTGTCATCGCCAGCTCCAGCCGGCCCCGGTCGCCTTCGGTGCGGGCGGCGGCAAAGGCGGCTTTCAGCCCGGCGGCGTCATAGCGTGCGGGCGGCAGCCCGTGGTCGGGCGCGGTGTCCAGTGCTGCGAACAGCGCGGCGCGACGGTCGGCGTCGCCCGGTCCGGTCCAGATCGGCGCATAGGCGCGGGCGCGATACCAGCCTGCCACCGCCTCATCCGCCGATGCGGCGGCCGACAGCGATTGCACGAAGGGAGAGGGAACCGGGGCCTGGACTTCGGCAATCGCCATCGGCGAAAATCCGCCGATCATCAGTGCCGCCCCAAGCGCCCGCACAAAGCCGGGGCCGCGCCGTTGAAATTCCACCATTCCGATCCCCGAAACCTGCACCAGTTCAAAGCCTTGTTGGCCCAAATCCAGCGCAGGATCAGGGAAAATGCACAAACTGTCCATTCACAATCCTGTCCGCAGACCCGGTTTCCGGCCACAGGTCAGGATTTGCTGACTTTCAGAAACACCGATGACCCGGCTGACACCCGCCGTGCGGCCCCCGCCATTCAGCAAATATTTGCCGATCCGGGCACATATGGCCCTGCGGACGGATTCTGCGCTTGGGCTTCGAATCCCCCTGTGCCATAACAAGCGGGCACTTGGGGAAGAAGTTGCACAGAAGCTGCCGCGACAGGCAGTCGAAGACTAGCACGGGACAGGCGATCAGAATGGCGATCAACGGATTCACGCGGCGCGGACTTCTTGGCGTTTTCGCAGCAACGGCAGTGACGGCGGCCCCCTTCTTCCCGAACGCCCCGGCCTTTGCCCGCGGGGCCGGCGACATCCGCCGCCTGCGGATGTATTCGGGCCGCACCGGCGAAAGCATCGACACGATCTATTGGATCGACGGTGATTATGTGCCTGAAGTCACGAAAGAAATCGTCAATTTCATGCGGGACTGGCGCAATGGCGAGACGATCAAGATCGACATGCGCACGGTCGACATCATGGCTGCCTCGCATCGCCTGATGGATGTGACCGAACCCTACATGCTGCTGTCGGGCTATCGCAGCCCGGCCACCAATGCGATGCTGCGGTCACGGTCTTCGGGGGTTGCCAAGAACTCGCTGCACATGAAGGGCCAGGCCGCCGACCTGCGGCTGAAGTCGCGTTCGGTCGGGCAGATGGCCAAGGCGGCTTCGGCCTGTGCGGCCGGTGGCGTGGGCCGTTATTCGCGGTCGAACTTCGTCCATATGGATTGCGGCCCCGTCCGCACCTGGGGCGGCTGAGGCCCATCAATCCATCGGATTTTACCGATCTTGCAGCGCCCCATCGGGGCGCTTTGCAATTCAAGGCGGGCAATCGCAACGCCGGACTGTTTCCGAACCGTGAACGGCGACGGGCGGTTCAGCTGCCCTGCCCGTCCTCTTCGGCCCGCTGACGGCCGCGGAAGCCCATCGCCACAACGAATTTCTCGGAGCTGTCCGACCGGCTGGCGGGCGGCTTCACATTCGCCACCTTGGTGAAGTTCCGCTTCAGAAGGGCCTGCATCTCGTTCTCGGCCCCGCCGGCCAGAACCTTGGCGACAAAGCTGCCGCCGTCCTCCAGCACGTCGAAGGCAAAGGCCAGCGCCGCCTCGACCAGCGCGATGATGCGCAGATGGTCGGTGCCCTTGTGCCCCGAGGCCGCCGCCGCCATGTCGGACATCACCACATCGGCCCGCCCGCCCAGCCAGCCCTTGACCAGTGCATCCGCATCGTCGGACAGGAAATCCAGCACATGCAGTTCGGCACCGGGGATCGGTTCCACCTCTTGCAGATCGACGCCCAGAACCGTGCCCTGCGGCTTTTTCGGGTTCTGCGCCAGCGCGTTCACCCGCGTCACCGCCACCTGACACCAGCCCCCCGGCGCGCACCCCAGATCGACCACCCGTGCCCCCGGTTTCAGAAAGCCGTATCGGTCGTCCAGCTCAAGGATCTTGTAGGCCGCACGGCCGCGATAGCCCTCGCGTTTGGCCGACTGCACATAGGGATCGTTCAGCTGCCGCTCCAGCCACAGCGTTGACGACAGCTTGCGCCCCTTGGCGGTCTTGACCCGCACCCGCAATTCGCGCTGGCCCCGGCCCGATGTATTGGTCTTCTTTTCGGTCATCGGTAAGGTCCGTCTCCCAACACGCCGTCCGCGCTCATCTGTGCATATAGCAGGCCCTCGCGCAGACCACGATCCGCAACCGACAAACGATCCGTCGGCCAGATCCGCATCAGCGCCTGCAGGATCGCCGCCCCCGACATGATCAGCGTATGCCGGTCGCGCCCGATGCGCGGATCGGTGCGCCGGCCTTCGGGGCCAAGCGACAGATAGTCCCGGATCACCAGATCAATCTGGGACGAAGACATCTGCAACCCGTCCACCTTGGCCCGGTCATACCGCTTCAGCCCCAGGAAGGACGCCGCCACCGTCGTCACCGTGCCGCTGGTGCCGATGATCTGGAACCCTTCGCGCGGGGCCTGGGCGTGATAGGGGCTGAACGAGGACAGGTTCTCCTCGAAGAACCAGCTCATCAGCGCAAAGCGCGCGGCGTCGTCCTCGACATCGGCGAACTGGTCCTTCAGCGTCGCCACCCCCAGCTTGACGGAGATCCAGTCCACCACCCGCGCCACAGCGCCATCGCCCTGGGCGTCAAACCCCATGTGCAGCCGCATGATGGCGCGGGCCCGGTCCTCGGGCGGCACGGCGGAGAGGTCGATCCAGACAAGCTCGGTCGATCCGCCGCCGATATCGACGATCAGAAGCTGTTCGGTCTTCGGGCTGACCAGCGGCGCACAGGAGATGACGGCCAGACGGGCCTCTTCCTCGGGGGTGATGATCTCCAGCCCCAGCCCGGTTTCGCGCCGCACCTGGCGGATGAACTCCTTGGCATTGCGCGCGCGGCGGCAGGCTTCGGTCGCCACCAGCCGCATCCGGCCGACGCCATGCTTGGCCAGTTTCTTCTGGCAGATCCGCAGCGCCTGGATCGTCCGCCCCATCGAGGCGCGGCTGAGGCGGCCGGACGCTTCCAGCCCCGCGCCCAGCTGGACAGTCTTGGAAAAACTGTCGACAACAAAGAACTGACTGCCCTTGGGCTGGGCAATCAGCATCCTGCAACTGTTCGTGCCCAGATCCAGCGCGGCATAAAGCGACGCGCCATCCGGGACAGGGGCCGACGGTTCAGTCTCGGGGGAAACCTCGGCCCCCGTGTCAGGAAAGGCCCGCTCAACCGCCGATTCTGTCGCGTCCGCCCTGTGGGGACGCTCGGGCGCCATATTCGCCCTCCAACTTGTTGCGGTCAGGTTAGTCGCCTTCCCCCCCCGGCGCAAGCCGCGGCTCTGTGCTTCACCGCGCAGACGGGGCTGCATGATCGGTGCTGTGCATCTTCTTCATGAAAAGAACTGGCCCCGGCACGCGACTTTGCAGATGTGCAGCGCACGGCGGCAGGCTATTCGGGTCCGGCGCGGGTCCGGGTCGCATCCCGTGCATCCCATGTCGAAATCCGGCATCGGATGTCGGGGATCGGCGATTATCTACATCGCTCAGAAGGGTCAGGAATCAGCACATGCCCGAAGTCACCATCGTCTACTGGAGAGACATCCCCGCGCAGGTGATCGTCGGCAAGGGCCGTCGCGGTGCCAAGGTGCAGCTGCCCGAACGGTTCGAGCAGGCCATCGACCGTTGTGCCATGAAGATCGGCGCCAGGGATGCCGATGCCTATCTGGCCGAATGGCGCAAGGTGGCGAGCGGAGAGGTCGAGGGCGACCAGGACCAGTTGGCCCGCGACATCGCGGCCAGGCTTGAAACCGAATACGACCTGGCGCGCATCAAGGCGCTGATCGACAACGAAGGCTGGGCGAAAGCCTGACCCCATGCCCGCCACCCCCACCTTGAAGGAGCGTCTGATGGCCCTGTTCCAGTTCCGCAAATCCGCCCCCGCCGCGTCTTCGCAAGGCACCGCGGCCGAGGTGGAAGCCTTCCTGAAAGGCTATTCGATCGAGGTGATGCCCCGCACCGCCGAGAAGATCGAGGATTTCCGCGCCCTGCTGCCGACCGGAACCCGCGTCTACATCGCCCATATCGACGGCACCCCGATCGAGGACATGGTGGCGACGGCGCAGCGGATCGGCGACGAAGGGTTCACCGTGATGCCGCATTTCCCGGCGCGGATCATCCGGGACAAGGCCACGCTGGCCGATTGGGTCAGCCGTTACAAGGATGTCGGGGTGAAGCAGGGCCTGTTGCTGGCCGGTGGCGTGGCGCAGCCGGTGGGCGATTTCGCGACCTCGATGCAACTGCTGGAATCGGGGACCTTCGACGGGTTCGAGCGGCTGCATGTCGCCGGCCACCCCGAGGGCAACAAGGACATCGACCCCGATGGATCGGACCGGATGGTGATGGAGGCCGCGCGCTGGAAGTCGATGTTCAGCGAGCGGACCGACGCGGAGATGGCGATGGCCACGCAGTTCTGCTTCGAGGCCGCGCCGGTGATCGCATGGGTCAACCGCCTGCAGGCCGAAGGCATCAAGCTGCCGGTGCATATCGGCGTGGCAGGCCCGGCCAAGCTGCAGACCCTGATCAAGTTCGCCATCGCCTGCGGTGTCGGCCCGTCGCTGAAGGTGCTGCAAAAACGCGCGCTGGACGTGACCAAGCTGCTTCTGCCCTATGAGCCGACCGAATTCGTCGCCGAACTGGCCGCCCACAAGGCCGCCAATCCCGGCTTCGGCATCGAGCAGGTGCATTTCTTCCCGCTGGGCGGGATCAAGACCAATGCCGAATGGGT
>DAIOGH010000049.1:0-15324 GCA_036745335.1 Paracoccaceae bacterium
CCATGGACAGCGAAAGGCGCGCCCGCTAGATCGCCCTTGTCCGCAGGTGCGGGCAAGGGGATCGGATGTCCGGGCGGCTGCAACGGCTTTTCTTGCGCTATGCGGCGCGGCACCTGCGTTTGCGTGCCGCGGGGCAACGGTTGCACGCGGCCCCAGGGGTGACGCTCCGGTCGCTGTCACTGGCGGGCGGCTGGCTGACGGTGGACGTCGAGACAGCCCCCGGCACGGTCATCGCGGAACTGGACGGCTACCGGCGCGAGGCGGCGTCGGGTGGCGGACCGCTGCACCTGCGGCTGCCCGATGGCGCGGGGCTGTTGTCCCTGCACTGGCAGGGCGCGGAGGGCAGCGGAACGGCGCAAGTCCTGCCGTTCAGCCCGCTGCGGCGTGCCTTCGGCCGGGCGCTGCTGATCCCCGGCTTCGTGCTTGCCGGGATCGGCGCGCTGCCGGCGGCGCGGCGCTGGTTCACCACGCATGACATGGCGGCGCGGGCCGAGGTGAAAGAGCGGCTTGGCCTTGGTGCCATCGAAGGCGAGGCGCTGATCGAACCCTCCAGCCTGCGCCCGCTGTCCGCGCATGGCCCTGCCCCGGCGGCGGTCACGGTGATCCTGCCGGTCCACAACGCGGCCCATCTGCTGCCCGAGGTGCTGGCCCGTCTGGCCCGGAACACCGATCTGCCGTGGCGCGCGGTGCTGATCGAGGATGCATCGACCGATGCGGCGGTGCGGCCGCTGCTGCACCGCTGGCGCGACAGCCTGCCCGAAGGGCAGCGCGCGCGGGTCGAGATCATCGAGCATGAGGAAAACAAGGGCTTCATCGCTTCGGTCAACGAAGGGTTGCAACGGGCGCTGGGCTGGCCCGATCCGGTGCTGCTGCTGAATTCGGACGCCTTCCTGCCCGCCGGTTGGGCCGCACGACTGCTGGCCCCGCTGGCCGCTGCGGATGTGGCCAGCGTCACCCCGATGTCGAACGATGCCGAGCTGTGTTCGGTGCCGGTGATCTGCCACGCCTCGGCGCTGGCACCGGGCGAAGGCGATGCGCTGGACCGCACGGCGGCGGCGCTGGGGGCGCTGCCCGCCCCCGCCGCCCCGACCGGCGTCGGTTTCTGCATGCTGATCGCGCGGCCCTGGCTGGACCGTCTGCCGCAGTTCGACCCGGTCTTTGGCCGTGGCTATGGCGAAGAGGTGGACTGGTGCCAGCGGGTGCAGGCGATGGGCGGGCGGCATCTCTGCCTGCCCAACCTGTTCGTCGAACATCGCGGCGGGCAATCCTTCGGCTCGGCCGCCAAGGCCGAGGCGCTGCGCCGCAATGGCGCGCTGGTGTCTGCCCGCCATCCCCGCTTTGACGGCGATGTGCAGCGCTTCATCGCCGAAGACCCGCTGCGCGGGCCGCGGCTGGCACTGGGGCTGGCCTGGGCGGCACGGAGCGGCGCGGAAATCACCGTCACGCTGGCGCATGCCCTGGGCGGCGGGGCAGAAATGGACCTGCACCGCCGCATCCGGGCCGATCTGGGCCGTTGCGGGGCCAGCGTGGTGCTGCGGGTGGGCAGTGTGGCACGCTGGCGGCTGGAACTGCATACCGGACAGGGCATCACCGCCGGGGCGACCGAGGATTTTGCGCTGATCCGGCGGCTGGTCGGACTGCTGCCGCGCCGCCGCATCGTCTATTCCTGCGGTGTGGGCGACCGCGATCCCGCCGAACTGCCCAGCCGCCTGCTGGAACTGGCCGAGGGCGGCCATCCGGTCGGCATGCTGATCCATGATTATCTGCCGGTCAGCCCGTCCTACACGCTGCTGGATCAGGACAACGGGTTCAATGGCACGCCGCCGGAAACCACGACAGACCCGCGCCATATCGCGCGGCGGCCCGATGGGACGCGCGTTCCGCTGGCGCAATGGCGGGCGGATTGGGGCAGGCTGGTCGCGGCGGCCGAAGAGGTGACGGTGTTCTCCGATGCCTCGGCCCGGCTGGTCGGGGCGGCCTTTCCCGCTGCGCGGATCATGACCCGGCCGCATCCGCTGTTGCAGGCGGTGCCGCGCCTGCCCGCGCCGCGCCCCGATGCGCCGCCGGTGATCGGCGTTCTGGGCAACATCGCGCCGCAAAAGGGGGCGGCGCTGCTCAGCGCGATCAGCCGCCTTCTGCGCCGCCGCAAGGCGCGGCTGGTGCTGGTCGGCCAGTTGGACCCGGCGTTCCGGCTGGCGCGGCCTGCGGTGATCCATGGCAGCTATTCGCTTGACGAATTGCCCGCGCTGGTGGCGCGGCATGGCATCACCTGCTGGCTGATCCCGTCGATCTGGCCAGAAACCTTTTCCTTCGCCACGCATGAGGCTCTGGCCACCGGCCTGCCGACCTATGCCTTCGATCTGGGCGCACAGGCCGATGCGCTGCGGGCGGCGGGGGCGGCTGCGAACCTGATCCCGTTGGGCGATGCAGGCGACCGGGCGGAGCGGGTGCTGCGCGCGATGGGGTTTTAGCCGGAGGAGCAAGGCCCCAGATGGCGCGAGCGGCGATCAGCCCTGCGCCAGCGCGCCCGCCACCGCAGCCAGAGCGGCGGCAAGAATATCCGCCGCGCGGGCCGGGCTGTCGGCTTCGGCATAGACCCGGAATTCCGGCGCATTGCCCGAGGGGCGCAGGTGCAAGACCTCGCCCGCCGCCGTGGTCATCCGCAGGCCGTCGGTCAGGTCCAGCCCCGTCTCAGCCCCCAACGCCAGTGCGGACAGCAGGCCCGCCCTTGCCGCCGGATCGGCGGTCAACCCCGCCAGCCAGGCCGCGCTTCGGGCCGTCTCCACCCCCTCCAGCCGGTCCGAGGCGGTAAAGCGCGGCGGCAGCGTGGCGGCCAGATCGGCCAGCCCGATGCCGCGGGACCGGGCCAGCGCCAGGGGCGCAAGGATCGGCAGCAGGCTGTCGCGTGTCATCAGCGGGGCCAATTCCCCGGCCGGGCCATTGGCGGCAAAGCCCAAAAGGAAACCGCCGTTCGCCTCATATCCCACCACGCGGGCGGCGGGGGTCTTGGCCAGCCGCGCCTCCATCCCCGCAATGACATGGGGGGATCCGATGCGGGTGCGGCTGACGGCAAAGCGGCCCATCAGATCGACCGCCGTATTGGAAGAAACCGGCGTCACGATGCAATCCGCGCCAAGGAAAACCGCCGTCAACGGGCCGAGAAGATCGCCCGGCAGGATGCGCCCGGCGGCATCGGCCAGCATCGGCCGGTCGGCATCGCCATCGGTCGACACCAGCGCATCAAGGCCATGCTCTGCCGCCCATCCGGCCAGCAGGCCGCGGGTGGCGGGATCGACGGCCTCGGTATCGACCGGAATGAACACATCCGACCGTGCCAGCGCCACGACATCCGCCCCGCAGCCGCGCAGGATCTGGCCCAGCAGGTCGCGGGCAACGGACGAATGTTCATAGACCCCCAGCCGCAACCCGGCCAGCGCCTGCGGCCCGAAGGCCCCGGCATAGCGGTTGACATAGCACGCCGCCGCCTCGGCCTGCCGTTCTGCCCCGGCACCTTGCCCCGGCACCCGGCCAAGGGCGGCAAGAATTGCGGCCTCGTCCGTCTTGGTGATCTCGCCACCCGGCAGGTAGAATTTCAGGCCGTTGCGGTCGGCCGGGATATGGCTGCCCGTGACCATGATCGCGGCCTGTCCAGCCGCCATCGCGGCCAGCGCCAGTGCGGGTGTCGGCAGGGTGCCGCACAGCACAGCCTTCACACCCTCGGCCCGCGCGGCCGCCGCCACGGCCGCCGCAATGGCCGCAGAGGACGGCCGCAGATCGCAGCCGATCCAGACCGCGTCGCCATGCGGGCAGGCGGCCAGAAAGGCGCGGGTGTAATCCGCCACCAGTTCGGGCGTCAGATCGGTGACAAGGCCGCGCAGGCCCGAAGTGCCGAATTTGGGGGCCATCTGGATCAGCGCCGGTCGTAGATGTCTTCGTAACGGATGATGTCATCCTCGCCCAGATAGCTGCCGGTCTGCACCTCGATCAGCACCATCGGCACCTTGCCGGGGTTCTCCATCCGGTGTTTCGCGCCCAAGGGGATATAGACCGACTGGTTTTCCGTCACCAGCCGCACCTCGTCGCCCACCGTCACCCGCGCGGTGCCCTTGACGACGATCCAGTGTTCAGAGCGATGGACATGGCTTTGCAGGCTGAGCGCCGCGCCGGGATGGACATGGATGCGCTTGACCTGGAACCGGTCGGCCAGAACCAGCGTCTCGAACCAGCCCCAGGGCCGGTGATCGACCGGGAATTCCAGGGCCTGCTTGGCCCCCTTGGCCTTCAGCACCGCCACCGCTTGCTTGACGTTCTGCGCCTGGCTGACATCGGCCACCATCACCGCATCGCGCATGGCAATGGCGACGACATTCTTCAGCCCGATGCCGACCAGTTCGATCTCGGGGCTTTCCGACCGCAGCAGGCTGCCCTCGCAGCCGATCGCGGTGGCCAGCGGCGACAGCGCATTGCCGGCCGCATCCCGCGCGCTTTCCTGCAACACGGATTCCCAGCTGCCAAGATCGCTCCACTGCCCGTCGAATTCGACCACGGCGACATTTCCGGCCTTTTCCATCACCGCATAGTCGATGGATTCCTCGGGCACCCTGTCCCACAGGTCCGGGTCGACCCTGGTAAAGCCAAGATCGGTCCGGGCGGCGGCAAAGGCGGCCTCGGCGGCCGAAAGAATATTGGGCGCATGGTCGCGGAACGCCTGAAGCATCACGCTGGCGCGGGCCAGGAACACGCCCGCATTCCACAGATAGCGCGGATCGGCCAGCAGCTGCGCGGCGCGGGCTGCATCCGGTTTTTCGACGAAACGCGCCAGGATGTTGACGCCCTCGCCCAAGGGGGGGCCGCTTTCCAGCCAGCCATAGCCGGTCTCGGCGCGGGTGGGGCGGATGCCGAAGGTGACGATGCGCCCGTCCAGCGCCGCCTGCCGCCCGGCGGCCACCGCCGCGCGGAACCGGGCCGGATCGGACACCGCATGATCCGAAGGCACCAGCAGCATCAGCCCGTCAGGATCACGGGCCGCAACCTGAAGCGCGGCCAGCACGGCGGCAGGGGCGGTGTTGCGGCCCTGTGGTTCGATCAGCACGGCGGCCGGGGGCACGCCGCAATCCTCCAGCTGCTCCAGCACGATGAAGCGGAATGCATTGCCGGTGATCAGCACCGGATCGGCAAAGCCATCGCCGCAGAAGCGCCGCGCCGAGGCCTGGAACAGGCTTTCCTCGCCCAGGATGGCGGCGAACTGCTTGGGAAAGCTTTGCCGCGACAAGGGCCAGAGCCGGGTGCCGGAGCCACCGCACAACAGGATCGGGGTAATCATGGAACAGGCTCCTTCCGGGCGGGAGGTTCGAACTTGGCACGGGCTGCGTGATACAGGATGTCATCCCGCCGGACCAGATCGTCCAGCAGGGCGGCGGTGTCGGCGGACAAGGCCTGGCGGGGCATGGCGCGCAGGTTGGGGTTGGTAGCGGCAATGTCGTTCAGCGCCTGTGCCCGCGCCACCCGTGGCGGCACGGGCCGCCCCAGAAGATCGGCCAGCCGGGCAACCGAGCCATCCATGTCGGACAGGAAGCCGACGAAATCGAAGGCCAACAGATTGGCCAGCGCCTGCCCGGCCATCCGGTCAAGGTCCTCTGACGGTCCTTGCGGTGTCGGCCCCTCCCAGCGGACCCAGCCCTGAGGGACATCGGAAAGCGTCCGGGACATGGCATTGTCGATGCAGGGATGGGACCGCACCCACGGATCGGCGAAGAAGGCCGCAATATCGAGATCGGCCGCGCGGCGCGCCAGCGCCAGGCCCTGTCCGTCGATCACGGCATCGAGATGCGCATGCAGGAAATTGTAAAGCGACACCAGCCGTTCGCGCGGGTCGCGCAGAACAGTGATCAGGCGGCGACGGCCGGGGATCAGTTGCGTGGAGTAATAATCGTAATGACCAGAGAACACACGCTTTTCCGCCAGATGCCCGGCCGGATGGCGCCACAGCGCATTGTGCCGTTCGGGATGCATCGTCCCGGCACCGAACCAGCCGGCCAAAAGATCATGCAGCGTGGTGCCGCCGCACTTCGGGACATGCAGGAAGACGATCCGCTCCTGCCCATGCGGCAGCATCGCAGCGGGCCGGCTGGTGTGATGCAGGGATCGCTGCCGGAATTCCTCGGACCGCGCGACATCCAGGACGAAGGCCGACAACCGGGGATAGGCCATGCCCCAGCGATAGGTCGCCTCGCTCTCGGGCCGTCGCCCCAGCAGCGCCTGGAACACGGCATCGACCTGGGCACGGGTCAGGGGCATGTCACGAGGATGCTTGCCCGCGGGCGATCTTGCTGCCGATCACATGCGCCCTGGCGGTTTCGTAAAGCAGGTTGTCCCAGCCGGTGAAAGCATCCAGCAGCGTCCGCTGGTCCGTCGTCATCTCGGCCAGCGTCTCTTGCAAGGAAGCCTCTGTGCCGGGCGAGGCATTCTCGCGCACTTCTTTCATCGACGGGATGATCCCTTCCTGCACAAGGAGGTCGATAAACTCTTCAAACTCCTCGCTGATGCCGAAGATCATATTTGGCGCAAAGAGGGTGTGAATGGCCTTGCGAAAGAGGGTGGGCGTTGCGCCGAAGGCTGCTGTCGTCATGTCGCCCGCCAGCCAGCGGACCTGGCCATTGTCTACAGCGGCACGCAAATCATTGTGTCCCAACGATACCTCAAGGAACCTGCCAAAGTTGGTCCCTCTCACATATTCGTATACGGGGTGGTCAGAGTGGCGTCGAATGAACCTATAAAAGCTGTAGATTCGTTCGACTGGCGAACGCAGCGTGGTTAGATATACAACTCTTTTTATGAAGTGACGTCCGATACCCGGTGTAAGGTGCCCAATTACAGCGCCCAGTTCTTCTCGTCGTTCAAGGGGCATTTCAAGGAGTTGAGACATGTCAACATCGTTGCACTCTAGAATCTTCTCCGAAGAGTAGGCAGTAGTCAGCATTGCTCTGAGTGAGCTTCCTGCGGTCTTGGGGATATGGATAAAAATGGCCACCTGACCCTTCGCTGGGGTCCAGTTTATGGGGCGGATTTTCTCCAGCCCCTGCAAGAACTCATTTGAAAGCAGAAATTGTCGACGCAATGCTTCCTGCGTAGTATTTGCAGCACGCGCCAGCCACCCTTCAACCTCTTTGTCGCTCGGCAATCTGCCAAGGATAAGGCGATAGGTCTCTTGGATCGACTCACGGGTAAGGGAAGGGGAGACCGGCTTTCCCATCATGGCTGCTCCTTTCTGCACCGCGTACGGTCTGCGTCATTACGCATGGGGGACGTTCGCCCACATCTGAACGCCATCGATATGCACCACGGGCATGCCGTTGCTGATCGTCACGATCGCCGGGCGCTCCATTTCCATCTGCCAGCCGTGCGACAGGAACCATTTGCAAAGCTGGCCCTCGATGGCGCGGCTGTGGGTGCCGATCAGCACGCGGCGGACATGACGTGAGATATGCTCCATGTTGCCCTCGACAAAGGCCGCCTCGGCCCCCTGGATGTCGATGTGCAGCAGGTCGATGGGACGGTCTCCGGACAAGTCGGCGATGGTGTGGCAATCCAGCACCTGAACCTCCTTGCTCTTTCGCGCGGCGGCGAGCGTCTTCTTGTCGGGAAAAAAGCGCGCCTCGCCGCCCCATTCCGCAGCCCCCGTTGTCCTGGGAAAGATCGCCACGCCCGGCTTGGGTGCTGCCACCCCATGCACCAGCCGGAACTGGGCCTCGGAAAAACCGTTCAACTGCAAAGTGTCGCGCGCGTTCGCAAGGTGGCTTTGCTCGCCTTCGATGCCGATCAACTCTACCTTCAGCCCACGACTGCGCGCTGCGACCCCCATGTTCGTCATCCAGCAGCCCCAGCCGCAGCCAAGCTCCAGAATGCGGAACGTCCCCTGCGCCAGGTCGACAGCACGCAGGGCGGCGGCCCATTCGGCGATGTCGGCATGCCAGTTGCCGGGGTTGGGAGGCCCCTCGATCATCCCCGTCATCGCGGTCAGGACAGAGGGATAGACGTCCGGCTTGATCCGCGTGCCAAGGAAATTGCGGATCACCCCCGGCTCGGGCTGTTGTCCGGGCTGGTTGAAGGAAGAAAGGACTGCCAACGCGTCGAAGGACGCGGCATAGTGGAAAAGCGCTTCGTGCAGCGGGCGGGGGGATTGCGGCAACATCGGCATCACCCCTGCCGCTGCGCAAGAATCTCGCGCAGCCGCGTTTCATAGCGTTTGGCGATGGCTTTGGCCGAGAAGTTCTGCTGCACGTTCTGGAAGGCGGCCTCCACCTTGGCCGCGCGGGCGGCCGGGTCGTCATAGACGGCGCGCAACTGGCGGGCGGCATGGTCCACGTCGGGATCGGCCCATTTCTGGCCCCTGCGCACGAAGATGTAATCGTCACGGTCCAGCGTCACCTCGGTGTAGTCCACCAGCCAGGCGGTGTCTTCCGAACAGAAATCCATGTTGCCGGAATAACCGGTGCAGACCACCGGCACCTTCAGGTTCATAGCCTCGATCATGCCAAAACCCCAGCCCTCGGACCGGTGAAGCGAGATATAGCAGTCGGAGGCCGCCTTCATCTTGACCAGATCGTCATAGCTGAGGGTTTCGTTGATCACCATGATCCGCGGGTCGCGTTCGACGGCGGCGTCGATCTTGGCCCACAACCGGTGCTGCACCGGATCGACCACGAAGTCGCGGTTCTGGGTCTTGACCAGAAGGCGGGCATTCGGAACGTCCTCGAACGCCTTGCGGAAGGCGGCGATCACCGCCAGCGGGTTCTTGCGCTGCGCGAAGGAATAGCTGTCGAAGGCGCAGAACACGACGAATTCGTCCCCGGCAAAGTCGCAGCGGTCGTTCAGCTTGCGGCGGGCGGCGGCGCGGTCGATCGGCGGCAATTCCTCATAGCACATGCCGACATTGGTAACGGGGATGTTCGTTTCCGGTTGATAGATGCTGACGCCGTATTTCGTCGACACCCAGATCTCGTCCAGCAGATTGAGCGCGAGGTAGTGGCAAAGTGCCGGTGTATCCAGTTCCCAGAAGAAATAGCCGATGTTGTAGGCCCCCGAGAGGGCGTCCTGTCCATAGGCGTAGACCAGCGGTATCGCCTCCGCATTCATGTGAATGATGTTAATCTTTGCGGATCTGAGTGATGACAATTCGCCAACTCTTGAAAAGCCTTCAGGCGCTGGATTGTCCAGACCGAAATCGGCGCAATTCACCTCAAGCCCGGTGGCCGAAAGCACATCGGCTGACATACGCGTGGCCATGCCCAGGCCTGAGGCCTTCTTAAAAGGGCCAATCACCTGCACGTCGACAGGTTTTCCGGTGACTGTGGGGAATGTAGCGGCGAGCAGGCGATTGCCATCGGGCGCGATCGAGGTGAAGGTCTGCCGGTCAAGGTGGTAGCCCTGAAGCAACAACACACCTGCCAGCCGTTCGCGCGTCACCTCAGCAATCCCGCCGTGTGGAAGCAGCAACGACACGAACTGCGTAAAGACCGAAGGCTCGCCGCTTTCCCCTGCTGCCAGCAGCCGCTTGACCGTGGTCGGGTGCAGATAGCGCAGCACGTCGGGCCGCCGAACCGACGACACCAGCAGACACAGCGCGAACAGCATGCGCGCCTCGGTGCTGCCCATGTCCAGGAAGTGATACTGCTGGTTCTTCTGGTGCAGGTGCTCCATGAAGATGGTCAGCGGCATCGCCTCGGTGCGCCGTTCGTTGCGGATCGAGCGCATCCGTTCGATCACCCGAAGCGGCACCAGGCAATCCTCGACATTCAGCACATCTGCCTCTTGCCAGGCCCACCAGTAGGCGATGGCGTCGAATCCATCCAGCGAGTTGAGGTTCAGCCCGTTCAGCATCGGCGGGCTGGCCAGCAGCCGCCACCACATATAGCGGCTCAGGGTGAACTTCTGCCCACCCATCACCAGCGGTTCATTCAGATGTTCGATCAGCTTGCGGCTGAGCGGCGCACGCATCTTGCCGCGATGGACGCCATAGGCCTTGAGATAGAAATCGAGATACTGATCGCGTTCCTCGTCATTCACCTGGGTGTCGAAAACTGTATCCTGCCGCCAGCAATAACGCATGTACTCCAGATAGGCCGGCAACCTTTCCCCGTCAGGCGTCTCGTCGCCGGGGATCATCTTTTCGGTGGAAAACAGCGGTGCGTGGACGGTCAGCGGCGGCGGGGTGCCGACATTGGGCGTCTCGTCCAGTTGCTTGGACAGCTTCTGCAACAGTTCCAGATCGCCGAACAGCAGACGGCGGCAGCCGTCGATCATCGGGCTGTCGGGGTTCAGCAGGCTGTCGCCCGCCGCAGGCAGGGTGATCCGGCCCAACAGGTGTTCGGGCTGGCTCAGCACCCGCACCTGCACGGCCCCGCCGCCCTTTTCCGCCGCTTCGAGAATCTCGCGCGTGATCGGGAAGGCGAAGCCCGCCTGACCGTCCCCCACCCCCGCATCGCGCACATCGGCGCGGAAGGCGTTGGCGGTGGTCGTCGCGACCAGGCCCTGTGCCAGGAACAGCCCCACCGTCAGCCCGCCGCTGTTGTCGCGGTTGCGCACGACCCAGCCGAAGATTTCCTGTCCGTTGAAGCCGTCGATATTGCCGCGGTAGGCCCCGGCCAGGTTCAGTGCGCGGGCATAGGGGGCAAGACCGGCCCGGACCCTGGCCTTGAAGGACTGAGGATTGCGCGCCATCACTCTTCTCCTGCGCATCAGGCCAGATCGTCGTAGTCGGCGGCGGCCATCATCGCCGCCAGCTGCCGCACATCCACCTTCGGCTGCCATCCCAGCACGGTTTTCGCCTTGGTCGGATCGCCGATCAGCAGATCCACCTCGGCGGGGCGGAAGAACTTTTCGCTGATCTCGATCACCCGCTTGCCGGTCTTGCGGTCGGTGGCGCGTTCGGCGACGCCTTCGCCCTCCCAGGCCAGGTCAAGGCCCAGTGCCTCGGCGGCAAAGCCGATGAAATCGCGGATCGGCGTGGTGACGCCGGTGGCCAGAACGTAATCGTCGGCCTTGTCCTGTTGCAGCATCCGCCACATGCCTTCGACATAATCCCCGGCAAAGCCCCAGTCGCGGCGGGCATCCAGATTGCCCAGAACGCAGGGTTCGCTGCCGCCGCGGGCGATCCGGGCCAGCGCCAGCGTGATCTTGCGGGTGACGAATTCCTTGCCGCGCAGCGGGCTTTCATGGTTGAACAGGATGCCGGACGAGGCATGCAGGCCAAAGCTTTCGCGGTAGTTCATGGTGATGTAATGGCCATAGACCTTGGCCACGCCATAGGGCGAACGCGGGTAAAGCCGGGTCGTCTCGCGCTGGGGCACCTCTTGCACCAGGCCGAACATCTCGGAGGTGGAGGCCTGGTAGAACCGGGTCTGCGGGGCCAGCGTGCGCAGGGCGTCAAGGATGCGGATCACGCCCATGCCGTCGACATCGGCGGTATAGATCGGCAGTTCCCAGGATGCGCCGACAAAACTTTGCGCGGCAAGGTTGTAGAACTCGTCGGTCTGCACCTTCTGCACGGTGCGAAAGATGTTGTTGGCTTCGGTCAGGTCGAACTCGTGCAGGGTGACATCATTCAGCACCCCCATCTTTTCCAGCCGCACCGTCTCGGGCTGGGAAATCCGCCGCACGCCACCGTGAACTGTATAGCCCTTTTCCAGCAGCAGCTTTGCCAGATAGGCCCCGTCCTGGCCGGTGATTCCGGTAATGAAGGCGGATTTCATGGTGTTTTCGACTCCCTGTCGGCAATGGATAAAGACCCACAAATCAAGGCGCGGGCACGCGGCGGAACGGATCTAGGGTCGGCCTCGGGCTTGATAGAGGTTGTGCAAAACGCTCGCAATACCAAAACCGGGGGAAGAACTTGGGTTCGGTCCCCCTTGAGGCGCGGGATTTTTTCCGCCTTGGGGGCGGGCGGCGAATGCAATCCAGCGTTGAAATGCCTTGCCGCCCCAAGGCGATGCGGGCCGCAGTGTGACCGGCGGCACCGGGGCGGGCAGGCGATGCCAAGGGGGCCTTCCGCCAGTCGCCGGACGGCCGCAGGCGGGTTCTGGCCGATCGCGCCACAGGACCGCTGCCGCCCCGTCCCCACCGTGCGGCCCGGCTTGTCATCGGGCCGGGCGGGGTGGTATCCGCGCACAAGGCGGCCCCGGCCGCTCCGCCGCATCACGAGGACCCCCATGGCCGCCGAGGCCCGCCCCGCCCTTGTTCCGCCTGCCCAGCGCCCGCGTCAGGGACGGCGGCGGTTTGCCGGGGCGCGTGCCATCGGCGCGCTGATGCTGCGCGAGATGGCCACGACCTATGGCCGTTCTCCCGG
Organism: Paracoccaceae bacterium; assembly: GCA_036745335.1. Taxonomy (GTDB): domain Bacteria; phylum Pseudomonadota; class Alphaproteobacteria; order Rhodobacterales; family Rhodobacteraceae; genus Pseudogemmobacter. The sequence continues at coordinate 12,344 of DAIOGH010000049.1, forward strand.
CGGGTATCTCTGGGCCATCATCGAACCGGTGGCAGGCATCGCCGTGCTGACCTTTGCCTTCGGGTTCCTGTTCGCGGTCCCGCCCATGGGCACCAGCTTCGAGCTGTTCTATGCCACCGGCATGATGCCTTTCATGTTGTTCACCACCATCACCAACCGCGTCAGCGGCGCGCTGGTGTTCTCGAAACCGCTGCTGTCCTATCCTGCCGTCACCTATGTCGATGCCATCGTGGCCCGGTTCATCGTCAACCTGCTGACCGAATTGCTGGTGTTCTATATCGTCATGATCGGCATCCTGCTGTTCTACGATACCCGTGCCGTCATCGACCTTGGCCCGATCGCGGAAAGCCTGGCGCTGGCAGCGGTGTTCGGGCTGGGCGTCGGCACGTTCAACGCTTATCTGTTCCTGCGCTGGCACACCTGGCACCTGATCTGGTCGGTGATCTCACGGCCGCTCTTCGTGATCTCGGGCGTGTTCTTCACCTTTGGCGCGATGCCGCACGGCATGCAGGCGGCCCTGTGGTACAATCCGCTGATCCATGTGGTCGGGACGATGCGGGCCGGGTTCTATCCGGGCTACGACATGGATTACGTCTCGCCGGTCTATGTCATCGGCGTATCGCTGCTTCTGATGGTGCTGGGCCTGCGGATGATGCACTGGCAGGTCAAGACCCTGCTGCATGAACGCTGATGCCACGCCTCGCGCCCTTTCGGCGGCGCGCGCTTCCCCGCCGCGCCTTTGGTCGCTGTCTGGCCTTTGCGCTGCGGCGCGTCTATACTGGAACCCGGCTTATCCGTTTGTCAGGCGCTGAGAGTATCTCGTGACCCCCGAAAACCCTGCCCCCTCTGCCGCCACGCCTGCCGCCACGCCGTCCGCCGCACCGAATGTCGTGCCGCTGGCCCCTCCTGCGGCATCTGTCGCGCCGCCGCCCGCCGCACAAAAGGCACCCGCAGCCCCTGTTGCGCCGCCACCGCCCGCCGCTGCGGCCGCCGCAGCGGTTCCGGTTGCGCCTCCGGCCCCGCCCGCCCGCCCGGCGGCCATTCCGACCCCGCCCGCCGCTCCGGCCCGCCCGGCTGCCGCGCCCGTTCCTCCCGCTGTCCCGCCTGCGCCTGCCCCGGCGACGCAGAGCTTTGCCCCCCCCGCCGCGGCCAGCCGCCTGCATCGCCGCCATATCGGCCTTGCCGCCTCGTTCGTCGCACTTGTGCTGCTGCCGACCGTCATCGCCGCCTGGTATCTCTGGGCCCGTGCGGCCGACCAATATGCCTCGACCCTGGGGTTTTCGGTCCATCACGAACAGACGAATTCGGCCCTGGGGATCCTGGCGGGCATCTCGTCGATCTCGGGTTCCAGCTCGACCGATACCGACGTGCTTTACGAATACATCTACAGTCAGGAACTGGTGGCCGAGATCGACGCCGAACTCGACCTGCGCCGTATCTGGTCGCTTCCCGGCGAAACCGATCCGATCTTTGCCTATTCCCCCCCCGGCACGATCGAGGATCTGCAGGCCTATTGGGAAGACATGGTGACGGTCTATTACAACTCCACCACCCGGCTGATCGAGATCCGCGCCCTGGCCTTCACGCCCGAAGACGCGCAGAAGATCACCACGGCGATCTTTGACCGGTCGACCCGGATGATCAACCGGCTGAACGATATCGCCGCCGCCGATGCGATCCGCTACACCTCGGAAGACATGAAGGTTGCCGAAGACGGCGTCCTTTCCGCCCGCACCGCGATGACACGGTTCCGCAACCTGCATCAGCTGGTCGATCCCAGCGCCGATCTGGCGGCACAATCCGGCATTCTGGCCGGGCTGGAGCAGCAGCTGACCGCCGCGCTGGTCGAATCCGATCTGCTGCGCGAAACCGTGCCCGCAGGCGACCCGCGCATCGCCAACCTTGACCGCCGCATCCATGTGATCGAGCAGCGGATCACGGCCGAACGGGCCAAGTTGGGCATCGGCGGCGGGGCCGAAGGGACCGGCGGCAAGATGGTCGATCTGGTGGCGGAATATGAACGCCTGGCGGTGGATCTGCAATTTGCCGAAAACGCCTATCTCGCCGCCCGCGCCGCACATGAGGCCGCCCGCGCCGAAGCCCGCCGTCAAAGCCGCTATCTGGCGGCGCATGTCAAACCCACCCTGTCGGAAAGCTCGCGCTATCCCGAACGGCTGCATCTTCTGGCGGTCTGCTCGGTGTTTCTGTTCATGCTGTGGTCGCTGGGGGCGCTGATCTACTATTCCCTGCGCGACCGGCGCTGAGACCGGGGACACCCGTGATCGAACTTATCGACGTCACCAAGACCTATACGCTGGAAGGTGTCAGCAAGACAGTCCTGCGCAATGCCAGCATCGTGCTGCCCGCGGGCCGGTCGGTGGGGCTTCTGGGCCGCAACGGGGCCGGCAAGACCACGCTTCTGAAGATGATCGCCGGAACGCTGGTGCCCAGTTCCGGCCGGATCCGGGTGCATGGCTCGGTCAGCTGGCCGGTGGGGTTTGCGGGTTCGTTCCACGGCGATCTGTCCGGGGCGCAGAACACCCGCTTCGTGGCGCGCATCTACGGCGTCGACAGCGATGAGCTGGTGGCCTTTACCGAGGAATTCGCCGAGATCGGCGCGCATTTCAACCTGCCGGTGCGCACCTATTCCTCGGGTATGGTGTCGCGGCTGGCCTTTGCGATTTCGATGGGCATTTCCTTCGATACCTATCTGGTGGACGAGATCACCGCCGTCGGCGACAGCAATTTCCGCACCAAGTCGAATGCGATCTTCCGCGAACGGCTGCGCAACGCCGGGGCCGTGGTGGTGAACCACGGCGACGGCGTCATCCGCGAGCTTTGCGATTCCGTGCTGGTGCTGGAAGACGGCCGACTGACCTGGTTCGACAACGTGGCCGAGGGATTGCGCCAGCACAACCGCAACATGACAGCCTGAGCCGGGCCGCGCGCCGCGCAGCCCGGTGCCATCCCCGCACCCGGAT
>DAIOGH010000050.1:0-14735 GCA_036745335.1 Paracoccaceae bacterium
CCTCACGGAGCCTGAATCACGCCCAAGCAGCAACATCAATGGGTCCTGAGCCTAATGATTTCTTCATAAATGGCATCGGCGTCGAAGGGCCCCGCGCAGGCGGTCATCAGCAGGTGCTGGCACAGCACGTCCTGCGGGCCGGGACCGCGCGGCTCGCCATCCAGCGTGCGGGCTTTCACCGCATCCAGCGCGGCCTTGCATTCAATAACTTCAAACCGGTTTGCGGGCACCAGCAGGGCCTTTGACGGCGCGTTGTAGCGATGGTTGGCGCGGCCGATCCTTTGCACCAGACGTTTCACATTCTTCGGCGCGCCGACCTGAATCACCAGATCGACATCGCCCCAGTCGATGCCGAGATCCAGCGAGCCGGTGCAGACCACGGCGCGCAAGGACCCGGCGGCCATCGCCGACTCGACCCGGTCGCGCTGTTCGCGCGACAGCGAGCCGTGGTGGATGCCGATGGGCAGGTTGTCGACATTCGATAACCACAAATCATGAAAGAACAGTTCCGCCTGTGCCCGTGTGTTGTGAAAAATCAATGTGGTCCGGTGCGCCTTGATCTGGTTCAGGATTTCCGGAATCGCATAGCGGCCACCACCTCCGGACCAGGGCGGGGCCTGCGGCAGGTCAAGCATGGAAATGTCAGGATCGGGGCCTGGATCGGCCAGCAGGACCTGGGTGTCCCTGGCCAGGAAACGGGCCAGCGCCGGCGGGTCCTCGACCGTAGCCGAAAGGCCGATGCGGCGCAGGCCGGGAGACAGGCTTTGCAGGCGGGACAGCAGCAGAGTCAGATGATCGCCACGCCGGGATTCGGCCAGCGCATGCAGCTCGTCGATGATCACCCGTTGCAGGCCGCAGAAGATTTTCCTGCTGTCTTTGTAGCTTAGGAGAAGCGCCAGGCTTTCCGGCGTGGTCAGCAGGATATGCGGCGGGTCGACGCGCTGACGCTTGCGCGCGGTGGTGCCGGTGTCTCCGGTCCGGTCTTCGACGCGGATGGCCAGCCCGGCCCCTTCGATCGGCGCACGCAGGTTGCGGCGTATGTCGGCCGTCAGCGCCTTGAGTGGGGAAATGTAGAGCGTGTGCAAGCCGGGGGGCGGATTTGGCCCGAGTTCCGAAAGACTTGGCAGGAATCCGGCAAGAGTCTTGCCCCCGCCAGTGGGCGCGATCAGCAGGGTTGCGGGCGCGGCGCTGCGGGCCAGCATGTCCTGCTGATGTGGATGCAGCGTCCAGCCTTTCGCGGCAAACCAGCGGGCAAGGGGCGGGGCAAGGCTGTGCATGGCGCGAAGGTAGGCGCATGGCGGGCATTTGCAATGGGAGTCCTGCAAGATGCTGAGAAGGCTGAAAAAAACCGGTATGCACCACGTATGGCTGACGTATGGCTTACGTATGGCTGACAGCCATACGTTGCGGGGGCTTGCGGGGCGCTCGCGGCGGCCCTAAGCGGAGAGAATGAAATTGCTGTTTCTGGGCGATGTGATGGGCAAGACCGGGCGCAAGGCGGTGGCCGAGCGGCTGCCGGGATTGCGCACGGACTGGGGTCTGGATTTCGTGGTGGTCAATGGCGAGAACGCCACCGGCGGCATGGGCCTGTCGGCCGACCATGCGCGCGGCCTGCTGGCGGCCGGGGCCGATGTGGTGACGCTGGGCGACCACGCATTCGACCAGAAGGACATCGTGCCGCTGCTGGAGAGCGAGCCGCGGATCCTGCGCCCGGTGAATTACTCCAAACTGGCGCCGGGGCATGGGGCGCGGGTGTTCGATGCGCCGGGCGGGCGCCGGGTTCTGGTGGCGCAGGTGCTGGGCCGGGTGTTCATGAAACAGCCCTTCGACGACCCGTTCAGCGCCATAGACCCGGTGCTGAAGACGCATCGGCTGGGCGTGGCGGTGCAGGCGGCGATCATCGACGTGCATGCCGAGGCGACCAGCGAGAAGATGGGCATGGGCCATTGGTGCGACGGGCAGGTGTCGCTGGTGGTGGGCACACACACCCATGTGCCGACCGGCGATGCGCAGATCCTGAAGGGCGGGACCGCCTATCTGACCGATGCCGGGATGTGCGGCGATTACGACAGCGTGATCGGGATGGAGAAGCTGGAGCCGATGCGCCGGTTCGTGACCGGCATGGCCAAGGCGCGGTTCGAGCCCGCAGGCGGCGAGGCCACGCTGTCGGGCGTCTATGTCGAGACCGACGACCGCACCGGTCTGGCGCTGCGGGTGGCGATGGTGCGGCAGGGCGGCCGGTTGCAGGAGGCCGCGCCGTGATCGGCCGGAACGGGCTGTTCCTGGCCGTGCTGCTGTGGCTGGGGATCGGCTGGGGGTCGACGCATCCCCTGGGCAAGATCGCCACGATGGGCGGGCACGGGCCGTTCGGCCTGATCTTCTGGCAGCAAGTGGTCTGCGTGGCGGTGCTGGGGCTGGTGGCGGTGGTACGCCGCAAGGGGCTGCTGTTCAGCCGCGAGGCGCTGGTGTTCTATGTTGTGGTTGCGCTGATGGGGACGGTGATCCCGAACGCCACGTTCTATGTCTCGGTTGCGCGGCTGCCGTCGGGGATCATGTCGATCCTGATCTCGACCGTGCCGCTGATCGCGTTTCCGCTGGCGCTGGCGCTGGGGATGGACAGGTTTTCGCTGCGGCGGCTGGCGGGGCTGCTGCTGGGGCTGGCCGGGGTGCTGATGATCGCGGCACCGGGGGCGGGGCTGCCGGATGCGGCGATGCTGGCCGTTCTGCCGCTGGCGCTGGTGGGGCCGCTGTTCTATGCGATGGAGGCGACCTATGTCGCCCGCACCGGCACGCGCGGCATGGATTCGCTGCAGGCCATGCTGGGCGCCAGCATCGCGGGGCTGGTGCTGGTGGTTCCGGTCACGCTCTTGACCGGGCAATGGTACTGGCCGGTGCCCTTTGGCACCGATGATGCGGCACTGGCGCTGTCCTCGGCGCTGCATGCGCTGCTTTACGCCACCTATGTCTGGCTGGCGGCCAGCGCCGGGTCGGTCTTCGCGGCGCAATCCAGCTATCTGGTGACGGCGGCCGGGATGATCTGGGCGATGACGCTGCTGGGAGAGCGGTTTTCGCCGCTGGTCTGGCTGGCGGTCGTGGTGATGCTGGCGGGGGTGGCGCTGGTGCAGCCCCGGCGGCGCGTCGTGCTGCCGCCTGTGGAGCAGGAGGCGGTGAAGCCATGTTCGGTCTGAGCGTTCCGGCAGAGGCGCTGCCCTGGGTGGCTCTGGCCATCCTGGCGGTGATGTTCCTGCTGTTCGTGCTGGAAACCTTTCCGGTCGAGGTGACGGCGATCGGTGCGGCGGCGGCGATGATGCTGATCGGCATCCTGCCCTTGAAAGAGGCGACGGCGGTGCTGTCGAATTCCGCCCCCTGGACCATCGCGCTGATGTTTCTGGTGATGGGTGGGCTGGTGCGCACCGGGGCGGTGGAGATGATCATCGCCATGGCGGAACGCCATGTCGGGGAACGGCCGCGGCTGACCATCGTGGTGCTGTTCACCTTTGTCGCGGTGGCTTCGGCCTTCATGAACAACACGCCCCTGGTGGCGGTGATGATCCCGGTGGTGATCCAGATCGCTGTCAGGATCGGGTCTGCCCCGTCCAAGCTGCTGATTCCGCTCAGCTACATGACGGTTCTGGGCGGGATGATCACGCTGATCGGCACCTCGACCAACATTCTGGTCGACGGGGTGGCGGCCAAGCAGGGGCTGGCGCATTTCGGCCTGTTCGAGATCGCGCCGCTGGGAATCGCTGTGATGCTGGCGGGGGGGCTGTATCTGGCCTTCGTCGGGCGGCATCTTCTGCCGGTGCGGCAGTCGATGGGCACGCTGTTGAGCGACCGCAAGAAGATGAAATATTTCACCGAGGTCGCCATTCCTGCCGACAGCCCGCTGATCGGGCAGGCCCCGCAGGAGGTGGATCTGTTCAAGCGCGACGGGATGCGGCTGATCGACGTGCTGCGCGGCGATGCGTCCTTGCGGCGCGATCTGGCGCCGGTGCGGTTGCAGGCGGGCGACCGGGTGGTGCTGCGCACCGAGATGACCGAGCTGCTGGGGTTGCAGAGCCGCAAGGATGTGGATCTGGTCGACAAGCTGTCGGAGGTGAAGACCGAGACGGTCGAGGTGCTGATCGGCCCCGGTTGCCGGATGGAGGGGCACCGCCTGGGCGACCTGCGGCTGCGGCGGCGCTATGGCGTCTATCCCATTGCCGCGCACCGGCGGAACCAGAACATCGGGCGGCAGCTGGATGATCTGGTGGTGCGGGTGGGCGATACGCTGCTTCTGGAAGGGGCCATCGAGGACATTCAGCGGCTGGCCGCCGACATGGATCTGGTCGATGTCAGCCGCCCGTCGATCAAGCCGTTCCGGCGTGAAAAGGCCCCGATCGCCATCGCGGCGCTGGGGTTCATCGTGATCCTGTCGGCCTTTGACCTGGCGCCCATTCAGGCGCTGGCCTTTCTGGCGGTGGCGGTGATCCTGTTCACCCGCTGCGTGGACAGCGACGAGGCGTTTCAGTTCATCGACGGCCGGTTGCTGGCGATGATCTTTGCCATGCTCGCGGTGGGCGAGGGGCTGGACCAGTCCGGCGCGGTGGGGCTGATCGTCGATGCGGTGGCGCCGGGGTTGGCGGGGCTGCCGCCGTTCCTGCTGATCCTGGCGGTCTATTTCATCGGGCTGGTGCTGACGGAATTCCTGTCGAACAATGCTGTGGCGGTGATCTATACGCCGATTGCCATCCAGCTGGCCGAGAACCTTGGCCATGACCCGCGGCCCTTCGTGGTGGCGGTGATGTTTTCGGCCACCTTGGCCTTTGCCACGCCGATCGGCTATCAGACCAACATGATGGTCTATGGGCCGGGGGGCTATCGGTTCACCGATTTCACCCGTGTCGGCGTGCCGCTGAACCTGCTGACGATGCTGGTGGCGTCGCTGCTGATCCCGCTGATCTGGCCGCTGTAAGGGGATGCCGATGAAACGACTGTTGCCCTTGGTACTGCTGGCGGCCTGTGCCGCGCCGGCGGGGGATCCGGTGCCGCAATCGGTGCGGCTGACCGACCAGCGGCTGACGCTGCTGCTGGCCGACGGCACGCGCTGTTCGGTGGACTGGCGGCGCAGGCCGGTGGGGCGGATGGACAATTGCGGGCCGGGTTACGGCTATGCGGTGACGGTCGAGGACAATCCGAACCTGCTGCGCCAGCTGGTCGAGGGGATCGTTCTGGCGCTGGGCGGGCAGGGCGTGCTGTCGCCGATGGCCGAGGTGGTGATCACGGCCCCCGGCGGGGCGGATCAGGTCTTTGTCTTCCCGGACCGCTGAGGCGGCGGGGTTGCCCTTGGCCGGGGGGACGGTGTAGAGGACGCCACCACCACAGGACCAGCAAGGGGTAGGGCCATGGCAGGCCATTCGAAATGGGCGAACATCCAGCACCGCAAGGGCAAGCAGGACAAGGCGCGCTCGGCAATGTTCTCGAAGCTGGCGAAGGAGATCACCGTCGCCGCCAAGATGGGGATGCCGGACCCCGACATGAACCCGCGGCTGCGGCTGGCGGTGAAGGCGGCCAAGGCGCAGTCGATGCCGAAGGACGTGATCGACCGCGCGATCAAGAAAAGCCAGATGGGCGATGCGGCGGATTACACCGAGATCCGCTATGAAGGCTATGGCGCGGGCGGGATTGCGATCATCGTCGAGGCGCTGACCGACAACCTGAACCGCACCGCGTCGAACGTGCGGTCTTATTTCAGCAAGGCGGGCGGCAACCTGGGCCAGACCGGCAGCGTCAGCCATGGGTTCGACCGCGTGGGCGAGATTTCCTATCCCGCCACGGCGGGCAGCGCCGACGATGTGATGATGGCCGCGATCGAGGCCGGGGCCGAGGATGTCGAAAGCGACGACGAGGGTCACTGGATCTATTGCAGCGTCGAGGCGCTGAACGAGGTTTCGGATGCGCTGGAAAAGGCGCTGGGGGAATCGGAAGAGTCGAAGCTGGTCTGGCGGCCGCAGGTGCGCACCGAGGTGGATCTGGACACCGCGCAGAAGCTGATGCGGCTGATCGACCTTCTGGAAGAGGATGACGACGTGCAGACCGTCACCCATAATTTCGACGTGCCCGAAGAGGTGGCGGCGCAGCTGTAAGCTGCGGTTGCAAGGGAAGCCGGACCCCGGCCGCAGCGATGCGGGCGGGGTCTTTTCTTGCGCGGGGGACTGATTTTCGACGAAAATCAGTGGCCCCGTCAGAACCATGCCCCGTCAGAACCATGCCCCGTCAGATCAGTGCCCTGGCTGCCGCATCCCGCAGCGCGCGGGTCAGCGGGGCCAGCGTCGGGGCCGCAAGCCGGGTGAACTGCCAGTGCAGCGCCACATCCAGCGGCTGATCGGGGGCAAGGTCGGTCAGGCGACCGGCAGCGATGTGGCCGGCGACCAGCGCTTCGGGGTTCATGCCCCAGCCGAGGCCCGCAAGGGCGGCGTCGACGAAGGCTTGCGACGCGGGCAGCGTGTGCCCGCCGAGCCCCTGCGGTTCGGCGCCGGTCAGGGCCTTGACCCAGCGGTGTTGCAGGCGGTCTTCGCGGGAATAGACCAGCGCCGGGGCACGGGAAAGCGCCTCTGCCGTGGGGCCGTCAGGGAACCATTCTGCGGCAAAGGCGGGGCTGGCGGTGGCGCGGTAGCGCAGCGCGCCGAGTGGCAGCGTGTCGCAGCCCTGAAGCGGGCCGGGGTGGGCGGTGATGGCGGCGACCACCTCGCCGCGTTTCAGCCAGTCCTGGCTGATCTCCTGATCGTCGATGATCAGGTGGAAGAACAGCCCTTCGGTGGCGGCAAGGGCGGGGATGACCCAGGTGGCAAGGCTGTCGGCATTGACCGCGATGCGCAGGGGAACGGGGCCGGGCGTCGCTCCGGGCAGGTCTGCGGCCAGCTGGCGGGTCAGGAGCGCGATGTCGTCATGGTGGCGGATCAGCCGCAGCCCGGCGGCGGTGGCGGTGCAGGGCTGGCCGCGGATCAGCAGAAGGGCGCCGGTGGCTTCCTCGAGCGCCTTGATGCGCTGCGAGATGGCCGAGGGCGTGACATGCAACTCGGTGGCGGCGGCCTCGAAGCTGCCGAGGCGGTGGATGGCGGCAAGGGCGGCGAGTTGGGCGGGGTCGAACATTGCGGGACTTTCGCTTGGGGCCGACCGCCGGGGGCGCTTCGCCCCCCGGACCCCCGGAGGGTATTTGGGCAAAGATGAAATTAGAAGAACTTAATGACAGGGCAAAGGATTAACTGGAGCATTTCCCGCCCTGCCGGTAGCAGGGTCGGCGCAGGCAAGGGAGTGCGGCGAATGATGGAAGCGGCAGTGGCGGGGTTTCTGACCGGGTTCAGCCTGATCCTGGCGATCGGGGCGCAGAATGCCTTTGTGCTGCGGCAGGGGCTGCGGCGCGAGCATGTGGCGGCGGTGGTGGCGGTCTGTGCCGGGTCGGATGCGTTGCTGATTGCCGCCGGGGTGGCGGGATTCGGTGCCGTGAGCCGGGCGGTGCCCTGGCTGGCCGAGGCGATGCGCTGGGCGGGGGTGGCCTTTCTGCTGGTCTATGGCGCGCTGCGGTTTCGTGCGGCGCTGAAGGGCGGCGAGGCGCTGCGGCCGGCAGAGGGCAGGACGGCCAGCCTGCGGGCCGTGCTGGGGACTTGCCTGGTGCTGACCTGGGCCAATCCGCATGTCTGGCTGGATACGGTGGTTCTGCTGGGGTCGATCTCGGCGCAATATCCGGGGCGGGGGCTGCAATTCGCGCTGGGGGCGATGCTTGCCTCGGCCCTGTTCTTTTCGGCGCTGGGCTTCGGGGCGCGGCTGCTGGCCCCGGTCTTTGCGCGGCCGCAGGCCTGGGTCTGGCTGGAGGTCGGGGTCGGGCTGGTGATGTGGGCCATCGCGGCGGGGCTTGCCTTTTCCTGAGCCGGACGGTCAGGTCGCGGCCATGGAATCGCGGCAGGGACAAGGGCGGGCAGTGACGGGCATCCTGTGGATGCTGCTGTCGGGCCTGTGCTTCGTGGGCGTCAATGGCGCGGTCAAGCATCTGGGCACCGACCTGCCCGCCGCGCAATCGGCCTTCATCCGCTTTGCCTATGGGGCGCTGTTCTTCCTGCCGGTGCTGCCCGCGATCTGGCGGATGCGCCTGTCCGCGCCGGTCTGGCGGCTGTTCGGCTGGCGGGGTCTTCTGCATGTGGCGGCGGTGGTGTTCTGGTTTCACGCCATGGCGCGGGTGCCAGTGGCCGAGATGTCGGCGATTGCCTTCCTGAACCCGGTGATCGTGCTGGTGATCGCCGCGCTGCTGCTGGGAGAGCGGTTCGGGCCGCGCCGGGCGATGGTGGTGGCGGCGGCGCTGGCGGGGGCGCTGCTGGTGCTGCGGCCGGGCTTCCGCGAGGTGACAGAGGGCCATCTGGCGCAAATCGCGGCGACCCTGTGCTTTGCCGTCAGCTATATCATTGCCAAGCGGCTGTCGGCGCTGGCCCCGGCCTCGGTGGTGGTGGCGGTGATGTCGGTCAGCGTGACGCTGGGACTGCTGCCGCTGGCGCTGGCGGTCTGGCAGCCGGTCACGCTGGTGCAGCTGGCCTGGCTGGGGCTGGTGGCGGCGCTGGCCACCGGCGGGCATTATGCGATGACGCGGGCCTTCGTCGCGGCCCCGCTGGCGGTGACGCAGCCGGTCAGTTTCCTGCAGATCGTCTGGTCGACCGCGCTGGGGGCGCTGGCCTTCGGCGAGGCGGTGGACCCCTTCGTCATCGCGGGCGGCGCGGTGATCATCGGGGCGATCAGCCTGAACACCTGGGCCGAGGCGCGGGCCGACCGGCTGCCCCCGGCGGGGGCGGTCGAGACCTGAGCCGTTGCAGCGCAGCGCCGGGTGGCGCGCGCCGGGGTTACGCCGCGTTCAGGGTGTTTTCCTAGGGTCGCCCGTCACGGCGTTCCTGCGGAGGTTTTCATGCCCGACGATACCGACATTCTGGGGCTGCCCCTGATCCTGCCCAATCAGGCGCAGAAACATGTCACCCATAACGAGGCGCTGGCGGCGCTGGATGTCATCGTCCAGCTGGCGGTGATCAGCCGCAGCCAGACCGTGCCCCCGGCGCTGGCGGTGCCGGGCGACCGGCATATCGTGCCGGCGGGGGCGACGCTGGCCTGGGCGGGCAAGGCCGGGCAGGTGGCGGTGATGACGGCGGCGGGCTGGCAGTTCCACGCCCCGCGTCCGGGCTGGCAGGCGCAGGTGCTGGCCGAAGGGCAGGCGGCGGTGTTCGACGGGCTGGTCTGGAAGGTGCCGTCGGAAGGCGCGCTGACGGTGGCGCAGCTGGGCGTGTCGGCCAGCCCGGACGGCACCAACCGGCTGTCGGTTTCGGCCCCTGCCACGCTGTTGAACCACGCCGGGGCGGGGCATCAGCTGAAGCTGAACAAGGCGGCGGCGGGAGATACGGCCAGCCTGCTGTTCCAGACCGGCTTTTCCGGCCGGGCCGAGATGGGGACGGCGGGAAGCGATGCCTTTTCGATCAAGGTCAGCGCCGATGGCAGCAGTTTCCAGACCGGGATCAGCGTTTCTCCCGCAGCGGTGCAGATCGGCCTGCCGGTCACGGGCCCGGCGGTGACGCAGACGGCGGCCGATGTGACGGCGGGGCGGCTGTTGAAGGTGGGCGATTACGGGCTGGGGGCGGCGGCAGGCGTGACGGTCTTTGGCCGTGCCAACATATTGGGCACGGTGAGTCAGTCGGGCGGGGTGCCCACCGGGGCTGTGATCGAACGCGGCAGCAATGCCAACGGCGAATTCCTGCGGTTGGCCGACGGCACCCAGATCTGCACCCGGACCAACCTGTCTTCGGCCAATGCCAGCACCGCGCTGGGCAGCCTGTTCCGGTCCTCGGCCAATGTGAGCTGGACCTATCCCGTGGCCTTCGTCGCGGCGCCTGCGGTGTCGGGCGATGTGGACGAGGCCGATTGCTGGCTGGCAACGGCGGGGGCACCGGGCACCACCTCGGCCGCGCTGCGGGTGATTGCGGCGGTGTCGAAGGCGTCGGCGCTGAATGTCCGTGCGATTGCGGTGGGCCGCTGGTTCTGATCTGCGGCAGAGAGACCGATCGACGGGGGCGGCGTTTGACTTGACGCCGCCCCTGATGCTTATGCTGCGGCAGGCAGCAAGACCGCAATGGGGCAGGGCAATGAAGATCGTGATGGTGGGCACCGGCTATGTGGGGCTGGTCTCGGGGGTTTGCTTTTCGGATTTCGGCCATGACGTGATCTGCGTCGACAAGGACCCGGCCAAGATCGAACGGCTGAACCGCGGCGAAGTGCCGATCTTCGAGCCGGGGCTTGAGGTGCTGATGGCCAAGAACGTGGCCGCCGGACGGCTGTCGTTCACCACCGATCTGGCGGCGGCGGTCGACGGGGCGGGGGCGGTCTTCATCGCGGTCGGCACGCCGACGCGGCGCGGCGACGGCCATGCCGACCTGACCTATGTGATGGCGGCGGCGGCCGAGATCGGGCAGGCGCTGACCGATTATGCGGTGGTGGTGACGAAATCCACCGTTCCGGTGGGCACGAACCGCAAGGTGGCCGAGGTGATCCGCGCCACCTGTCCGCAGGCAGAGTTCGATGTCGCCTCGAACCCGGAATTCCTGCGCGAAGGCGCGGCGATCGACGATTTCATGCGGCCGGACCGGGTGGTCGTGGGGGTGGAGGGCGAGCGGGCCCGCAAAGTGATGGCCGAGGTCTATCGCCCGCTGTTCCTGCGCGAATTCCCGGTGGTCTATACCGATCTGGAAAGCGCCGAGATGATCAAATATGCGGCCAATGCCTTTCTGGCCACCAAGATCACCTTCATCAACGAGATCGCCGCTTTGTGCGAACGGGTGGGGGCCGACATCAAGGCGGTGTCGAAGGGAATCGGCATGGACGGCCGGATCGGCAACAAGTTCCTGCACGCGGGCCCCGGCTATGGCGGATCGTGTTTCCCGAAAGACACCAGGGCGCTGGCGCGGATCGGGCAGGATCATGCGGTGCCGATGCAGATCGTCGAGACGGTGATCAAGGTCAACGACGAGGTGAAGCGGCGGATGATCGCGCGGATCGAGGATCTGTGCGACGGCGTCTTGCGCGACAAGACCATTGCCGTGCTGGGGGTGACGTTCAAGCCGAACACCGACGACATGCGCGACGCCCCCAGCCTGACCATCCTGCCCGCGCTGGTGGGTGCGGGGGCGAAGGTGCGGGTCTGCGACCCGCAGGGTCGGCACGAGGGCGAGGCGCTGTTGCCCGGCGTGAAATGGTCCGACAATCCCTATCAGGCGGCGAACGGGGCCGATCTGGTGGTTCTGCTGACCGAATGGAACGAATTCCGCGCGCTGGACCTGCCCCGGCTGGCCCGCAAGATGAATGCCCCGCGCATGGCCGACCTGCGCAACATCTATGATCGCGACGAAGTGCTGGCGGCGGGGTTCTCGGATTATCTGGGCGTCGGGCGGTAGGGGCAAGGAGTGCCTGCTTTTGCGGGGAAGTGGACGGTGGGTGCGGCCTCCCTGTTTCCGGCCTTCGGAATGAAGTCCCGGCCGGGTTAACAGCGGCGTCAGCCGCCCCGGCCAGCGCCCGACCGCCCCCCGTTACAGAATTGGGGGGGCGGGCGCTTCTGCGCCGTCGGCCTTCTGCTCGGATCAGAGGAGAGACCGCACCATAAAGCGCTGCCTGCGCACCGCTGGATGTGCCCACCCGCGGTCGGGCGCTGGCCTTTCGTTGCTGCCCAATCCCAACCGTCCGCAAAGGGCTCAAGCCGACATTGGTCTCGTTGGCCCTGCGCCGCTACAGCAGCCCGGCGAAGGCCGCGCCCAGCATCAGGATGTCGCCTCCGGTCGAACTGCGGCGCAGGCCGAGGCTGCGGAACCGTTCGACCCTGGCGAAGCCACGCGGCGGGGCATCCAGAAAGGCGGCCAGCGTGGACTGTGCTTCGGCTGTCAGCAGATGCGATACCCGGTGCAGCGCGCGGGCATGGCCCTGCATCTCGGCCCGCCACTGGCCCGCCAGAACCCGGTTCAGCCGTGACCTGCCGCCAATCCGGCCCGCCGCGCCCAGCTCATTGCCGCCATGCTGGCGATACAGCGCCATCGGGGCCGGATCCAGCACCAGCCGCGCCCCCGATCCGGCGGCAAGCTGATAGATCCACCAGTCATGGAACGCCAGCCCGGCCTGCGGCCCCGCCGCTTGCAACAGGGCCAGCAGCGGGCCGTTGAACATCGTCGTATGGCCGCCGAACAGGTTCTGCGCCAGAGAGGCCCCGAAACCCGGCCGCGCCCTGCCGGAATGCGAGATGCGGAACGGCCGCCCCCGCGCATCGGCCAGCGCGCTTTCGGCCGCGTAAAGCACTGCGCCGCCATCGCGTCCGGCGGCCCGGATGCGGCGCAAGCCGCGCGCCAGCTTGCCCGGCAGCCAGATGTCGTCCTGATCGGCCAGCGCGACCACGCCCTGCGGCAAATCGGGATGGCAGAGCGCCGAGAGGAAATTCGCCGCCGCCCCCTTGCGCGGGCCATCGACCACGCGAACCGGGTGCCGCCGTGCGAAATCGGCCAGAATGGCGCGGGTCGCATCGGTCGATCCGTCGTCCGACACGAACAGGGACCAGTCGCCATGGCTTTGCCGCGCGATGCTGTCCAGCTGGTCTGCCAGATGAGCGGCCCCGTTGCGGGTGGCCATCACGATGCTGACGCTGTTCTCTGTCATCCGGTCCCGATGCGCTGCGCACCCCAAAGGCCATCCGCCCCGAAGGCCCCCATCTGCTGCCGAGCAATCTGCCGAGTTCAAGGCGAATGCAAGCAAATCTCCGCTATTCTGCCCCGGTTTCCGCCCAAGGCCGCACCCCGGCCCCGCCATCCTGCCCGGCGGGAATGGGTGGCTGTGGGGAAGACGGGTGGTTCAGTTCACTGTTGTCGAGACGTTCACCGATGCGCCGATCAACATGATCTCGTGGATCGGCGATTTTCTGGTGATGGAGCAGGGGGGCAGCCGCATCCTTTATGCGGCCACGCGGTCGGGCGGGGGGATTCTGGCGCTGGGCATCGACAGCGGCATGTCGGTGATCAGCCAGACCAACCTTGGCAGCCTGGGTCTGCTGTCCGCCTTTCCGACGCTGGATCTGCTGACCGTCGGCACTGCGACACGGCTGATCGTTTCGGGAACGAACCAGTCCACCCTGCTCAGCTACCGGATGGATGCGACAGGGCGGCTGATCAGCGCCATCAAGCCCGAGGGCGGACCAGCCGGGGTGATCACCGCGCAGGCGGTGGTCGGCATCGAGGGCCAGACCTGGATCTTTGCCGCGATGAGCAATGGGACCGGGCTGCGCAGCTATGCCATGGCTGCAAATGGTGTGCTGAGCCTGCAGCACGAGCTGTCGCTGGGCGCGGATTTGCAGGGGGTGAACATCAGCGCCCTGCTGCATCTGACGGTCGGGGCCGCGCGGTTCCTGGCGGCGGCGCTGCCCGGTCAGGACCGCATCGTGCTGATGCAGATCGGGGCGGATGGTGCGCTTGTGCCCTGCGCCAGTCTGGGTGCGGCGCAGGGCCTGGGCATCGACGCCCCTTCGGCGCTGGAGACCGTGGTGGCGCATGGCGTGACCTATCTTCTGGCGGCGGCGGGCGGATCGTCGTCGCTGTCGGTGATCGAGATCGCGGCCGATGGCGCGATGACGTTGCGCGACCATGTGATCGACACGCTTGACACCCGGTTTCAGGGCCTGCGGGCCTTCGACAGCTTCGCCTTGGGCGGGCGGGCCTTCATCGTCGCGGGCGGCGGCGATGCCGGGGTGGATCTGTTCGAAATCCTGCCCGGCGGCAGGCTGGTGCATCTGGCACAGCTGCTGGACACCGATGCGACGGCGATGGACGGGATTTCCGCGATCACCGTCAGCCTTGTCGGCCTGGTGGCCGATGTCTTCGTGGCGGGCGAGACGGCGGGCATCACCCGGCTGCGGCTGGATCTGTCGGTGCTGGGTCCGGTGCTGACGGGCGGTGCCGCGGACGACAGCCTGACCGGCGGCACGGGCGACGATCTGATCCTTGGCGGGGCGGGCAATGATCTGCTGACCGGGGGGGCGGGCCAGGATGTGCTGGCTGATGGCACCGGCACCGATACGCTGGCGGGCGGGGCAGGGGCCGATCTTTTCGTCCTGTCGGCCGATGGCCAGACCGATGTCATCGCCGATTTCCAGCCCGGCATCGACCGCATCGACCTGACGGCCTGGGGGCGGGTGTTCTCGGCGCCGGATCTGGTGATAACGCCGATGGCCTGGGGCGCGCGCATCAGTTTCGGCAATGAGGTGCTGGATGTCCGCTCGGCGAACGGGCTGCCGCTGTCGCCTGCCGTCTTCACCACGGCCGGGCTGTTCCCGCTATGGCACGACCTGCCCGCCCTGACCGGCCCGGATGGCCGCATCCGCGGCACCGAGGCCAGCGAGGCGATCTTCGGCACGGCGGCGGATGACGTGTTCCTGGGTTCGGCCGGCAATGACACCATCGACGGCGGCGACGGGTTCGACATCATGGATTATTCCGGGGCCGCCGGACCTGTCATCGCCAGTCTGACCCCGCCCTCCGGCCCGTCGGCCAACGATCCGGGCGACCGGCTGTTGCAGATCGAGGGCCTGCGCGGCAGCGCCTTCGCGGACTGGCTGACCGGCAGTGCGCTGGCCGATGCCCTGTGGGGCGAGGGCGGCCACGACCAGATCTGGGGCCGCGAGGGCAATGACACGCTGGATGGTGTGG
>DAIOGH010000051.1:0-14456 GCA_036745335.1 Paracoccaceae bacterium
TGAAGCTGATGCCCGATGCGGCCTCGGTCTATATCGACCCGTTCTACGCCGAGAAAACCCTGTGCGTGCATTGCAACGTGGTGGAACCCGACACCGGCGAAGCCTATTCGCGCTGCCCGCGCCAGACCGCGCTGAAGGCCGAAGCCTATCTGAAATCCTCGGGCGTCGGTGACGCGGCCTATTTCGGGCCGGAAGCCGAGTTTTTCATCTTCGACGACGTGCGCTATTCGGTCACGCCGAACAAGGTTTCCTACCAGCTGGACGCCGAAGACGCCGCCTGGAACACCGACACCGCCTTTGAAGGCGGCAACCTGGCGCATCGCGCCGGCTACAAGGGCGGCTATTTCCCGGTGAACCCGATCGACGCGGCGCAGGACCTGCGGTCGGAAATGCTCTCGACCATGAAGCGGATGGGCATCAAGGTCGACAAGCATCACCACGAGGTTGCCACCGCGCAGCACGAGCTGGGAATGATCTTCGGCGGACTGGTCGAGCAGGCCGACAACATCCAGAAATACAAATACGTCATCCACAACGTCGCGGCCGCCTATGGCAAGACCGTGACCTTCATGCCCAAGCCCATCAAGGGCGACAACGGCAGCGGCATGCACGTCAACATGTCGATCTGGAAGGGCGGCAAGCCGCTGTTCGCAGGCGACAAATACGCCGACCTGTCGCAGGAGGCACTGTATTTCATCGGCGGCATCCTGAAACACGCCAAGGCGTTGAACGCGCTGACCAACCCGTCGACCAACAGCTACAAGCGGCTGATCCCCGGCTTCGAGGCCCCCGTCCTGCGCGCCTTCTCGGCCCGCAACCGCTCGGGCTGCGTGCGTATTCCGTGGACCGAATCGCCGAAAGCCAAGCGTGTCGAAGCCCGCTTCCCCGATCCGTCGGCAAACCCCTATCTGGCCTTTGCCGCGCTGATGATGGCCGGCCTTGACGGCATCAGGAACAAGATCGACCCCGGCCCGGCTTCGGACAAGGATCTCTACGACCTGCCGCCCGAAGAACTGGCCGAAATTCCCACCGTCTGCGGCAGCTTGCGCGAAGCGCTGGAAGAGTTGGAGAAGGACATGGACTTCCTGCTGGCGGGCGATGTCTTCACCCGCGACCAGCTTGAAGCCTACATGGCGCTGAAATGGGAAGAGGTCTATGCCTTCGAGCATACGCCCCACCCGATCGAGTATCAGATGTATTACTCCTGCTGACCGGCAGGACAGGATGCAGGAAAGGCCGCCTCCGGGCGGCCTTTTCAATTCTCTGTTTCCGCAATGGCGACCAAAGGCCACGATCCTGCCACAGATTCGCCGGGCGCGCGCCCGAATTCCAACGCAGGAAGGTCATGTAGTTCAGTAGTGACGTGATCATGGCACCCAGACAGCCCAAGGACAGCCGCCCCCGCATCTGGTCGGACGGCAGCCAGCACCCCCCTTTCGCGCCGCGCGCCTTTGCGCTGGCCTCGGTCCGCTTCGCGCGGGACAGCCTGTCCGGGCTGCTCAGCCGCTGTTCGGAGTCGGCCCGCGGCTTCGGCACCGAAATGGCCGAAGGCCGCTGGCGCGTGCCTCCCGAACGGCTGGGCCGCAGCGGGCAATACCTGCCTTCGTCCAGCACGGCTGCGCGGGCGGTCAGAAGCGGGGCCGACGTGCTGTCGCGGGCGGCCCGCGTGGTTCTGGCGGAACCCGAACCGCAACCCGTCACCCCTCCGGTCGACATGTCGACCTGGCGCGCCCCGCAGGCCGAAACCACAGCGCCACGCCGGATTGAACGTTCGGCCATGCCCGCCGATGACACCGATCTTGCCGCCATCCGCGCGCTCTTGCGCGACGAACCGGCGCAGAACCAGCGCAGCCGCCCGGTCGTTGCACCGACAGCAGCGCCCCGCCCCGCCGCGCCCGCCGCTGCGGAAAGCTATGCCTGGCGCCGCGAATGGCTGGCCGAGAAATCCGGCCTGATGCTGGGGTATGGCCTGCTGGTCGTCTCGGTTCCGGTCGGCATCGTCATGGCCGCCATCGCCCATATCAAGGGCGAGGATCTGCGCAAGATCGTCGGCGAAGAGTGATCAGAGCCGCCGCGCCATCGCGGCGATCTCCTGCCCGATCCGGGCCTCGAACCCCGCCAGCCGTCCGGGCCCGACAGACTCGGCCCGGTACAGCGCCCGCCAGCTGATGCGGGCCTTCGGGGCACAGGGCCTGACGATGCCCCAGCGCAGCACCCGCCGCAGCGGCCGACGCATCACCAGCCAATCCACCCATCCGGGCGCGCCCATGGTCGTGATCGCCAGCACCTCGCGCAGGCCATGCAGGCGCGGGATCATCGGGCCGAAACCGGGCGCATGGTCAAAGGCCGTGCCCGGAGCCCAGATCCTGTCGAACCAGCCCTTCAGCACGGCGGGAAAGCCGAACCACCAGGTCGGAAAGACCAGGATCAGCACCTGCGCCCGCGCCAGCTCTTCAAGCAGATTCTGATCTTCACCATGAAAGCCACTGTAATAGCTTGATCTTTCATTCGACGTCAGCCGCGGGTCAAAGCCATCTTCGCAAAGATCCCGCAAGGCCACCTCCCAGCCCTGCGCCTGCGCGACAGCCGTTGCCCGCCCTGCCAGATGGCGGCACAGGCTGTCCTGCACCGGATGCGCCAGAACCACCAGCGCGCGGGTCAATGCTGCGCCGCCATCAGCGCCGCCTGTTCCTCGGGCGTCAGCGTCTCGGCCAGCACGACATAGGTGTGGATGGTGAAGACCACCGCCCGCGTCTGCGGCAGGCGCAACAGGCACTGCCGTTCGCAGCGCACGAAGAAATGCCCGGTGGGCCGCGGCCGCCGCTGGCCTTCGGCGCGGGGCTGGTGCAGCACATGGTCGTCATAGGTCAGGAAGTTCATCCGCCACAGCGGTTGCCCCGGCCGGATCGCGTCGAACAGCCGCTGCACCCGTTTCGCCACGCTGTCGTCATAGGGCTGAACCGGTTCGTGGATCGAGACCAGCGCCCGACCGACCTTTTGCGCCAGCGTCCAGCTGGCCGGAAAGCACAGGATTCCGCCGGTCAGACGATGCTCGTCCCCGTCCTGCTGCATCAGGCACAGGTCTTCCTGTACCAGCCGCCCCAGCGTGATCAGCGGCTGGCCGGGGTCAAGCGCCACCTCCACCCCGTCGGGCCGCAGCACCGATGTCGGGCCGACGCGGAACCCCTCCATCCGCGTCAGCCGGTCCAGCACCACGGCATAAAGCTCGTCCGCGGCCGCCCGGCCCTCGGGCAACAGAGCATGCACCACCTGCGGCACTTCGGTGATCAGACGCGCGCGCTCGGCCATCTGGGCGGCATAGGCATCGTCCACCTCAAGCCAGCTTTCGCCCACGACCGGCAGGATGCCGGGCAGGCGGGCGGTTCGCGGGTCCATCCAGGGCAGGAACGGCAGGCGCGATTGCAGGATCGGGGCGGGTTGCGGGATCAGGTCTTTCATGCGGCGAAGCTAGCCGAAGCCACCCCCGCAGGAAAAGCCCTGCGGCGCCGTGTCGCCCGCGATTTCCGCGCGACAGCCGCCGCAAAGCGGCTAAGGTGAACCCATGGGGCGCGGTCATGGTGCCCCGAACCGGCGGCCGGGCGAAACGCGGCCGTCAGCCCCGCTGGCCCCGCGCCCCGCCCTTCTGGCCGCCCTTGGCCAAGGGGAGGGAAGAGATGAGCCAGCAATCCCGCGATGAGGCAAGACGGGGCACCCGATGCGCCGCGCTGGTTGGGGCGCATGGCAGCGGCAAGACCACGCTTTTCGAAGCGCTTTTGCACACCGCCGGCGCGACCGACCGACGCGGCACCGCCAAAGACCGCAACACCGTGGGCGACAGCGCCCCCGAGGCGCGGGCGCGCGGCATCTCGACCGAACTTTCGGTCGCCTCCTGCCGCTTCATGGAGGAAGACTGGGCACTGATCGACTGCCCCGGCTCGGTCGAGCTGCTGTCGGACAGCCGTGCCGCGCTGATGGTGGCCGATCTGGCCGTGGTGGTCTGCGATCCCTTCCCCGAACGGGCCATCGCCGTCTCGCCCCTGCTGAAATTCCTCGACGACCGGCGCATTCCGCATCTGATCTTCGTCAACCGCATGGACGCCCCCGAAGCACAGCTGCGCGCCACCTTCCACGCGCTTCAGGCGCTGTCCGACCGGCCGCTGGCGCTGCGCGAGATTCCGTTGCGCGATGCCGCCGGGCAGGTGACGGGAATGATCGACCTTGTCAGCGAACGCGCTTGGGCTTGGAACCCGCAAAAGCCGTCGGACCTGATCCCGCTGCCCGAAACGGCCAGGGGCGATGAGGCGACGGCCCGTGCCGCGATGATCGAGGCTCTGGCCGATTTCGACGATGCGATCCTGGAACAGGTGCTGACCGACATGGTGCCCGCGCCGCAGGAACTTTACGCCTCGCTGGCCCGCGACCTGGAGCAGGATCTGGTGGTGCCGGTGTTCTTTGGCGCGGCCGAAGGCGAAAACGGCGTCCGCCGCCTGTGGAAGGCGCTGCGCCACGACGGCCCCTTCCCCGCCACCACGGCGGCCCGGCTGGGCCTGCCCGATGCCACGCCACTGGCGCAGGTGATCAAGACCTTCCAGTCCGGTCAGGCCGGCCGCGCCGCCCTGGCCCGCATCTGGCGGGGCGAGGTGAAGGACGGGTTGACCCTGGGCCCGGACCGGGTGGGATCGGTCTCTTCCGCCATGGGCCGCAAGTTCACCGCCAAGGGCGCGGCGGGGACCGGGGAAGTCGTGGTGCTGGGCCGGATGGCGCAGGTCAAGGCGGGCGACCTGATCGGCGATGCCCTGCATGTGCAGGCCGATTGGCCCGAGGCCCCGCCCCCCGTGGCAGCACTGGCGATCCGCGCCGAACATCCGGCGGATGAGGCCAAGCTTTCCACCGCTTTGGCCCGGCTGTGCGACGAAGACCCCGCACTGCGGGTCCACAGCCGCCCCGACACCGGCGAGACGCTGCTGACCGGACAGGGCGATATCCATCTGGCTGTCGCGTTGTCGCAACTGAAGTCCGAGGCCGGGCTTTCGGTGAAGACATCGCCGCCAAGTGTTTCCTATTGCGAAACGATCACCAAGCCAGCGGCGATTCATACGCGGCACAAGAAACAATCCGGCGGCCATGGCGAATTCGCCGACATCCAGCTTGAGATCGCACCACGCGCCCGCGGCGACGGCTTTGCCTTTTCCGACCGGATCACCGGCGGCGTGGTGCCGAAGCAATATATCCCGGCGGTGCAGAAGGGCGTGGAAACCGGGCTGGCCCGCGGCCCCTTGGGCTTTCCGGTCGTCGATCTGGGCGTGGTGCTGACGGATGGCAGCTATCACAACGTCGACAGTTCCGACTTCGCCTTCCAGAAGGCCGGGGCCAAGGCGATGGCCGAGGCCCTTCCCGGCTGCGCCCCGGTCCTGCTGGAGCCGGTGCTGGAAGTGCTGCTGTCGGTGCCGTCGGAATTCACGCCAAAGGCGCAGCGGCTGACCACCTCGCGCCGGGGGCAGTTGCTGGGCTTCGACGCCAAGGCGGGCTGGAAGGGCTGGGACGAAGTCTCTGCGCTGATCCCGGCGGCCGAGATGCAGGGGCTGATTACCGAATTGCGCAGCCAGACCCTTGGCGTCGGCTTCTACACCGCCGATTTCCATCACCTCGAACAATTGGCCGGGCGCGAGGCGGAGCAGGTGATCGCGGCTCGGGCGGCTGCCAAGTCCTAGGGCGATGCCGGAAGGCGACATCTTGCGTCGCCTTCCGGCAAGTCAGCCGCCCCCTTTGCGGACAGCCTGCCCGCAAAGGAGCAAGTGATGAGCCAGCCCTATTCCCAGAGCCGCCGCAAGATCGACCCCTCGCGCGACGATCGCCTTGCCGACGGCACCCCCAACGACAACGACCGGGTCGAGATCGGGCCAACCCAGCTGGCCTTTGCCGAATGGGCGGCAGCGGGGCTGACCCCGCCCAATCTGGAAAGAATGCGCGAATTTCGCTGGAAACGGCTGACGCAGGCGCTGGTCGCCCGCGACATCGGCGGCCTTCTCCTGTTCGATCCGCTGAACATCCGCTATGCCACCGACACCACCAACATGCAGCTGTGGAACAGCCACAACCCGTTCCGCGCCGTGCTTCTGTGCGCCGACGGCCATATGGTGATCTGGGAATACAAGCAGTCGCCCTTCCTTGTGACCTTCAACCCGCTGGTCCGCGAACTGCGCTCGGGTGCGTCGTTCTTCTATGCCGTCACCGGCGACAGGGGGGAAGACGCCGCGCATTCCTTCGCCGGTCAGGTCGATGAGGTGATGCGCGCCCATGCCGGCACCAACCGGCGGCTGGCGGTGGACAAGATCATGGTCGCCGGCCTGCGCGCGCTGGAACGCGCCGGATTCGAGGTGCTGGAGGGCGAGGAAGTCACCGAACGCACCCGCGCCATCAAGGGACCGGACGAGATTCTGGCGATGCGCTGCGCCCATCACGCCTGCGAAAGCGCGATTGCCGAGATGGAGACCTTCACCCGCGAAAACGTGCCGAAAGGCGGCGTCTCCGAGGATGACATCTGGGCCGAACTGCACAAGGGCAACATCCGGCGCGGCGGCGAATGGATCGAAACCCGGCTGCTGGCCTCGGGGCCGCGCACGAACCCCTGGTTTCAGGAATGCGGGCCAAGGATCGTGCAGCCCGAGGAGATCGTTGCCTTCGACACCGACCTGATCGGCAGCTATGGCATCTGCATCGACATTTCCCGCACCTGGTGGGTGGGCGAGACGCGCCCGACCAATGCGATGATTTCGGCCATGAACCACGGCCTTGACCATATCCGCGACCATCAGGCGCGGCTGAAGCCCGGCGTGACGATCAAGGAGTTGTGCTTCGGCGGGCACCAGCTGGAAGACCAATACTGGAAGCAGAAATATTCCTGCAAGATGCATGGCGTGGGCCTGTGCGACGAATGGCCCTTCGTGCCCTATGCCGATGGCTGGGTGGACGGGGCCTTCGAGGTGGCGCTGGAACCCGGCATGGTGCTTTGCACCGAGGCGCTGGTCTCGCCCGAGGGCGGCACATTCTCGATCAAGCTGGAGGATCAGGTGCTGATCACCGAAACCGGCTGCGAGAACCTGACCCGCTATCCGTTCGATCCCCGCCTTCTGGGCTAAAGCGCCAGATCGGCCAAAAGGCCAAGGTGATCGGAGCCAAGACCGTCACGGGCCATGACCCGGCCGCCGCCGGGGGCGGTCACATGGTCGATCGGCAGCACCAGCCAGGGGGCAAAGCCGGTATAGCTGCCGAAGACCGGCCCGGCGGCCTTGGTGCGGGCGGTAGCGGTCAGCGCGGAAAACGCCCAGGACCAGCGCACCATGTTGAAATCGCCCGCCATCACCACCGGGCCTTGCAGCTCTTCCAGCACCGGGAGCAGCGCCTGCACCTGGGCCGCCTGATTGTGCGGCCACGGCCAGCGCAGGTGGATCGAAACCAGCCACAGCGGACCCTTCGGCCCCTGCACCTGCATCGCGGCAAGGCCGGGGGCGCAAAACTCGCCCCCCGGAACCGGCATCAGCCGGGTCAGCACCGCGCCGCCGCCGGCGCCCGGTTCATCGCAGCGCAGCTGATGCGGGAAATCGGGGGCCAGATCGTTCAGCAGCGCAAGATTGGCCTGCGACACCTCTTGCAGCGTCACCGCATCCGGGGCGGCGGCGCGGATGTCGGCCGCCAGATCGGGCAGCGCATCGTTCCGATACAGCATGTTCTTCTGATACAGCCGCAGATCGCCCCCAGGCGCGGGTGTGGTGCCATAGGCCCAGACCACCGGCACCCCCCCGGCCAGAAGGCCCATGAGCATCCCGATCCGGCCCCAGCGCACCGCCCCGGCCATCAGCGCGAAAGCCGACATCACGGCCAGCAGCCCCGCCGCCTGCAAGCGGAACACCGCAAGCGAATCACCCAAAGGATGCAGCGCGCCCAGATAGCCGCCCAGAACCGGCAGTGAAGCCAGCACGGCCAAGGCACTGAGGATTGCCTTCAATCACCCGGTTCCAGGATGTCCATGGCCACCGCGGCCAATGGTCCCCGCATATCGACGCCACAGGTGATGCGCAATGCCTCCAGCCCGATCATGGCGGCATAGAAGCGCACCGCCCCTTCGGCGGCGCGGGCCGTGTCCATCCCGGCCTGCGTCAGGAACCCACAAAGATCGGCCAGCCGCTGCGCATCCACCCGCTCCATCGTGCTGCGGGCCAGCTGGTCCACCCGCGCCCAGTCGCGCAGGGCGGGTTCCAGCGCGGCACCGCCTGCCTCGGCCTCGGGCTGGGCCGACACCAGATCGACCAGCCGCATCGCCTGCGCCCGCGCATCGCCCGCCCGTCGCACGGCCGAGGTGATCTCGGTCGTGGCCAGGCTTTCAAATGCCGCAAGCATTGCGGCATGAAGCGCGTGGAGATCCTTGAAATGCCAATAAAAACTGCCCTTTGTCGCGCCAAGTTCACGCGCAAGCGCCTCGATACGGATCGCATCGGCCCCGCCGATCACCAGCGCCCGGAACCCGGCCATGATCCAGTCCGACCGTGACAGCCGGGGTTTCGGGGCGGCAGCGTTTCTGGCCCCGGCGGCCAGCCCGGCAATCGCCGCCATTGCGCGCCCGCCATTGGGCCCGCCGCCTGCCACGCCCATCCCCAGCCCAGAGCCATCCGCCATGCCGTCCCCCTGCCGGGCCGCTGCTGGCCCGGTGCCGACCCTAACCCGCGATTGGTTAACCAATGGCGAACGGCGGCGACAACGAACGGCGGCAGCCCTTGCACCCCGCCCCCCCGCGCCGTAAGGGGGCGGCGATCCCTGAACATGCCGGAGGCCCCGATGATCCCGCGCTATTCCCGCCCCGAGATGGTGAAGACCTGGTCGCCGGAGACGCGCTTCAGGATCTGGTTCGAGATCGAGGCCCATGCCTGCGACGCACAGGCCGCCCTTGGCGTGATCCCCAGGGCCAATGCCGAGGCTGTCTGGCGCGCGAAGGACGTTGACTTCGATGTCGCCCGCATCGACGAGATCGAAGCCGTCACCAAGCATGACGTTATCGCCTTCCTGACCCATCTGGCCGAACACATCGGGGCCGAGGAGGCGCGCTTCGTCCACCAGGGCATGACCAGTTCCGACGTGCTGGACACCACGCTGAACATCCAGCTGGTCCGTGCCTCCGACATCCTGCTGGCGGGGCTTGACCGGGTGCTGGCCGCGCTGAAGGCCCGCGCCTTCGAGCATAAGGACACCATCCGCATCGGCCGCAGTCACGGAATCCATGCCGAGCCGACGACCATGGGCCTGACCTTCGCCCGCTTCTATGCCGAGATGAAGCGCAACCGCGAACGGCTTGAAAACGCAAGGAAAGAGGTGGCGACCGGGGCAATCTCGGGCGCGGTCGGCACGTTCGCCAATATCGACCCTGCGGTCGAGGAGCATGTCTGCAAGGCAATGGGCCTGACGCCCGAGCCGATCAGCACCCAGGTCATCCCGCGCGACCGCCATGCGATGTTCTTCGCCACGCTGGGGGTGATCGCCAGCAGCATCGAGAACATCGCCATCGAGATCCGCCACATGCAGCGCACCGAGGTGCTGGAGGCCGAAGAGTTCTTTTCCCCCGGCCAGAAGGGCAGTTCCGCCATGCCGCACAAGCGCAACCCCGTGCTGTCGGAAAACCTGACCGGCCTGGCCCGGCTGGTGCGGATGGCGGTCATTCCGGCGCTGGAGAATGTGGCGCTGTGGCACGAACGCGACATCTCGCATTCTTCGGTGGAGCGGATGATCGGCCCCGATGCCACGATCACGCTGGATTTCGCGCTGCACCGGCTGGCCGGGCTGATCGAAAAGCTGGTGATCTACCCCGAGACCATGCTGAAGAACCTGCACAAGTTCAAAGGTCTGGTGATGAGCCAGCGCGTCCTTCTGGCGCTGACCCAGGCGGGCGTCAGCCGCGAGGACAGCTATCGCCTTGTGCAGCGCAATGCGATGAAAGTCTGGGAGAAGGGTGCCGACTTCAAGACCGAGCTGCTGGCCGATCCCGAAGTGACCGCCGCCCTGACCCCGGCCGAGATCGAGGAGAAATTCGACCTCGGCTATCACACCAAGCACGTCGACACGATCTTTGCCCGCGTCTTCGGTCAGGGCTGACCTGTTCCCGGCGGAACTGCCGCGCGGATGATTTTCCGGCACGAATGACCCCGCAGCGCACCGGCCTGCGGGGTTTTTCGCATCGCCGCCAAAGCTGTCTTTGTCCTGCACGATTTCGTGCTATCCTTTTTCCGATACGGAGGTATCCCCATGCGCCTTCTTCCCACCCTTCTGATCGCCGCCCTGCCCGGCCTTGCCCTTGCCGCAGGATCGGACGACAGCGAGCCGCCCAAACCCACCGAAACCACGACCACCTGCGAGAATGGTCAGGTGTTCGACGAGGCCAAGAAGAAATGCGTCGATCCGCAGTCCGGCAGCCTCAGCGACGACCAGCGGTTCGGCGCGGTGCGCGAACTGGCCTGGGCCGGGCAATATGACAATGCGATGATCGTCCTTGCCGCGATGACCGAAGGCGAAACCGACCGGGTGATGACCTACAAGGGATTCATCCTGCGCAAGTCGGGCCATGTCGAGGCGGGCATCGACGCCTACGAGGCGGCGCTGGTGCTGAACCCCGGCAACATCCTGACCCACAGCTATTACGGGCAGCTTCTGGTCGAGATGAACGAGATCGACGCCGCGCGCGGCCATCTGCAGGCGATCCGCGACCATGGCGGCAGCGGCACCTGGGCCGAACTGGCCCTGGCCCGCGCGATCGAGGATGGCCTGACCTATTCCTTCTGACCCTGACCAGAGAAAGGACGCGACATGAAGATCAAGGTCACTCTCGGCGCGCTTGCGCTGGCATTCATCTCCTCGGCGGCGCTGGCGCAGGGTTGCCATGACCGCAAGGAGATCACCGCTTCATCCTGCGCCGAAGGCATGGTCTGGGACATGGTCAAGGGAACCTGCGTCCTGCAACCCAGCAGCTGAGCCGCCTGCCGGAAATGGCTTGTTAAGCCTGTCCTGCGACTCTGCCCGCACCGGCAGAATCGGAGGACAGGATGTCACAGGACCATCAGGCACTTGCCCGGATCACCCCCGCCCGCCGGATGGTCGCGCTGGCGGGCGACAGTGTTGCGCCCCGCACCCTGACGGCCCGGCAGAAAGCGGCGGTGATCGTGCGTTATCTTCTGGCCGAAGGCGCGAAGATCCCGCTGTCGCAACTGCCCGAACAGATGCAGTCGGCCCTTGCCGAACAGATGGGCGCGATGCGGTTGATCGACCGGCAGACGCTGGATTCCGTGGTGGCCGAATTTCTGGGGCAGCTGGAAACCGTCGGGCTTGCCTTTCCGGGCGGTCTCGAAGGCGCGCTGAGCGTGATGGACGGCCATATCTCGCAATCCGCCGCCAGCCGGTTGCGCCGCAAGGCCGGGGTGAACTCCAAGACGGATCCCTGGGAACGGCTGGTGCATCTGCCGGTGGCGCAGTTGTTGCCGGTGATCGAGGAAGAGGCGGTCGAGGTCGCAGCTGTCCTGTTGTCGAAGCTGCCGGTGGCGCGCGCCGCCGACATCCTGGGCCGCCTGCCGGGCGAAAAGGCCCGCCGCATCGCCTTTGCAGTGTCGCTGACCGGCAATATCGACCCCGAAACCGTGAACCGCATCGGCCTTGCCGTTCTGGGCCAGATCGACAGCCAGCCCGCACGGGCCTTTGACGTCAATCCGGTGGACAGGGTCGGGGCAATCCTGAACGTCTCGCCCGCGCTGACGCGCGAGGATGTGCTTCAGGGGCTGGAGGCCGAGGATGCCGCCTTTGCCGAAAAGGTGCGCAAGGCGATCTTCACCTATCCCCATATCCCCTCCCGCATCGCCCCGCGCGACATTCCCAAGATCCTGCGGCTGGTCGATCAGGTCATGGTGGTGACGGCGATGGCCTATTCCACCGGCAAGCCCGATCTGGAAGAGGCGACCGAATTCATCCTGTCCAGCATCTCGCAGCGCATGGCCCAGGGCCTGCGCGAGGAAATGGCAACGCGCGGCAAGGTCAAGGACAGGGACGGCGAAGAGGCGATGAACGTGATCATCGGTGCCATCCGCGAACTGGAAGCCTCGGGTGAACTGGTGATGGTGGCCGAGGAAGAGGAGTAGGGCGGCGGCGATGCCAGACAAGAAGAGTCTTGTGCGTCCGTTTGCGGGACGAAGCGGACGGTCAGGGCAAGACGCGCCTGTTTCCAACCCTCAGTATGAAGTCCCGGCCGGGTTAACAGCGGCGTCAGCGGCCCCGGCCAGCGCCCGACCGCCCCCTGGGCGGGCGCTTCTGCGCCGTCGGCCCTCCGCTCGCAACACGGGAGAGACCGCACCATAAAGCGCTGCCTGCGCACCGTTGGATGCGCCCACCCGCGGCCGGGCGCTGGCCTCTGTTGTTCCCTATCCCAACCGTCCGCTACCTCGACCGTCCGCAAAGGGCTCCACCCTGCCCCTTTCCCCACCCTTTTCCACGCCCGGCCCTCCGTCTTCGCAAGACGGCTCTTCTTCTGCCCTTGTCCCCGTCCCCGCCCGCCCCTAGGGTCGCCGCGCCATGACAAACGCCCCCCAATCCAGCCCCACCAGGGGCATCCTCTTGATGATCCTTGCGATCCTGCTCTTCACCGCGATGGATGCCACCGCCAAGGGCCTGATTGCCCGCTATCCGGCTCCGCAGGTGGTCTGGACCCGCTTTGCCGGGCAATTGCTGATCGTGGTCATCCTGCTTGGCCCGCGGCTGGGCCGGATGATGCGCACCCGCTTTCCGGTGCTGCATTTCTGGCGCTCGGCCTTCCAGTTCGGCGCGACCAGCTTCTTCTTTCTGTCGCTGCCGCATATCGGCCTGGCCGAAGCCACCGCGATCACCGACATCAACCCCGTGCTGATCACCCTTGGCGCGGCGCTTTTCCTGGGCGAACGGCTGGGCCCCCGCCGGATCGCCGGCGTCGTTGTGGCGCTGATTGGCGCGTTGATCGTCATCCGGCCCGGCGGCGGCGTCTTCACCTGGTGGGCGGTGTTGCCGCTGTGCTGTGCCCTTTCCTATGCCGGCAGTGCCATCCTGACCCGCAGGATCGGCACGCAGGAATCGGTCTGGGGCTCGATGATCTATGCCGCGCTGTTCGGCACCATCGTCGCCGGGGCCGCCCTGCCCTTTGTCTGGCAGCCGATCGCCCTGCCCGACCTGTGGAAATTCGCGCTGATCGGATGCCTTGGCACCGGGGCACAGCTTTGCATCATCCGCAGCTTTTCCATCACCGAGGCGGGGATCGTCGCCCCCTTCGCCTATCTCGGCATCGTCTTTGCCGCGGGCTGGGGCATCCTGCTGTTCGACCAATGGCCTGACCGATGGACCTTGATCGGCGCGCTTGTGATCGTGGGGGCGGGCCTTTATGTCTGGCACCGCGAAACCGTTGTGGCCCGCCGGACGTGAAACCCGCTGACAAACCCGCCTTTTCCTTGCGTCACTGGCTTCAGGACCGCTTCCTGCGCGGGCTGATCGGCGGGCTGATGCTGCTGCCCTACCGGCTGCGGGTGCCGCTGTGCGGCTGGGCGGTCAATCACATCGTCGCACCCGTGGCAGGCTATCGCCAGCGCATCCGGGACAATCTGGCCCATGTCCTGCCCGACCTGCCCGCGGCCGAGGTGGACCGCATCGTCCGGCATGTGCCCGACAATGTCGGCCGCACCGTAATCGAGATCTATTCCGGCAAGGAATTCATCGCCCATGCCGTCAGCCATCCGCTGACCGGCGAGGGGGTGGAGGCACTGGCCGCGGCTCATGCCACTGGCCGCCCGGTCATCCTTGTCACCGGCCATTTCGGCAATTACGACGCCAGCCGGGCGGCGCTGATCGCGCGTGGCTATCGGGTGGGCGCGCTTTACATGCCGATGGCGAACCCGTTCTTCAACGCGCATTACGAACGCGCCATCGGCAACATCGGCCGCCCGCTGTTCCCGCGCGGCAAGAAGGGGCTGGCCGAGATGGTGCGCCACCTGCGCGGCGGCGGCATGCTGGGAATGCTGATCGATCAGAACATGGGCCATGGCGCCCCGCTGGCCTTTTTCGGCAAGACCGCGCTGACCGCGCTGTCTGCTGCGGAACTGGCGCTGAAATACGATGCCCTGCTGGTGCCGACCTATGGCATCCGCAGCCCCGACGGCCTGTCCTTCACCATCGTGGTGGAACCGCCGATCCCGGCCTCGACTCCCGAGGCGATGACACAGGCCCTGAACGACAGCCTCGAAGCGCTGGTGCGCCGTCATCTGGACCAGTGGTTCTGGATTCACCGCCGATGGAAAGGCGGGCAACGGCTGGAGAAGGCCCAGGCCGACCTGTTGCCCGACCTGCCGATCGAGGATTAGAGCGGGATGATGCTTGAGTGAATCGGGGGGGATTCCCTTGGGTTGGGATTT
>DAIOGH010000052.1:0-13961 GCA_036745335.1 Paracoccaceae bacterium
GACCTGAACAACCTGCCGATCGGCACCGGCCCGTTCAAGTTCGTGGCCTATCAGAAGGACGCGGTGATCCGCTATGCCAAGAACCCCGACTACTGGGGCACCGCCGCGATCGTCGACGATCTGGTCTTCGCCATCACCCCGGATGCCGCCGTGCGCCTGCAAAAGCTGAAGGCCGGCGAATGCCACCTGATGCCCTATCCGGCCCCCGCCGACATCGAGGCGATCAGGGCCGACAGCACGCTGAAGCTGGATGAACAGGCGGGCCTGAACGTCGGCTATCTGGCCTACAACACCACCGTTGCGCCCTTCGACAACCCGAAGGTCCGCAAGGCGCTGAACATGGCGATCAACAAGCAGGCCATCGTGGATGCGGTGTTCCAGGGCGCGGCCGAGCCGGCCAAGAACCCGATCCCGCCGACCATGTGGTCCTACAACAATGCCATCGTCGACGATGCCTATGATCCCGAAGCCGCCAAGAAGATGCTGGAGGAAGCGGGCGTCAAGGATCTGTCGATGAAGATCTGGGCGATGCCGGTGCAGCGCCCCTACATGCCGAACGCCCGCCGCACGGCGGAACTGATGCAGGCCGATCTTGCCGCTGTCGGCGTCACGGTCGAAATCGTGTCCTACGAATGGGGCGAGTACCTGCAAAAGTCGATGGAGCCGGGCCGTGACGGTGCGGTCATCCTGGGCTGGACCGGCGACAACGGCGATCCCGACAACTTCCTGTCGGTGCTGCTGTCCTGCGATTCCGCGGGCGAAGGCGGGGCGAACCGGGCCTTCTGGTGCAACGAGGACTTCTCGAAGCTCTTGAAGGACGCCAAGGTCACTGCCGATCCGGCGGCGCGCACCGCGCTTTACGAACAGGCGCAGGTGATCTTCAAGGAGCAGGCCCCCTGGTTCACCATCGCCCATTCGACGCAATATGTGCCGATGTCGGCCAAGGTCTCGGGCTTCGTGATGAGCCCTTTGGGCGATTTCACCTTTGCCACCGTGGACATCGCCGAATAATCGGCGGCATGTTCTGACGAAACCGGGCGCGCGGGGGCTGGTCCTCCGCGCGTCTTTCAAGGGACAAGGCCATGGTCCGGTTCATCCTCTCGAAACTTCTGTATCTGGTGCCGACCTTCCTTGGCATCACGGTCATCGCCTTCAGCTTTGTGCGCATCCTGCCCGGCGATCCGGTGCTGCTGATGGCGGGCGAACGCGGCGTGACACCCGAACGCCATGCCGAACTGTCGGCCCAGCTGGGCTATGACAAACCTGTCGTGCTGCAATATTTCGATTTCCTCGGCCGGTTGTTCCATGGCGATCTTGGCAATTCGCTGGTGACGAAAAAGCCGGTCCTGACCGAAT
The DNA here is from genome assembly GCA_036745335.1 of Paracoccaceae bacterium. Lineage (GTDB taxonomy): Bacteria > Pseudomonadota > Alphaproteobacteria > Rhodobacterales > Rhodobacteraceae > Pseudogemmobacter. Next base: position 1,357 of record DAIOGH010000052.1, read on the forward strand.
TCCTGGCCCTGTTCCCGGCAACGGTCGAGCTGGGCCTTTGCGCCATCCTGATCGCCACGCTGATCGGCGTGCCGGTGGGCGTGCTGGCCGCGATCAAACGCGGCAGCTGGTTCGATCAGATTTCCATGACCACGGCGCTGGTCGGCTTTTCGATGCCGATCTTCTGGTGGGGCCTGCTGCTGATCATCTTCTTTTCCGGCATCCTGGGATGGACGCCGGTCTCGGGCCGGATCAGCCTGATGTATTTCTTCCCCGACGTGACCGGCTTCATGCTGATCGACAGCCTGATTTCCGGGCAGAAGGGGGCCTTCGGCTCGGCGGTCAGCCATCTGATCCTGCCCTCGGTCGTGCTGGCGACGATCCCGCTGGCGGTGATCGCGCGGCAGACCCGATCAGCCATGCTTGAGGTGATGGGCGAGGATTACGTCCGCACCGCGCGGGCCAAGGGCATGCCGCCCGCCCGCGTCATCGGCATCCATGCGCTGAGGAACGCCATGATCCCGGTAATCACCACCATCGGGTTGCAGATCGGCGTGCTGATGGCGGGGGCGATCCTGACCGAGACGATCTTTTCCTGGCCCGGCATCGGCAAATGGATGATCGATTCCATTTCCCGCCGCGACTATCCGGTCGTGCAATCGGGCCTGCTGCTGATTGCCGCGCTGGTCATGATCGTCAACCTGCTGGTCGATCTGACCTATGGCCTCATCAACCCGAGGATCCGCAACAAATGAGCGACGCAACCGTCAGACTTTCGGATGCCGCCATCCGCCGCCGCATGCTGCGCGAGTTCTGGTTCTACTTCAGCCAGAACCGCGGGGCCGTTCTCGGGCTGGTCGTCTTTGTGCTTCTGGTGCTGATTGCCGTCTTTGCCGGACTGATCGCGCCGCATGACCCGATCGTGCAATACCGCGACGCCCTGCTGGTGCCGCCCGCCTGGCAAGAGGGCGGGCAGTCCGCCTATCTCTTGGGCACCGATGCCGTGGGCCGGGACATGCTGTCGCGGCTGATCTACGGCGCGCAATATTCGCTGTTCATCGGCATCGTCGTTGTCGCCATCGCGCTGGTCGGCGGCATTTTCGTCGGCCTGCTGGCGGGCTTTTTCGGCGGCTGGGTCGATACCGTCATCATGCGGGTGATGGATGTGATCCTGGCCTTCCCGTCGCTTCTGCTGGCGCTGGTGCTGGTGGCCGTGCTGGGGCCGGGGCTGACCAATGCAATGATCGCCATCGCCATCGTCTACCAGCCGCATTTCGCCCGGCTGACCCGCGCCGCAGTGATGAGCGAGCTGAAACGCGAATACGTCACCGCCGCGCGGGTCGCGGGGGCGGGCAACCTGAGGCTGATGTTCAGGACCATCCTGCCCAACTGCCTGGCCCCCCTGATCGTGCAGGCGACGCTGTCGTTTTCCTCGGCCGTGCTGGATTCCGCGGCACTGGGCTTTCTGGGCATGGGGGCGCAGCCGCCCAGCCCGGAATGGGGCACCATGCTGGCCGAAGCGCGCGAATTCATCCTGCGCGCCTGGTGGGTCGTCACCTTCCCCGGCCTTGCCATCCTGATCTCGGTGCTGGCGATCAACCTGATGGGCGACGGGTTGCGCGATGCGCTTGACCCCAAGCTGAAGCGGAGCTGACATCATGGCGCTTCTGACCATCCGCAACCTCACAGTGAAATTCGCCACCGCCACAGGCAGCTTTACCGCTGTCGACGGCATCGACGTCAGCGTCGACAAGGGTGAAGTGCTGGCCATCGTCGGCGAATCCGGCTCGGGCAAATCCGTCTCGATGCTGGCGGTGATGGGCCTTCTGCCCGACACCGCCACCGTCACCGCCAACGAGATGACCTATGACGGCCGCGACATCTCGCGGCTGACGGTGGCGGAACGGCGCAAGCTGATCGGACGCGAGATCACGATGATCTTTCAGGAGCCCGTCGCCTCGCTGAACCCCAGCTTCACCACCGGCTTCCAGATCGAAGAGGTGCTGCGGCTGAACCTGGGGATGAACCGGCGCGAGGCCCGTGCCCGCGCGCTGGAGCTGTTCCGCGCGGTCGGCATCCCGGAGCCCGAGGAAAAGCTGCGCGCCTATCCGCATCAGATGTCGGGCGGGCAATGCCAGCGGGTGATGATCGCCATGGCCATCGCCAGCAATCCGCGCCTGCTGATCGCGGATGAGCCGACGACCGCGCTGGATGTGACGATCCAGAAGCAGATCCTGGATCTTCTGATGCAGTTGCAGGCCGATTACGGCATGGCGCTGATCCTGATCACGCATGACATGGGCGTCGTCGCCGAAACCGCCGACCGGGTGGTGGTGCAATACAAGGGCAAGAAGATGGAAGAGGCCGACGTGCTGTCGCTGTTCGAAACCCCGCAGCACCCCTATACCCGCGCGCTTCTGTCGGCCCTGCCGGAGAACGCCACCGGCGACCGGCTTCCCACCGTCTCGGACTTTTTCACGCAGGAGGTGGCAGGATGACCGGCGCTTCCGAAACACCCGTCGTCGAAGGCCGAGGCATCGTTCAGGATTACCACGTTCCCGGCGGCCTGTTTGGCGGGGCAAAGACTGTCCGCGCGCTGAAGGGCGTCGATTTCCGGGTGGACAAGGGCAAGACGCTGGCCATTGTCGGCGAATCCGGCTCGGGCAAATCCACCCTTGCGCGGATCATCGCGCTGATCGACCCGCCGTCGGGGGGCGAACTCAGGATCGAAGGGCAAGCGGTGGACATCAGCCGCCGGCGTCCGGGGGCCGCGATGCGCTCCAAGGTGCAGATGGTGTTCCAGAACCCCTATGGCAGCCTGAACCCGCGCCAGAAGATCGGCGATGTGCTGATGGAGCCCCTTGTGATCAACACCGCCACCCCTGCGCCCGAACGGCGCGATCGGGCCGAGGCGATGCTGCGCAAGGTCGGGCTGCAACCGGAACATTTCAACCGCTATCCGCATATGTTCTCGGGCGGGCAGCGCCAGCGCATCGCCATTGCGCGGGCGCTGATGCTGAACCCCTCGCTGCTGGTGCTGGACGAGCCGGTCTCGGCGCTGGACCTGTCGGTTCAGGCGCAGGTGCTGAACCTTCTGGCCGATCTGCAGGACGAATTCGGCCTCACTTACGTCTTCGTCAGCCATGACCTGTCGGTGGTGCGCTATATCGCCGATGAGGTGATGGTGATTTCCAAGGGCGAAGCGGTCGAGCAGGGCAGCCGCGAGGCCCTGTTCGCCGACCCGCAGCACGCCTATACCCGGCAGCTGTTCGCCGCGACCCCGGTGACGGATGTGGCCGCGATCCGTGCCCGCGTGACGGCGCGCAAGGCCGCACGCGCCAGTGCCTGAGCATCAAGGACCCTGCCGATGATCGATTATGACAAGGCCCTGACGCGGTTTTCCCCGGTTGAAGCCCGCGCGATCGGCGATGCCGAACTGTCGGCGCGGGTGGCGGCGCTGGCGGCGGCGATGCGGGCCGAAGGGTTGGCGGCGGTCTGGCTGGATGCCACAGTTTCGCTGACCTATTACACCGGCCTTGCCCTTCATGCCTCGGAGCGGCTGCACGGCGCGCTGCTGCGGGCGGATGGCTCGCTCCTCTACATCAGCCCGGCGTTCGAGCGGCCGAAGCTGGAAACCATGATCCGCCTGCCGGGCGCGATTGCGGTCTGGGAGGAAGACGAAGACCCTTTCGCCCTGATCGCGGCGGCGGTGCAGGGCCGCATCGGGCTGGATCCGGCGATGAGCTTTGGTTTTGCCGGGCGGCTGATGGCCGCGCCGGGGATCGAGGCCATCTCTGCCGACCCGCTGATCGCAGCGCAGCGGCGGGTGAAATCCGCGGCCGAGCTGGCGATCCTTCAGACGGCGATGACGGCCAGTCATTCGGTGCAACGGGCAGTTCACGCCGGGCTGCGCCCAGGTGTCGGCACCGCCGAGGTTCTGGCCTTCATCGACGCCGCCCATGGCGTGCTGGGGTTGAAGCCGCTTTTTGCCGCCGTGCAGTTCGGTGAGGCGACGGCCTATCCCCACGGCGTGCCCTATGGGCAGGTGCTGAACGCGGGCGACATGGTGCTGGTCGATCTGGGCGGCACGCTGCACGGCTACAATTCCGACATCACCCGCAGCTATGTGTTCGGGATGCCGACCGAGCGCCAGCGCCACCTGTGGGATTGCGAATACCGCGCCCAGCAGGCGGCTTTTGCCGCCGCACGGCCGGGTGTGGCCTGTTCGGCGGTCGATGCCGCGGCACGGGCCTCGCTGCTGGCCGATGGCTTCGGCCCCGGCTATCAGGTGCCCGGTCTGCCGCACCGCACCGGCCACGGCCTTGGCCTGGAAATCCACGAAGAGCCGTGGATCGTGGCCGGCAATGCCATGCCGCTGGCGCCCGGCATGTGCTTTTCGATCGAACCGATGCTGTGCGTCTATGGCGAATGCGGCGTCCGGCTTGAGGATATCGCCTATATGACCGAAACCGGCCCGCGCTGGTTCTGCCCGCCCGCGCAATCGCCGGTCACGCCCTTCGGCATCGGCTGACCCTGTCGCGGGCCGGGCCAACAAAACAGCCACTGCCCTTGATCAACAACTTGACGCCGACCACCGCGATCCTGTCTGCTGAAGGCCCATAGCGGCAGTCTGGCCCCGATTCCCCATGCGCACCGGCGCCTGCGGGAGGCGGGGCTTTTTCGTTTGCGGAACGGCATGAAGCGGCGGATCGACCTTTACGGCCCGCTCTGCGCGGAAATCCTGCAAGACATCGACGCGCGGCATGTCTTCGGCTGTGTCACCAGCTGAAGCCGCAAGGAAGTGATCCCGACGCTGGAACGCGCGCGCGGAACGCTGTGGTATGTGGTGCCTACGACGGCTTCGAGGCTTCGTGCCATCCGGTCTACACCCATGCCTGCCCGAACCAGCATCTTCTGCCGCTTCTGGGCTGGACCTTTGCCGGTTTCGGGCGGCGCGGCTGCAGCAACCCGAACGGCGGCTCTGGCAATATCCGCACCAGCTTTCCGGCGGGATGCGCCAGCGGGTGATGATCGCCATGGCGGTGGTGGAAAACGTCTGCGACCGGGTCGGTGTGATGTCTCTGGGCCAGATCGTCGAGACCGGCACCCGCGCCAGGTCTTCGGCAACCAGCACCCCTATACACGACGGCTGATCGAGGCGGTTCCGACCCCCGATCCGGCGCATCGCCGTCCCGCCTCTGCCCGTCTGACGGGCGAAGTGCCCAGCCCGATCCATCCCGCCGGACAGGGGCCGCAGAAAGTGCCATTAAACGACATCGGTGGCGGGCATCTGGTTGCACAAGCGATCCGCATGGGGTAGGCTGCGGCATGACCATGCGCAAAGACCGCTGATGCACCGCTATCGATTCATCCTGTTCCGCCCGTTGCAGTTCATTCCGGTGCTGTTCGGGATTTCGGTGATCACCTTCGTTCTGGTGCGGCTGATCCCCGGCGATCCCGCCCGCATCCTTCTGGGGGCGCGGGCCACCCCTTCGGCCATCGCCAATATCCGCGCGCAATACGGGCTGGATGAGCCTATGTGGCTGCAATACCTGTATTTCCTGAAGAACCTTGGCGCAGGAGAAATGGGGAAGTCCACGCTTTACAAGATCGACGTGCTGCGCCTGATCGCAACCCGGATCGAGCCTACGCTGGCGCTGGTCGGCATGGGCGTGCTGATGGCACTGATCATCGCGGTGCCGCTGGCCGCGCTGTCGGCCCGCAACCGGGGCAGCGTGATCGACCATGCGGTCAGGATGGTGTCCACCGCCGGCATAGGCTTTCCGTCATTCTGGCTGGGGGCTATGCTGATCCTTCTGTTCTCGGTCCGGCTGGAATGGCTGCCTGTCTCGGGCTATGGCGAAACCCTTGGCGACAAGCTGGCGCATCTGGTGCTGCCGGGGCTGACCATCGCGCTGTCGCTGTCGGCGGTGATCATGCGGTCCTTGCGGGCGGGGATGATCGCGGGGCTCGATTCCGACATTGCCACCGCAGCAAGGGCAAGGGGCATGCCCGAAGGCGTGGTGTTCTGGCGTCATGTGGTGCCGAATGCGCTGGTGCCGGTGGTGAACCTGCTGGCGGTGAACATCGGCTGGCTGATCGGCGGCACCGTGGTCGTCGAAAGCGTCTTTGCCGTGCCGGGGCTGGGGCAGCTGATGGTGCGCGGCATCTTCACCCGTGATTACATGGTGGTGCAGGGGGTGGCGCTGACCTTCGCCGTGGCAACGGTGCTGATCAACTTTGCCGCCGACATCCTGACCGTGGCGCTGGACCCGAGGATCAAGCTGTGACCTCTGCCCCGCAGCCGACCTTTCGTCTGATGCCGCGCCTGGGCGGTCTGGGCCGCCGCCCGATGCTGGCCTGCGGGCTGGCGATCCTTGGCACCTTTCTGGCGCTGGCGCTGCTGGCCCCCTGGGTGGCACCGCATGATCCGATCCTGCATGATGCCGGGCCAAAGCTGCTGGCCCCGTCCTGGGCGCATCCGTTCGGCACCGACAATTTCGGCCGCGATGTCCTGAGCCGCGTGATCTGGGGGGCAAGGATCGACCTGCAGATCGCGGTGATCGGGGTGATCTTCCCGTTCCTGATCGGCACCTTTGTCGGCACCGTTGCCGGGTTTTTCGGCGGCTGGGTCGATGTCATATTCATGCGGCTGATCGACGTGGTGCTGGCCTTTCCCTTTCTGGTGCTGATGCTGTCGATCATCACCATCCTCGGCCCCGGCCTTGGCAGTTTCTACATCGCCATGGCGCTGGTCGGCTGGGTCTCTTATGCCCGCCTGATCCGGGCGCAGATCCTTGTGCTGAAGACGCAGGATTTCGCGGTGGCGGCGCAGTCGCTGGGCTTTTCCCGTGCGCGGATCATGTTCCGCCACCTCTTGCCCAATGCATTGGCCGGGTCGCTGGTCTTCGTGATGTCGGATGCCGTTCTGGTGCTGCTGAACGGGGCGGCGATCAGTTATCTTGGCCTTGGCGTGCAGCCCCCCCTGGCCGAATGGGGCATCATGGTGGCCGAGGCGCAGGGCTTCATCACCCAGGCCTGGTGGATCACCCTGTTTCCCGGCCTTGCCATCGTTGTGCTGGCCTTCGGCTTTTCTCTGACCGGCGATGCGCTGGCCGACATGCTGGGGGTGAAGGAATGACCACCCAGCTTGAGATTTCCGGCCTGTCGGTCCTTTACCGAGACGGGTCAGAACAGCGCCCGCTGCTGGAGGACATCACCGTCAGCCTGAACCGGGGCGAGATCCTTGGACTTGTCGGCGAAAGCGGATCTGGCAAAAGCCTCTTGTGCCGCACGGTGATCGGGCTGCTGCCGTCGCGCAAGTTGCAGGTCACGGCCGGAAGCGTCCGCCTGGACGGGGCTGAGATCCTGAATGGGCCGATGGATGGCATCCGCGGCCGACGGATCGGGATGATCTTCCAGAACCCGACCAGCCATCTGGATCCGGTGATGACCATCGGCAAGCAGATCGCCGAGGGGCTGATCCATCACAAGGGCCTGGGGGCCGCAGCGGCCAAGGCCGAGGCGATCGACCTGCTGCGGCAGGTGGGCTTCCCCGATCCGCCCCGCGCCTTCACCAGCTTTGCGCACCAGTTCTCCGGCGGGATGCGGCAGCGTGCGATGATCGCGGTGGCGCTGGCCTGCGACCCGGAAATCCTGATCGCGGATGAGCCGACAACCGCGCTGGACGTGACGATCCAGGCCCAGATCCTGCGGCTGCTGATCGAACTGCGCGACAGGCGCGGGCTGTCGATCATCCTGATCACCCATGACCTTGGCGTGGTGGCCCAGACCTGCGACCGCATCGCCGTGATGCGCGACGGCCGGATCGTGGAACAGGGCGAGAAGCGCACGCTGCTGGCCACGCCGCAGCATGCTTATACGCAACAACTGATCGCCTCGCATCCCTCGCTGTCCCATGCCGGTGAGGAACCCCAGACCCACCCCCATGACCGCCAGCCGGTCTTTGCCATCGAGGCGCTGGAGGTGGCCTTTCCGCAGGGAGGCTTCCTGACCCGCAAGCCGCCGTTCCGGGCGCTGAAGGGGGTTTCCCTGCGCATCTGGCCGGGCGAAACGGTGGGGATCGTCGGTGAAAGCGGATCGGGCAAATCCACGCTGGCGCGGGCGATGCTGGGGCTGACCCCGGCCAGCGCGGGCGAGATCGGCTTTGACGGCCAGTCGCTGATGCGTGCCCGCGATGCCACGCTGAAACGTCTGCGCAGCGAGGCGGCGATGGTCTTTCAGGACCCGTTCAACGCGCTGAACCCCCGGCTGACCATCGGCGAGACGATTGCCGAAGTCCTGCGCACGCAAGGCGAAACCCCGCGCGACCAGATTCCCGCCCGGATCAATGAGTTGCTGGATATGGTCGGCCTTGACCGCGCCTTTGCCACCCGCCGCCCGCGCAGCCTGTCGGGCGGGCAATGCCAGCGTGCTGGCATCGCGCGGGCGCTGGCGGTCAATCCGCGCGTCATCATCGCCGATGAATGCGTGGCGGCACTTGATGTCACAATCCAGGCGCAGATCGTGGCGCTGTTCCGCGACCTTGCCGCGCGCAACGGCCTGACGCTGGTCTTCATCGCGCATGATCTGGCCATCGTGCGCCACCTGTGCGAGCGTGTCGTCGTCATGCATCATGGTGAGATCGTCGAGGACGGCCCCTCGGCCCGCGTCTTCGCCCGGCCCGAGCGGCCCTATACTGCGGCGCTGATCGCCGCCATCCCGGACATAGACCCAGACCGCCCCATCAACGGCGGCGCTTTCCCCATCCAACAGGAGTTGACGACATGATCAGAAAACTTGCCAGTGCGGCCATTCTTGGCCTTTTGATGACTTCGGTCTCGGTTCCGGCAGTCAATGCCGAAGGCGTTCTGACCATCGGCCGACGCGAGGATTCATCGACCTTCGATCCGATCAACACCGCGCAGAACATCGACTTCTGGGTGTTCTCGAACGTGTTCGACGTGCTGGTGCGGGTGGACAACGAAGGCAAGGCCCTTGTCCCCGGTCTGGCGGAAAGCTGGGATGTCTCGGCCGATGCGCTGACCTATACCTTCCATCTGCGCGACGCGAAATTTTCGGACGGCACGCCGGTGACATCGGAAGACGCCGCCTATTCGCTGGCCCGCATCCGCGACAGCGAGCTTTCGCTCTGGGCCGACGGCTACAAGATCATCAAGGACATGCAGACGCCGGACCCCAGGACGCTGGTGGTCACGCTGAGCGGCCCTTCTGCGCCGTTCCTGTCCACCCTTGCCATGCCCGGAGCCTCGATCATCTCGAAGGCGGCGATGGAGGCCAGCGGCCCCGAGGCTTTCGCGGAAAACCCGGTGGGATCGGGGGCCTTCATGCTGGCGGAATGGCGGCGCGGCGACCGGGTGATCCTGAAGAAGAACCCCGATTACTGGGATGCCGCCAATGTCAGCCTTGACGGGGTGGAGTGGATCTCGATCCCGGATGACAACACAAGGATGCTGGCCGTGCAGGCCGGAGAGCTGGACGCGGCGATCTATGTGCCGTTCTCGCGCGTGGAAGAGCTGAAGAAGGATGCGAACCTGAATGTGGTCATCAACTCCTCGACCCGCGAGGATCATCTGCTGATGAACCAGGAGCATGAGCCGCTGAACAACGTCAAGGTGCGCGAGGCGCTGGACTATGCCATCGACAAGCAGGCGATCATCGACACGGTGACGTTCGGCCTGGGCGAGGTGGCGAATTCCTACATCCCGCGCGGCGCGCTTTACCATACCGAGGACAATGGCGCGCGGGCCTATGATCCCGAAAAGGCCAAGGCGCTGCTGGCCGAGGCGGGGGTGGGCGACATCACGCTGGATTATGTGGTCGATGCCGGAAACGAGGTGGACGAACAGATTGCCGTCCTGTTGCAGCAGCAGCTTGCCGCTGTGGGCGTGACGTTGAACCTGCAGAAGATGGACCCCAGCCAGACCTGGGACATGCTGATCAACGGCGAATACGACCTGTCGGTGATGTACTGGACCAATGACATCCTTGACCCGGACCAGAAGACCACCTTCGTTCTGGGCCATGATGTCAACATGAACTACATGACCCGCTATAACAACGACACGGTCAAGCAGCTGGTCGCCGATGCGCGGCTGGAGATGGACCCGGCAAAACGCGAGGCGATCTATGCCGAGATCCAGAAGACCGCCAAGGGCGATGTCCACTGGATCGACCTGTATTACAGCCCGTTCATCTCGGTGACGGGCAAGGGGATCGGCAATTTCGGGCAGAACCCGCTGGGCCGGTTCTGGCTGGAAGAAACCACCAAGGCCAACTGAGAACAACTGGCGGCCCGGATGACCGGGCCGCCGCCTGTCCTGCGGAGAGATGCGATGACCGATCTGAACCTTGCGGCCCTTGAAGGCGCGCTGGATGCGCTGCCGAAACATTTTCCCGGTCCGGGCGGGGTGGCTGGGGTCATGAAGGACGGCCGGATCATTGCCGCCCGTGCCTGGGGCTATGCCGATCTGGACCGCGGGCAGGCGATGACGCGCGCGACGCGGCTGCCGATCTGCTCGATCTCGAAGCAGTTCACCTGTCAGGTTCTGCTGGCCACGCTGGGCGATCCCGCCCGGCTGGACGGCAAGGTTGCAGCATTCCTGCCCGAATTCACCGGCCCCTTGCCGACGGTGCGGCAGCTTTGCGACAACCAGTCGGGCCTGCGCGACTATTGGGCGCTGACCGTGCTGCACGGCGGCAAGGCCGAGCAGGAGTTCCGGCGCGAGGATGCGCTGCCGCTGGTGGCGCGGATGAAGACCGGGCATTTCCCGCCCGGCACCGCCTATTCCTATTGCAACTGCAACTACCGCATCCTGTCCGAGATGATCGAGACCGAAACCGGCACCGCGCTGGAGGATCTGTACCGCCGCCACATCTGGGACCCGGCCGGGATGAAGACCGCCGTCCTGACCTCGGACACCCGCCACCCCGAAGATGGCGTGGTGGGTTATGAGGGCAACGATGCGGCGGGCTATTTTCCGGCCGAGAACGGGGTGTTCTGGATCGGCGATGCCGGCATATCCGCCTCGCTCGATGACATGCTGGCCTATGAAGGCTGGATCGACGCCACGCGCGATGATGAAACCGGCCTCTATCGTCGCGCTTCGGTCCCCCCGGCCTATGCCGACGGAACGCCTGCGACCTATGGCTACGGCATTGCGCATCACCGGATCGCCGGGCTGGATTTCACCGGCCATGCCGGCGCACTGCGCGGTTTCCGGGCGCAGCGGCTGAATGCGCGGGCGGCGCGGCTGTCAGTGGTGGTGATCTTCAACCATGAGGGCAATGTCTATGGCGCGGCGCAAAGCCTGATCAATGCGGCCCTTGGGGCGGAAACGCCCGAACCGGCGGCGATCCCCGACGGCTGGGACGGGCAATGGCTGGCCGAGGACGGGCTGGTCGTGCGGCTGGTGGCCGGGCGACGGGGGATCAGCCTCTTCTACAACGGCTGGGGACCGGATGCGCTGGATCTTGCCGCGGACGGCAGCCTTGCCTCACCCACCGTCATGCTGCGGCGGGATGGGGCAGGGCTGGTGATGCAGCGCAAGGGTGACAATACCGTTCAGGCCCTGACGCCCCTTCCGGTCATCGATGCCGCCGACGCGGCCGAAATAGCCGGGCACTATACGTCGGCCGAACTGGGTGCCGGGTTGAAGATCGAGGCGCGGGACGGCGCTGCATTCGTGCGCTTCAGCGGGCTTCTGGGCAGCGGGCGGCCCGAGCGGATGGCCCCTGTCGGCCGCGATGTCTGGACGGTGGCGACGCGCCGGTCGATGGACGCGCCGGCCCCCGGAGACTGGACGGCGGTGGTGCGGCGCAATGCGGCAGGCAGTGTGACCGGCCTGACGCTGGGGTGCTGGCTGGCGCGCGGGGTGGACTACATCCGGCAGGGCTGACCGTGCGGCGCGCCCCTACCCAGCAAGCCTGTCATCGCAAAGCGCGGCCCCGTTCCGGCACATTGTGCATTTCTTGACCGGAGACGTTCAGTGCAACCGACCCAAGGCCGCCGGGTCGCGCAGAGCAGGCCAGCAGCCGTGCAGCCACGGCAGAACTTCCGCCCTTTCAGCCCATGTGGGTGAAACGCGGCAGGACATGTCCATGAAGGCCGTGCCCGTTAGACAATCAGAGCCTCGGCCATCTCTAGACGATCAGCAACCAGAAGCCGCAGCTGGTTCGCGTAGACTGATCGTGCGTATCGCTCCGAAGTCTGCGGTCGTGCTGTCACGAGCCACATGCCCCCTGTCGTGAGATTCGAGCGCCTCGCAATAGTGCGCCTTTGCGGCGGTCGAGAGGGTCGGCCTGTGCAAGGGAAGAATCTCGCGCAGATCTTCGGGGACCGTGACACGAGGCCCCCACTTCCCTCGGACGTGCTGAAATGCTTCAGTCTTCGAGCCCCCGCTTTGCAGCAAACCTTGTAACAAGGTTCATGGCGAAAGCCCCTTCAGAACAAGGGGGCTGAGCAAATTCAACGTGTAGCGGGACAATGGCGGAGAGGGTGGGAGAATATCCCAATAGAAGCCAATCACGTTATTTCAAGGGGTTACCTCATGGGGTAATCCTCCCCATGGTTAAGGGGATGCAGAAGTAGAATTTTCTCGGCAGGA
>DAIOGH010000053.1:0-11292 GCA_036745335.1 Paracoccaceae bacterium
ACGTGGTGCTGGAATGCACCGGCAAGTTCAACGACCGCGACAAGGCCGCCGTCCATCTGGGGCGCGGGGCGAAGCGCGTGCTCGTCTCTGCCCCGGCCAAGCGGGCCGACATGACCGTTGTCTATGGCGTCAACCACCGCGCGCTTACGCCCGAGCATCTGGTGGTCTCGAACGCCTCCTGCACCACCAACTGCCTGGCACCGCTGGCCAAGGTGCTGAACGACTCGATCGGCATCGAAAGTGGCGTGATGACCACGATCCATTCCTATACCGGCGACCAGCCGACGCTGGACCGCCGCCACAAGGATCTGTATCGCGCGCGCTCTGCCGCCTTGGCGATGATCCCCACCTCGACCGGCGCCGGCAAGGCGATTGGCGAGGTATTGCCGGAACTGGCGGGCCTGCTGGATGGCAGCGCGATCCGGGTGCCGACGCCCAATGTCTCGGCCGTGGACCTGACCTTCATCGCCAAGAAGGCGGTGACGGTGGCCGATGTGAACGAGATCGTGCGCGAGGCCTGCGCGGGTTATATGGGCATGGTGATGTCCTATGACCCCGAACCGAAGGTGTCGATCGACTTCAACCACACGCCGTTCTCGTCTATCTTCGCCCCCGACCAGACCAAGGTCGTTGGCCGCTCGGTCCGCGTTCTGGCCTGGTATGACAATGAATGGGGCTTCTCCTGCCGGATGGCCGACGTGGCCGGCGTCATGGGGCGGCTGGCGCAGTAACCGGGGTCCGCCCCCGGCCCTGGGGGCATGATGACCGAACATATCGCGCTTTGGCTGGCGGCTGTGCTTGCCGGGTTGATCGCGGCGGATTTCCTGCTGACCGGCGGGGAAACCCTGGTCTTCCTGGCGCGAAAGTTTCTTGGATTGATGGATTGGGTGGAATTCTGGCGCTGATCCCGTCAGACTGAGGTTGCATTTTTCCGCCAGATCGCATTGTTAGCGCTAGCGGAACGCGCACAGGCAGCTTCGGAGGGTGAAGATCATGGCCGTGAAGGTTGCAATCAACGGATTTGGGCGGATCGGGCGCAATGTGCTGCGCGCGATCATCGAGTCGGGCCGCAAGGATATTGAGGTGGTCGCCATCAACGACCTTGGCCCGGTCGAAACCAATGCGCATCTCTTGCGCTTCGATTCGGTGCATGGCCGATTCCCGGCGGATGTGACCACCGGAGACGACTGGATCGACGTCGGCCGCGGCCGCATGAGGGTGACGGCGCTGAAGAACCCGGCCGATCTGCCCTGGTCGGATGTCGACATCGTCATGGAATGCACCGGCATCTTCACATCGAAGGAAAAGTGCCTGCCCCATCTGGAAAACGGGTCGAAGCGTGTGCTGATCTCCGCGCCGGGCGACGGGGCCGACAAGACCATTGTCTATGGCGTGAACCACGGCACGCTGACGAAGAATGACATCGTCGTCTCGAACGCCAGCTGCACCACCAACTGCCTGTCGCCCTTTGCCAAGGTCCTGCACGAAGCCATCGGCATCGAAAAGGGCATGATGACCACGATCCACAGCTATACCGGCGACCAGCCGACGCTGGACACCATGCACAAGGATCTGTATCGCGCCCGCGCCGCCGCGCTGAACATGATCCCGACCTCGACCGGGGCGGCCAAGGCGGTGGGGCTGGTTCTGCCCGATCTGAAGGGCCGGCTGGACGGTTTCGCCATCCGGGTGCCGACACCGAACGTCAGCGTGGTGGACCTGAAGTTCATCGCCAAGCGCGCCACCAGCGTGGACGAGATCAACGAGGCGATCCGCGCCGCCGCCGACGGGCCGCTGAAGGGCATCCTCGGCTATACCAGGGCCAAGAATGTCTCGATGGACTTCAACCACGATCCGCATTCGTCGGTGTTCCACATGGACCAGACCAAGGTGATGGACGGCACGCTGTGTTCGGTCCTGTCCTGGTATGACAACGAATGGGGTTTCTCGAACCGCATGGCGGATACCGCCGTTGCGATGGGCAAGCTGATCTGATTTTCGACGAAAATCAGGGGAAGGGCACCTTCGGGTGCCTTTTTTCTTGGCTTTAAGATATGCGTTTTACGCATAGCTGCACCGCAGCATTACCGGTTGTTAGCGATAACTGGCAGGTCTATCTTTTGGTCATGCGGAAGGAAATCCATCCCGCCGCACAAAGAGGAAGCGAAGATGCTGACCATGTTTGAGACCCTGAAGAAAGCCGCCCGCAAACGCGCCGCCTATGTCCGTACCCGCGACGAGATCGCCCGGATGCCGCTGGACATCGCGCTTGACCTGGACATCTACCCCGGCGATGCCGCGAAGATCGCCCACAAGGCGGTTTACGGCAACTGAGGTTGCTGCAACGCAGGTCCGATGCCGGGGGCCGCAAGGCCCCCTTTGCATTTCGGCCCCCTCGGGACAACGGGCTCAGCGATACTTGGCCTTCAGGGCACCGCGCACGGCCTCGGGCACGAATTTCGACACATCGCCCCCCAGCCGGGCGATTTCCTTGACCAGCTTCGACGCAATCGCCTGGCGGCGCGCATCGGCCATCAGGAACACCGTTTCGATATTGGCATCCAGCGCACGGTTCATCCCGACCATCTGGAATTCATATTCAAAATCCGCCACCGCGCGCAGGCCACGGATGATCACCCCGGCCCCCACATCGCGGGCGCAGTCGATCAGCAGGTTCTCGAACGGATGCACCACGATCTCGCCGCCGGTCTTTGCCGTGATCGCATCGCATTCGGCCCGCACCATGGCGACCCGCTCTTCCAGTGTGAACAGTGGCCCCTTGTCGCGGTTGATCGCCACCCCGATCACCAGCCGGTCCACCAGCGCCATCGCCCTCTGGATGATATCGGTATGGCCCAGCGTGACGGGATCGAAGGTGCCCGGATACAGGCCGATGCGCATTCAGGAGTCCTCCTCGGGGCCATGTGCCCGCGGCAACGCAACAATATTGCGCAACAAGGCGCAAGGGCGAATTCGCCGCAGCCTGCCCTGCGCCCCGCGCCGTTGCGCCCTAGAACCCCTTGATCATGCCTTCCAGCGCATCCTTTTCCGCCGCCAGCTCTTCAAGCCGCGCCTTCACCACATCGCCGATCGAGATGATGCCGACCATCTGTCCGCCATCCAGAACCGGCATGTGACGGAACCTGCCATCGGTCATCTTCTGCAGCACGGCATCGGTCTGATCGCCCCGCTCGCAGCCCACCAGCTTGACCGTCATCAGGCTGGAAACCTTGTCGGCCAGCACATCGGCCCCGCGCTTGCCCAGTTCGCGCACGATGTCGCGTTCCGACAGGATGCCAAGCGGCTTCTTGCCGTCTGCCGACACCATCACCGCGCCTATGCGTTTCGACGACAGCAGTTCGACCGCTTCGGCCACGCTGGCATCGCCCGCGATAGAGATGACGCCCCCTTCGGGCTTGGATTTCAGGATCTGGCTGACAAGCATCGGCTATTCCTCCCGGCCTTGTCCTTGCAAAGGTCCTGCGAGGGCACGTCTCTGTCAAGCGATTGATTCAAGACGCGCCATTTCCACCCGGACCGCCCGCAAGAGCGCCTCGGCAAAGCGGGTCAGACGCGGCACGCGGGCATCGTCTGCATGGCGGATCAGCCAGAAACTGCGGACCAGCCGGATATTATCGGGCAGCACCCGAACCAGCTCCGGCGCTGAGGGCAGCGCGAAATCATGCACCACGCCCAGGCCCGCGCCCTGCCGCAGGAAGTTCAGTTGCACCGACACAGAATTCGACGAGAACGTCACTGGCGGGCCTCCGATCTCGGCCAGATAATCCAGCTCCTTGTCAAAGATCAGGTCGGGAATATAGCCGATGAAGCGATGGTGGCGCAGGTCATCCGGCCCCTGCACCGGATGCTCGGCCAGATAGCTGCGGCTGGCGGCCAGATGCAGCCGGTAGTCGGTCAGCTTCTGCACGGTCAGCCGTCCGGCCTCGGGGCGGCTGACACCGATGGCCATATCGGCCTCGCGCTTGGACAGGTTGAACAGACGCGGCAGCGCGACGATCTGCACCTCCAGCCCCGGATTGGCATCGCAGATCCTCGCGATCACCTGCGGAAGCAGGTAATTCGCACACCCATCCGGGGCCCCAAGCCGGATCTGCCCGGTCAGCCCCTCGGGCCCCGACAGGCTTTCGGCGGCGGCGCGTGCGGCGGTCTCGGCGCGTTCGGCATGAGGCAGCAGCCGCGTGCCCTCGTCGGTCAGCGCATAGCCCTGCGGCGATTTCTGGAACAAACGCGCCCCGATCGCCTCTTCCAGCCGCGCAATCCGGCGGCCCACCGTGGCCGGGTCGATCTTCAGCCGCCGCCCCGCACCCGACAGGCTGTCGGCCCGCGCCACGGCCAGGAACACCCGCAGATCATCCCAATCCATCATTGCAATCCTGCAAAGCCCTTTTGGAAGATTGCCGCTTTGTCTGGCGTTTCCGCAAGGATAAAACAGCGGCAACTCAGACAGGAGGATTCGATGCAAGAGATCGGTCACTGGATCAACGGCAAGCTGGTCGCGGGCAAATCGGGCCGCTTTGCCGACATCTACAACCCCGCCACCGGCGAAGTGCAGGCGCGGGTCGCGCTGGCCACCGAGGCCGAGCTGAACCATGCCGTCGCCGAAGCCGCCAAGGCGCAGGTTGCATGGGCCGCCACCAACCCGCAGCGCCGGGCGCGCGTGATGATGGCCTTTGGCGCGCTGATCAATCAGCACATGGACAAGCTGGCCGAACTGGTTTCGCGCGAACACGGCAAGACCATTCCCGATGCCAAGGGCGACGTTCAGCGCGGGCTTGAGGTGGTCGAGGTCTGCATGGGCGCCCCCGCCATGCTGAAGGGCGAGATGACCGACAGCGCCGGCCCCGGCATCGACCTTTACGCCATGCGGCAGCCGCTGGGCGTGGTGGCCGGGATTACCCCGTTCAACTTTCCGGCCATGATCCCCTTGTGGAAGATGGCCCCCGCCATCGTCAGCGGCAATGCGATGATCCTGAAACCGTCCGAACGGGTTCCGTCGACCTCGCTCTTCCTGGCGGAACTGCTGCAACAGGCGGGCCTGCCGGATGGCGTGCTGCAGGTGGTGAACGGCGACAAGTCGGTGGTCGACGGCATTCTCGACCATCCGGTGATCCAGGGCGTCGGCTTCGTCGGCTCCACCCCGATCGCGCAATATATCTATGGCCGCGCCGCCACCAACGGCAAACGGGCGCAATGCTTCGGCGGTGCCAAGAACCACATGATCATCATGCCCGATGCCGATATCGAAAAGGCGGCGGATGCACTGGTCGGCGCGGGCTATGGCGCGGCGGGCGAACGCTGCATGGCGATCTCGGTCGCGGTGCCGGTGGGCCAGAAAACGGCGGATGCGCTGATCGAGGCGCTGGTGCCGAAGATCGAGAAGCTGAAGGTCGGTCCCTATACCGCCGGCAATGACGTGGATTTCGGGCCGGTCATTACCAAGGCATCGAAAGACCGTATCCTTGGCCTGATCGATTCCGGCATCGAACAGGGCGCGAAGCTGGTGGTCGATGGCCGGGGCCTGAAGATCCAGGGCTATGAAAACGGCTTCTTCGTCGGTGCCACCCTCTTCGACAACGTGACCCCGGATATGGAGATCTACAAGCAGGAGATCTTCGGCCCGGTGCTGTCGACCGTGCGCGCCGGTTCTTACGAAGAGGCGCTGAAGCTGGTGATGGACAACGAATACGGCAACGGCACCGCGATCTACACCGCCGATGGCGATACCGCGCGCGATTTTGCATCCCGTGTCAATGTCGGCATGGTCGGCATCAACTTCCCGATCCCCGTTCCGCTGTCCTATTACAGCTTCGGCGGCTGGAAACGGTCTGCCTTCGGCGACCTGAACCAGTATGGCCCCGATGCCTTCCGCTTCTACACCAAGACCAAGACCGTCACCGCGCGCTGGTTCAGCGGCATCAAGGACGGGGCCAGCCTGAACTTCAAGGCGCTGGACTGATCGGCACGACGAAGGGCTTGACCTGATGATCAAACGGTGCCCCCTTGCGGGGCATCGTCATTTCCGGGGGGCGCATGCCGGTTTCCTTCCGAATCCTGCCGGATCGCGGGCTGGTCTATGTTCGCTATTCGGGTATTGCAGGGGCCCGCGAAAGCCAGCTGGCCTTTGCCCAGTACATGCAGCACCCTGATTGTCGGCCGGGCCAGAAGCATCTGGTCGACCTGTCCGATGTCATCGGTTTTGAAAACGACTATGGCCGCCTGATGGAATTGCAGGCCCTGAAGGCCGAACATTTCGTCGGCCAGCCGGTAGAAACCCTGCTGGCCTATTTCGCGCCCGGCGTCGCGGCGCAGCAGATGGCGGCCTTCGTGCTGCGGTCATGGCAGGGGCGGGACGAGATTGTCGCCCGCGTCCTGTTGACCGAAGCGGAAACCCTGGCCTTCCTTGGGCTGCCCGAGCGCAGCATCGGCGCGTTGCTGGAAGACCAGTTCTGATCCTTCTGGCGCCACGCGCCGGAGTTTTCAAAAAAACTCCGGCCACGAATTCTGCACAGAATTCGGGGGCCCTCAGGCCGCCGCCGCGGCCAGCCGACAGGGCAGGAACGGTTCGACCTTCACATCCGCGCCCTCGAATGTGCAGAAACTGGCGGCGGGCACTTCGCTCCAGCCGCCCTCTTCCGCCTCCAGCGGCTCCGACACCACCGCCATGCCCATCCGGCTGGCCGACCAGCGATAGTAAAGGCTGGGGGCGGCCTCATCCGTGGCATAGCGCACGGCATAAAGCCGTTTGCCGTCCGACAGCGCCGCAGTCATCCGCAGCCAAGGCAGCGCACCCTTGTCGCGCGCCAGCCGGATGAACCGGGCCGAGGCGCGTTCCAGCGCGCCGCGCGGATCGCCGTCCAGCCCCTCGGCGATGGCGGCCAGAAACAGCGCCTCGCTGTCGGTCGCGCCCTTGCGCTGTGGATAAAGGTGATCCGGCACCATCATGTCGGCATCACGGCGGAATCTCTCATAGCCGCCGACCTGCCCGTTGTGCATGAAGGACCACACCCCATGCACGAAGGGGTGACAGTTGTTGCGGCTGGTCGCCGTGCCGGTCGAGGCGCGCACATGCGCCAGGAACAGCCCCGATTTCACCTGCGCGGTCAGGCTGCGCAGGTTCGGGTCCGACCAGGCCGGCATCACGTCGCGGTAAAGCCCCGGCTCCGGCCGGTCGCCATACCAGGCCACGCCGAATCCATCGGCATTGATCGCAGTATGGCATTGCGTGGCGCAATGGCTTTGGTGGATCAGCGAATGGCCGGGGCGGCTGATGATCTCTTCCAGAAAGATCGGAGCCCCGGAATAGGCGGCCCAGCGGCACATCAGCGGGGGCCTTTTTCGATTGTCATTGTGACACGCCTGTCTGCTTTTTCTGTCACATTAGCACGTTTTGCCGCAGTCGCGTGGGGAATTTTCGCGTAAAACCCTAAGGTTCCACCTCTTCCACCACCATCAGATCGCGCACACTGGCGCCCTTGGCATGGGCCAGGGCGGCCTGATAGGCGGGCGAATGATAGCATTCCACCGCCTTTTCAAGCGACGGAAACCGCGCCACCACGTTTCGGGCACGATCATTGCCCTCAAGCTGCACATAGCGCCCGCCACGGGCCAGAAAGACGCCGCCATGCGCGGCAATCGCCGGCCCGGCCCCGCTGGCGTAACGGCCATAGGCGTCCGGGTCGGTTACATGAACATGCGCAATCCAGAGTGCTGTCGGCATCCTATCCCCCGATCACGGCTTCCGCCGCCTTGATCCCGGCTTCGGCCAGCGCAATGTCCGCCCCACCGGCCTGCGCCATGTCGGGCCGCCCGCCGCCGCCCTTGCCGCCCATCGCCTCGGCCGCGGCCTTAACCAGCGAAACGGCCGAAAGCCGCGCCGTCAGATCCGCCGTCACCCCGGCCGCAACCGCCGGCTTGGCCCCGGTATCGGCGATCAGCAGCACCGCACCCGAGCCGAGACGCGATTTCATCTCGTCGATCAATGCGGGCAGATCCTTGCCCGAAACGCCCGAAACCACCTGAGCAATGAACTTCACCCCGTTGATTTCATTCGCTTCCGGGCCTGCGCCCTTGCCGCCCATCGCCAGCTCGCGCCGCAGGTTGGCCACCTCGGTCTCCAGCTTGCGGCGGTCTTCGGCCAGCGCTTTCACCCGGTCGGCCACTTCGGCAACCGGGGCCTTCAGCGTCGCTGCAATCTCGGCCAGCCGGGCCTCTTGCGCGCGCAGATGGTCCAGCGCCGCCTGCCCGGTCAGTGCCTCGATCCGCCGCACACCGGCCGACGAGGCACTGTCGCCCAGCATCACCAGCGCGCCGATGTCGCCAGTGCGCGCCACATGGGTGCCGCCGCACAGCTCGAGGCTGTAGGTGCGCTGATCCGCGCCCTTGCCCGAACCGTCGAGCCAGCCCATCGACACCACCCGCACCTCATCGCCGTATTTCTCGCCAAAGAGGGCCTGTGCCCCGATGCCGCGCGCATCGTCCGGCGTCATGATCCGGGTCTCGACCGGCGCATTCTGCCGGATGAAAGCGTTCACCTCGGCCTCGACCGTGGCCAGTTCGGCCGGGGTCAGGGCATGGGAATGGCTGAAGTCGAACCGCAGCCGGTCGGGCGCGTTCAGGCTGCCCTTCTGCGCCACATGATCGCCCAGAGCGCGCCGCAGCGCCTCGTGCAGCAGATGCGTCGCCGAATGGTTGGCGCGGATCTGGCTGCGGCGGGTGTGGCTGACCTCCAGCTTGGCCGGCTGGCCCTTGGCAATAGCGCCCTCGGCCACCCGGCCGATATGGATGAACACCCCGGCGGCCTTTCTGGTATCCGTCACCTCGACCATGCCGGTATCGGTGCGGATCAGCCCGGTGTCGCCGACCTGCCCGCCGCTTTCGGCATAGAAGGGCGACTGGTTGACCACCACCTGCACCGCCTCGCCGGTCTGCGCAGACCCGATCTCGGCCCCGTCGCGCACCAGCGCCAGCACCACGCCCTCGGCGGCTTCCAGCTCATACCCCAGGAATTCGGTGACACCCCTGTCCTCGGCGATCTCGAACCAGATCTTCGCGTCCTTCGCCTCGCCCGTTCCGGCCCAGGCGGCGCGGGCCTTGGCCTTCTGCTCGGCCATCGCCGCATCGAAGCCGGCCACATCCACCGCCCGGCCCTGTTCGCGCAGCGCATCCTGCGTCAGATCCAGCGGGAAACCATAGGTGTCATACAGCTTGAACGCCGCCGCCCCCGGCAGATCGGCGCCGTCGGGCAGCCGGGCCAGTTCGTCATCCAGAAGCCGCAGACCCCTGTCCAGCGTCTGCTTGAACCGGGTTTCCTCAAGCTTCAGCGTCTCTTCGATCAGCGGCTGCGCCCGGCTCAGTTCCGGGTAGGCCGCCCCCATCTGCCGCACCAGCGCGGGGACCAGCCGATACATCACCGGGTCCTGCGCGCCCAGCATGTGCGCATGCCGCATCGCGCGTCGCATGATCCGCCGCAGCACGTAGCCGCGGCCTTCGTTCGACGGCATCACCCCGTCCGCAATCAGGAACGAGGTCGACCGCAGGTGATCGGCAATCACCCGATGACTGGTCTTGCCGGGGCCATCGGGGTCCTGATGGGTAGCATGGGCGCTTGCCTCGATCAGGCTGCGCATCAGGTCGGTGTCGTAATTGTCGTGCTTGCCCTGCAACAGCGCGCCGATCCGCTCCAGCCCCATGCCGGTGTCGATGCTTTGCATGTCCAGCGGGCGCATGCTGCCATCGGCGAACTGTTCGTTCTGCATGAAGACGTTGTTCCAGATCTCGATGAACCGGTCGCCGTCTTCCTCGGCACTGCCGGGCGGGCCGCCCCAGATGCTCGGCCCGTGGTCATAGAATATCTCGGTGCAGGGTCCGCAGGGGCCAGTCGGGCCCATGCGCCAGAAATTGTCGTCGCTGGCGATGCGAATGATCCGGCTGTCCGGCAGGCCGGCCACCTTCTTCCAGATCCCCGCCGCCTCGTCATCGGTGTGATAGACGGTGACCAGCAGCTTGTCCTTGTCCAGACCGAAATCCTTGGTCAGCAGCTCCCAGGCAAAGGCAATCGCCTGGTCCTTGAAGTAATCGCCAAAGCTGAAATTTCCCAGCATTTCAAAGAAGGTATGATGCCGCGCGGTATAGCCGACATTGTCAAGGTCGTTGTGCTTGCCACCCGCCCGCACGCATTTCTGCGCCGTCGTCGCCCGTTTGTAATCCCGCGTCTCGACCCCGGTGAACAGGTTCTTGAACTGCACCATGCCGGAATTGGCGAACATCAGCGTCGGATCGTTGCGCGGCACCAGCGACGAGCTTTCGACGACGCGGTGGCCGTTGCGCCGGAAGAAATCAAGATAGGTGGAGCGGATGTCGTTCAGGGACGCCATATCACGGGGCCTTTCGCCGGGAAGTCAGCCAATCGGCCTTCGTTTAGCCCTGCTTTTCCGGCCTGTCCACGCCGGATTGCGGCGCTTGCGAAAAAGGCCGGAGGGGGTGCCTCCGGCCTTTCGATTATTGCAGTTGCAAGGGATGAAGACGTCAGCCCTCCATCACGTCATCTTCGCTGGCGCCGCCTTCGATGTGGAAATCCAGGCCATTGGCGGCGCGGATCTTGTCCTCGATCGCCATGGCAACCGCAGGATTGGCCTTGAGGAAGGTCTTGGCATTCTCGCGGCCCTGGCCGATGCGTTCGTCGCCATAGGAATACCAGGCGCCCGATTTCTCGACGACCCCGGCCTTGACGCCGATATCAACCAGCTCGCCGGTCTTGGAAATCCCCTCGCCATACATGATGTCGAACTCCACCTGCTTGAAGGGCGGCGCGACCTTGTTCTTCACCACCTTCACCCGCGTGGTGTTGCCCACCACTTCCTCGCGGTCCTTGATCGCGCCGATGCGGCGGATGTCGAGCCGCACCGACGCATAGAATTTCAGCGCATTGCCGCCGGTGGTGGTCTCGGGGGAGCCGAACATCACGCCGATCTTCATGCGGATCTGGTTGATGAAGATCACCATGCAGTTGCTGCGGCCGATGCTGGCGGTCAGCTTGCGCATCGCCTGGCTCATCAGCCTTGCCTGCGCGCCCACTGTCGCATCGCCCATGTCGCCCTCAAGCTCGGCCTTCGGGGTCAGCGCCGCGACCGAGTCGACCACGATCAGCGAAACCGCGCCCGACCGCACCAGCGTATCGACGATCTCCAGCGCCTGTTCACCCGTGTCGGGCTGCGAGATCAGCAGCTCGTCCAGATTGACGCCCAGCTTCTTGGCATATTGCGGGTCCAGCGC
>DAIOGH010000054.1:0-8711 GCA_036745335.1 Paracoccaceae bacterium
CGGCGACCGGCGTCGGCGGCATCCTGCGCGATGTCTTCACCATGGGCGCGCGGCCGATCGCGGCGATGAATGCGCTGTCCTTCGGTCTGCCATCGCATCCGAAGACCGCGCATCTGGTCAAGGGCGTGGTCGAAGGCATCGGCAGCTATGGCAATGCCTTCGGCGTGCCCACCGTCGGCGGCGAGGTGCGCTTTCACGCCGCCTATAACGGCAATTGTCTGGTGAACGCCTTTGCCGCCGGTCTGGCCGAGACGGATGCCATCTTCTATTCCGCCGCCTCGGGCGTGGGGATGCCGGTGGTCTACCTTGGTGCCAAGACCGGACGCGACGGCGTGGGCGGGGCCACCATGGCATCGGCCGAATTCGACGACACGATCGAGGAAAAGCGCCCCACCGTTCAGGTCGGCGATCCCTTCACCGAAAAACGGCTGCTCGAAGCCTGCCTGGAGCTGATGGCCAGTGGGGCCGTCATTTCCATTCAGGACATGGGCGCCGCCGGGCTGACCTGCTCGGCGGTGGAAATGGGCGACAAGGGCGGGCTTGGCATCCGGCTGCAACTGGATGACGTGCCCCAGCGCGAAACCCACATGACCGCCTATGAGATGATGCTGAGCGAATCCCAGGAGCGGATGCTGATGGTGCTGAAGCCCGAGATGGAGGCGGAAGCACGGGCGATCTTCGTCAAATGGGATCTGGATTTCGCCATCGTGGGCGAGACCATCCCCGAGGACCGCTTCCTGATCCTGCATGGCAATGAGGTGAAGGCCGACATCCCGCTGTCGAAACTGTCGTCCAGCGCCCCGGAATACGACCGGCCCTGGGTGCCGACACCGGCCGCCGGCCCGCTGGGACCGGTGCCGCAGATCGGCGCCATCGACGGGCTGAAGGTGCTGATCGGGTCGCCCTGCTATGCCCACAAGGGCTGGGTCTATGAGCAATATGATGCCCAGGTCGGCGCGGATACCGTGGTGACGCCGGGCCTGCCTGCGGGGGTGGTGCGGGTGCATGGCACTGGGAAGGCGCTGGCCTTCACCAGCGACGTGACCCCACGCTATGTCAAGGCCAACCCTTACGAAGGTGGCAAGCAGGCGGTGGCCGAGGCTTACCGCAATCTGACGGCGGTCGGCGCGCTGCCGCTGGCCACCACCGACAACCTGAACTTCGGCAATCCCGAAAAGCCGGAAATCATGGGCCAGTTCGTCGGCGCGTTGCAAGGCATCGGCGAAGCCTGTCTGGCGCTGGACATGCCCATCGTCTCGGGCAACGTGTCGCTTTACAATGAAACCGACGGCAAGGGCATTCTGCCGACGCCGACCATCGGTGCGGTCGGGCTGCTGTCCAGCCTGGATCAGATCATCGCCGGACGGCCACAGACAGGTGACATCGCGCTGCTCTTGGGCGAGAGCTTCGGCCATCTGGGACAAAGCGCGCTTCTGGCCGAAGCTTTCGGCATGGCAGAGGGCGATGCGCCGCCGGTTGATCTGGCGGCCGAGCGTCGCAACGGCGATTTCCTGCGCGCCAACCGCGCCCACATCCGCGCCTGCACCGATCTGGGCGATGGCGGACTGGCGCTGGCGGCCTTCGAGATGGCCGAAGCGGCCGGTCTGGGCATCGGCCTGATCCCCGGCGACATTCCGGCGCTGTTCGGCGAGGATCAGGCCCGTTATCTCTTGGCCGTGGATGAGGCCGGGGCCGAAGCCATCGAGGCCGCCGCCCTGACCGCAGGCGTTCCCGTCACCCGCATCGGCAGCTTTGGCGGCGCGCTGGTGGCCTTTGGCGCCGATGCCGCCCCGCTGGCCGATCTGTCGCGGCTTTACCGCAGCGCCTTTGCCGAAAAGGTTGGGGTCTGATGCTGCGGCCCGCAGTGGCTGCCGATCAGGCAGACATCCGCGGGCTCATCACCGCCCATCCGCAAAGCCTGTTGCAACAGGATGAGGCATGGATTGCCCGGCTGATTGATGACGCCGACGCACGGGTGCTGGTCTGGCAGCGCAATGGCGGTTTCGCGGGTTTCTCGATCATCGAACCGCTTTATCCGCATGTCGTCTTTCTGACCAATCTGGCGCTGTCGCAGCCCGGCAAGGGCGAGGGCCTTGCCCTGATCCGGGCCACCCTTGCGGTCGCGTTCGATGAAATGCAATCGCACCGGCTGTTCTGCGACATCGCCTTTGACAATCTCGCCGGTCTTGCCGCCTTTGAACGCGCCGGGCTGGTGCGGGAAGGCACGATGCGCGAATGCTGGCTGCGTGACGGCGTCTGGGTCGATTGCCACGCCTATTCGATGCTGCGGCGCGAATGGAAAGCGGCATGACCCTGCGCCCCGCCACCCCGGCCGATTTCGCCTTCATCCGCGGGCTGGCCGGGCACCCCGACAATGCGCCCTTCCTGACCGACGAGGATGAGACCGGGCTGGCCGCCTATCTACCCGATCCCTCGGCCCGGCTGCTGATCTGGCAGGAACGGGGTCAGCCGGCGGGATACGCGCTGTTCTGCGGCGTCGGAGATCCGTCCGGCACGGTCGAACTGCGCCGTCTGGCGCTGGCCAGCACCGGCGGCGGGCGCGGCGCAGGTTTCGTGCGGCACCTGATCGACCATGCCTTCACCGTGCTGAACGCGCAGAAGCTGTGGCTTGATGCCTCGGGCGAAAACGCGCGGGCGGCACATCTTTATGCAAAGCTGGGATTCGTGCCCGAGGGGCGGCAGCGCGCGCATTGGTATCGCCCCGCACTGGGCCGCAACGTCGATGTGCTGCTCTTCGGCATGTTGCGCGATGAATGGCAGGCCCTGCCCGCCCGCTGATCACCCTTGCGGCCCCCTGCCCTGCGGCATACATCTGGGCGACAGGACCAAGGAGGCTGCCCATGCCGATGGAAGGCAAGGATATCGAGGCGCTGATCCGCGCATCGTTCCCCCAGGCGAAGATCACCGTGATCGACACGGCGGGCGACGGCAACCACTGGGCCGCCGAAGTGATCGACGAAAGCTTTCGGGGCATGAACCGGGTCCAGCAGCAGCGCGCGGTCTATGCCAGCCTGAAGGGCAAGATGGACGGCGCACATGGCGAATTGCATGCCCTGGCGCTGACGACGAAGGCACCGGAATAAGATGGCCACGGTCGGGCCCTCGCTGTTCAGCCTGATCCCGGTGGTGATGATGCTGGTCGGGATCGTGTCGATCCTGCGGGCGCGTCGGTCCCGCAGGCGTGGCGACCCAGGACAGGACAGCACCGACGAGAAACGACAGGTTGCAATTGCCGAGACCGAGCGCCGGATGGCGGCCTATCTGGCCAGCCGGGACCGGACGGGTTGAATGCCAGATCATTTGGAACGGGAGTATGGGCCATGAGCGCCGCTGAGACGATCAAGAACACCATCGACAGCAACGATGTGGTGCTGTTCATGAAGGGCAGCAAGATGATGCCGCAATGCGGTTTCTCCAGCCGCGTGGCCGGGGTGCTGAACTACATGGGCGTCGACTACAAGGATATTGACGTTCTGGCCGATCCCGATGTGCGGCAGGGCATCAAGGAGTTCAGCGACTGGCCGACCATTCCGCAGCTTTACGTCAAGGGCGAATTCGTCGGCGGCTGCGACATCGTCACCGAGATGACGCTGTCGGGCGAGCTGGATACCCTGTTCGAGGCGAAGGGCGTCAAGTTCGACAAGGACGCCGCCGACAAGATCCGCGAAGCGAATGCCTGAAGGTCGCGGGACGCATTGATCCTGTGACAGGTGTGACAGGGGCCGCCGTTTCGGCGGCCTTTCCTATTGCCATTCGGTGCAACTGATCAGAGGCCGTTCCTCGCCGCCCTCTTTCCAGTAGAGCGTCGCCTCCGGCCCCTTGGTCCACCAGACATAGCTTGCCCCGTCCGAAGGCCAGCCATAGCGCGCGCCCGATGCGGCGGGTTCGCTCACAAGCGTGATCTGCGCCCCTTCGACATGGATCACGGCCAGCGACAGGTCGGCCGCGTTGACATAGGTGGCCGGAATGGTCACGCCGCGGTCGCAGGCATAATGCGTGGTGACAAACCGGGTTTCCTGCGCCAGCGCCGGAGCGGCTACGACAACGGCCGCCAGAAGCACCGCCTTCATGCCGAAGCCCGTTCTTCCACCTGTTCCGCCAGCGCCTCGGCCCGCGCCGCGATCTCGGCCATGGTCTCGATCAGCTGCGGCGGGATCACCGGCACCTCGACCCGCTGCGCCTCGGGCGCGGGGCGACTTTCCAACTCGGCCAGCCGGGCCTTGATCTGGCGGTTCTCGTCCTCGACCGCCGCCGTGCGGTCGGCCAGCATCAGCCCGGCCATCAGCAACAGCTTGGCCTCGGGCAGACGCCCCATCGCGGCGATCAGAGGCTGCGCCTCATGGTCCAGCATGGCGGCGGCGGCGCGCAGGAAATGTTCCTCGCCCGGCTGGCAGGAGACCAGAAACGGACGGCCGCCGACGGTGATTTCCAGATCAGGCATTCTCGGCCTCCGTCAGATGGTCGTCCAGCGCGGCGGCAATCTCGTCCAGTTCCGCCATTTCCGTCAGGCGGGTGGCGCGCAGTGCCTCCAGTTCGGTCAGCATCGCCTTGTTGATCAGATGCGGCTCGGCCACGCCCGCCGCCTGCGTCTCGCGCAGCTGGCGCAACTGGTCGCGCAGGGAAATGGTGGTGCGGCGCATCCGCTGCAATTCCAGCCCCTGCACATCCAGCTGCCGGGTCAGGCGGTCGATCTTGTCCTGCAACTGCGCCGTCGCGGCACCGTCGCGGTCCTTCACGGCTTTCAGCCGTTCCTGCAACTGGGCGGAAGTGGTCCGCTCTTCCTCAAGCTGCGCGCGCAAGGCGGCAATCTCGGCAGGATCCGCCGCTGCCGGGCCCACAGGCACCCCCCCGGCCGAAAGGCCGTCCAGCCCGCGGCCGATCCGTTCCAGCGCGGCACTGATCCGCCGTTCGAATTCCGTCACATCCTGCATGGCTGCCCCTTCGCAGTTGCGCCCGCCCCCGTGCCGATCCGCGAATCGCAGGCCGGGGGCACCTTGCCCCATCTTATGCCGAAACCGGATCATCGCGTCTTCTCTTTCTTCCCAAGGCCTTGGGGGACGCGCTTGATCTTGCCGGGGGCGGCGGCTATGCGCGGGGCCGAGAGCATCCCAGACCGAAGGACAAGCCCCGTGGACATTGCATCGCTTCGTTCCCGCCACCCCGATCACTGGATGCGCGCCACCGCGATCCGCGCGCTGGCGCTGGATGCCGTGGCAGCCGCCAATTCCGGGCATTCCGGCATGCCGATGGGCATGGCCGATGTGGCGACAGTGCTGTTCTCGAAACATCTGAAATTCGACCCCAGGGCCCCGCGCTGGGCCGACCGTGACCGGTTCATCCTGTCGGCGGGCCATGGCTCGATGCTGATCTACAGCCTGCTTTACCTGACCGGCTATGAAGATGTGACGCTGGATCAGATCCGCAACTTCCGCCAATGGGGGGCCATCACTGCGGGGCACCCGGAATACGGCCATGTCGCCGGGGTGGAAACCACCACCGGCCCGCTGGGTCAGGGCATAGCCAACGCCGTGGGCTTTGCCATGGCCGAAGAACACCTGCGCGCCCGTTGGGGGGCGAAGGTGCAGGACCACTATACCTATGTCATCGCGGGCGACGGCTGCCTGATGGAGGGCGTCAGCCAGGAGGCGATCGGCATTGCCGGGCGGCAGAAGCTCAGCCGCCTGATCGTGCTGTGGGACAACAACGGCATCACCATCGACGGCAAGGTCAGCCTGTCGGACGTGACCGACCAGAAGGCCCGCTTTGCCGCCTCGGGCTGGGATGTGTTCGACTGCGACGGCCATGACCCCGACGACATCGACCGCGCCCTCACCGCCGCCAAGGCCAGTGACCGCCCGGCGATGATCGCCTGCTCCACGCATATCGCCATCGGCCATGCCGCACAGGACACCTCGAAAGGCCATGGCGCGCTGACCGACAAGGCGCAGTTGCAGGCGGCCAAGGATGGTTACGGCTGGCCGGGTGGCCCGTTCGAAGTGCCCGCCGAGGTGAAGGCATGGTGGGAATCGCTGGGGGCAAAGGGTGCCAGGGCCCGCGCCGACTGGGAAACCCGTCTGGCCGCCCTGCCCGCCGGAAAACAGGCCGAATTCAAGCGCATCTTCGCGCTGGACGTGCCGCAGAAGCTTTATTCCGCGATCCGCGCCGTGAAGAAGAAGGCCGCCGAGGAAGGGGCCAAACTGGCCACCCGCTCGGCCTCGGAAAAGGTTCTGGCCGCCGTGAACCCGGTGATGACCGAGACCTTTGCCGGGTCGGCCGACCTGACCGGATCGAACAACACGAAAACCGCCGATCTGGGCGTCTTCGATGTGGGCGACCGCAAGGGCCGCTACATGTATTGGGGCATCCGCGAACATGGCATGGCGGCGGCGATGAACGGCATGGCGCTGCATGGCGGCGTCCGGCCCTATTCGGGCACCTTCATGGCCTTTACCGATTATGCCCGGCCGTCGATGCGGCTGTCGGCACTGATGGGGATTCCGGTCGTCTATGTAATGACGCATGATTCCATCGGCCTGGGCGAAGACGGCCCGACCCATCAGCCGGTCGAGCATCTGGCGATTTCCCGCGCCACGCCGAACACGCTGGTGCTGCGCCCGGCCGATCTGGTCGAGGTGGCGGAATGCTGGGAAGTGGCATTGACGCAGAAGACCACGCCGTCGGTGCTGGCGCTGAGCCGTCAGAACCTGGCCGCCGTGCGCAAGAGCCACACCAACCAGAACCTTTCCGCCAAGGGGGCCTATGTGCTGGCCGAAGCCACCGGCAAACGCCAGGTGATCCTGATCGCCAGCGGATCGGAAGTGGAAATCGCCATCAAGGCGCGCGAGGCGCTGGAGGCCGAGGGCATCGGCACCCGTGTCGTCTCCATGCCGTCGATGGAACTGTTCGCGGCGCAGGATGAAGCCTGGCGCAAGCGTGTCCTGCCCGCGGGGGCGGTCCGCGTCGGGATCGAGGCCGGCGTGCGGCAGGGCTGGGACCGCTGGCTTCTGGGCGAGCGCGGCCGCGAAGGCAAGGCCGCCTTCATCGGCATGTCATCGTTCGGGGCCTCGGCCCCCTATGAGCGGCTGTACAAGGAGTTCGGCATCACCGCCGAAGCGGCGGTCGCTGCGGCGAAAGCGATGCTCTGACCGGCAAATTTCTTGATCAAGAAATTTGTCAAATTCGTTCAAACGAATTTGCAGGCCGCGCTTAATGCGCGGCCTTCTGCTTTCCCGTCACCGCCGCCCACAAGGGCCCGATCACCCGCGTCGCCAGCGGAATCAAGAGGATGCCCAGGCCCAGCCCGAACACCCCGTCGATGGCCGCTTGCACCGCCCAGGCCACGAAGCCCTGCGCGACCGAGGCCGCCTCAGCCGCAGCTTCGGCGATATGGTGGATGGTCTCATAGGGCCAGGCCCAGAGATGCGTGACTTCCAGCCCGTGCAGCACGATCGACCCGCCCACCCACAGCATCGCCGCCGTGCCCACCGTCGACAGAAAGGCCATCAGTTTCGGCATCGCCACCACCAGCCCGCGGCCAAGCGCGCGCCCGGCCGCCGTGCGCCCAGTGCCGGCCAGATGCAGCCCGATATCATCCATCTTCACGATCAGCGCCACCGCGCCATAGACCGCCACGGTGATCAGCACGCCCACCACGGCCAGCGTGGCGGCCTGCATCCAGAACGACGGGCTTTCCACCGTGGCCAGCGCGATGGTCATGATCTCGGCCGACAGGATGAAATCAGTCTTGATCGCACCGGCCACCTTTTCCTCTTCCAGACGGGTCGGGTCCTTGGTGTCGAAATCCTCTTCCACCGCGGCATCGCCATGCGGAAAGAGCTTGTGAAACACCTTCTCGGCCCCTTCAAAGCACAGATAGGCCCCGCCCAGCATCAAGAGGGGTGTGATGGCCGCGGGCAGGAAGTAGTTCAGCGCCAGCAGCGCGGGCAAGAGGACGACCAGCTTGTTGCGGATCGACCCCAGCGCGATGCGCCAGATGATCGGCAGTTCGCGCTTGGCCTCGAATCCATGCACATATTTCGGCGTCACCGCCGCATCGTCGATCACCACTCCGGCGGCCTTAGCGCTGGCCTTGGCCGCCGCCGCCGCCACATCATCGACCGAAGCCGCCGCAACCTTGGCAATGGCCGCCACATCGTCCAGAAGCGCCAGAAGTCCGCTCATCCCCAACCCCGCAATGACCTGTCCGATCCGCATACAGGCCCGAGGGGGATTCGGCAAAGCCCGATCTCGTTAGCGCAAACGGCGGATGTTCACGCTAACATATGGAAATTACGTCGCTTTTCGACTAGGAATGCCGTCGCATACAGGATACCTGCCACGGGGGCGAGTCTTATCGGGGATGGAAGAATGATCACCATCGGCATCAACGGCTTTGGCCGGATCGGGCGCTGCACGCTGGCGCATATCGCGGAATCGAACCGCAACGATGTGCAGGTGGTGGCGATCAATGCCACCGGCCCGGTGGAAACCAACGCCCATCTTCTGAAATACGACTCGGTCCACGGCCGCTTTCCCGGCACGGTGAAGGTGGTCGACGGTGCGCTGGATCTGGGCCGCGGACCGATCCGGGTGATGTCGACCTATACCCCCGAGGAACTGGACTGGCAGGGCGTCGACGTGGTGCTGGAATGCACCGGCAAGTTCAACGACCGCGACAAGGCCGCCGTCCA
>DAIOGH010000055.1:0-8621 GCA_036745335.1 Paracoccaceae bacterium
GGCGACCGGGCCAAGGTGATGTGGACCCAGGTGGAAACCGGGTCGGCGATCACCTGGAAATATCCGTCCTGCATCCTGCGCGGGGATGACTCGCAGGGCGAATTCTATTCGATCGCCATCGCCAACAACGCGCAACAGGCTGACACCGGCACCAAGATGGTGCATCTGGGCAAGCGGACGAAAAGCCGGATCGTGTCGAAGGGGATCAGCGCGGGCAGGGCGCAGAACACCTATCGCGGCCTGGTGTCGATGCATCCGAAGGCCAAGGACAGCCGCAACTATACGCAATGCGACAGCCTTCTGATCGGCGACAGATGCGGGGCCCATACGGTGCCGTATATCGAGGTGCGCAACAACTCATCCCGCGTCGAGCATGAGGCGACCACGTCGAAGGTGGATGACGACCAGCTGTTCTACTGCCGCAGCCGCGGCATGGACGAGGAAGAGGCCGTGGCGCTGGTGGTGAACGGCTTTTGCAAGGAAGTTCTGCAAGCCCTGCCGATGGAATTCGCCATGGAGGCGCAAAGCCTGGTGGCGATCAGCCTGGAAGGTTCCGTGGGCTGACGGATGCGCAGCATTGGCCGCAAACTTCCTTCAAATGGCCCCAATTCACCATATTGGTGCCATGCAAAGCCCTATGATGCAACCCTGAGGCATCATCAGGGGGCAGGCTGTCATGACTGCACATCAGGCCGAATTCCAGGCGCGTATTGCCCGTATCAAGGCGGGGCAGGGCTTCACGAAATCGACGGTCTATGTCGGAATGGAAACGGCCTTTTCCTATACGCCCCCGAACCGTCGCCGGGGCGGGCAGGGTCTGGCCGCCTTGAACCTGGGCCATGCGTTGAGCTTTCCCATGGCGATGCTGGTGGGCTTTCTCTGTCACGGGCTGGAGCGGTATGTCGATCTGACGTTCAACGGATTGCCGGACATCAAGGTAATGACCGATATGCAAATGCTTCAGATGGGCGGGCTGGCCTTTGCGATGACCGTGGTGATCACGCATCTGATCGGGTTGCGCGACCGAGGGCTGCTGCTGGCCAAGGCGCTTGGCGTCGTCGCGGGGATGTTGTTTCTTCACAATCTGGTTCACGCCCGGCCGGACGTGTTCGACCAGATCTATTCACCGAACTGGGTGGGCCGGGTCATGGCGATGACCGAGCCGGGTTCGATGAACTGGCGCGGCATCAGCATCCGCTTCTGACGCTGCGTCCGCGTATCGGGCAACAAACCCGGACCCTGCTTCCCCGTATCCCGACCCATGCTGCCGCCATTCCTGGGCGTATGGAGACGGCGCATGGCTGACACGACCCACAGCATACGCCCGGATCTG
Source organism: Paracoccaceae bacterium (assembly GCA_036745335.1). Lineage (GTDB taxonomy): Bacteria > Pseudomonadota > Alphaproteobacteria > Rhodobacterales > Rhodobacteraceae > Pseudogemmobacter. The sequence goes on from DAIOGH010000055.1 coordinate 1,334, forward strand.
ACCCTGCCCGAAGCCGAGGCCGCCGCCTTGCGCCGGGCCTGTTCGGCGGCAGACACCGTTCTGGAATATGGCAGCGGCGGGTCCACCATCATGGCCGCCGAAGCCGGGGCCGAGGTCTGGTCGGTTGAATCCGATGCCGGATGGGCGGCGATGATGCAAGGCTGGTTCAAGGCAAACCCCTGCAAGGGCCAGGCCCATGTGCTGCATGTGGACATCGGCCCCACGCGCGACTGGGGACATCCGGCGGATGAAACAGCCATTCGCAACTGGCCCGATTATGCGCTGAAGGTCTGGGACATGCCCGGCTTCCGTCATCCCGATGTCGTGCTGGTGGACGGGCGGTTCCGGCTGGGCTGCTTTCTGACCGTGGCCTATCGCATCCAGCGCCCGGTCACGCTGTTCTTCGACGATTACGCGCCCCGCGCAGCCTATCACAAGACCGAGACGCTGGCGATGCCAGCCGAGATGATCGGCCGCATGGCGCGGTTCGATCTGACGCCCCGATCCCTGACCCCCGACCGGTTTCGCGCCTATGTCAAGGCGCTGTTGCAACCGGTCTGACTGACGAGGAAATCATGCTGGAAATCAATAATCTGCACGTCAAACTTGAGGAAGAGGACAAGATCATCCTCCGTGGCGTCGACCTGTCGGTGAAGGCGGGGGAGGTGCATGCGATCATGGGGCCGAATGGCTCAGGCAAGTCCACCTTGTCCTATGTGCTGTCGGGGCGCGACGGCTATGAGGTGACGGAAGGCGAGGCGAGCCTTGACGGGCAAAACCTTCTGGACATGGAGCCGGAGGAGCGCGCGGCTGCGGGGCTGTTCCTCGCCTTCCAGTATCCGGTCGAAATTCCCGGCGTCGGCAACATGACCTTTCTGCGCACGGCCGTGAATGCGCAGCGCAAGGCGCGCGGCGAAGAGGAGGTCAGCGCGGGGGATTTCCTCAAACTGGTGCGCGAACAGGCAAAGCGGCTGAAGATCGACGCCGAGATGCTGAAGCGTCCGGTCAACGTGGGCTTCTCGGGGGGCGAGAAAAAGCGCAACGAGATCCTTCAGATGGCGATGCTGCATCCCAAGATGTGCATCCTGGACGAAACCGATTCCGGCCTGGATGTCGATGCGATGAAACTGGTCTCGGACGGGGTCAACGCGCTGCGCGACGAAGGGCGGGCATTCCTGGTTATTACACATTATCAACGGCTTCTGGACCATATCAAACCTGATGTCGTGCATATCATGGCCGCAGGGCGCATCGTGAAGTCCGGCGGGCCGGAACTGGCGCTTGAGGTCGAACACAACGGCTATGCCGATATTCTGGCCGAAGTGAAGTGACGGGGGGGGAAGTGATGGGGGTGGTTCAGGCCAAACAGGATGCCCTTGCGACCCGGATCGCCGGATTGTCCTTTGCCGAGAAGGGCTGGCTTGGCCAGGCCCGCAAGGCGGCGCTTGCCCGGTTGACGGCCATGGGCCTGCCGGCGCGACGCGATGAATACTGGCGCTATACCGATCCGGCCAGCCTGACGGCGGCCAAGGCGGCCCCGGCTGCCTTGTTCGATCCGGGCGAAGAGCCGCAGCTTTTCGACCATATGGACCGGGTGCGGCTGGTCTTCGTTGACGGGGTGTTCGACCCGCGCGCCTCTGATGATCCCCGGCTGGCAGGGGTCGAGATCGAACGGTTGACCGAAGCCGGAGGGCGTGAGAGCCACTGGGCCCAGGGGCTTTACGGCGTGCTGGAGGCGCGGGGGCAGGTGCCGGTTCAGCGACCGCTGGCCACGTTGGGAACGGCCTTTGCGACGGATGGTGTCCTGATCCGGGTGACGGGAAAGGCCAAGAAGCCGATATCCATGATTTATCGCCATGAATCAGACAGTTCCGACGCAATCCTTCATCATTGCATCAAGCTGGAGCCAGGGGCAGAACTGACCCTGCTGGAAAACGGCCCCGCCGCCGCGCGCCTGACAAAGGTGATCGAGGTGGAGGTTGCCGACACGGCGCGGTTCCACCACATCCGGGGGCAGGGGCGTGATCCCGAACGCCGGGCCGTCACCCATGTCTTTGCGCGGCTTGGTACGAAATCCCTGTTCAAGTCCTTTACCCTGACGGCGAATGGCCGCCTGACCCGCAACGAATGCGTGATCGAGCTGACCGGCCCCGACGCCGTGGCCCATGTCGCCGGTGCGGCGGTGGGGGATGGCGATTTCCTGCATGACGACACGGTTTTCATCACCCATGCGGCCGAACGCTGCGAAAGCCGCCAGGTGTTCAAGAAGGTTCTGAAGAACGGGGCTACCGGGGTGTTCCAGGGCAAGATCCTTGTGAAGAGTATCGCGCAAAAGACAGACGGATATCAGATTTCCCAATCTCTGCTGCTGGACGACGACAGCCAGTTCCTTGCCAAGCCCGAGCTGGAAATCTACGCCGATGATGTCAAATGCAGTCATGGCTCGACCTCGGGGGCAATCGATGAGACGGCGCTGTTCTATCTGCAGTCGCGCGGCGTTCCCAAGCGGGTGGCACAGTCGCTGATGGTGCTGGCTTTCCTGGCCGAGGCGATTGCCGAGATCGACAATGAAGCGATCGCGGAAGAGATTCGCCAGCGGCTGGAAAACTGGCTGCACCGGCACGAGCATTGAGATGGCTGCCAGTACCGACATGCTCCGGGCCTGGCGCGCGCCCCGCGCGTCGATCCGCAGCCATCTGGCGCGCGGGGTCTCCGAGCCCTTTGCCTTTTCGCTGCTGGTGGTCTTCCTGATCCTTGCCTTCGTCGGCTATTGGCCGGTTGCCGCGCGCGAAACCTTTCTGGCGCAGGATCCTTCTGTCCTGCCCCGGATGCTGGCCCGCGCGTTGGCATTGCTGGCAACGATCCCGTTCTGGTATGGGCTGGCGGCGCTGAGCCGCCTGCTGGCGCGCACCTTCGGCGGGCAGGGGAACTGGTATGGCGCGCGGCTGGCGCTGTTCTGGGCGCTGGCCGTCACGGGGCCGTTGATGCTGCTTCTGGGTCTGGTCGAGGCGATGATAGGCGGCGGCATGCAGCTGGCGATCACGCGGGCCGTGATCGGGGTGGCCTTCCTGGTGATCTGGCTTGTCATGCTGCATGAGGTAGAGCGGTCATGAGCTTACAATTGCGCGATATTCTTGCCTTGGCGCAGTTCACCCTGAACAATCCGCGCGCCGGGTTGCGTCAGGTCTTGCGGCTGGATCTTCCGGTCGGGACCAGCATGATCGCGCTGGCGCTGATGGCCGTGGTCTCGGCGCTTCTGGCACAATTGTCGGCAGCCTTGATCCCGGATGCCACAAATCCCGTGTTCGATTTCTTCATGGGCTCACCCTTCCGCACCCTGGCGATTCAGGGGGCCGGCATGGGTGTTACGGTCGGCATGGTGCATGTGCTGGGCCGGGCCTGGGGGGGCTCCGGGCAGTTCGGGGATGCGGTGCTGGCCGTGACCTGGTTGCAGGTCTTTCTGGTGATCTTGCAAGCCGGGCAGCTGCTGGCAATGCTGGTTTTGCCGCCGCTGGCCACACTGGCCGGGTTGGTCAACGTTGTCGTCTTTCCCTGGCTTCTCAGCATGTTCGTGGCCGAAGTTCATGGGTTTTCCAACCCCTTCAAGGTGTTTCTTGGCATTGTGGTTTCGGCCATCGGCCTGTCTTTCGTGCTGAGCTTCCTGCTTGTCGCCCTTCTTGGGCCGGAGACTTTCGTCAATGTATGATGTGGCCGCCATCCGTGCCGATTTTCCGATCCTGTCACGGCAGGTCAACGGCAAACCGCTGGTCTATCTGGACAATGGTGCCAGTGCGCAAAAACCGAAGGTGGTGATCGACGCGATGACGCAGGCCTATTCACTGGAATATGCCAATGTTCACCGTGGCTTGCATTTTCTTTCGAACCTGGCGACCGAGAAGTATGAGGCGGTTCGTGGCAAGCTGAGACGCTTCCTGAACGCAGCCTCCGAGGACGAGATCGTCTTTACCACCGGCACGACCGAGGCAATCAACCTTGTCTCTTATGCCTGGGCCGCCCCCCGGATGCAGCCGGGGGATGAAATCCTTCTTTCGGTCATGGAGCATCACGCCAATATCGTGCCCTGGCATTTCCTGCGCGAACGGCTGGGAATCGTGCTGAAATGGGTGGATTGCGATGCCAACGGCGATCTTGACCCTGAAAGGGTGATCGAGGCGATCGGCCCGCGCACGAAACTGGTGGCGATCACCCAGATGTCGAATGTTCTCGGGACCGTCGTCGACGTGGCGGCGATCTGCAAGGCAGCGCGCGGGCAGGGGGTGCCGGTGCTGGTGGACGGGTCGCAAGCGGCGGTCCATCTGCCTGTCGACGTGCAGGCCATCGGCTGTGATTTCTATGCCATCACCGGGCATAAACTATATGGGCCAAGTGGTTCGGGGGCGATCTTCATTCGGCATGAGAGGATGGAGGAGATGCAGCCCTTCCTGGGCGGCGGCGATATGATCCGCGAGGTCACGAAAGAGACCGTCAGCTATGCCGATCCGCCGATGCGGTTCGAAGCCGGCACGCCCGGCATCGTGCAGCAGATCGGGCTGGGTGTCGCACTTGACTATCTGATGACCTTGGGCATGGAGAATGTCGCGGTGCATGAGCGCCAGATCCGGGATTATGCGCGGGATCGGCTGTCAGGACTGAACTGGTTGAATGTGCAGGGGAATTCGGCAGGGAAGGGGGCAATCTTCTCGTTCACCCTGCAAGGTTCCGCGCATGCGCATGACATTTCGACCGTTCTTGACAAGCGGGGTGTTGCCGTCCGGGCGGGGACGCATTGCGCCATGCCTCTGATGGCGCACATGGGTGTTACGGCGACTTGCCGGGCTTCATTCGGCCTCTACAATACCTTGGAAGAGGTGGATGCTCTGGTCTCGGCGCTGGAGCTGTGTCACGATCTCTTCGGATGACCATACCGCATCGGATGGCGCACCATACGCAGGCGTAGCGCGGCACCAGACCCCGGCGCATGGCTGTTTTGCCGTTGCGGCCCGCACCCCAAGCCGATATAGACGCGCGCAGGCACCCGTAGCTCAGCTGGATAGAGTGCTGCCCTCCGAAGGCAGAGGTCACAGGTTCGAATCCTGTCGGGTGCGCCAATTTTCCGCATTTCATGTCTTGGTTTCTTCGGTCACGCATCGGCCATTCTGCTTGCCAAATCGTGTCGGGTCACATGCCGCGATTTTCGTTCGACAATTCCGTTATCCTTACCTCCGCAACTGTCCTGGGCCTGACCATTGCCCTTGTCGACAGTTGGTTTCTGGATGGAAACGCGGGCGTCATCGGTTTCGGGATAGCACTTGCCTATCTCGCGGGCGGCATTCCGGCCGGCTGGCGGGCCCTGAAGGCGCTGTGGAACGCGCGTATTCTTGACATCGACCTGTTGATGATCGTTGCGGCGATTGCCGCCGCCGCTGTTGGGGCTGCCATCGAGGGCGCGGTCCTGCTTGCGCTGTTCAGCCTGTCGACAACCCTGGAGGAGCGCGCCATGGGGCGGGCGCAGCGGGCCATCGAGGCGCTGATGGCCCTGCGTCCGGAAACCGCGTTCCGCAAATCCGTCGACGGCACGATTGAGGAGGTTCCAGCGACCGCGCTTGGGGTGGGTGACATCATTGTGCTTCGCCCTGGTGTGCGGGTTCCTGCGGATGGTACCATCCTGGGTGGCCGTGGCGCGCTGGATGAATCCACCATCACCGGCGAATCCATGCCCGTCGGCAAGGAGCCCGGCGGCAAGGTCTTCGAGGCAACAGTCAATCTCAACGGCGTGCTTGAGGTGCGGGTGACGAAATCGCTCGAACACAGCACCGTAGCGCGGATGATCGCGCTGGTGACGGAAGCCCAGGCTTCCAAGGCTCCGTCAGAGCGGTTCAGTTCATGGTTCGGCCAGCGTTATACGATTGCCGTGCTTGCGGGGGCCGTCATCGCGCTCGGCATCTTCTACGGGTTGGGAGGGGACTGGGAGACCGCGCTTTACCGCGCGGCGACGCTGCTTGTTGCGGCAAGTCCTTGCGCCATCGTGATTTCGGTGCCTGCCGCCATTCTGTCGGCGCTTTCGGCCGCCGCACGTGGGGGTGTGCTGTTCAAAGGCGGTGCCGCACTGGAGACTCTGGCCGCCGTCGACATTTTCGCCTTCGACAAGACCGGGACATTGACGACCGGCCGCGCCGAAGTGACCGGAATCGCCGTCCTGGATGGGAACGAGACGGAATTTCTGACAACGCTCATCAGCCTCGAAGCCCATTCCGAGCATCACATCGCCGATGCGCTGCGGCGCGAGGCTGTTCGGCGTGGGCTTGCGCTGCATGAGGTGCATGATGTGATGACGATCCCGAGTGCCGGCATCATCGGTCAGGATGGCGATGGTCTGGTCTGGGCCGGCAATCGGCGCATGGTGCAGGCGATGGAAGCGTCGATTGATCATGACCGGTTTAGGGCTTTGCAGGACAGCGCCGAGACCGTCGTCTATCTTGGCCGTGAAAAGCATGTCCTCGGTGCCGTCAGCGTGGCCGATAAATTGCGTGAAACGTCGGCCGACGCGCTTGCCGCATTGCGCGAAAGCGGTGTCAGGACCATCGCCATGATGACCGGAGACCGGCGCTCGGTTGCCCTGCGCATCGGCAAGGAATTGGGCCTGAAACCGCAGGAAATCCATGCCGAACTTCTGCCGGAGGACAAGGTCCGCCTCGTTGGCGAGATAGCCAGGCAAAACAAGATAGCTTTCGTGGGCGATGGCGTGAACGACGCCGCGGCATTGGCCCGCGCCGATGTCGGCATCGCCATGGGTGCAGCTGGTTCGGATGTCGCTCTCCAGGCGGCCGATGTGGCCTTGCTGTCGGAAGACATGGAGCGGTTCGCGGCCGCACACCGCCTTGCCAAGCGCACCGCCGCAATCGTTCGCCAGAACCTCGTGTTCGCCATCGGGGCCATGCTTTTCCTCGTTACATGTGCTGCCTTCTTCGAACTGCCGCTGCCGCTGGCGGTGCTTGGCCATGAAGGAGGTACCGTGCTTGTCGTTCTGAACGGGTTGAGGCTGCTCAACGATCCGATCCGCAAGATCAGTCGTCCCGTAGGTACCTGAAGTCCGCAGATCAGGGATAGCGCGGCGACGTTCCGGTTGCTGAGCCGGGGCAACCGCGGAACGCCGTCGCAGTGATTCCAAAGACTGTGCAGGGACATGGCGGAGCAAGATCAGGGTGACGGGAAGGCGATTGGCTTGATCAGATATTGTTGTCACCAAGTTTATTCGTCGTCTGCTCTGCAAAGTAGAACTGTCGTTTGG
>DAIOGH010000056.1:0-7433 GCA_036745335.1 Paracoccaceae bacterium
CAAAGATGCCCAAGAAAGCCCGCGAACGCATGGATGCCGAAATCGCGCAGGTGCAGTAAGACCAACCCGCAGCCTGCTCTGACTGTCGGCAAAGCTGCAGGGCCCGCATCGGGCCCTGCCTTTCGGGCGGGCCGGACGGACCAGTCCTTGCCCGGTGGCACCCTTTCATATCCCGGAAAGATCAAAGCGATGCTCCAGACGCTGACACCGGCCCAAAGGCAGATCGCCTGTCAGTCGCGGCTGCTCTCGGGTCTGCCCGACGATCTGTCGACCATGCTACTGGACGCGGCGCGCCTGCGGCGGTTCCGGCGCGGGCAGCCGATCTTTCATCATGGCGATACGGCCCAGTTCATCCATATCGTCATCTCGGGCTGGGTGAAGCTGTATCGCATTGCCCCGAACGGGGCAGAGGCGGTGGTCGGCGTGATGACCAAGGGCCAAAGCTTTGGCGAACCGATCGCTCTGCGCCGCGCCACCTATCCGGTTTCGGCCGATGCCACGACCGAATGCGAACTGCTGGCCGTGCCCGCGCAGGCTTTCCTTGATCTGCTACAATCGCGGCCCGAAGCGGCGATCTCGATCCTGTCGGCAACCTTTCTGCATTTGCAGGGGTTGGTCGAACAGATCGAGCAGCTGAAGGCCCGGTCCGGTCCGCAAAGGGTGGCGGAATTCCTGCTGGACCTGTGCCCGCCCGACACGGAAAGCGCAGCCGTGGTGCTGCCCTATGACAAGCTGCTGATCGCCGGTCGGCTGGGAATGAAGCCCGAAAGCCTGAGCCGGGCCTTTGTTCGCCTGCGCGATCATGGGGTGCGGATCAGCCAGAGCAATGCCGTCATCGCCTCGACCAGCCGCCTGCGCGATCTGGCCCATGCGGATGCGGGTGGCCCGTTCAGCCGCGCCAGCTGACACCCAGAAGCACGGCAATCGCCGCCAGCCAAAGGGCAAGCGGCAGCATGAAAGCCGTCAGCCAACCCGGCGCGGCAGACAGATGCAGGAAGCCGCCAAGGATCGTCCGGGCCTTCAGCCAGGCCAGCGCAAGCAAGCCCGCCGCAGCCAGACTGCCGTCAAGACTGGCCAGCCCGGTCGTGGCAAGGGTCAAGGCGATCAGCAGGCCCCATGATTGTGCCAGGCCCATTTCCGTCACCAGATCAGATAGATCGCGGGCAGGATCAGCACCCAGACCAGATCGACCATATGCCAGAACATCGCTGCCGCCTGCACCGGCGCGGGCCTGGCGCGCAGGGCGACAAGCGCCAGAACCGCCACCCCGGCGATGACATGGGCAGCGTGAAAGCCGGTCAGCAGATAATAGAAGGTAAAGAACGGATGATCGTCGATGCCGATTCCGGCACCGATGTCATGGGCATATTCGGTGCCTTTCAGCGTCAGGAACACCACCCCGCCCAGCGCCGCCAGCCCAAGCCCGATCCGCGCACGGGAACGGTTGCCCAGCGCCGCCGCACGCTCGGCAAGGGCCGCGAACAGGCCGGATGTGACCAGGGCAATCGTGTTCAGCGCCGCCATCCGGCCATCCAGCCGGGCCTGCGCGGCGGCAAATCCCTGCGGGTCCAGCGCGCCCTGCACAACCAGTGCAGAAACGCCCGCCATGAACACCAGCACTTCCGACACGATCAGGATCCAAAGGATCAGCTCTCCCGGCAGGTCGTCCAGCCGCATCACAGCACCAGCTGGCGATAGATCTCGGGCAGTGCGCCGACCAGCCGGTCGGGATCGCGGATCACCTGAAAGCCGCCCTGCCCGAACAGCCGCGGAAACCAGCTTTGCGCATCGCGGTCGATGGCGATGCCAAAGACCGCATGGCCCGCCCGCCGTGCCTGCCGCACCGCCATGGCGCTGTCTTCGATGCCGTGGCGACCTTCGTAGTGATCCAGGTCGTTGGGTTTGCCATCCGTGATCACGATCAACAGCCGACGCGACCGGCCCTCGCGTGCAAGCCCGGCAGAGGCATGGCGGATCGCCGCCCCCAGCCGGGTGTAAAAGCCGGGGCGCAGGGCATGAATACGTGCCTCGACCCCCTGCGCCATCGGCTCGTCAAAGCTCTTGCAGTCGTGAATCCAGACCCGGTCGCGTTTCAGCGAGGAAAAGCCCTGAATGGCGAACCGGTCGCCGCAGGCGTCAAGCCCCCAGGCCAGCGCCGTCAACGCCTCGCGCGCGATGTCGATCACCGGGCGGCCGGTGACGGCGCTTTCGGTGGACCGCGACACATCGAGCAGGATCGACACCGCCAGATCGCGCTTTTCCGGCCGCGCCTGCTGCCAGATCCGGTCCGACCCCCGTCCGGTAGCGCGCAAATCCGCGATCGACCGCAGGCTGGCGTCAAGGTCCAGCTCTTCGCCGTCGGGCTGGGCGTGACGGATCAGTTTGGCAGGGCGCAGCGCCTCGAACTGGCGCCGGACGGCGCGGATGCGACGGCGCGCGGCATCATCGGTTATGCCTTGCCAGTCGGGGGCAGGCTCAACCGGCGCGGCCAGCACCCGGCAGTGATCGGGCAGCCAGACCCCGCCGCGCGCATCCCATTCGGGATAGGTGAAGGTCCCGGCCAGGGCCTCGCGGTCCACATCCTCGGGCGCAAGGTCAAGATGCAGCTTCAGCTTCGTCGCCGGGGCCTTGCTGATCTGGCCCAGAACGATTTCCTCGTGATCCTCGGCCGCCTTCCTGGCGGTCTCCAGATCGTCATCCTCGACCCGGCGGTTGATGTTCATCATCTCGGCCCAGGTCAGCATCGCCTCGAACTTGTAAAGGATGATGCTGTCCTTGCGCCCGGCCTGATCGGCCTTCATCCGGCGGGTCTTGCGGGCGGTGCCGTCGCCCGCTTCCTCGGGTGTGCCCTCGGTCGGCAGGCTGGCGATTTCGGTCGGAATGCCAGCGACAAGCCCGCAGAGATCTGGCCACATCGGCACCGGCAGGGCGGGACGATAGCCTTTCGGCGCGCGCCAATGGGCGGGAGGAGCAGTGAAATCGGGGCGCAGCGCCGACACCGCCCTCTGGTCGCCGAGAAGGTGGCGCACGAGCGATTCCACCTGCGCCTCGGTCCCGCGCAGGGCGGGGCGCTGGCGCAGGGCCAGATGTGCCGCGCAAAGCCGTTGCCACAACGGGCGCAATCCGGGGGCGGCATCCAGCGTGGCGAGGGTCATCGTCAGGCCCGCCGCAATGGCGGCCAGATCGGCGCGCAGCGGATCGGTTTCAGGCAAAACCGCGGGTGTATGAGCCGCGGCGGCGGCAAGCCAGAGATACAGCGCCTCATTGTCCTCGCGCGCGGGAAACACCGCCAGTTCGGCCGGCAGGCGCAGCGCCTCGCCATCGAAACTGGCGCGCGGCAGGGCTTCGGCGTCCAGCGCCAGCCAGCGCCGCCATGAAATCCGGTGGCGGCTGGTCTGATCCGCCACCGGCTTCATCTCGACATCCTGTCCGCCGCCAAGGCCACGGAACAGCACTACAATCCGCCCGCGCATCTGGTCGAACCGCACCGCCGCATCGGGAAAGCGCGGCGGCGGATCCATGTGCTGCGCCAGCCGGTGCCACAGCTTGCCGACGCTCTCCTCCGGCTCCCACGGGGCGATGTCGGGATGCGCCATGGCCTAGCCCGCCACCGCCACCACCAGATCCATCAGCCCCCGGCGGGTGTCGGGGTCGTCGGTCAGGGGCTCGATCATCGCCGCACGGATGGCGCGGTGCATATCCATGCCGTCCGCGATCAGCGTGGCGGCATAGACCACGAGGCGGGTGGAGACCCCTTCCTCCAGATCCTGCCCCTTCAGCCCGCGCAGCTTGCCCGCCAGCCTCACCAGAAGCGCCACGCGATCCGCATCCAGCCCGCTTTCCCGCGACACCACCGGGATTTCATGCGCTGGGGCGGGAAAGGTGAACTCGACCGACAGGAACCGCTGCCGGGTTGAAGGTTTCAGCGTTTTCAGGATGTTCTGGTAGCCGGGGTTATAGCTTGCCACCAGCATGAAGCCGGGGGCGGCGTGCAGCTCCTCTCCGGTCCGGTCGATGGGCAAGATGCGGCGGTCGTCGGTCAGCGGGTGCAGCACCACAGCCACATCCTTGCGGGCCTCGACCACCTCGTCCAGATAGCAGATCGCCCCTTCGCGCACGGCGCGGGTCAGGGGCCCATCGACCCAGACGGTTTCGCCCCCTTTCAGAAGATAGCGCCCGATCAGGTCGGCCGCCGACAGGTCGTCATGGCAGGCGACGGTGTAAAGCGGCCGCCCCAGCCGTGCCGCCATATGCGCGACAAAGCGGGTCTTGCCGCAGCCTGTGGGGCCTTTCAGCAAAAGCGGCAGGCGATTGGCATGGGCGGCGGCGAACACGTCGCATTCGTCGCCCTGCGCCAGGTAGAAGGGGGCATCCGCCCCCCTCATTTGGGTTCCGTCCATGGTCTCACTCCGCCGCATGGCCGATCACGGGGCCGGGCGCGATCACCTCGCGCCGTGGCACCAGAAGGGCGTAGATCAGGACATAGCAGCCCAGCACCACCACCACGCCCGCGCCAAGACGCATCCAGTAGAACAGCGTGATCTGGTCCTGCACCTCCATGTAATACATGCCCATCACCCGTTGCAGATGGGTCTGCACGGTGCCGGCAAAGGTCAGGGTGAAGGTCATGAACACCATCCCCGACGACATCAGCCAGAAGCCGATCATGTTCAGCACCTGATTGTAGGGATCACGGCCCCGCAGCATCGGCAGCGCATAGGTGAAAAGCGCGATGTTCAGACAGACATAGGCCCCGTAGAAGGCCAGATGCCCGTGTGCCGCCGTCACCTGCGTGCCGTGGGTGTAATAGTTCACCCCATGCAGCGTGTGCAGGAAGCCCCAGACGCCCGCGCCGAAGAAGGCCAGCGTGGCGCAGCCCAGGCTCCACAGCAGCGCGGCCTTGTTCGGATGGTCGCGCCGACCCTTCCAGACCATGACGAAGGCAAAGGACATCATGGCGAAGAAGGGCACGATTTCAAAGCTGGAGAAGATCGACCCGATCCACTGCCAATAGGCCGGCAGACCGATCCAGTAGTAATGGTGCCCGGTGCCAAGGATGCCCGAGAAAAGCGCGGTGGCGACGATGACATAAAGCCATTTCTCCACCACCTCACGGTCCACCCCGGTCAGCTTCAGCATTAGGAAGCCCAGGATCGACGCCATGATCAGTTCCCACACGCCTTCGACCCACAGATGGACGACGTTCCACCAATACTGCTTGTCCAGTGCCAGGTTCGACGGGTTGTAGAAGCTGAACAGGAACAGCAGCGCCAGCCCCCAGAGGCCCAGCAGCAGGATGGTGGAAATCACCGTCTTGCGGCCCTTCAGCACCGTCATGCTGACGTTCCAAAGAAAGATCAGCGCGGCGACGACGATGCCCACCTTGACCCAGCGCGGCTGTTCCAGAAACTCGCGCCCTTCGCGGCCCAGCAGGAAATTGCCCTCGAAAAGGTTGAAGAGATAGGTGACGACCACCCCGGCCGTGCCCAGCACCAGAATGGCCAGCTGGATATAGGCGGCCTTGACCGAATGGATTTCACGCTCGGCCTCTTCGGGGATCAGGAAATAGGCGGCACCGAAGAAGCCGGTCAGAAGCCAGACGATCAGCGAATTGGTATGAAGCATCCGCCCGATCGAGAAGGGCAGAATCTCGGACAGGAAATTCGGCTGAACGTAGATATAGCCGATGACGACGCCCATGCTGACCTGAACGGCAAACAGGGCCAGCGCGACCAGGATATAGGCCAGCGCGATTTTCTGGGATTGATATTTCATGGTCTTTCCCCCTCAGCCCGCATCATTCGGCGGCCAGTTCTGGGTGTTGATCCTGCCGGTCCACAGCAGGAAATCGGACAGCGCGCGGATGTCCTCGTCGCTCAGGTTGAACTGCGGCATCTGGCGGCGGCCCTCGACGCCCGAAGGCTGCGCCTCCATCCAGCCTTTCAGCGTCTCGAAGGCGGCTTCGGGGTCGTCCTGCACACCCCAGCGGGCCATGACATTGCCGACCTCGGGTGCGAAATAGGCCCCTTCGCCCAGGATGGAATGACAGTTCACGCAGGCCTTGGCTTCCCAGACATGCTTGCCCCGCTTGACCGAGTCGGTGATGCCGGCGTGATCTGTCGAGACATTGACGATATACCAGTGGCTATGGGCGAAAAGCCCGATGAAGATGAGGATGAAGAACAGCGACCCGCCATAAAAGATGTTCCGGGCCATGCTCTTCGTCAGAACGTCGCGCATGGCGAAGGTCTCCCGGAGCTGTTGGCGATGAAACGGGTATGGCTGTGGCAAGCGGGTGCCGCCTTAACGAAAGTCAAGGATCGGCGATTTCGCTTGCAGCAATCTTGTGCCCTGCGTTGGAGGGACGAGGATGGAAAATCGCTGGCCGGTCTGGAAACTGGCCCTTCTGCTTTACGTCTTTGCCGCAGGGGCCGTTGCGATCAACCTCTTCATGCTGGGGCTGCTGATGCAGGCCCTGGGTTTCACCGCGCTGGCCCCCGTAACCGCGCTGGCCCTGTCCATCCCGCTTGGCCTGCCTGCCGCATGGGCGGCGGGACGGTGGCTGCGGCACCTGCTGGATGAAGCGGAGGGAACCTGACCGGGGCGGGCAGGGCACGGATATCCCTGGTATCGCCCGGCAAGCCGACCCACAGAGTTGAATGCAGGCGGGGCATCCACCGCGAAACCTGGGTGGCACGACCCCACGGTTGCGGGCGTGGGGGCAAAAGGAACCATGATTTCTGATCTGTCTTGGAAGCGTGGTGCCGGTGAAGGGACTCGAACCCCCGACCCCATCATTACGAATTTTGCGCAAGCGTCGTTGGACGGCGCTAGCGCACGCTTCCTAGAGCACGCTAACACCTTGCTTGAAAAGAAAAGTTTTCAGTCTCGCCTTTGGACCACGTCAGACGGCACTAGAGAACCTTAGAGGAACAAACCCTACTAATCCCCTACTAGTAGGGACCGCCACCTTGAGCGAGCACCAGACATCTGGCAGCCCGCGCACGGCTTGGTGGCCAGCCAACTTGGGGGCCCGCCCTGCCCCGCTAGTAGGCAAGCAGCAGCGCTGGCAAACCCTGCAAACAGGTCAAACCCAGGGCCACCCCACCCCAAGCACGGCTACTGCAGCGACCTGGCGCAGGCCCGCTCCCGGTCCACCCCCTGTCTGGAGCTATTTTGCGCCCTCGGGAGAGACCAATGCAGCCTTAGTTTAGGCACGATGCTGATGAAAAAAGATTCATTGCCCAGAAGCATGATCCGCCAGCATACTCGACAGAATTCCAAGCACGGTAGTAACCATTGTTTTCGCTTCCGAATTGGCTCCGTTCGAAGCCGCAGAGCATTCGCCGAACTGAGGCCACGCCGTTGGCTGAGGCTGGATGCTGTCCCGTGGAGTGGTGTAGCTGGCGCTGATCGTCACCGTGGTGTTCGGC
>DAIOGH010000057.1:0-7248 GCA_036745335.1 Paracoccaceae bacterium
CGCCGGTGGCCGCCTCGATCTGGGAAAACCTGTTCATGCATCCGCAGAACGGGCTGTTCGCCGCCGCCGCCAATGCCTTCGGCGCGCAACCCATCCTGTTCCTTGAACAATATCCCATGCCATCGGTCATAGGAATCGTCGCCTGGGAATGGCTGCCCTTCGCCACGCTGATCCTGCTGACCGCGCTGCAATCTTTGTCATCGGAACAGCTTGAGGCGGCCGAGATGGACGGCGCCTCGGCCTTCTCGCGGTTCCGCTACATCATCCTGCCGCACCTGACCCGCGCCATCACCGTGGTCATCCTGATCGAGACCATCTTCCTTCTGGGGATCTTCGGCGAGATCTACACCACCACCCAAGGCGGGCCCGGATCGGCCAGCACGACCCTTCCCTACATGATCTTCAAGCAGGCCATCGTCGCCAAGGACATCGGCCGCGCCGCCGCCGGGGGCATCATCGCCGTCGTGCTGGCCAATATCGTCGCCTATTTCCTGATGCGCCGCCTTGGCCGCAACCTTGACGCCTGAGCCGGAAGGAAACACCGAATGGCCCGAACAGTCACCCCGCAGCGCAAGGCGATCACCACCATCGCCGCCTGGTTCGTTGCCCTGCTGATCTTCTTCCCCGTGCTGTGGATGATCCTGACCAGCTTCAAGACCGAGGCTTCTGCCGTCGCCGTGCCGCCGCAACTCTTCACCGCGGACTGGACGACCGAAAACTATGCCGAGGTCTGGTCGCGCTCCTCCTATCCGCGGTTCTTCCTGAATTCGGTGATCATCGCCGTCGGCTCCACGCTTCTGGGTCTGGCCATCGCCATCCCTTCCGCCTGGGCCATGGCCTTCGTGCCCGGCAAGCGGACCAAGGATCTGCTGATGTGGATGCTGTCGACCAAGATGATGCCCGCCGTCGCCGTGATGATCCCGATCTATCTCTTGTTCCTGTGGACCGGGCTGATGGACACCCGCACCGGCCTTGTTCTGGTGCTGATGCTGATGAACCTGCCGATCATCATCTGGATGCTTTACACCTACTTCAAGGAAATCCCCGGCGAGATCCTTGAAGCGGCCCGGATGGACGGCGCAAGCCTCTGGAACGAGATCGTCTATGTCCTGACGCCGATGGCCGTGCCCGGCATCGCCTCGACCATGCTTCTGAACATCATCCTGGCATGGAACGAAGCGTTCTGGACCATCACCCTGACCACCACCAATGCGGCCCCCCTGTCGGCCTTCATCGCCAGCTTCTCGGCGCCGCAGGGGCTGTTCTACGCGAAACTCTCGGCGGCCTCGGCCATGGCCATCATGCCGATCCTGATCCTTGGCTGGTTCAGCCAGAAACAACTCGTCCGCGGCCTGACCTTCGGCGCGGTGAAGTGAGGTAACAATGGGACAGATCACTCTCAAGCAGGTTCGCAAGTCCTTTGGCGACGTGCATGTCATTCCGGGCGTTGACCTTGACATCAACGATGGCGAATTCGTCGTCTTCGTCGGCCCCTCGGGCTGCGGCAAATCCACCCTGCTGCGGCTGATCGCGGGGCTGGAGGATACCAGCGCAGGCACCATCGCCATCGACGGCAAGGATGCCACCAACCTGCCGCCCGCCAAGCGCGGCCTTGCCATGGTGTTCCAAAGCTATGCGCTTTATCCGCATATGACGGTCAGGAAGAACATCGCCTTCCCGCTGAAGATGGCGGGCATGTCGCAGGACGAACAGGACAAGCGGGTTGCCCGCGCCGCCTCGGTCCTCAATCTCGACAGCTATCTTGACCGCCGCCCCGGCCAGCTGTCGGGCGGACAGCGCCAGCGCGTCGCCATCGGCCGCGCCATCGTGCGCGAACCGGCGGCCTTCCTGTTTGACGAACCGCTGTCGAACCTGGATGCCGCGCTGCGGGTGGGCATGCGGCAGGAAATCAGCGAACTGCACCAGTCCCTGAAAACGACGATGATCTATGTGACCCATGATCAGGTCGAGGCGATGACCATGGCCGACAAGATCGTCGTGCTGAACGCAGGCCGCATCGAACAGGTCGGCAGCCCGCTGGAGCTTTACCGCAACCCGCGCAACAAATTCGTCGCGGGCTTCATCGGCAGCCCCAAGATGAACTTCATCGAAGGGCCCGAGGCCGCCAAGCACAACGCCCACACCATAGGCATCCGCCCCGAACACATCACCGTCGGCGATGGGCCGTGGCAAGGCACCGTGGGCCTGTCGGAACATCTCGGCTCTGACAGCTTCATCAAGGTCGATGTCGACGGGATCGGCGTGATCAACGTGCGCGGCACGGGAGAGTTGGACGTCCACCACGGCGACCGGATCAAGCTGGCCCCGGCCGGCAAGATCCACCGCTTCGACGACAAGGGGCTGGCCCTGTCATGAGACTGTCCGGCAAGACCGCCCTCATCACCGGTGCCGCCCGCGGCATCGGCCTGACCATCGCCCGCGCCTATGCGGCCGAAGGCGCGCAGGTGGCGATTGCCGACATCAACCTTGCGGCGGCCCAAAAGGCCGCCGACAGCATCGGCCCGCAGGCCCATGCCATCGAACTGGACGTGACCCGGCAGGACAGCATCGACACCGCCTTTGCCGATGCCATCGCCCGCATGGGCCAGCTCGACATCCTGATCAACAACGCGGCCCTCTTCACCGCCGCCCCCATCGTCGAGATCACCCGCGCCGATTACGACAAACTCTTTGCCGTCAACGTCGCGGGCACCCTCTTCTGCATGCAGGCCGCCGCCCGCCACATGATCCCGCGCGGGGCAGGCACCATCATCAACATGGCCAGCCAGGCCGGACGCCGCGGCGAATCCCTTGTGGCCACCTATTGCGCCACCAAGGCCGCCGTCATCAGCCTGACCCAATCGGCGGGCCTGAATCTGATCGCCCATGGCATCAACGTCAACGCCATCGCCCCCGGCGTGGTCGATGGCGAACATTGGGACGGGGTCGATGCCTTCTTTGCCAGATACGAAGGCAAAGCCCCCGGCCAGAAGAAACGCGAAGTCGGTGCCGCCGTCCCCTTCGGGCGCATGGGCACCGGCGAAGACCTGACCGGCATGGCGATCTTCCTCGCCACGCCCGAAGCGAAATACATCGTCGCCCAATGCTTCGGCGTGGACGGCGGCAACTGGATGGCCTGAGATGACTGTTGCTCTTCCGTTTTACGACCGCTCGAAGCTGACACCCGGCATCGTCCATATCGGCCTTGGCAATTTCCACCGCGCGCATATGGCCGTCTATCTGGACGACCTGTTCAACCTCGGGCTGGGGCATGACTGGGCCATCCTCGGGGCCGGGGTCCGCGCGCCCGATGCCGCCATGCGCGATGCCATGCTGGGGCAGGACTGCCTCTCCACCATCATCGAGCTGGACCCCACCGGCAAACGCGCCCGCCGCGTCGGCGCGATGGTGGATTTCCTGCCGGTTCAGGACGACAATGCTGCCCTGATCGCCGCCATGTCGCGGCCGGAAATCCGCATCGTCTCGCTGACCGTGACCGAGGGCGGCTACTTCATCAACCCCGCCACCGGCATGTTCGACCCGGCAGACCCGGCCATCGTGGCCGATGCCCCGAACCCGCACCGCACCGCCTTCGGTGCCATCATCGCCGCGCTGAAGGCCCGCCGCGCCGCCGGTATTCCGCCCTTTACCGTGATGTCCTGCGACAACCTGCCCGGCAACGGTCATGTCACCCAAGCCGCCGTCACCGGCCTTGCCCGCCTGTCCGATCCGGTGCTGGCCGACTGGATCGCGGCCAATGTCGCCTTTCCGAACGGCATGGTCGACCGCATCACCCCCGCCACCGGCCCCCGCGAACGCGCCCTTGCCGCCGAATTCGGCCTGGCCGATGACCCGGTGCCCGTGACCTGCGAGCCGTTCCGGCAATGGGTGGTCGAGGACAACTTTCCGCAAGGCCGCCCAGCCCTGGAACAGGTCGGCGTCACCTTCACGCCCCATGTCCATGCCTTCGAGATGATGAAGATCCGCATCCTGAACGGCGGCCATGCCACCATCGCCTATCCGGGCGGGCTGATGGGCATCGAATATGTCCATCAGGCCATGGCGCATCCGCTGATCCTGGCCTTCCTGAACAAGGTCGAGACCGAAGAGATCATCCCCTACGTCCCCGCCGTCCCCGACACCGTGATCCCCGACTATTACCGGCTGATCGTGCAGCGGTTCTCGAACCCCGAGATTGCGGATACCGAGCGCCGGCTCTGCCTGGACGGATCGAACCGCCAGCCGAAATTCATCGTGCCATCGATCCGCGATGCCCTTGCGGCCGGAGACCGTATCGACGGGCTTGCCCTCGTCTCCGCGCTCTGGTGCCGTTACTGCGCCGGGACCGAGGATGACGGCACCGTCATCCCGCCGAACGACCCGAACTGGGACCGGCTGCAACCGCTTGCCGTTGCGGCGAAATCCGATCCGCAGGCCTGGCTCGGCGGGCTGACCACCATCTATGGCGAGGTCGCCGCCGATCCCCGCTTCACCGCCGCCTTCTCGCGCTGGCTGTCCCTGCTGTGGGACAGGGGCACCAGGGCCACGCTGACCGCCTATACGACCGCTTCGGCCTGACCTCCCGGCCGGGGGCCCCCGCGCGCCTGCCTGCATCAGGGTGCCATCCCGCCCGGCAGGCGGGCGCGCGCTTTCCACCGCGCCCGATTTTTCGACGAAAAATCGCGCCCCATGGCAGCCGTCCGGCCTGTCACGATCTTTCGCAGAAAGATCGTCGGTCCCTCCGCTCAATCACCCGCTTTGCCGGGCTGCTCAGCCGGCGTCCTGCGGTGGCCGGGCCTGCACCACCCGCCCCCGCCCGGCCTTCTTGGCGGCGTAAAGCGCGGCATCGGCCTCGGCCAGCAGTTGATCGGGCACCGCCCCACCCCCTGCCGCCACCAGCACAAAGCCCACGCTGGCCGAAATCCGGCACATCCGGTCATTCCAGGCGATCGGCTGCGTCAGTTTGCCGATCATACGTTCCGCGATCTCGCGGACCGTCCCGGCCTCCATCGCGCCAGGCAGGATCATGACGAATTCATCGCCGCCGACCCGCGCCAGACAATCGCCTGCCCGGCTTGCGGCTTTCATCACCCCGGCGACATGCGCCAGCACATGATCGCCCGCCGCATGGCCAAGCGTGTCGTTCACCGCCTTGAAGAAATCCAGATCCATATGCAGCAGGGCAAAGCCTTCGCCCGCCCGGCAAAGCCGCGCCAGAATGGAATCGCAGGCGCGGCGGTTGCGCAGCCCGGTCAGCGGATCGGTCTCGGCCTCTTCCCGCGCCTGGCGGCGGGCCCCGTCCAGCCGCTGCGCCAGCGCCCGCAGTTCCACCGTCACGGCCACATTGGCCTCGACCAGATACAGCATTTCCATCGCCAGATCGGTGACGGCGAAATCGGCATCGGTCAGGTTCAGCAGCGTGACGGCGCGCGGCAGGTCGATCCCGAACGACAGGTTGACAATCCAGCCCACCGCCCCATCCGGGCCGGGACAGGGCAGCAGAACGCCGCGCAGCCGCAACTGCCCGGCGACACCCCCGCGCGGCACCAGCCGCAGCGATTGCCCGGCGATACCGGCGAAATCCATGGCCGAATCGAGGCTGCGCGGGCTGCGCAGATCAAAAAGATCCATCAGGCTTTCGCCCAGGATCGGCCTGCCGTCGAACAGGCGGCCCACCGTCGGGCCGCGCCCCGTCACCCGGCCCTCGGCATCCAGCACCAGATGCATCGGCATCAGCCAGTCCAGCACCGCCCCCGGTGCTGCGGGCAGGATCGGCCTTGCGTCACCTGCCATGCCGTGCCCCTGCCTGCGCCAGATCGAAGCGGCGGCCGCTGCCGTGTTCGGCCATCAGAAGCTGCACGGTCAGCACACCACCGCCCATGCTGTCGGCCGCCGTTCCGCCGCCACCCGGTGCGGGTTCGGCGTCGATCAGCACAAGTGCGCCGTAATCATCCGCCATCGCCCGCAATGCGCCCAGAAGCATCGGGAACAGCGCCTGAATGCGGCAGCCGATCAACAGCTTGTAGGTGCCCGGCGCGATTTCCATCAGCCGGATCTGCGGCAGGTCCAGTTCCGGCAGCGCCAGCCGGGCGCGATCCGGCAATTCCTCCAGCGAATGCAGGAAATCGGTGAAATTCGCACCGCCAAAGCGCAACAGGCGGCGCAGCGCCCGATGCCCCGGATCGGCCACCAGAAAGGTGCCGACATCTTCCAGCATGGTTTCGACCGGGCGGTGCAGTTCGGCCGAACAGACCTGCAACAGATGTTCCAGCACAGGCAGGTCATAGGGCAGCATCGGTTCGAACCCTTCGGGCGGCTGGCCGGTGGCACGCAGGATGCGCGACCAGACCGCCGCGCCGAAAGTATCGCGCAGATAGGACTGGATCGAGCGCAACAACAGGCCGAACATGCGGCGAATCCCCCAAGGCTGGGGCAAGGCTAGCGATCAATCGTTAACAAGACCCTGCCGGGCCCGGTCCGCGCGATGGGGCCGCGCAACAGGCCGGACGATCAAAAATCGGTCGGCGCGCCGCCTTCCTGCTTGCGTCGGGCCACGAAGCGGCGCAGTTCCTCCTGATGGTCGCCGTTCATCTCGGGCGGCTCGAAGTCGGCGATGATCTGCTTGTAGATCCTGTGCGCACGTTCCTGCGTCCAGACCGCGCCATCCAGATTCCACGCCTCATAATTGCGCCAGTCGCTCGCGAAGGGCTGGTAGAAGGCGGTCTGATAGCGGTCCTGGGTGTGCTGCACGCCGAAATAATGCCCGTTCGGCCCCACCTCGCGGATGGCGTCGATGGCGATATCCTCTTCGGCGGTGGCAAAGGTCGCCTCTTCGAAATAACGCTGGATCATCTGCAACACTTCGCAATCCATGACGAATTTCTCAGGCGATGCGATCAGCCCGCCCTCCAGCCAGCCCGCCGCGTGATAGACGAGGTTGGTCCCCGACATCACCGCCGACCACAGGCTGTTCGAGGTTTCCCACATCGACTGCCCGTCCGGCACGTTGGCCGCGCAGACCCCGCTTGCGCGCATCGGCACGCCGTAGAACCGCACCAGCTGCCCGGTCATCTGCGTCGCGCGCATGTATTCCGGCGTGCCGAAGGCAGGCGCCCCCGATTTCATGTCGACATTCGAGGTGAAGGTGCCGATCGCCACCGGGCAGCCCGGCGCGATGTATTGCAGCAGGGCCACCGCCGCCAAAGCCTCGGCAATCGACAGCGTGACCGCGCCCGACATCGTCACCGG
>DAIOGH010000058.1:0-3005 GCA_036745335.1 Paracoccaceae bacterium
GATTTCCGTGGCTTGCAGGCCGCATCGTCCCCCTTGAGACTTGAAATCACAGGCGAAATAGCGGCCCAAATGCCACGAGTCTCTGTTTGGCATTCGGCGCGATACGGTTTTCGGGTGGCGTTTCCGGCGCTGGACTTGACTTTCTGACGTTTGGAATCTGACGCGTGGGATGAATTCGTAGCGCGCAGCGAATTTCTGCGACTGAGTGTGACCGAAAGCTTGTGCCATTTGGTTCATGCGGAAGCACATTTCCGCTATGCACTTCTATCAGTGAAAATCCCGCGACCCCGGGATGATGCGCATATTTCGGGGATGTCCGAGCGTGGGCGCAGGTATCGGGTGCCTTACCTCGTCTGCGCGCGAGAGCGGTGGTGCAAGGCTTCGATCTGACAGGCGCAGAAGAACATCGCTGCGGTCCTGCAGGCTTTCGACGACAATATGGGTCACGCCGGAGGCCGTGTCGCGTTGCAGGCGTCCCGCCACCTGCATCAGACGGGCGGTCATGATCACCTTGCGGAAGGCGGTCATCACCTTGGGCCAGACGACAAGATTGGCCACACCCGTTTCATCCTCAAGCGTGATGAAGCAAACGCCCTTGGCGCTGCCCGGCCGTTGGCGCACCAGAACCAGCCCGGCAAGCCTGACGCGACGGTTGTTGGGAACGCCCTCCAAGTCGGTGGCGCGGGCAAACCCCTGCCGTGCCATGCTGGCGCGCAGGAAGGCCATCGGATGCGCCTTCAGTGACAGGCGCAGCGTCTGGTAATCAGCCACCACCTGTTCGCACAGCGGCATCTGCGGCAGATGGGCCGCAGGCTCGTCCCCCTCGTCCTGACCCGACCGGAACAGCGGCAGGTCGGGGGCATCACGCAGGGCTTTTGCCTCCCACAGGGCGGCGCGGCGATCCAGCCCCATGGAGCGGAAAGCATCGGCGGCGGCCAGCGCGTGGATCGTCCGGCCGTTCAGGCCGGCGCGTGTGGCGAGATCGGACAGGCGGGTGAAGGGTTCATCGCGGGCGCGTATCAAGCGCCCTGCCGCTACGGGCGACATGCCCTCTATCTGCCGCAGGCCCAACCGCAGGGCAAAACTGTTGCCCGAGGGTTCCAGCGTGTTGTCCCATTCGCTGAAATTCACGTCTACCTCGCGCAAGTCAACGCCATGCTCGCGGGCATCCCGCACGATCTGGGCCGGGGCATAGAATCCCATGGGCTGACTGTTCAGCAGCGCGCAGGCAAAGGCGGCCGGGTAATGACATTTCAGCCAGGATGAAACATAGACCAGCAGGGCAAAGCTGACCGCATGACTTTCGGGAAAGCCATAATCGCCAAAGCCCTTGATCTGGTCGAAACAGCGTTTGGCGAAATCGGGATCATAGCCGCGTTCGATCATCCGGCCAACCATCAGATTCTCAAGCCGACCGATTGTGCCGCGCGACCGGAAGGTGGCCATGGCCCGGCGCAACTGGTTGGCCTCGGCTGAGGAAAAGCGGGCGGCGACCATGGCGATCTTCATGGCTTGCTCCTGAAAGATCGGCACGCCATAGGTGCGGCCGAGGATGGCGCGCAATTCGTCCGGGTCATGCGGTGCTGCAGGCGAGGGGTAATCCTCGGGCTCGATCCCGCTGCGGCGACGCAGATAGGGATGCACCATGTCGCCCTGGATCGGGCCGGGGCGGACGATGGCGACCTCGACCACCAGATCATAGAACTTCCGGGGTTTCAGGCGTGGCAGCATGTTCATCTGCGCCCGGCTTTCCACCTGAAAGACGCCGATGCTGTCGCCTTTGCACAGCATGTCGTAGGTGTCCTTGTCGTCCTGCGGGATCGAGGCGAGATCATGCGTCACGCCATATTGGCGGCGCAGGATGTCAAAGCACTTGCGGATGCAGGTCAGCATTCCCAAGGCCAGAATGTCAACCTTGAGGATGCCCAGTTCGTCGATGTCGTCCTTGTCCCATTCGATGAAGCTGCGGTCGGGCATGGCGGCATTGCCGATGGGCACGGTGTCATGCAGCGCGCCTTCGGTCAGGATGAACCCACCGACATGCTGGCCCAGATGGCGTGGCATGCCGATCATCTGCTCGGCCAGTTTGATCGTGCGCGCCATCAGCGGATCTGTCAGATCCACCCCGGCCTCACGGCTGTTCGCCTCGCCCATCGAGGTGCCCCAGCTGCCCCAGACGGTTTTCGCCAGCGCCGAGGTCACATCTTCGGAGAGGCCCATGGCCTTGCCCACCTCGCGGATCGCACTGCGGGGGCGATAATGGATGACGGTGGCGCAAAGGCCGGCGCGGTGGCGACCGTATTTGGCATAGATGTGCTGGATCACCTCCTCGCGCCGCTCATGCTCGAAATCGACGTCGATGTCGGGTGGCTCGTCGCGGTCCAGGCTGATGAAGCGCTCGAAGAGCAGTTCCTGTTCCGCAGGATCGACCGAAGTGATGCCCAGCACGAAGCAGACCGCAGAATTGGCGGCGGAACCCCGCCCCTGGCAGAGGATGCCCTGCGCCCGCGCCCAGAGGACGATCTCGTGGATTGTCAGGAAATATTGAGGAATTTTCTTCAGCCCGATGATCTCCAGCTCCTTGACCAGAAGGCCGTGCACCTTGCCTGACAGGCCTTGCGGATAGCGCGCGGCGGCACCTTCCCAGGTCAGTTTTTCCAACTGGCTTTGCGGGGTTTCCCCGGGCGGCACCGTTTCCATCGGATAGTGATAGGCCAGTTCGGTCAGGCTGAAGGCGCAGGCATCGGCCACCTCGCGCGTGGCGCGGATGGCATGGGGCCAATCGGCGAAAAGCAGGACCATCTCGGCAGGCGATTTCAGGTGGCGCTCGGCATTGGGCTCCAGCAGGAAGCCCGCCTTGTGGATTGTGGTCTTCTCACGGATGCAGGTCATCACGTCCTGCAAGGGGCGGCGCTCGGCGGCGTGGTAATGCACATCATTGGTCGCAAGGATCGACAGGCCATGCGCACGGGCCAGCCGGTCAAGCCGGTTGATCCGGGCCCGGT
>DAIOGH010000059.1:0-2792 GCA_036745335.1 Paracoccaceae bacterium
CCGAAAAAGGCGGTCGTCGCCCTGAAATGGGTGGTGGGCGAGATGGAGGAACGCTATCGCAAGATGTCCAAGATGGGCGTGCGCAACATCGAAGGCTACAACGGCCGGGTACGCGAAGCGCTGGCCAGCAATGAGATGTTCAAGCGCACCATCCAGACCGGGTTTGACGAAGAAACCGGCGATCCGGTGTTCGAGACCGAGGAATACGCCCCCGTCGCCTTCCCCTATATCGTCGTCATCGTCGACGAGATGGCCGACCTGATGATGGTCGCGGGCAAGGAGATCGAGGCCTGCATCCAGCGCCTTGCCCAGATGGCCCGCGCCTCCGGCATCCACCTGATCATGGCCACCCAGCGCCCCTCGGTCGATGTGATCACCGGCACCATCAAGGCCAACTTCCCGACCCGGATCTCCTTCCAGGTCACGTCCAAGATCGACAGCCGCACCATCCTTGGAGAACAGGGGGCCGAGCAGCTTCTGGGTCAGGGCGACATGCTCTACATGGGCAACGGCCAGCGCATCACCCGGATCCACGGACCGTTTGTCAGTGATGAAGAGGTTGAAGAGATCGTCAACCACCTGAAAAGCTTTGGCCCGCCGACCTATATGTCCGGCGTGGTGGAAGGCCCGGATGACGACAAGGCCGATGACATCGACATGGTGCTGGGTCTTGGCGGCGGCGAAGGCGGCGACGATGCACTGTATGATCAGGCGGTGCATATCGTGGCGAAAGACCGCAAATGTTCGACCAGCTACATCCAGCGCAAGCTGGGCATCGGCTACAACAAGGCCGCGCGTCTGGTGGAGCAGATGGAGGAACAGGGCGTCGTCACCCCGGCGAACCACGTCGGCAAGCGCGAGATCCTGGTGCCCGAGGTGTAAGGCAGGGGCCGGGCGGGAAGAGTCCTTTGCGGACGGTGGGGATTGGCGAGCAACAGAGGCCAGCGCCCGACCGCGGGTGGGCGCATACAACGGTGCGGGAGCAGTGCTTTATGGTGCGGTCTCTCCTGTGATCTGAGCGGAGGGCCGACGGCGCAGAAGCGCCCGCCCAGGGGGCGGTCGGGCGCTGGCCGGGGCCGCTGACGCGGCTGTTAACCCGGCCGGGACCTCATTCCGGGGGCCGGAAACAGGGGAGCGATCCCAACGTCCGCCCCGTCCCGCAAAGTCGTCACCCGGTCAGACGGCTTGCCTTTTCCTCAGACCCGTTCCAGCACCAGCCAGGTCATCACGCCCAGCGGCGGCAGCGGCCGGCATTCGAGCATGCGCAGCCGGGCATCGCCCAGCACCCGTTCGATGGGAAAATCCGCCCGCCAGCCCAGATGATGCTGCAAGGGCCGGATCAGCCGTTCGGCCAGTCCCAGCGCCCCTTTGCCGGCGGTGAAATGGTTGGTGATCAGCACATGCGCGCCGGGGCGGCAGACGCGGGCGATTT
Organism: Paracoccaceae bacterium; assembly: GCA_036745335.1. Classification (GTDB taxonomy): domain Bacteria; phylum Pseudomonadota; class Alphaproteobacteria; order Rhodobacterales; family Rhodobacteraceae; genus Pseudogemmobacter. Next base: position 1,433 of record DAIOGH010000059.1, read on the forward strand.
CTGACAGCGCCCGTTCGGGATCGGGCACCACCGACAGCACATGCATGGCCGATACGGTGTCGAAACTGGCATCCGGGAAATCCAGCGCCTGCGCATCCATCTGCCGCAGGGTGACGTTCTCCATCCGCTTTTCGCGCACCTTCTCCTCGGCACGGGCCAGCATCTCGGCGGAAAAGTCGATTCCGGTGATCTGCACCCCGGTGCCATACAGCGGCAGCGCCAAGCCGGTGCCGACCCCGACTTCCAGAACCTTGCCGCCGCGCGCCGTGGCATGGGCGGCGGCGCGCAGCCGTCCTTCCTGCAGCAGCCGCCCAAACACGGAATCATAGACCGGCGCCCAGCGCTTGTATGAGGCGGTCACGGTGGCGGCTTTCATTCGGGTCTCCGTTCGGTTGATCCGCCCCGTGGCCAGCGCCGGGTGCGGGCATTCCCGGTCTGCGGTGGCAGCCACAACCAGAACGCGCGCGAAATCTCGGGGCGACATGACGCAGCGTCAAGGGGGAATTTCTGCTTTGCAGCGAAACCCTGCCGCCTCACGTCCCGGCACAAACCCGCGAGCGTCTTGCAACAGGGATTTCCGCAGCCCGCAGGGTGACTTATATAAGGCCCATGAACCGCAGAACCCTGTTCCTTGCCCCCCTGGCGATTCCCGTCGCCCTGCTGGCCATGTCGGCCCCCGTCCAGGCCGAAAAGCTGTCTCTGGGCACCCTGTCGAAATACCTGAACGGCCTGACCACGGTCGAGGCCGACTTCACCCAGGTGAATTCCGATGGCACGGTGTCCACCGGCCGCATCTTCATCAAGCGGCCGGGCCGGGTGCGGTTCGAATACAACCCGCCCGACAAGGCGCTGGTTCTGGCCGGTGGCCAGCAGGTCGCCATTTTCGACGGCAAGTCGAATGTTCCGCCGGAACAATATCCGCTGAAGCGCACGCCGCTGAACCTGATCCTTGCTGCCAACGTCAACCTTGGCAAGGCGAAGATGGTCGTAGGCCATACCGCCGATGCCACGACGACGCGGGTCAAGGCGCAGGACCCCGAAAACCCCGAATACGGCACGATCGAGCTGGTCTTCTCGGCTGATCCGGTCGAATTGCGGCAATGGGTGATCACCGACGATCTGGGCAGCCAGACCACGGTGATCCTGGGCGAGATGAAAAAGGGCGGCTCGATGGGCGAGGCGATGTTCTCGATCACCCGCGAAAAGGAAAAGCGCGGTCTGTAGGCCCGCTCATCGCAGGTCTTCGACCGCTCTTCGCGGCACCCCGAGGAACAGCCGAAGGCGCATGACGAGGCTGTCGCGGCGCTAGAGCGGGATGATGCTTGAGTGAATCGGGGGGGATTCCCTTGGGTTGGGATTT